>NZ_BPES01000015.1:0-100341 GCF_019654895.1 Roseobacter sp. OBYS 0001
ACCAAAACCCGAACAGAGCTAACGTAAATTAGCGGACTCAAAGGGGAGCAGGTCATCTTTTTCTCATCATTCATTGTGATCCATACTCCCTTGAACCGATATTGCGGCAATGAAAGTGTGGGTGGTAGGAACCTGAAAATCAACTGTTCTGTGGGTAACTTTCGCGCTACATCGGACCTTCATGCTAGTCGCAGCATGCGGTAAGGCGGCACATCTTGTCCTGCTGCGCGGTGTGAGCGTGGCATAGGCCCTGTAGATTTCTCGACCTGTGCTGGAAGCAGCGCAAAACCAATATTTTATTGATCTAATTCTGCTTAATCTTTTCGATTGTCTGTATTTTCTGACCGCTGGCCAACCTCTTGAGTCCCACGTTTCGAGCCCAGTTGGGACGCAATTTGAACTGCCGCACCTAGAATTGTCAGCATTATCGTGGCGGTCAAAAACAATGAACTCGATATAGCGATGTCGATCCAATCGGGCTTAAGTGTGACTGCTTCAGCTACTCCAAAATGCCGAACTGACAAGAATGTATCACCAAGTTCAGATACCAGAGTGATCGACATGGAGTCATATGCTGCAGTGGGTAATAGGTGTCCGTACGTCTGTGCTGCTCGTACAGTCCTGGCAGGCTGGTCGTAAACTAAGACCCTCACCTTGGCCCCAGTAGAAAGCTCGCCGGACTTTACCACCTCAGTAGTTTTTCGCAGCAAGCCAGTGGCTAATCCAGCATCTCGTGCTTCCCAGCGCCCCCCCTTTAAATACTGTTGAACACCGGTTCGCATGTCGTCGCCCAGGGTGACGATAGCTCGAAAGGTAAGAGCACCAGCAGTGGTCCAAGCATCTTTGGGCACAATGATCACGCTTCCCTGCGGAGGAAACTTCTGCTCGCTGGAAATGGTTTCGATCCGCAATCCATCTACCGAGTGAACAGTTAGCCTTACTTCAGTATTGCTCTCCCAATCGACTATGATCTCGCGCCTGTCGCCCTGTTTCCGCTGCATTACATTGCAAGGCTTATTTTCGCCTTTGTCTGCAATGGTTGGAACCTCTGCTGAAACACACATTACGCTATCCGGCAAAGACCACTCGTTGGCTCCGTCTCCAAAAATTATTGACGCAGCACCCGTGTTTGCCTCAATTAAATAGCTTCGACTTTGGCTGAACACCGCGAGGATCATCAGGAAGATGATCGCCGCAAGGATAACGAAAACAACGAGCTGAGCCGGCGACTTCATCCTCGCGACGAAGCCAGTTGGGAGAACGACATGAACACCCTTCAAGCTATTGTAACCCACCACGACATCCGTTCATTGTTCTGGCAACCAAATCACCAATTTGGTTGATGGTGCGGCTTGCCCATTTTTTATCCTTAACACTTGCACGTCGACCGGACCGCTCCCGACGCTTGAATCGAACATGCAGTTCCAATCAAATGCCGACTTTCCGTCCAAATCAATGGGTTCACACTTAACCGGCGAAGTGCTGTCTCCGAAATAGGCAAAGACGGCTTCCGCCTGAAAGGAATTCACGAGGAGGGAGATGGGTCTTTCTCTTGCGCCGTCCCAATAGGCGACGGTTGCTTCCTGCATCTCTGACAAACATGCGCCACGTGTCATCCGCAAACCTATCGCGTCTGTCGGTTTCGGTGCCAAAACATCCGCATGTCTCGTCGGGTAAAACAGCTTGGAAATGCCGCCCTGCCAATCATCACTTACGAGATATTCATTCGATGCTTCGTAATGACCATCTACCGTTACGACCCGTAGACAAATGGTCTCGCCGGACCATGTGGACGGCACAAAGGCTTCTATCACAATTTCCGAAGTTGGGCCTTTTTGCACTTGCAATCCACTCACGATACTGCCGGATATCTTTGCGGTGCTTTGAAGGCTTTCGTTGAGATCCGGTGCTGTTGCGAGCTCGACAGATTGAGCATGCCCTGAAGACGTGAACACAAGAGAAAAAAACATGATTGCTTTGAGTAAGTTAGATTTTGGCATAAAGTTCCCCACGCTAAGGCTATTGATAGTCGTTTTTTTTCTCTGTGCCAATGCAGGTTGGGCACAGTCAGTCCGTATTCAAAACGGTGAGGGTGAGTGGGGGTTTGGTTGGATGTTCCAGCACGCTGGCAATTGCTATGCCGCCTTGCCAAAACACGTTGCAGGCGACCTGCCTAGGATATCGGTCAGCACGTCGGCGCCTGTTCAAGTCGACCAAGCAAATGTTCAAACGCCCTTTTGGGAAGGAATGGATTTGGCTTTAGCCTTTATCGACAAAGGGGCAATTGATGAGCGATGTACTGCGTCATTGGGAGACCTTAATCCAACAGCGACGACGCGGAACGCTGCGCTCGCCTTGATGCTGAGGGTAAATGCTCGTGGCGAAGACGAAAGACTTCCTATCAGGGTCATTAACCGCGACTATCTATACTTTACGGGCGAACTTGTCGAAGATAGGGATGCCATTGCGCAGGGCACGTCTGGAAGTTTCGCCTTCGTCAATGATAAGCCCATTGGAATGGCAATTGAATCGGACGGGGAGGCGTTTGCCACATTCATTCGATCAGAGGAGATATTCCTCAACATCAACCGTTTTTTATCAGAGCAAGGGCGCGCATTCTCTTCTCAAAGCAGTGGTAGCTTCAGTCAAGAAAGTGGTACCTTTCAAGGTCTGCCGTTTGCTGAATTCAAAACCAATAGTCCGGCAAGCCTGCCTCAATATGGTCTTAGGAACGTAACTTCGGACGGGCTTTTTGTTACAGACCCGTCCGGACCGGTCGTCTTGATGTTTCGTCTTGAAGCATCCTCTACGACGCCGGTTTCGCGTGTTCGAATAACCTCACCCAGCAACGGGCCGTACGCTGTTCCCAAGGTGATTTCCGTGTCTCTTGCTGTTGACCCAGAAGGAACTCGTTTTCGCCCATGGACTGAAGGAGAAATGCGACCGGACGGTTTTTTCGACACCGGTCGGCTGGCACCAAGAAACGCGCGGTGGGTCCAAATCACCATCCGAAGCGCTTGGAACGATGGTGATCTGGCACTGAACCAAGTTTCGGTACAATGAAAGTTATTCTAATAGCGTGATCTGCATCGGGGATGGGTTATCAATCCATCCCAGCCTTGCCACACCCAACAACGCGCCCTCTGGCGTTATACTCAATTGCGCTTTAATATGAGAACCTTCGATGAAAACACCGTTTGCGTTGATCTTGAACATACAATCGTCGTCTCCATCCCATACGAAACACTGCTGTTTGTTATCGTATTCTCCGATGCGCCACGTGGTGAAAGCTTGTTGTTGAAGGTTTTCCGTAGCTCTAAACGCATTCAAAAATGAAGAGCTCACCCCATCTTCTTTCGACAGATCAAATTGAACAGCAAGATTGGGGCGCGTGGCAAGATAGTACCCCAAAGCTTCTTTTTGAACCCGAGGATTTGATGAAAGAAGGCCAAATTCCTTTGCCAAGGAAATCAACTGCGGATCGCCGCTTTCCATCATGATTTTCATCGCGCCCATACTGCGCTGCGGGTCAGGGTCATTCAGAAGCGCGGCATAAGGATTGGGCGTCGCCGCCTGCTCATCCAGCATCCGGGATATCTCTTCAGCAGTAAGCGCCTGCGCGGCAACGCTGGTGGAAATGCAAGTCAGTCCTAAAGCGGCTACAAAGCCTGTCGTTAGCAATTTAAAATAACGCAACATCTCTTCCTCATGGTTGTCGTTGAATGGCGACAAAGTGCTCCAAAGGCTGCAACTTGTCCAGTATCGATGCTACGGATTGCACCGTACCATTTCATAGCGGTCTTCGTACATTCCTTGATTAGCATTTGCAGAGTCGTTGGGTGCATCGTGGGTGCCAAAAATACCGGGCTACAGTGAAATGGTTTGGGTCGCTCTGATCTTGATTGAAGACCACATCGTATTGAAGCTAAACACTTTTTGCGTCGGCTTGAACCAGCTTGCTAGAGTTTGAATGGGAACCTAGGAAAATTGAAAATCCTCGTGTCGGTGGTTCGATTCCGCCCCCGGGCACCACTTATTCAGTAAAAATACATATATTACATTATCTTGAAGGGTTTTCGAGAAGATGTATCCCCCAAAGCATCCCTCGGGCGTAGTCTGTTTGAAGTTCTTCGACCTCACGGTTGTGCCATAAGTACTTTGGTTGGTACTTACGACTGTGATCGGCTCATGGTCACTACGATAGGTTGTCAGGGCGGAAAGTGCGCATTCGCTGCATCGGCAAGGATCAAGCCTCAACTTGGCAAAAGCGGTCGTTCATCGAGCTAAATCCGCAGTGGCGCTTGCTGCAGTGTGCATCAAAGGCAGCTAAGCGCAGGATGCGGACTTTGCAAAGTTTCGATAGCGGGCCCTTCGGGAGAAAAAACGGCATTTTCAGATCTGCGTTGTACGACCAAAGGGGACACTCACGGCAGTTGCCGGGAGCTGCAGAATGCCAGAGGCTTTGTTCAAATTCGCTCGAACAATTGCAGAGAGATGAAACTAAAATTCCAATTACTTTGATGACCCGGATTTACACTTTTTAAAACGCGAACTGGTCTTTGAGTTCTTACCATTTCCGGAGTACTGGCATGTTGGTTTTTCGTTTTGTTGTATTTGGTGTTGTTGCGGCGGCAGCGATCTGGATCTCGGTTGCCTATGGAGTAGGCAGGGCGGTAGACAACGTGATCTTTCGAGAGTCAGTAGACAAGGCGTCGCAATGGGGACAATTCATGGCGTCGCGAATTCCGGATATCGAGGATTTGGCAGAGAGCGGCATGCCCACCGAAAAACAGCGAGCCACGATTGAAGATATTCGAAACATTGGTGACGTATTTAGATTCAAGTTGTTCACGGCAGATGGTCGTCTGTCGTTGATTTCAGACGATGTATCAACGGGTCGTTATATGGGAACGGCAGATGTGATGGACTTGGAGCCAATGCAAGTGGCCGCAACCGGAGCGCCAATTGTCGATGTTTTCGACGGCACCAATAAACCCAACCGTCCTGACCTCTATGCTGAAGCATATATTCCTCTATTTGATGGCAACGGCCAGGTCGTTGCGATTGTCGAAGTATACGTTGATCAAACCGCTACCGCTGCATATTTCAGAGAAAGCTTTCAAACTTTTGGGCTTATGCTCATGTTGTTTTGTGGCCTTATCTTTGCGGTGCCATGTTCAGCATATTATTTGCAACGTACGTTGACCGAGCGGTCGCGCAAGGATGCCGAGTTTTTATCCCGCTTCGACCCCCTGACTGGTTTGCTGAATCGAAGGGAGTTTTCGATGCAGGCAAAAAGACACATCGAAAACAATGACTTGTCGGTGGCCTGCTATCTGGACTTAGATCATTTTAAAGCAATCAACGATACGCACGGCCATTCAATAGGTGACGCATTTTTGGCAAATGTAGCGGACGTACTTCGTGAAAACTGCCGAAAAGAAGATCTGATCGCAAGGTTCGGCGGGGATGAGTTTGTGATTGGTTTTCAGAACCTCTCAATTGAGGACGCGACGCATCGGGTCAGGTCGATTGTCCAAATGTGCAAAAAACAAATCGACATCGAAGACGCCAGCATCACCGGTTCTGTCAGCGTTGGCCTCGCCGAAATCAACGCAGAAGACGGTTTAGACGTGATCCTAAAAAACGCCGACACCGCTTTGTACCACGCAAAGACGTCTGGGCGAAACAACTTTGCGGTGTACGGAACCGAAATGGGAGAGGAGCTTAAGCAGCGCTACGCGCTGGAATCACGTATTCGCCATGCAACTGAAAATTCCGAATTTGAGATTTATTTTCAACCACTGGTGTCCAGCAAAGATCAGCAGATCATTGGCCACGAAGCATTGCTCCGCCTATTGGACGACAATGATAATTTTATACCACCTTCAGTGTTCATACCCGTTGCAGAAGACCTTGGGTTAATTGAAGAAATAGGTCGATGGACAATTCAAACCGCCATCCAAAAAGTCGCTGAAGCAGAGAGCGACAAGATGCTGGCCATAAATTTATCACCAATCCAGTTCAAAAGTGGAGAGTTGGTAAACACCGTGTGTACTGTGCTCAAGGATACAGGCTTTCCAGCGCACCAGCTGGAGTTAGAAATCACAGAGTCTTTACTGCTTGAGGACAGTATGTCTGTGGAAATGCAAATTGATTGCCTGCGTGACATGGGCGTCCGGATCGCCATGGATGATTTTGGCACTGGATTTTCCAGCCTTAGCTATCTGTGGAAATATGGCTTTGATCGCTTGAAAATTGATAGGTCCTTTGTGGCTGCTTTAGATGGGAACTCCGAAAGGTCACGAGAAATCATCGAGTCCGTAGTGATGCTGGGGGCAAGGCTGAATATGAAAATTACCGCAGAAGGTGTCGAGACAGCCGAGCAGTCAAAATTCTTGTCAGATCTGGGGTGTGACACCTTGCAAGGTTTTTTCTACGGTAAACCATCCCCATTCAGGGATGAATTTTTAGAAACAGCTGTGCAAATACCAAAGCAAGGCAAGACTGGCTAACGCTAACCCGCTTCGTATTGTCGAAGTGATCAATTTCTTGGTCGCTGACGCGAGACATGACATAGTTGCAAGGTCAATTTCAGATTTGCGACATGCTTTGAAGCTTGCTTAAAGCGCGTGGGACAGTTCGGGACATTAGCCGTTTCAAGCTCTCATGATGTCCGTTTTTGTGTCACTGCATAATGTCCTTGCACGTACAGCGAGGGCATTCATCCCGCTGAAGATGAATGACGGCAATGTCTTCTACGGGCTGCCACCGGTAGTGTCGCAAAGTTTCTGAATTTTGTTGCGTTGCCTTGCGCCGCAGTCTAGCAGCCTCGTTTTTCGAACACGGTAACAGGCTGATAGATCTGATCATTTTTAACGGCGCACAGTACCCGAAATCCTTCATTCTATATGCCGTATATTTCTACGTTCGCTTTCCAGTATCATATCGTGACCTCGAAGAAATCACAGCCGAACGCGGTGTCGATTTGGATCATGCGACACTCAATCGGCGGATCGAGAAATACGCAAGTGCGATTGCCGAAGAAGCGCATCGCTAGAAAGCTTCGACGGGACGTTGCTATGCAAAGCCATGCCAGGTGAGAGATGAGACGTATACTAAAGTGAAAGGCGGGTGGACATATTTGTACCGAGCGATCGACAAGGAAGGAAAAACCCTTGATTTCATGCTGTCTGAGCGGCGCGACGAGGCCGCAGCGACCGCGTTTTTCATAAAGGGCATTGGCAACAACGGCTGGCAGGACAAGGTTGTCATTGACAATAGCGGATCGAACACGACGGGACTATTCAATATGAATTGCTTGCTGGTGATGTGCGGCTGGTGTTGGTTCAACACGGATCGACGGACGAAATACCTCAACAATATCATCAAGCAGGATCACCGTTTCATTGAGAAACTGGACCGACCTATGCAGACCCTCAAATCGCTGAATTAAGCTTCGGCTACTCTTGCGGGGATTGAAGTAGCACACATGATCCGGAAAGGTCAGTTTGACCAGTTAGAGCAATCTGGCTTCGCGCAGTTCGCAACACTCGCTGGATAAATGTGTTCAGCGAAGGAGCGTTCTTAACCTAGCGAATACTTTGCGACACTACCACGGTGTGTCTACCGGCGGTCTTGGTCTTGGTCTTGGTCTCGGTTCGGGACCTGCTTCTGTTGGTTTCGCGAAAGCCGCAGACGAAAACAATTTCAGCGCCAAATTCGCGACAACTCGGAAGCCTTTCGCACCGAAGCACGGTTCCGTCCCCTCGGCGGGGCCCTCAGCTTTTACGGTCCTGGCGAAGGCACTCCGCTGGAACAGGTGCGTATTGCCATGACGGCCGACAAGATCCGCAGCTTGCTGATGCCTGGTTCAGAGCCAACCCTCAAAAGCCGCGAGGGTGGCTATATCGGTGGCCCGCGTGAGTTCTTTGAGTTGGAAGCTATGACAATGGTCACCGAACACGGCGCGCGTAAGCCACGGTCATACTCCCCCCCCGGTTTGCAAATGCCCTTTTTTCTGGAAAAAACGCTCAGGCGGCTTGAGATTTCATGCAGTAAACGAACGCGGGACAAACTCTGATGGCTTAGCTTGCAATTACCTTGCCAAACAATATTGTCTCGCTGGAAACAGGGAGCGATATCAAATGACACTTATGAAATCTATCGGCGCGGCTGCTGCCGTTGCTTTGATACTAACCACAACCGCTTCGGCCGAGACGCGCGTGACCTATAAATCCGCCAAAGCGGGTTCATCGTATTTCCAGATGGCTGTACAAATCGCCGAAGCGATGAAGGCAGGTACGGGCGGCGATATTTCCGTGACCGTCGAAGAGAGCCAAGGCTCGGTGCAGAATGTGATGGAGGTCCGCGCGCGCGGTGGTGATTATGTGTTTACCACGCCGCCTGCGTTGGTTGGTCTGGCGCAGGGCGGCAAGGCCATGTTCGAGGGCAAGAGCGATCCAGCCTTTGCAGAGATCCGCGCGCTTTTCCCAATCCCGTCCCTGACCATGCATTTTGTCATGTCGCAGGACAGCGGCGTCACCAGCTTTGCCGAGATGGAAGGCAAGACGATCCTTTTGGGCAGTGGCTCATTCGGAGCACGTGAGGGCGCGAAGTACCTCGAGCTGTTTGGCCTTGAAGGCAAGGTAACGGTCGCCGATTCAGAATTGTCGAATGCTGTAAACGCCTTGAAAAACGGACAAATCGACGGTTTTGTCACGGCGGGTTCCTTCCCAGCACCGAACGTCATCGAAGCGGCGGCCTCTACCGGCGTTACCGTCCTGTCGCTCAATGATGAACAGATCGCGCAGTCAAAGCGCACGCGCCTGACAATTCCAGCCGGGACGTATACCGGCCAGACTGAAGACATCACAACGACGTCTTTGCCCGTTGTCGCCTATTCCACGACCAAAATGGACGACGATACCGCGTATATGCTCACCAAAACCTATTGGGAAACGCGCGAGAACATGGCCAAGGATACGGCGTGGTGGGCCGGGGTCTCCGCCGATATGCTCAGCAATATTACGACGCAGATTCACCCCGGTGCGATCCGGTACTACAAAGAAATCGGTGTGTCGCTGAACGACGCACATATGTAGCAGGTTGGCCTTGTTCCCACGGTAAATGGGGATAAGGCTCTTTGGTTCCATGACATCCTTTTCCCCCAGCGCTGGCCGCGTGTGGATCGTGCTTGGCATGGTCACCGCCGTGTTCCATATCGGGTTGATCTTTTACGGATTGGTGCCCAACCTCATAGCGCGTCCCCTGCACATGGCGCTCATTTTGCCATGGGTGTTTCTATACGCCGCCAAGACACACGCGGGCTGGTGGTCGGGTCTCGTCATCACGCTCATCGGTGTGTCAGCCTGTATCTGGATCGCCCTGAACCACCAGGTCCTGCGCAACCAATACGGGTTTTTGGAAAACGGATTTCAGGTCGCGCTGGCGATCGCACTTTTGGCGATCGCAATGGAGGGCGCGCGGCGTATGATTGGCTGGCCATTGCCCGCGGTGGCGCTTTGCGCGCTGATGTACGGTTTGTACGGGCAACATATCCCCGGTGAATTTGGCCATGCCGGTACGCCCTTGCGCAGCTTTCTCGGCACTCTTGTTGTTGCTGAAGGCGGTCTTTGGGGCAGCCTCACAGGTGTATCGGTTGGTGTTGTCGCAATCTTTGTCATCTTTGGTGCGGTGCTGAACGCGGGCGAAGCGGGACAGGGATTCATGAATGTGGCCTCTGCCGCTGCGGGCCGCCTGACGGGTGGTGCGGCCAAAGTATCGGTTATTTCGTCGGCACTTTTCGGGTCCATCTCGGGCTCGGCCTCCGCCAATGTGGCCTCAACAGGTGCGATTACATTACCTGCGATGACCAAACTGGGCTATCCCAAGCGCCTCGCCGCTGCAGTCGAAGCTGTGGCTTCGTCAGGCGGTCAGATCATGCCGCCTCTTATGGGGGCTGGTGCCTTTGTGATGGTTGAACTGACCGGAGTGCCCTACACGCAGATCATGTTGGCAGCACTCCTGCCTGCGATCCTCTATTTTCTGACCGTATGGATGGGCATCAATGCCTATGCGCAGCGTTTCGATTTGCAGGCAGTGCCAAAGGACCAACGCCCCGGCGCGCGCATGGTGCTGATCACCTCCGGGTTTTTTCTGGTGCCGTTCTCGGTCCTGCTCACGGCTATGTTTGTTGCAGGGTTTACGCCGCAATATGCGGCCGTATTGGCAATTTTTACTGGCGCGGCAGCGCTGTTTTTCGACGCAACACCCCGCATGAACATCGCCCAGGGGTTTGACCGTATGGGTCACGCTTTTCTGGCTGTCGGCCAACAGGTGGCCATGATCGCAGCGATTATTATTTGCGCATCGATTATCATCGGCGTGCTCGGTATCACTGGTTTGGGGATCAAAATCACTTCCGTCATCATCTCGGGGTCCGGCGGTTCGCTTTGGCCCGCGCTGTTCCTTACCGCGCTGGCATGCCTCTTGCTCGGAATGGAGGTCCCCACCACGGCAGCCTACGTCATTTGCGTGTCCGTTGCGGGACCTGCGTTGATCGAACTGGGGCTTGAGCCGTTGCAGGCACATCTGTTTGTATTCTGGTTCGCATTGTTATCCACAATCACACCCCCTGTCTGTGGCGCGGTATTCATAGCCGCGGGGATGATTGGGGAAAACTGGCTCAGGGTTGCACTGACGGCTATGGCGCTCGGCCTCGGGCTCTACATCATTCCGCTTGCCATGATTGCAAACCCCGATCTGATCCGCGTTTCAACCAACACAACAGGTGCATTGAGCGCATTTTTGATGGTCGGCATCGGACTTACATGTCTTTCATACGCGCTGATCGGGAAACCCCGTTGGTTGTACCGAGCCTTACTGACCGCTTTCGGTTTGGCTGCCTGTTTTGTGGGTATATTGACCACATAAAAGAGCTTGTCGCAGTCTGTTGAAACGGGACTGTTGCATTAACCTAGTTTTGTCAGAGTGAGCGTAGCGAAAGGACCCTATCGTGCCGCGTAAACAGCCGTTCGAGCGACATTGATTTCCGGCTGCAGTTATTCTGCGTGCCGTGCGGATGTATCTGCGATATCAGTTGTCCTACCAAGACCTCGTTGATCTGCTGGCAGAACGGGGCCTGGACGTAGATCGGTCTACTGTCTACCGCTGGGTTCAAAAGTTTAGCCCTGAATTGGTCAAGCGAACTGAGAAGCACCATAAACGCAGCAGCCTCGATTGGCATGTTGACGAAACCTACATACGGGCCGGTGGAAAATGGCGGTACCTGTGGCGCGCAATTGATGCGAACGATCAACTGGTGGAGTTTCGCCTCACAGCAAGACGAGACGCCAAAGCCTTTCTAAATAGAGCCATTGAACGGGTGCGTTTGCATCGACCCGTATCTATTTGCACGGGCAAGGCACCGACATATCGTAAGGCGATCTGCGCAGGCGACGTTAGCGGGGATCGAGACGATAAGGGCACTCAAGAGAGACCACATTCACAACAAGCAGCCACGCGTTAAAGGCGAGATTGCATTCATGCATAAACTCTTTCAGGAGGCTGCCTAAAATCAGCGTTCAGTTGTATAATTTTGGCCCACGAACTTTAACGCAACAGTCCCCTACTTTGGATTTCCCTGCGGATCAGCCGTGTTTGACGGGTCCAGTTTCTCGCACTTCGGCGATTGTGGTTGCAGCCAGTCGTTCCACCAAACTGCGCTCAATGTCTTCCAAGACCGACGCCACTTTTCTTTGTAAGATATTCTCTACCGAGCACGAGGAGGCAACCTCTTGTTCACCCGTCGCAACAAGGCTTTCATCCAGCGCCAGATAAACATCGGCCAAGGTGATCTCATGGGGCTCACGTGCAAGACGCCATCCTCCCGCATGTCCTTTTTCAGAGGTTAGCAAACCCGCCTCGCGCAGCTTTCCAAGGACGCGGCGCACAACAACTGGATTTGTCCCGGCATGCTCAGCAATATCCGCTGAGGTCCGCACTCCCGCGGGATCACCTGCCATATGGCCAAGGGTGTGAAGTGCGAGCGACAGACGTGAGTTGCGTTTCATAGGCGGGTGTTCTCCAATATGGAGGTTAACGTAACATTCTCTGTTGCATCAATCTAGTAACTGAGTAAGTTACCTGACTTGTAGAGCAGCGAATGGAGCCGAACATGTCAGATACACGCCTTCCCGTCACGGTACTTTCAGGTTTTCTGGGCGCGGGAAAGACCACGCTACTCAACCGAGTGCTGAACAATCGGACAGGCCGCAGGGTTGCGGTGATCGTCAACGATATGTCTGAGGTGAATATCGATGCAGACCTTGTGCGAGCTGACACGGAACTAAGTCGGACGGATGAAACGCTGGTCGAAATGTCGAACGGGTGCATTTGTTGCACGCTGCGTGATGATCTATTGGACGAAGTCCGGCGGCTCGCAGCGGAAGGGCGCTTTGATTATTTACTGATAGAGTCCACGGGTATTTCTGAACCGCTTCCTGTCGCCGCAACCTTCGATTTCCGCGATGAGCGCGGCGATAGCCTCGCTGATGTGTCTCGTCTGGATACAATGGTCACGGTGGTGGATGCGGTGAACCTGCTGAATGATTATTCCAGCCATGATTTCCTGAGCGATCGCGGCGAAACAATGGGCGATGAGGACGAACGTACTCTGGTCCACCTGCTCACCGATCAGATCGAATTTGCTGACGTCGTCGTCCTGAATAAAGTCACCGATGCAGGCCCTGAACGCGTGGATGCGGCACGCAAGATTATTCGTAGCCTCAACGCCGACGCGCGGATCATTGAAACGGATCATTCAGATGTCGCCGCTGAAGCGATCCTCGATACCGGTCTTTTTGATTTCGTACAGGCGCATGAGCACCCGATGTGGGCCAAAGAACTCTACGGTTTTGCCGATCACACGCCTGAAACCGAGGAATACGGCGTGGCGTCGTATGTATATCGCGCCCGGCAACCGTTCATTCCAGAAAAGGTACTGGAGGTTCTGAACGGCGATCTTCCCGGTGTTATCCGCGCCAAAGGGCATTTTTGGATTGCGACGCGCCCGGAATGGGTCGCCGAGTTTTCGCTCGCCGGATCCCTGTCGAGCGTCAAGCCACTTGGGACGTGGTGGGCGACAGTTCCAAAGGATAGCTGGCCCGAGGACGAAAGCGCGCGAAACTATATGCAGGCCCACTGGCAGGAGCCTTGGGGCGACCGTCGACAGGAGCTTGTCTTCATTGGGGCGGGAATAGATTGGGCAACGATAAAGGCGCGACTTGATGCTTGCCTTGTGCCGGAGTTGGTCGCCAGCAGCCTCGATGCGTTGCCAGACTATGTTGATCCCTTTCCGCTTTGGCGGCGTGCGGAGGCGGCGGCATGAACCGCAATCTTGGTCAAACGTCACTGCGCAGGCGGCGCCGGTCTGTTGATCCCATGCACACCTACGACGCATTACCTACACCGCTGCGACATTGGCTTTCCCAAGCGGCATTGCCGTGGTCGCCCACTTCGGCGCGTAAAATCTGGCAGCGCGCGCAGGCGAAAGGGCTCACCACTGATCACGCACTTGCTTTGCTACACCGCTCTGAGGCTCAAACGCTCGCCCGCGATAAGCGCGCGACCCTCCCAACAAAATAAGGAATTCTCTATGTCTCTCATGACACGGCTCGCCGCTGTTGCCATTTGTTCACTTTCAACCGCCCTGCCTTCCGTTGCGCAGGAAGGGACCTTCAATATTGCCGTCGGCTTCATTTCCAGTGATCCTGTCCCGGACCCCCGGGCTGGCTACAATGGCTGGATGTCGAACCAAACTGGCGTGACCGAAACCCTGATGGGGATCGATTATGAATTGGACCTCTATCCCCGCTTGGCAGCGGGGATCGCGCAATCCTCGCCAACGACCTGGCGTGTCACATTGCGCGAAGGGCTGACCTTTCATGACGGCACCCCCGTGACTGCGCGATCCGTGGTGGATGCGATCACACCGATCTCTGTCGAGAGTCACACGGGCTACAACGCGCGTATCGCGAACCTGCTTGACCTTGCGTCCATGTCGACGGACGGCGATAAGGTTGTCGTGTTCGAGACAAACAGCCCCAATGCGGCCTTCCCATGGACATTGTCAGAGCCAGGCATTGCCATTCTTGGGGCTGCATCAGAGGATTACCCAATTAACGGCACCGGCCCTTATGTTTTCCAGGAAGCAATCCCTGATCAGCTTTACCGCGTCGCGGCAAACAGCGACTACCGCCTTGGTGTACCGGGTTTTGAAGAAGTGCGCGTCGTCGGCATCCCCGATCCCGGCGCATCCGCTTTGGCATTTGAGGCAGGCGAAGTTGATATGGTGATCAACTATCCCGAAACGGATTTCGCGCGCATTCAGGAAACCGGCGCACTGGGCTTTGCGGCCCCAACTGCGCGGCTTTATTTCTACACAGTAAATGCGGCCAGCGGCCCTATGTCCAACCCGTTGATCCGGCGCGCGGTGTCTGCCGCGATCGACCGTGACGGGATCGTTCAAGCCGCCCTTTCTGGCGTCGGTGGCGTCCCCGCGGGTACGGTGTATCCGGCAGGTATGGGATGGGCGGCAGACATTGATCCGGTTTTTGACCCGGCCTTGGCCGAGGACCTGCTGGACGAAGCAGGCGCTGTCAAAGAGGGCGGTACATGGATGCTCGATGGTGCGCCGCTGGAAATCGACATCGTGACGTATTCCTCCCGGGCTGCATTGCCGCCAACGGCGGAGCTGACCCAAGCCTTTCTGCAAGCCATCGGCGTCAAAGCCACGATCAGCGTTGGCGAATACGGGGCCAGTTCCGATGCAATTGCGGCAGGCAATGCGGACATGTTCCTGCAGGCTTGGGTGACGACACCACAAGGTGACCCCGGCGCGGTCCTTGAGGAGTTGCTGAAATCCACCGGTGGGTCAAACGCCGGAGGGTACGAGAACGCAGAACTGGACCAGTTGCTGGCCGACGGCCGCACGATCTTTGATCAAGAGGGGCGGGAAGCGATATACGACCGCGTTCAAGAGATCATCGCATCTGATGCGGCTATGATCCCAGTCTTTCACGTCAGTCAAACCAATGTCGCACGCGCGGGCTTGACCGGCTATGCGGTTCACCCGACAGAGACCTATTGGATCACGCATGAGACGAAAATGACCGAATGACCATCACGGCAACTGGCCTGAGCGTTATCCGCTCGGGTCGCACCATTCTTCATCCTACTGATATCGTCATCAGGCCCGGCGAACGCGTCGGGCTTGTTGGCGCGTCGGGGTCAGGAAAATCGACGCTGGGCCATGTGTTGATTGATAATTTGCGCGCCGAAGGTGGCAGCGTCGCGCATGTCCCGCAAAGCCCCGACGAGGCGCTTGATCCCTTGCGGTCAATGGCCTTTCACTGGCGCGAAGCGGAACGCGCGCTGAAACTTTCCTCTGACCCAATCCGCCAACAGATGCTGTTCAGTGCATTGCATATTGAAGGCGGTGATCTGCGCAAGCGCCCATGGGGGTGGAGCCGGGGCATGCAACAACGCTTTGTTATCGCAATGGCCTTGATCGGCACGCCGGAATTGCTGGTGATGGATGAACCAACGTCGGCGCTTGATCCGGTTGTGGCGGCAGGCACGATGGATTTGTTGGATGCGTATCTGAAGGATCGTCAAACGGCGCTTTTGCTGATCACCCACGACCTTGGCCTCGCGGCCCGCAGGGTACACCGTTTGATGGTCATGGACGACGGACGTATTGTCGAAGACGCCCCGACCGACCGGTTTTTGATGGCTCCGACGACACAGGCGGCCAAGGCGCTTTGTGCACATCGCAACTGGCTGCAACTGCCATGCTAAAGGTCGATCAGGTCTGTGTCAGACGCAGTTCAGTTGTGACGTTGAAAGATGTATCCTTGTCGCTCGCCTCAGGGCGAACGCTCGCTGTTGTCGGCGAAAGTGGTGCAGGCAAATCGACGTTGATCAATGCGATCCTGGGGCTCGTTCCATGCGCGACCGGGCAAATGACGTGGGACGCGAAACCAGTGCGCAATTGCCGCCCCGCGCTTGTCATGCAAGAACCGCGCAGCGCGTTCAATCCCCGCATGTCGCTCCGCCACTCTGTGATGGAGCCCGTGCGGGCGCTGCATGAAGACCGTCTCGCACGTCTGTGTTCAGGTCTGGAGATTGCGCCTGACCTTCTAGATCGCCGCCCCACGGAGGTCTCAATCGGACAAGCGCAACGGGTTGGCATCTTGCGCGCGCTGATCGCAGCCCCGCCGTTGGTCCTGTTTGATGAACCGCTTTCCGCATTGGATGCGGTCACCCAAAAACACACCGCACGTCTGATCGCGCAGATGCAGCGCGAGGAAGGGTTTGCCGCCCTCATCGTGACGCATGACCTCGGCTATGCTGCGGCTTTCGCAGATGACATTGCGGTCCTGCGGGCAGGTCGTCTCGAAGAGATCACACCCGCACGCGCCTTTGTGCACGCTCCGCAGACCGCCTATGGCCAGACCCTGCGTGACGCCGCCTTTGCCCTTGGCGCATTGGAACGCGTCGCATGATCGGGATCATGGCGAGCCTCCTTTTGCGCGCTGTTGTCGTCCTCACGGGAACGGCACTCGCGACCTTTGCTCTGCTGTGGCATGCGCCCGGTGATCCTGCATTGGCGATCGCGATGGCTCGGCACAATGCGATTGTCTCTACGGAAGTGATTGATCTGGTCCGTGCAGAGGCAGGTTTAGACGCTGGTTTCTTGCCCGCCTTCAAAGCATGGATCATGCCGCTGCTGGTCGGCGATTTTGGCCAATCCTCAGTGACCGGGCGCGATGTCTGGCCAGAATTGGTGACGGCGATTTCCTATACTGTACCGCTCGCATTGGCGGCGCTGTTTATTGGCTTGGCGGTGTCGGTGCCACTGGCGCTGATTGCCACGCGCAACCCCGGCGGCTGGCTGGATCGCGGCGCTGTGGCGGTGGCGTCCATTGGCGTGGCGATCCCGGCCTTTTGGTTGGGCCTTCTGCTGATCTTGCTTTTTGCGGTGCAATTGGGCTGGCTCCCCGCGATGGGCGCGCGCACCTCTGCACATATGATCCTCCCCGCTTTGACGCTCGGCTTGGGCGTCGCGGCATCGCTCACCCGCATCCTGCGATCTGGCATTCTCGAAGCACGCGATCAGCCGTTCCTGCCAGCCATACGCAGACGCGGTGTGATCCACCGCGACATTGAACGCGATCATGTGGCCCCCCACGCAGCAATCCGCTTTGTAACTGTCTTAGGACTAGAGCTGGCGTTCCTGCTGGAGGGGCTGGTGGTGGTTGAGGTCATCTTTGCCCGCCCCGGCCTTGCCAGTTTCCTCGTGTCCGCAATTGGTGCCCGTGACTTTCCAAAGGTGCAAGCGGCGGTGCTGGTCACGGCCGTGGTCTTCGTGGTCGTCAACTTGTTGATTGATCTCCTTTATCGCGCCCTTGATCCACGCATCGGAGAGCATGATGCGTAGCGTCGTTTTGCTTGGTTTGATCCTTGTTGGGCTGGGGGTGTTCGGCCCAATGCTTGCCCCGCATGACCCAACGCAGATCGACATTCCAAATCGTCTCAGCCCGCCAAATCCGCAAGCATGGTTGGGGACAGATGCCATGGGCCGCGATATTTTATCCCGGCTGCTGCACGGCGCGCGCTGGTCGCTTGGGCTGGCGTTCGTAATCTCTGTCCTAGGGCTGGTTATCGGCACATTGATGGGCCTGCTCGCAGCTCTTGGCGGCAAGGTGGTCGATTGGATCGTGATGCGCACCACGGATACATTTCTTGCCTTCCCGGAACTTGTCGCATCCGTCGTGATCGCAGGGGTGTTGGGGGCAAGCACAGGCAGCCTGATCTTCGCGCTGACCGTCACAAGCTGGATGCGCTATGCGCGCGTTGCGCGCGCCATTGGATTATCGTTAAAGACACGCGGCTATGTGGTTCAGGCCCGTCTAGCAGGTGTGTCCAGTTTGAGCATTGCGCGCTGTCACTACCTGCCGTCGTTGCTGCCTTCCTTGACGGTGGTCTGGACGGGCATGTTTGCACGGGCCATTCTTGGCATATCTACGCTTGGGTTTCTGGGCTTTGGGGTGCAACCGCCGATGCCCGAATGGGGGACGATGCTGCTGGATGCGCGCATCCATATGCGCTCAACGCCCCTTCAAATGATCTGGCCCGGCCTCGCGGTTGTCGTCTGTGTCCTTGCCATCAATCTGGCTGGCGATAAGCTGCGCGATGCACTGGCAGAGCAGGACCACAAGGCATGACCGACACAGATCGCCCACGGCTCGGGATCGGGTTGCGCATCCTGTCCGGCGTCCTCTTCGCAGGCATGGTGATTTGCGTCAAAGCCGTCAGTGAGGACGTGCCACTTGGCGAAATCGTCTTTTTCAGATCCGCCTTTGCGCTGATTCCATTGATCGTATTCCTCTGGCTAAGGAGCGAGTTCCCACAAGGGTTGGCAACCAGACGTCCCATTGGTCATCTGGTCCGCGCAAGCTTTGGAGCGCTCGCTTTGTTTGCATCATTCGCCGCCATCGCGCGATTAGGCGTTGCCGAAGTAACATTGATTGCGCAACTCTCGCCAATTCTGATGGCTATCGCCGCAGTGGTACTGCTGGGCGAGCGTTTGACAGTATGGCGGATCAGCGGGCTTGCCTTTGGCTTTGCCGGAGTCATCGTCATGGTCTGGCCAGAGCTGGGCCATAGTGGTGCATCCGGCGCACGCCTCATCGGCTTTGGTTTCGCCATTCTATCTGCGGCCCTTGCCGCAATTGCGTTGATTATGGTGCGCAGCCTCAACCGCACTGAAAGCCCGGGGGCAATCGCGCTTTATTTTGTGCTGGCGTCAATGATCGGCGCTCTCCTTACTGTGCCATCAGGGTGGATCATGCCGAGCAGCTGGACAGTTTTCTTGCTGATCGGCTCCGGTCTGTTTGGCGGTTTTGCACATATCGCAATGACACTTGCATTCCGTTACGCCGAAGCGACACGGCTTGCCCCATTTGAGTACATCGCGATCATATGGCCAATTTTGGCTGACCTTTTGATCTTCAGGTTGTCACTTTCAACGAGCTTTCTGTTCGCACTGCCCTTGGTCTTGCTAGGGGCCGCGATTGCGGCTGCTGAAAAGAACAAGTCTCTGGCACCGAAAACAGGGCAGTGAGGAGTGGCGCTTCAAGCGACGGTCCTTACGGTCGGCCTTGGCGTTTTCGGGGCGGATATGACCACCGAAATATGCGCCATCAATCTCCATATGGCCTTCCAGAACCTGGCCCGTGTGGACTTCCAGCGCCATCACTTCACGCAGCTTGTGGCCCAGCACGAAAGCCTTTTGGTATTGGCAATCCAGATCACGCGACAACTGCACCATAGATACGCCCTTGGACGCATTCACGATAATGCAGATCGCAGCCAGCAGGTCTACAAAGTCCATTTTGCGCGATGCGAAGATGGTGCCGGATGTAACGCTGAACTGGAGGTGACACGCCTTGCACTTGAACTTGCGGCGCGTGGTGATCTTGTACGCTTCGTCAAAACCGCAGCACGGGCAAACCGCTTCGCCTTCTGTCTCAGGTCAGCGCATTTCACAGAACACTTTGTGAGCCGCTTCTTCGCCAGCCTTGTAGATGCTGCGGAGGCTAAGTGTGCGTGATGCCGCTGATAGGAGAAAGTGCTGTGCCTTTTTGTGTCTTAACCATTACCTAAGTAATGAATACAGTATGTGGAGGTATTGAATAAATAACTTATGTAATGTTTGTGATGCTTTTGCTTACATAGGTGACACATGCCAGATCAAAACGAATGGGAAACCAAAGCAGCAAATATGTTGAAGGCGGAATTGAAGCGGCAGGGGGTGACGTATGCTCAGCTCGCCGATTTAATTGACGAAAAAGAGGTGAATATTCGCAACAAGCTGTCACGAGGAAAGTTTAGCGCTGCGTTCTTGTCGCGGTCGCTTGCAGCAATTGGTCTTTCAGAGTTGCGCCTCTAGCTTTCGTACTCAATATCAATAACTTGGTGCAAGTGAATTACTGAATAAGCGACTGGACGCGGCCCAGAGAAGACTAGATTCAGATCAACTACAAACCCGCGCTTAAACACGTTTTCATCTGCGTTCTGGATCTCGTCTTTTATCTGCGCCTCGGCCAAATCTAACCCGTAAACCAGCGCCTAGGACTTGTCCGATATTTCCGCGACAACGACGCGCTCGCCAGACCGTTTAACCACGCTTCGTTTTGCATCTAGCTGGCTCGCACAGGACCACGGAGTTATCAAACCCCGCCCAGAAGTACCTGAGGTAGGTCTTCCTGAAATGGGCATTGTCGATCTCGCAAAGAGGGTCTGACAACGGATAGACCAGCACCTGTCCGATACGAATTTCGGAACAGAAAAGGTGGCAAATATGATCAGCATCCCGAAATAGCCAGAGCGGAGGGCGCAGAACTTGAAAGCTCAGAAACCAGTGACGTATTTTCCTGAGCACTGAACCAGACGATGAAGCCAGCTGCACCGGACGTCCGCTATCTGCCCTCGGTGCTAGGGTGCATCCCCTGACTTTAAATAGCTGTTTTCATTATAATTTTATCAATAATGAACGAGGTAACTCTGAAGAAACAATCCAGGTCCAGGAAAGCCCAAACCATGGGTACTTTGAACTAAGCCGAGAGCGGTGTACCTGTTGCTGATCTGTGCCGTGAACATGGGATGAGTACGGCCAGTTTTTATAAGTGGCGGGCGAAGTATGGCAGCATGGATGCGTCCCTGATTTCACGGATGCAAGCGCTCGACGAAGAGAGAAATCGCGCCAATTACAGCATCAGCAACATTGGGCTCAAGGCAGGTGCTTAACGCCCGGTCACTCTATGACCTCTTCCGACAGTCAAACCTCCGGTCTCAGGATCATCTGGTTTGAAAGAAATAAGCTTCTGCAATTTGAGAACGACCGCTTTCAGGAAGGCGTTGGAGAATGGCCCGCTGCACCGCTCCGAACTTGCGCCGCTTGCGTCACCGGTTAAGATGACGGACCAATGGAGGATACACTATGACCCATCCCGCACTTTCTGCAGAGTCGGTTGCCGTGATAACCGGTGGAGCCTCGGGGATCGGATTGGCTGCGGCGACGAAGTTTGCAGGCATGGGAATGCGGCTGGTGATTGTTGACCTCGCCGAGGACAAGCTGGACACCCTTGCAGGACACCTTCGGGATGCAGGTGCTGCGGACGTTATGGTGGCTTCGGTAGATGTCTCTGACAGGGAGCAGATTGTTGCTTTGGAATCGGAAGTAACCGGCCGCTTCGGTGGTGCGGATATCCTGATGAACAATGCAGGGATTGGCGCAGGCTCTTCTTGCCTTGGTCCACTTGACGCATGGCAATCAATACTCGCGGTCAACCTCTGGGGCGCTATTAACGGGACTCAGGTCTTCGCGCCTGGAATGGTGAGCCGCGGCCGTCCAGGTGCGATTATTAACACGGGCTCCAAGCAGGGCATCACGACACCGCCCGGAAATCCCGCGTACAATGTATCTAAATCCGCACTCAAAGCCTTCACCGAGGCGCTGGCACATGAACTTCGCAATACAGAAGGATGCCAGCTTTCGGCGCATCTCCTGATCCCGGGCTTTGTCTTTACCGGCATCACAGGACTTTCTGAGAAACCGCCCGCCGCATGGACTGCAGAGCAGACTGCGGATTTCTTCGTCAAGAGCATGGATCGTGGGGATTTTTATATCCTTTGTCCCGACAACGATGTGCCGCGCGAGCTTGATGAAAAACGCATGGCTTGGGCCATGGGCGACATCATAGAAAACCGTCCGGCACTTAGTCGGTGGCATCCTGACTATTCTGATGCCTTCGCTGCGTTTGTCGACAAAAACGATGAGGCTCTGGACCCGTAAACGGGCTACGACTTCAGCGGCAGCTTTTACCGGCAGCGGACGGTTGTGATAAACGAGGCTACCTTTAGCCCGGTCGTTTCCATGACAGGCTGCACATCTCCACCCGGCAGTATGTGCGCCTTGTTCGCGACTGGATTACGTCGATTGGCTTGGAAGCAAACGTATAGGGCTCGCATTCGATGCGGCGGACAAAGGTCACTTAGATATACAAAAAGACGGGCAACCTGCGCGCGGTGTAACTGCTTGTGACTCTTTATGGGATGCAAATGAACGCTCAAATAATTCTGCAACATTCGTCGGTGAAAACCGCGTTAGAGCAGTGGGGCCCGATGTCTTGGACGCACCGCCAACGTCTTGAGGGGAGCGGCTATGGCAGAACTTGGGTGGTTCGAGATACAGAACGATTTAGTCGGCTATCTGGCAGCTTCTTTGGTCGTTGCGACTTTCATGATGCGGTCGATACTCTGGCTCCGGGTTTTCGCACTGGCCAGCAATGTCGCGTTTCTCGTGTACGCCCAGATGGCTGGCCTTGGACCGATTTTCATTCTGCATGCAATACTGTTGCCAATAAACCTGTTTCATATCTGGGAGATTTTCGTCAGCACGCGTAAAAGCGGGCAGCGTCCTTTGAACTAGCCCGTTCCACAATACGCAGGCACCTGACTGATCGGCTGGTTTATTGAACGTCTCAGTTACGCGGCAGGATGACTTGGGGTAAAAGTTTAAATCCCGGAACCGGACAAGATCCTCGACAAAGAGAAATTCGCCTTTACGATAAAGAAACCAACAGATTATCCATCATTGACGTAGGTATCTTTGTCGCAACAATTGATTTTCGAGCCGGACTTTTCGGCAGTGCGGTTTGAGGACGGCACCGAGGTCAAATTCACCCGGATGGAAAAGCGTGCACTGGCGGTTTTTTCTACCTCCGCTGGCCGTGTGCTATCCCGCGATTACCTTCTGGATGCAATCAGCGAACATGGGTCAGAGAAGAGCGATCGAAACGTTGATTTTCTGATCAACCGAATACGGGCCAAGCTCCGCGACAGCGCCAAAAACCCGAAGTTCATTGAGACACGATATGGCGAGGGCTACGTCTGGCTCTTTACCGGAACGTCGGCATCAAATGATGCCGAGGCCGCATTCATCGTCATAGCGCCGCTTAAGGGCCTCGCCACCCTTGGTGAATTCGAGGAAAACGGTCTGGCCTTGGTCCCATTCCTGCAGGCAGATTTTCGCAGTCAGATCCCACCAGATGAAACAGTTATGATCGCCCAAGACGTTGAAGGGGTTTCTGCAAGCGTCGCCCGCGGGCAGAAGATCGACGTTCAGATCAGCTTTTTCCAATACGGTTCAGGTGTTGAATGTGTCGTATCCGCGCGCCGATTGCCCGGCGGCCACATCTTTGTCGTGCGTCGCTTTCCCATTGAGGCCGGACCGGAGGGGTATCAGAACCTGTCGGTTCAATCGCGCACGCTCACGCGTTTGATTATGGCCAATTACTGGCAGGACATCGCCCAGAAAGGCATTGGTGAAGCACCCCTGCCCATCGCAATGCACCATGCGGCTGAACTGCCCAAAGACAGTAATTCGTGGGAGATTGCGAACCGCAGGCTGACGGATCTCAGAACAGAGCAACCCGACGACCCCGCGCTCAAGATGATGTGGGCCACACATCTGCACACGAAATATGTGCTGAACGGATACGACCTTTTTACCAATGGCGAAGACACATGCGCCGCAGACGAGGCCGAGATTGAACAATCTGTGCTGGACGCTCTGGACTATGCACAAACGAGGCCGGAACTAGCGGTGATGGCCGCAAAGCTGTTGTATTTCGTCGATCAGGGTTACCGGGATCTGGCGTTGGAACTGGCAGCCCGAGCGCACAAATCAAACACCGCAATCGCCTCGTCCCTCGCCATCGTTGGACAGCTACACTCCTTCACCGGCGACATGGAAATGGCCGAGAATTATTTATTGCAGGCCGAGCAACTGAGTACACCAAAATCTGATTTTCAGATTTATGCACTTACCCTGCTGTGTCAGGCCTACAAGGCATCCGGCAACCACACCCGGCTCGCCGCGACGATGAAGCGAATGCACAAAGCGCGGCCTGCCACAATGCTCATTTTCGAACCGCTCTTTAGCGACCCCATCTCGCCCTCGTTACGTGCCAAGGCCATAACACTGCTCATGTCACGCAAACGCGCAACGGGTTTACTCAAGTTCGTCACATACCTGAGCGCGCGCCTTTTTGAGAACCCCGAGCATCGACAGAACTCTTTATTGACACCGGTCAATCTGCTTGTCCGACGCTTCGGGCCAGAGGTCGTGCCGCAAGAGACCGCTCTTCATCTGCCCCAGCTGCAGCGATCCAACAGCAAAAAGTAGGAAAGCAAACAATTCTACAACAATGCGCTTCGATCCTGCGTGTCAGGGCAATCGGAGGCGTAACCTGTGGCAAACTCCCCAATCACGGACAGACTCGAAATTCGCACCGTTCAAAAAGGGTTCTATAAAGGCTTCAACCCAACGGTCTCTTTGATTTCAAAGGTCATTGTGACGCTTCTGGTCTTGGCACTTATCGCCAGCCCAACCGCCGCCGCCACGCAGTTGCAGGCACTCAAGGCACTGACACTCACGATCTTTGCGGCATGGTACATCAACCTGCTTGGTGTGTTCGTTATCGCCTGTGCCGTTCTGGTGGTTTTGCCGGTATCGGGCGTTCTGAAACTGGGCAAACCCAGCGACGTGCCCGAATACAGCACGCAGTCGTGGCTTTCGATGATGGTCTGCGCCGGGATCGGGATCGGCATCCTCGTCTTTTCGGTCAGCGAACCCGTGGCTCATTCTGTCATCAACCCTGATATTCTGGCTGGTGAAACGGGCAGCGGGACGATCACTTCGGCGATGCGCTTTACCTATCTGCATTGGGGGGTGTCCGCTTGGAGTTGCTATGCGATTGTCGCCCTTTCGCTTGGCCTCAATTGTCATGGCAATGACCAACCGATGACGATGCGGTCCGCCCTTGTGCCACTGTTTGGGGCGCGCTTGGAAGGTTGGCTTGGGAATGTGGTCGACATCCTGTCCATCCTCGCCATCATCGCCGGTATCACGACCACAATTGTTCTGGGTCTGGAACAGATATGTTCGGGATTATCCGTTTTGACCGGCAGCACCTTTTTCGCAGATTTCGCCGGTGATCCGCCCCTTGTCGCTCTTCTCACGGCCATGCTTGTCGCCTTGTCTATCGTAACGACATCAATCCTGTCCGGCGTTGATCGCGGCGTGAAATGGATTTCCAATCTCGGGCTCCTCGTCGCCTTTGGTGTCTTGCTCGTGTTTCTTTTGACGGGGCCGGTTGGGCGACTGATGGGCGGGTTTGCGGATGCCGGTCTGACCTATCTGCGCCGCCTGCCATCCGAGGTTTTCACTGTATACGGGCCGTCAAGCGGCCCAAACGGAGCTGAGCAAGCACAGTGGCAGGCAGATTGGACGATCTTTTACTGGGCGTGGTGGATTGCCTTTGCGCCCTTTGTGGGGCTCTTTCTGGCGCGGATATCGCGCGGGCGTACTGTGCGTGAATTCATCCTTGGCGCGGTGATTATGCCAACAGTTATGTGTTTTATCTGGTTCTCAACCCTTGGGGGGTCCGCGCTGCTGCTTGAGGCCGACGGGATCGCACAAGGAAAAATCGTGAACGCAGCCCACGCCTTTCGAATTTACCAGACAGTTGACTTGGTCTTGGACCCGGCGTGGGCAACGATCATGAAAGGGGTGATCGTGTTCCTTTTTCTCATTCTCATCGTGGCGTCTACATCGGCTGCCATCATCGCGATCAAATCAATAGGGGCGTCAGGCGCCACTGTATCGGAAACACCGTTGCATTCGATGATATGGGCGCTCGTTATCGCGGGCATCACGGGCGCTGTCATGGCTGTCGGGGGGGTGGCTTCGGTGCGTGACATCATGATCGTGGGCGCGGTGCCCTTTTCCGGCATCATGGCATTGATGCTGGTGTCGATCCTGCGCCTTGTTCTTAAGGCAGGGTCAAGATCAGCCGCCGCCGTCGGCTCAGCCAGAACGGATTTCAGAACCTGAGTGCAAGTCGGAACCATACCCGGGTCGCATCCTGCTCAATTGCGCCAACCGGTTCGTCCAGAATATGGGTGACGGACAGTTCGCCCAGATAATCACCAATAGCGGTCCTGTACCCGATAGAAGCACTTGACCAGTTATCGGTGTTCCCCGTCAGAACCGCGTTGCCAAGGTCTTCGGTCCAGCCCCCGTCGATCCCGAAAAATCCCTGCCGCAAGTCCAGCCGTTTTGCCTCCAAAGATGGAAGTTTGAAGTTGTAGGCAAGCTCGACCCGACTACCCAGGCAGCGGTCTCCATTGACGAAACTCTGGTCGAAACCACGCGCATAGGTGTTGGTGCCATACCCGCAGCGCTGCGAGATCGGTAGACTGTCCTCCGTCCATTGGCCAACGATGCCGGCATTGACCAATACCCGTCGTGAAACCGGCACTGAAGCTTCAGCACTGAAGGCGATACGCAGAAAGTTAGCGGTAGACCCCGGTGCTGATCCAAGCAGACTGTTCTCTGCCGATGCACCAAACCCGCCCAACCCTTTGGTTGCGGAAATTGCCAGCCGCGTCCTGAACCTAAATAGCTGCCCGGTGTCGCGTTGCAGCGCCGCCCGGACCAGTCGCAAGTCTTCCTCCACAACTGTCCTGCCGAGTGCTTCGGCCGAACTGTCACGTAGAGCAAACTCGAGGCTCGCCAAAACCCTGCTGTTTTCCGATGCGGCAAGCCGCCTCGCGCCGATGGCAAAATTCGTTTGCTCCCCTCTGATGTCCAGCGCGAGGCCCTCGCTGGACCCAAGACGGTATTCGCCATGATCAGCGGAAGCAAAAAGAGTAACGCCGGTATCCGGCACTTGAAGGCGGTAACCCAGACCGAGCGCGGCAAGTTCAATTTCGTCATTCTCCGACAGACCGCTTATGAACAGCACCGCGTCGAATTGATCACCCGCCGCCGCAAAGTCAGGAAGGGACATACCAACAGCAGCATTGTAAGGCCCGAGTTCTTCAGCGCCGTTTGAGGTGAATGTCAAATAACCGGTATTTTCTTCCACCTTCCGAAGCCGTGATGTTGAACCTTTGTCAACACCCGTTGCCGGGTCGGCAGCAAAATCGGCAAAGAAGGATTGTGCTTTTGCGAGATCGGCAGACAAAAGCAATGACATCGCCGCCAGCGCAAAAATTCTCTTCATACGGGAATACACCAATGAAAATAATACTTTAATAAGAGGCGAGAAACTCCCTTACGTCAATCGATAATCGGTGCAGCATCAAAGTGCTGCTTCCCGTTTCAACAATCTGCGATGAGTTGATCAGGCCAAAAGCCCTTACCGGTCAGTCATAGAATTGGATGGAGTTCTCCTTCACCTTGACCGCCCCTAGAGCAATGGGGCGCGCGGCACGAATTAGGTGATTCCGTTTGATCAGACTGCCCTTGGCAGCCTTCAATACGAGTCCGCTTTCGAGATTTGGCTTAAAAAAATCTGGCTTGCAGCGAATGATTGCGTTCCGCACCCTTATCCAGGTTTTTCCCAAACGGACTGGACTTCAGCGGCTGGCAGAGCGGTTGTCTCGGCGCGCGCGATAAGTATTCGCATGGCTCGCCTGCCCGGTAGGGCGGGTTTCTGGATTCATGTGCCTCTCTGTTTCAGATGGTGCGAGACCAGACCCCACGTCGATTGGAGCTACACGCAAATGACCCGCTTTCTTTGCCTACTTCATGGATTTTCTGATCGACACAAATCAAAGTGTCGTCGACGATGCTGCACGAACCAAGCCGATGCTACCAGCGGAAATTGGTTCCGTATAATTCATGCTTTCAGAGTGGGCAGCGGGCACGACCGCAGACCCAGAGGCCCCCCGAAACCGGAAGCAACATCACCCAGAGCTTGAGGGCAAGGTTGCGTCACACCTGATGCATTACACGGTCTGCAGCCACCGCTGCCGCGGTGCGGTTATCCACGCCCATTTTCTGAAATACCTGTTCAAGATGCTTGTTGATTGTTCTGCTGCTCAGAGAGAGGATTTGCGCAATATCCCGATTGGGTTTGCCAAGAGACAGCCAGTAAAGCACCTCCGCTTCCCTTGGGGTCAGGCCGAATACCTCTTCAAGTTGCTGGTAAGGATGAGCGTCCCGTTTTTGATTGGTTTTCAGCAAATTCTCACCAGAAGGCGACGTGCCAATATAATCGAGGACAAAGGTTTCAAAGGCAAAGCTGCTCGCTTTTGAGGCAGGCAATTGAGAACTTGAAGACAGCCAGCGCAAAAACCGCTGGTTTCCCGCAAGGGCCGTTTCATCACATTTCATGGTTTCCCCAAGAAAACGAAGCGCTTTTGGACTTCCCCAGAGCAGCGCGCCCTCTGAGGATACCGCGATAACGGAGCGCCCTGACGTATCCAGCGCTTGCCGCGCACTCTGTATCGCTTTTGCATTTATGATGTGGGTGGTGATCCGGGCTATCAATTCGTCGATGACCGCGGGCTTCATGACATAGTCGACACCTCCGACCTGAAGACCACGAACGATATGCTCCGGTTCGGTCAGACCGGTCATAAAGATCACTGGTGCATAGGCCAGACGCTCGTCTGCTTTCAGCAAGGAACAGGTCTCAAAACCGTCAATGCCCGGCATCATGGCATCCAGCAGAATGACGTCGGGGAGGATACGTTGCGCCAGATCTAGGGCCGTGCGACCATTGGTGGCCACAACGGCACTGATGCCGTTTTCTTCCAGCGCCGCGCTGATCATGCTCAAGGTTTCCGGACTGTCGTCCACGACCAGCGCGATGTGACGGTCCTTGCTGTCAACGGTCGGCATCGACCATCTCCTCGAGAATATCAGCAATGCCCGGCAGATCGAAAACCGAGGCCATCTTGTTGAGCCGCACCAGCATGGAACCCCGCAGGCTGCCTTTTTTGGCCAGCTCACCGATGCGATCTGTCAACGCCCGGGCCATCCCGTTGCGCGCAAGTTCAATCAGTTCGGTACGCTCTGCTTCGGAAAACGGAGCTTTGGGCTTAACTTTGAGATCCGCGGTTTCCTTGTACGAAAGTTCAAGGCGCAGAATTTCGGCAATGCGCAAAAGAAGATCGTCAAGATTGTAAGGTTTTGTGATGAATGCGTCGCATAGTGGCACCTGAGACGCGGGAGCCTGTGTATCCATCGCGTGTCCGGAGATCATAATGATCGGGGAGGAACGATGCGCACCCTGTCGTAGTTTTTCCGCCAGCGAATACCCATCCAGACCCGGCAGATCGATATCCAGTACAAACAGATCAGGTGTGATATCCTTTAGCATCGCCTGCGCGTGCTCTGCACTTGGCGCAGTGAGAACCGCAAATCCCAAGGGCGCAAGATAGCTGTCCAGCAGATTCAGGTGGTTGAGATCATCATCCACGACAAGCAGGGTCTTGCGTGCGCCCAAAACCCGCGAAACGGACACCGGCTCAGTTTCAACGACCGTTCCAGACAGGTTGTCGCGCGCATCTGCCGGCACTGCAGGCAACATCACGCGGACCCGGAAAAGGCTGCCTTTTCCTTCAGTGCTTTCCAATTCGATGTCGCCACCCAATATCTCTACCAGTAACTTGGTGATGGTCAAACCGAGACCCGACCCCTGCGCCTGCGTCCCGCTTCCACGCTCGAACGGCTCCCAGATCCGCGCGCGATCCTCTTCACGGATGCCGCATCCGGTATCGCTGACTTCTATAACAGCCACTTCATTGCGATATTTGATCCGCATTGAAACCTCGCCGTTGTCTGTGTAGCGGATAGCGTTCGACAACAGGTTGATGATGATCTGACGCAGGCGCTTTTCATCAAATGTGATCCACACCGGGAGGACTCTGCTTGTCTCCATCCTAAACCGGAGGTTCTTTTCACGCGCTGCTTCCTCGAAAATCGAACTGACCTGTTGTAAGAATACCCGCAGATTTATACGGTCCCGGCTGATTTTCAAGCGCCCGGCCTCGATCCTTGATATATCGAGCAGCCCTTCAATTAGGCCAGCCAAATGTTCGCTGCTGCGCCGAATGGTTATGATCGAATTGCGCCTGCGGGCAGGCATGTCTTCGTCGCGTTCAAGGATTTGTGCAAACCCGTAAATGGAATTAAGCGGTGTTCGCAGTTCATGGCTGAGCCCAGTCATATAGCGCGTTTTAGCAAGATTTGCGGCTTCCGCCTTTTCCTTTGCCTGTTGCAGTTCCAAGTCCGTGCGTTCGTGCGCCCGTACCTCAAAAAGCAGCCGTTCCGTCTGTTTTTCAGCCTCTTTACGCGCCTGCCGCTGGCTTTCGGAAACCAACAGATACATCCAGACCGTGATGCCGCTGACAATGACAACCATCGTAAAAACAACCCAGAGGATCGCGTCAAAGTTCTCTGCATAGCGCAGATCGCGTACAAAAAGTAATAGTCCTCCAAAGCCCAAACCGATGAAAGCTGTGATGAGGATAAACCGTGACATGCGCGACATCAGCGCTTGCGCTACCGATAGGGGCAAGTTCCGCGTCAGCACGCCCCGCGTGACGTTATCCAGACGGGCGTGTGGTTTGCAGCTGTCTCTGCAAGCGCTGTCCAGCGTGCAGCAAAGCGAGCAGATCGGACCGGCATGAAAAGGACAATGGGTCATGTCGGGCGGATCAAAGCTGTAATCACACATGATACATTTCCCGGCCACATCTGCCGGTGCGGCTCTGGCGATATAGTAACGCCCACCCGTCGCCCATGCGATCACAGGGGCCAGTAGAAACGACGTACCCAGTGCGATAAAACTGGAGAGGGCCTCCATCATCGCACCAAACGCACCGCCAAAGGCGAGTAGGGAGAACAGACATGCCGTCGCCATGGAACCGATGCCGACAGGGTTGAAATCGTAAAGGTGCGCGCGGCGAAACTCGATGCCCGGGGGACTGAGGCCAAGTGGTTTGTTTATGACCAGATCAGCAACCAACGCACCGATCCACGCCAACGCAACATGCGAATAAAGCGCCAATGTGGCCTCCAAGGCACCAAAAACGCCCAGTTCCATCAGCATCAGGGCAATGCCGACATTGAACACCAGCCAGACCACGCGGCCAGGATGTGCGTGGGTCAGTCGGGAAAAGAAGTTCGACCAAGCGATTGAGCCCGCATAGGCGTTGGTCACGTTGATTTTGAGCTGACTGAGAATGACAAAGCTGCTGGTGAGCAGCAGAACCGCCCAGGGCTGCTCCAGCGCCATGTCAAAAACGGTTTCGTACATGCGCGTCGGGTCGGTGGCCAGCGCTTCGGGAACTCCGTTCGCGATTGCAATCACCACCAGATAGGACCCGGCGAGCATCTTGAGCATGCCCAGAATGGACCATCCCGGTCCCGCCATCAAAAGCGACGCCCACCAGCGGCGCTTTTCTGATGGCGTGTGTGGCACGGGCAGAAACCTCAGGTAGTCGACCTGTTCACCGACCTGCGCGATCAGAGAGAAGATGACGCCAGAGGCTGCGCCTAACATGATCAGCTTGCTGCTGCTCTCACCGGTTTGTGCCGCGTTGCCTTCAAAGCTGGACCAGCTTTGGATATCGTACCCCACAACGCCCAGAATGACGAAGGGCGTGATGTGCAGCAAAACCCAGAGCGGCTGTGTCCAGGCTTGAAAAGAGGAAATCTTGGAGAAGCCATTCACGACAAGCGGGATAACAACCACCGCGCTGATCAAGTAGCCGATGACCAATGGAATCCCGAGGCTGTATTCCAAGGCCAGCGCAAGGATTGCGGCCTCAAGAGCGAAAAAGATGAAGGTGAAGGTGGCATAGATCAGTGAGGTGATTGTCGAGCCGATGTAGCCAAATCCTGCTCCCCGTGTCAGCAGGTCGATATCCACACCGTAGCGCGCACCATAGTAGCTGATGGGCAGCGCTGTGAGAAACAGAACCGCCCCCACCAGCATGATCGCAGTCACAGCGATATCAAACCCGTAAGAGAGCGTGATCGCAGCACCGATCGCCTCAAGCGCAAGGAAAGATATCGAGCCAATGGCGGTATTGGCCACGCGTGCGCAAGACCAGCGCCGGGCCCGGTGGGCCGTAAAGCGCAAGGCAAAGTCTTCCTTGGTCTCGTTGGCTACCCAACGATTGTACTGCCGCTTTTCCTTTGTCGCGCGATACGTCGTCGCCATCTGCATCCCCAGTCCCACAGCCTTAACCCTGAAAAGGATGATTGGCTGAAGACGTCAGCTCAGCGGGCCCTCCATTTCCCGTCACATCCATTGCTGGAGCATTGATACAGCGTAGTTACGCGCAGTGGCATACGTCAATCGACGTATTCGCGGCAGGCAATGATTAACAGATGATTAGGGCAACCTGCACAGATTCTGCACATCTACCGCAATCAACCGAAAGGATTGTCCATGTCTGACAAGAAGTTACCCGCAAAAATGACCGGCGCGAGCCGCCGTGCTTTTATGGCCGGTACCGCCGCGATGACGGCGTCACTGTTTTTGCCCAAGAGCCTGCACGCTGCTGATTTTCCAACAGCACAGGTCAATACAACCGGCCTCGCCGTGACTGATGACACCGTTACGATCGGCATTCTGCATTCGGTCACCGGTACAATGGCAATTTCGGAGACAGGTTCCGTTCAGGCCGAAAAACTGGCCATCGAACAGATCAACGCCCAAGGCGGCATTCTTGGCCGCAAAATCGAATACATTCAGGAAGACGGCGCGTCTGACTGGCCCACATTCGCCGAGAAAGCGCGCAAATTGCTGGTGAATGACAAGGTCGCCTCGGTCATGGGGTGCTGGACATCCGCCAGCCGCAAGGCGGTTCTGCCTGTCTTTGAGCAGCACAACGGGTTCCTCTATTACCCCACCTTTTATGAAGGTCTCGAACAGTCGCCCAACGTGATCTACACGGGTCAGGAAGCCACCCAGCAGATCATCGCGGGCCTTGATTGGGTCTCTGAGACTAAAGGGGCCAAATCGTTCTACCTGTTGGGGTCCGATTACATCTGGCCGCGCACCTCCAACAAGATCGCGCGCAAGCACATCGAAAACTTCCTGCCGGATTCCAAGGTTGTGGGCGAGGAATACTATCCGCTGGGCCATACCCAGTTCAATTCCGTCATCAACAAGATCCGTCTGCGTAAGCCCGATGTGATCTATGCCATCGTCGTAGGGGGCTCCAATGTCGCCTTCTACAAGCAGTTGAAAGCTGCGGGGATCGATCCGGCAGGCGAAAGCCCGATGGTGCTGACTATCTCCGTGACCGAGGATGAAATCCGCGGCATCGGCGGCGAAAACATCGAAGGCACCTATGCCTGCATGAAGTATTTCCAGAGCCTTCAGAACGAAAACAACCTCGCATTCGTCAAGGCCTTCAAAGACATGTGGGGCGAGGACATCGTGATCGGTGACGTGACGCAGGCGGCATATCTTGGTCCATGGCTGTGGAAGGCTGCGGTTGAGAAGGCCGGGTCCTTTGATGTGGATAAAGTGCGCGAGGCCAGCCCGGGCATCGAGATGACAACCGCGCCTGAGGGATACGTGAAAATACACGAAAATCACCATCTGTGGTCCAAGACCCGCGTGGGCCGTGCGCAGGCGGATGGGCAATATGAAGTGGTGTTTGAGACTGCGGAGTTGGTGGAGCCGGATCCGTTCCCGGAAGGCTACCAGTAAGCACTGCAGGGGGAGGCGTATTGCGAGGATACGCCTCCCGCTTTTCTCACCCAACATGACACGGAGGCACAGAATGTTTGCCGACTACTCAATGAGCGAACTAGGCGCGATTTTCGCCATGCAGGGCTTTGCCGGCCTTATTCTGTTCTCGGTCTTCGTGCTGATGGCCTTGGGTCTGGCCATCATTTTTGGCCAAATGGGCGTGATCAACATGGCGCATGGCGAGTTCATGATCCTCGGCGCTTACATGACCTATCTGACGTCAAATCTGTTTGAGGCCTATCTGCCTGGCCTTTTCAGCATGTATTTCTTTATCGCAATGATCATTGCATTCTTCGCGTCCGGCTTATTGGGTCTGTTCGTTGAATGGGCGATGATCCGGCATCTTTACAAACGCCCGCTTGACACGTTGCTCGCCACCTGGGGTTTGAGCCTGATCTTGCAGCAGCTTTATCGCAGCGTTTTCGGCGCGCGTGAAGTCGGGGTGAGCATCCCGGATTGGATGATGGGATCGCTGCCGCTGACCGATCTGGTCGAAATACCGATCAATGGTATTTTTGTCATGGTGTTGGCGGTCACGATCTCGCTGGCCGTCTATTATCTGATGTTTCGCTCATCATGGGGTTTGCAGGTGCGTGCGATCAGCCAGAACCGCGTGATGGCCGATGCGGTCGGGATCAACACCGCCTGGACCGATCGGTTGACCTTCGGCATCGGCTGCGGGGTCGCGGGCGTGGCCGGTTCGGCGTTTACGATGATCGGATCGACCGGACCCACGGCGGGGCAACTCTACATCGTGGATACTTTCCTTGTCGTGGTCTTTGGCGGCGCAGGCAGCCTGCTCGGTACTATCGCCAGCGCCTTTTCGATCAGCCAGGCACAGTCGATCATGGAATTCTTCCTCTCCGGCTCAATGGCCAAAGTGCTGACGCTGCTGATCGTCGTCGGCATCCTGATGATCCGTCCTCAGGGTCTGTTCACTCTCAAGCTGCGTAAATAAGGAGCCGGAAAGATGAGCATCGCTTCCAACCGCCTTTTCACCCGGCAAGACATCGTTGGCTTTGCCATCCTTGCCGGGATCATCTTCATTGTTCTGCCGTTGGCATTGGACGGCTTCCGGCTGAACCTGTTCGGCAAATACCTCACCTACGCTTTCGTTGCCGTCGGTCTGGTGCTGTGTTGGGGGGCAGGGGGCATCCTCAGCCTCGGGCAGGGCGTCTTCTTCGGGCTGGGCGGATACTGCATGGCGATGTTTCTCAAGCTCGAAGCCTCAACGCCTGAAAACACGGCCATCCAATCCACGCCTGGCATCCCTGATTTCATGGATTGGAACCAGCTCAGTGCCTTGCCATGGTGGTGGGAACCGTTCGCCAATCTGGCCTTCGCCCTCTTCGCTGTTGTCGCGGTTCCGGTGATTTTCGCCTTCATCATTGGCATGGCAATGTTCCGCAGGCGCGTGGGAGGGGTCTATTTTGCGATCATCACACAGGCTTTCGCCGCGATCCTGACGATCCTTATCATTGGTCAACAGGGCTTCACGGGCGGCGTCAACGGGATTACCGACCTGCGCACGTTGCAAGGATGGGACATCCGGACCGAGGCTGCAAAAGAGACGCTTTACTATGTAAATGGCGTGTTGCTCTTCATCTGCCTGTTCATCGCGCAATTTGTGCGCAAATCGAAACTGGGGCGGCTGCTCATCGCAATGCGGGATCAGGAAGACCGGGTGCGCTTTTCAGGTTACGACGTCGCGAGTTTTAAAATCTTTATCTTCTGCCTCGGTGCCGCATTTGCCGGAATCGGCGGGGCGATGTTCACGCTTCAGGTCGGTTTCATGTCACCGACCCTTGTGGGCATCGTGCCCTCCATCGAGATGGTGATCTTCTGTGCTGTGGGCGGGCGGCTGTCCATTATCGGCGCGGTTTATGGCGCACTGCTGGTGAACTGGGCAAAGACGTCATTGTCCGAAAGCTTTCCGGAATTGTGGCTGTTTGGTCTTGGCGGTCTGTTCATCGCGGTCGTGATGCTCTTTCCCAACGGGCTGGCCGGGCTCTACGCCGACCATGTCGCCCCGCGCATCAACAAGCTTTTGGCAAGACCGGGCAACGCTGCCAGCAAACCTGACGACGCCACCCGCGCAGCGGCGGAATAGGAGACAGACCCATGTTGGACCAGAACCCCAATTTCGTCCTCTCCGTCGAAGGGCTGACCGTTTCTTTTGATGGGTTCAAGGCGGTCGATGACCTCAGCTTTTACGTTGAGCCCAATGAATGCCGCGTCATCATCGGACCAAATGGGGCCGGCAAGACAACCGTGCTCGACCTCATCTGCGGGCGGACCAAGGCGACAAATGGATCCGTCAACTTCAAGGGTAAGGAACTTCTGACCATGCGCGAGGATCAGATCGTGCATGCCGGTGTCGGTCGCAAGTTCCAGACGCCTTCCGTCTACGAAGACCTCACGGTTTTCGAAAACCTGGAATTGTCCTACCCGCATGGCTACAGCGTCTTTGGCGCCCTGACGTTTCGGCGCAGCAACACGGTAAGGTCCCTGATCAAGGAAATCGCTGAGACGATTTTCCTTGAGACTTTGCTTGATGAAAAAGCCGCGTATCTCAGTCATGGGCAAAAGCAATGGCTGGAGATTGGCATGTTGCTGATCCAGGATCCCGAACTTCTGATGCTTGATGAACCTGTTGCGGGCATGTCCGTGGCCGAGCGCAAAAAGACAGCAGAACTACTCAACACGATTGTCAAGGACCGGTCGGTGATCGTGATCGAGCACGACATGGGCTTTGTCGCCGATATCGCCACAAGGGTGACCGTGTTGCATCAGGGCAAGACCCTGTCTGAGGGCTCGATGGAGCGCGTGCAAAACGATCCAAAAGTCATCGAAGTTTACCTCGGCCACTGAAAAGGAGCGCCTATGCTTTCGATCAAGAATCTCCGCGCGGCTTATGGCGAATCCGAAGTGTTGCATGGTCTGGATCTGGACGTGAAACCGGCCGAGATTGTCGCCATCATGGGGCGCAACGGCATGGGCAAGACCACGCTGATGAAAACGCTCATGGGGATCCTGCCCGAAAGGGACGGCGACGCGCGGGTGGGCAAGACCTCCGTTTATGGCATGAAACCGCACCAGCGCGTGGCCGCAGGCCTTGCTTATGTGCCGCAGGGTCGGATGATCTTTTCGTCCATGACCGTGCGCGAAAACATCGAAACCGGGCTCACGACGACCGGCGCCAAGGATATCCCCGAGGACATATACGAACTCTTTCCGGTGCTGTTGGAAATGAAGTCGCGCCGGGGGGGCAATCTTTCTGGCGGGCAGCAACAGCAGCTGGCCATCGCACGCGCTCTGGCAAGCGCGCCGAAGGTGCTTTTGCTTGATGAGCCGACCGAAGGCATTCAGCCGTCGATCATCCGCGAAATGGCCCGCACCCTGCGCCGTATCCGAGACGAGAAAAACCTGACGATTGTCGTGTCAGAACAGGTTTTGAGCTTTGCGCTGGATGTGGCCGACCGGGTGATCGTGATCGAAAACGGGAATTTTGTGCATGACAGCCCCCGCGATGGCATCGACGCCGACCGCGTATCGAAATTTCTATCTGTTTGACGTCAAGAAACTAAGAAGGAGAGGACCTAACCCATGGCAGACACATTGATTTCTGTGGATCTGAGCGAAAGCCCACACACGAACGAGAACATCCACAACCGCTGGCATCCCGACATCCCCATCAACATCTGGGTCGAGCAGGGCGACGACTTTAAGATCGAGACCTATGACTGGACCGGCGGGCAGATCAAGAACGACGATGACGCCTCCGATGTGCGTGATGTAGAGCTTGAACAGGTGCATTACCTCTCGGGACCCATTGGCGTGAAAGGGGCGGAACCCGGCGATCTGCTGGTCGTCGAAATTCTGGACATCGGCGCCAAGGAAGAAATGAACTGGGGCTTCAACGGCTTCTTTTCCAAGAACAATGGCGGTGGTTTTCTGACCGATCATTTCCCATCGGCGCAGAAATCGATCTGGGATTTCGACGGCATGTTCACCAAATCCCGCCATGTGCCCGGCGTGAAATACGCGGGGCTCATCCACCCCGGCCTGATCGGGTGCTTGCCGGATCGCAAGATGCTCGACATGTGGAACAGCCGCGAGACCAAGCTCTTTAACACGGATCCCGAGCGTGTGCCGCCGCTGGCCGCCCTGCCCAACACACAAAGCGCGCATATGGGTGCCATGCAGGGCGAGGCCCGCGACAAGGCCGCCATGGAAGCCGCCCGCACCGTGCCCCCGCGCGAACATGGCGGCAACTGCGACATCAAGGATTTGAGCCGGGGCTGCAAAATCTACTTTCCGGTCTATGTGGACGGCGCGGGCCTGTCGATGGGCGATCTGCATTTCAGCCAGGGTGATGGTGAGATCACTTTCTGCGGTGCGATCGAAATGGCCGGTTGGCTGCACCTCAAGGTTGAGGTCATCAAGAGCGGTATGGCGAAGTATGGGGTCAAGAATCCGATCTTCAAACCATCCCCGATCAAGCCTCAATACGATGATTTCTTGATTTTTGAGGGGATTTCTGTCGATGAGAGCGGCGAGCAGCACTACCTTGATGTTCATATCGCCTACCGGCAGGCTTGCCTTAACGCGATAGAATACCTGAAAAAATTTGGCTACACCGGGGCGCAGGCTTACTCAATTCTGGGGACTGCACCGGTGCAGGGGCACATTTCTGGCGTTGTCGATATTCCCAACGCCTGTGCCACGCTTTGGTTGCCGAACGATATCTTCGAGTGGGACATGATGCCCAACGCGGATGGTCCAAAGAAGTATCTTGATGGCTCCGTTGATATGCCGATTGCGCCAGATCTTTGAAAAAACACCGGGCGGTTTTCGAGCCGTCCGGTTGCCAACCAAAAAAGGAGCAGGATATGCCTCTATACGACTATTATTGCGAGGACTGCGGTCCCTTTACCGCATTTGCGTCTCTGGAACGGTTCAAAGCGCCCTGTGACTGCCCGGAATGCTCAACCAGCGCACCCCGGGTCTTGTTGAACGCACCGCGGCTTGCTGTTTTGGAAGGTAGCACACGTCGCGCACATGAAACAAATGAACGCAGCGCTGACAGCCCGAAGAGATCCAGTCATGGGCCGGGATGCTCTTGTTGCACGTCTGGCAAGGCGCGCCCATCAAAGACCCTGCATCACGCCAATGGCGCAAAGTCTTTCCCAACGAAGAGACCATGGATGATCTCGCACTGACGTCTTGGACAGTGCGTCGTTCCAACGATTGAAAAACATCTGTCATCACGTTGAAGCCGCCCCAACTATGATGCTCGAAAAAGTCGTTTTGAAAGACATTTTGAGAAAGATCTGACTGTACCAAAAATGTGGCAGGTTTCTGCACCCAAAGAAAAAACCTCCATGGCAGAGTCCGCGGAGGCATCCCAAGTGCTGTCGGTTTCGGGTGCTTGCAATACTTGACTTTTGCAATTGGGTGTGGGTTTGTTTTCTCGGTCTTCTGCTTAAGAAATCCAATCGAGTAGACGTGGCGCAGGAAACGGACTGTGACAAGTCATTCCGTGGCTACTTTGCAGATGTCATGCGCCCGATGCGCTAGCCTAGCCGGTGCATGGTTTAACCCAGCGCCACTCACTGTTTTGCACCAATGAAACGCATTCGAGGCGAAAGCGGTTGCAATAACATCAGCGGCGGGAGCATCGCGCACATTCCGATTCAGCGCGTTCCCCGGGAATAGTCGGCCTGTACTTCCCTCGCGTTGAAATGCCCTTGGGTTTGACCGCGGGCACGTCCACCACATCTTGGCCAGTCCAATTTACGCACGGCCTGTCCACATGGAAAAATTAAACGATCCGCCTGAGACAAAACCAGCCTGAAATGGACCGCTCGCGATTAAAATACAAAGACCGGCGCGACCTTCGCGCCGGTCACCCGGTCTCAGCTGAACGTTAGTGCCTGATCATCCGTCGGAACCAGCCACTTTCCTGACGCCTTTCACGGCCAGTTTTCCAGCACCAACCGCGCCTTTTGCGACAACCTTTGTTGTTCCGGCGGCGACACCGACCGAGTTATCAATGACTTGGTCGGTGGAACAGGCCGCGATGTTGAGCGATGCGGCCAAAAGAGTTACCACAAGTGCCTTGCGTGTCGTGAACAGTTTCATTTTCAGTCTCCTTTTCCCAACAAATGGGTTTTAGCCAGCGTGGAAGCTGATCCCGCGATGATGCGCGTTGGGACGCTCGTCCCGGTTGGCCATCTGCGAAATGCAGTCTCGGCCACATCAACTTCCACGAGCGAAGATTTAGGACATTCCATCAGACAAGAAAAACGAATAAGAATTGTATATGAAACGCGTAAAGCTCATGGATTAATATGGACATCACCCTCATCAAGACCTTCATCGAAGTCGCCAACACCGGCTCTTTCGTCGCCGCCTGCGACCGTCTGTTCGTAACGCAATCGGCCGTGAGTCTGCGGATCCAGCGGCTCGAAGACAGCTTGGGCCATCCCCTTTTTATCCGCTCCAAGGCGGGTGCCGTGTTGACGTCCGAGGGCAAACAGTTTGAACGATACGCGCTCAGCCTGCTCAAGATCTGGGAAGAGGCCCGCCAGCAGATCGCCATTCCGGAAGGCTACAGCCGTGCCTTGTCTATCGGCGCGCAATATTCGCTGTGGCCCCGGCTGGGTTTTCGCTGGCTGGACGCAATGCAGGCGCAGATGCCCGAACTCAGCGTGCATGCTGAACTAGGCATGACAGATAGGATAACGCGCTTTTTGATCGAAGGCGTGGTGCAAGCTGCGCTTCTTTATACACCGCAATTGCGCCCGGGGTTGATCGTAGAGCATGCGCTGGATGATGAGCTGATCTTGGTGGCCTCCTATCCTGACGCCACCGTGGATATGAAGAAGGAATTCGTCTCTGTGGATTGGGGGCCTGAATTCACCCATGCTCTGACCATCGCCTTGCCGCATCTGACAGATTCTGGGCGGTCCATGGCGCTTGGTGCGCTGGCAGCGGATTATGTCGTCAACAGGAAGGCAGCTGCTTTCCTGCCCGCGCGGTCTGTAAAGCGTCATTTGGATGCAGGAAGACTGCACATTGTTGCGGACGCGCCACGCTTTCCCTATCCATCCTGGGTCGTATTTCGGGATGACTTGGATGACGATCTGACGGAGCTGATGCGCACGACTCTGGCGCAAGTGGTGCAAAGTGCTGAAGATGAACAGAAATCCGTGGTTGATCAGCTTGAGGTAATGAAAAATTTCGATGCTGAAGATCATTCACCTATTACAAGTAAATAATACTCGTCTCATACCCGATTATTTCGAATTTCACTCAAGACAAACCGTTCTCTATATCCGATCTCAGCAGAGATGCTCCCGTTCCTCAATGAGGGCGGGTCACCTTGTTGGGAAAGGAATGACCCATGAACACACTTTTGAAACTGGCTTCGGTTTCCGCGATCGCATTGTTGGTTGCGTCTCCTGTATTTGCACAGTCTGGTTTGGTCGGTATCGATGATCTGGATGATCGTATCGATGACATCGCCGAAGACGCGCAGGACAATCTGGAAGATGGCAGCGACGATGGTCGTTTTGGCCCGAATAACGTGCCGCAGGGCTGGCGCGGATCATTTGCACTGACAGGATCGGCCGCCAATGGCAACACGGACACCGGTGAGCTCTCGGCTGCAGGTCGTCTGACCTACGGCATTGGCTCGTGGAACCACCTGATCGGATTTGCGGTCGAATATGGCGAAGCCAACGGCACAAAGAACGAAGAGAAATTCTTTGGTACTTACGAAGGCAACCGCTACTTCACTGACGAATTCTACGCGTTTGGCCTTGCCCGCTACGAGTTTGACGGCGTGTCTGTGGATGACGACGGCAACGTGCTGGACGGCGACCAACAGGACGCTTTCATCGGCTTCGGCCCGGGGTACCGGGTGCTGAACGACCAAAACCACACCTGGCGTGTGCAGGCAGGTCCAGGTGTTCGGTACTTCAGTGACATCACTGATGAATCCGATACTGAAATCGGCTTCATCGCGTCGTCGCGGTACTACTACGGCTTTAATGAGCAAGTATCGTTCACCCTCGATACCGATGTCCTTGGGTCTGATGTCAACACAGTTCTCACCAATGACGCTGGCATCAACTTCAAAGTGACCGATACCCTGTCAACCCGTGTTAGCTATCGAACAGAGTACAATACCGACCCTGCGGGTGGCCGTAAATCGACCGACAACACACTGGGCCTGTCGTTGGTGCTGGGCTTCTAAGCACCTTGAAACGCGTCTGGCCGGTTCAGCGTCGTACGGATCAGGCAACGTTCAACTCCGGGGGCAGGGAAACCTGCCCCTTTGTTTGTAGAGTGTGCACCTGATGAACATGGCGGCAGATATTTCGATTCAAACGGATGCGTATGACTGTCTTGCGGTTGAGCTTCTTACTTCGCAGAACACTGGCACCGTGATCGGCGTTTGACTTGGTCGTGGCCGACCCGGGGCACGTTTTTTGTGTTCGGCTTTGACCCGGTCATGACGGAAGTCTTCGAAAAACTGATTGAAGTGCAAACCCTATCTGGGCAGCCTGAACGCTTCGTTGACCAAAAACCAAATAAGCCTGCTGCGACGCAGTAGCCAATGCACCAGAATAGGTGGCTTTTTCGACGGCCGCGCGGCGTAGCAAACTGTTCACCTGCAGCGAGAAATCAAGTTTTCTTCTTTAGGCTCGAAGCCGAACTGCGGCGGCGGCGCGGTCTCGCGTGATATATTTCATTGGTCAACGTCGGGTTGTCGTTGTGGTTGCGCGCGGCGGACCGGAGGGTCCGTCAAAAAAGCGCCAAGCGGCACAGCTTGTGACGGTTCGCAGGGTGCCGGTGGCTGAGCTTGTCCTTGAACAGGGGCGGAGCAAAGCGTGTTGCTGTAAGTGTCGGGCGAAGCTCGGCGGCGTCGATGCGTCAATGTTCAGTGAGATGAAGGCCATGGAGAAAGAGAACTGATCAAGTTGCTGCGACATCCCATTGTTGAATGACAACGGACATACTGGCCAATCAGCTTGGGCGCAGACGCCACCTCGACAACATATTTAGCAAAAGGCTGTGGTGGCTGCCGTTTCAGGAAGCGATCAATTTCCAAGAAATCAATCACGGCTTCAGCAAAGGCTGGATCACATGCCACCAATCACCCGCGCCCCATTCGGCGCTTGATTGCAAGGTGCCCGGTGTAACATAGTGTTCAAGCATAAAATGAGTAATAGCAGCATTATACCCAAACCCCATACACCCTGGCTAAGGTGTAATTTCCCACAAAAGACTTGAGACCACGTCAAAAGCTCTTGGAAGGCTGAGGATCAAACAATGACAATTTACAAAAGCACGTTTCCCGATGTCGCATTAACCCAAGACACTATTACGCAACGCGTATTTGAAAATATTGACCCCAAGATGACCGTTCTGATTGACGGACCGACGGGGCGGAAACGAACCGGGGCTCAATTCATTCATGACGTGAAATCTCTGGCGGGCGGTTTGACGGCGCGAGGGTGGGGGGCTGGAAAAACCATTGCGTTGATGGCGCCGAACATACCAGAGTTCTGCGTCATTTTTCATGCGTCCGCTTGGGCCGGGGGGACGATCACAACAATCAACCCGACCTATACCGCACCCGAGGTCAAACATCAGCTTGAAGATGCCGGCGCCGAGGTCCTGATTACTATCGCGATGTTTGCCGATATCGCCAAAGAGGCCATCAAGGGTACGCGCATCAACGACATCGTCATCATTGATGAGGCCCCTGCGGGAATGCTTCCCCTTCATGAACTGATGGGGCCGCCGATGACCGCACAAATCCCTGTAGATGTGACGACCCATGTGGTGGTGTTGCCCTATTCTTCGGGCACCACTGGTCTGCCCAAAGGCGTCATGCTCACCCATCAGAACCTCGTTGTGAATGTAGATCAGGTTTTGGCGGTAACCGGCCTTTCGGGCGCGCGCGAGACGACCATTGCCTTCTTGCCGTTTTTTCACATTTATGGCCTGCAGGTTCTTCAGAATGTGTACATTGCGGCTGGTGGCTGTCTGGTGACCATGCCGCGCTTTGATCTTGAGCTTTTTCTGAGTTTGATCGAAACGCATCAAACACCGAAACTCTGGATTGTTCCGCCAGTGGCATTGGCCTTGGCCAAACATCCCATAGTCGACAAGTATGACCTGTCCTGTCTCGAGCAGGTCAATTCTGCAGCTGCCCCCTTGGGATCGGACGTGGCCGAGGCCATCAGCCAGCGACTGGGCACGCACACGACGCAAGCCTATGGCATGACCGAACTGTCTCCGGCCAGTCACGCGTCGCCCTTTGGTAAAGGCAAGGACGGGTCGTCGGGTGCTGCGTTGCCAAATACCGAGTGCAGGATCGTCGACACAGAAACCCTCAAAGATGTAGCACCTGGACAGGATGGAGAGCTTTGGGTGCGTGGGCCGCAGGTCATGGCGGGCTATCTGAACAATCCTCGGGCCACAAAAGAGACAATCGCCGAAAATGGATGGCTCAGGACAGGTGACATCGCCAGAATCGATTCCGATTCCTTCGTTTACATCACGGACCGCCTCAAGGAACTCATTAAATACAAGGGCTTTCAGGTGGCACCGGCTGAACTGGAGGCTGCATTGGTCTCGCATCCCGCGATCCTTGATGCCGCAGTCATCGGCGTGCCAGATGACGAAGCAGGGGAGTTGCCCGCGGCCTTCATTGTGGTCGCTGAAGACAGCAACACGCTGTCATTGGAAGAGGTTCAAGCCCATCTCGCGGAACGTCTGGCCCCCTTCAAGCAAGTGCAAAGGCTGAGTGTTGTTGATGCAATCCCCAAATCTGCATCTGGCAAGATTCTCCGACGGGTTCTGCGCGATCATTCCAGTGCATAAACTGTTTGTTTTCGCCCCGACGGGTGTAATTACACGCGTCTAAGTCTTGTGGCTGCCCAAAATGATGCAGGGGTGCTGATAACTCAAACAGCGGGCGAAGGGGCCTCAAAGCCCTTGCAATGCAATAAAAAATCAAAAGAGGCATTGTTTTTCAATATGTTATACAGTTTTAACGATCACAAAACTAATTTTTAACGAAATATTGGGCTTTCCGGCGCAATTTCTGAACAAATCAGCAATGTCGGAGCGCGTGTATGAGTATTCTTGATCCAATTAAGTCCGAAGCAGATCAACCCGGTCAGAACCAGGGCTTTATGATCGCCTATCTGGAGGCGCTGTCGCTGGTTGAGCGATTGCACCGCCTTTTACTCGATGTCATCAAAGATGAATTCGAACGTGTCGGGGTGCTTGAGATCAACGCCGTACAAGCGCTGCTGCTGTTCAACATCGGTGAAAACGAGGTAACAGCAGGCGAACTAAAGAGCCGGGGATACTATCAGGGCAGCAACGTGAGCTATAATTTGAAAAAGCTTGTTGAAATGGGCTACATGCACCATCAGCGCTGCGAAATTGACCGTCGCTCGGTGCGCGTGAAGCTGACTGAAAAGGGCCGCAAAATCCGTGACGTGGTTACTGTGCTGTTTTCACGCCATGCCGAAGGCTTGGAGCAAAAGGGTGTATTGGGCCCCGAAGGTATTGATGACATCACGCGGTCTCTCAAGCGGATGGAGCGGTATTGGACGGACCAGATCCGCTACATCTACTGATAATTATTGAAGCGCGCTCACGGCAATTCCTGCAAGTTCGCGCTTCAATTTTTGCGTCATCGCGTTGGCGTAGTCCTCAAACCCCAGCGCTGTTTGTACAAAGGAGTCCGCGCCCATGATGACTTCTGCGGCGAAATAAGCGGATAACTCCCCAATTTCGACATATCTGCGATCTGTGGCCGCTGGCGCGTCTGATCCGATCACAAGGGCATTGATTGTAATTTCGCTGGACATGAGGGTCTCTCTTACATGCCGTGGCCGCGGACCCAGATTGGATTTCCCGTCTCCGGATAAATCTAGCGTACGTTTCCAGCAGGACGCCATTTGGTCCAGATAATCCGCGCCGATCTGCATGGCGGTCCCAAGTGCCGTGCCGGGGGTTGCCTCGCGCCGTTGCGTTTGTGCCAAAGTTTTGCTGACATTTTGCAATGCGTCTTGCCCTGTGATCGGTGTCCAGCCAACAAGCAGCTCTTGGTCATCCGGGCCGCTCCATTCATAGACCAAAAGGGAAACCGGTGCAGAGGGCATCGCCAATAAAATTTTGGTGACTTCCGGGTGATTAAGGGCTGCCACGAGGCCATCGATCTGCAATCTGTATTCCCGCAAATCAACCGATCCGGAAACGTCCAGACCAATCGCAAGTGCCTGACGACAGTTTGCAAAGGCGACAGTGGGCGACACGAAATGTGCACATAGGATGAAAAATAAAATGCGCCGCATCGCTAACCCCGGGGGGAATGGGGCGACGATGTTGAGCCGATAACGGGCGGCGTCAATTCGCGCTCCAGCTTGCGACGCATCGCCCGTTCATAGTCTTCAAAACCCTGCGCAATCTCCACGAAAGCAGCGGGACCGCGCATGACCTGCCCTTTGTAGAAGGCGATCAAGCCTGTTTCCGCTTCAAAATCGGCGCCGTTGACGACCAATCCGTTCACTGTAACGCCGTCAAAGGGAAACGCCGCATAAGCCTGAGCCGGGCTGAACCCCTCATTGTTCTGACCATCTCCTGCCATATCGAGTGTTTGATACAAACAGGAAGGCGCCCGCTCCAACATGCCCGCACCGTACCCCAAGGCGTATCCCATTGCGGTGGGAAAATCATTGTGGCTGCGCGTGCTATTTGCAATCGTTTGCGCTGCGCCAAGCAGCTTTGCCGGGCTGTCGATGAGCGTCCAGTCCAACAGAATTTCCTGATTGTAGCGCCCGGACCATTCGAAAGCAGCAAGCGCAACATATTGATCTGTCGCAAAAAAGGCGGCCTGAACCTCTGGGGCGGTAAGCGCTGCGACCAGACCGCCTCTTTGCAGGGTGTCTTCTGCGGCGTCAACGGAGCTGGACACATCCATCGCAAGGACCAGCGCCAAGCGGCAATTCTGCGCCAGAGCGGCTGGCGCAGATAACAGCATGAGCCCGGCAAGAGTGGCTGCTCTTACCAATGCCCCGTGTTTTCCATGCTTGCCCATGGCTCAGCCGGGGCAAGGTGGTCGCCTTCCTGCAGGATTTCGATTGAAATGTTGTCAGGTGAGCGCACAAAGGCCATGTGACCATCGCGCGGGGGGCGATTGATTGTCACGCCATTGTCCATCAAATGCTGGCACACCTCATAGATGTTGCCCACCCGGTAGGCGAGGTGTCCAAAGTGGCGGCTGTCGCTGGGCAGGCCTTCGTCACCGTCCCAATTATAGGTCAGTTCAACGGGACACTCTTCCTGACCGGGAGGCGCCATGAACACAAGGCTGAAGCGACCGCTGTCGCTGTCCATACGCCGCGTTTGCTTTAGGCCCAACAGTTCGTAAAAAGCGATGGATTTATCCAGATCCTTTACGCGGACCATGGTGTGCAAATATTTTAATGTCATCAGGGTTTCCGTTTTGTGAGGTTACAAGTGCAGCCTAACATGCCCAGCTTTGGACGCCAGCACCATCCCGCAGACGTGAACGCGCGGGTTGGAGGTCTGCGGAAATTTACAAAGGTCGTGCCTGCGAAGAGTGTCGAGATGTCTTCCAGAGGTCGATTTACACATCTGAGGCCAGAGCAGATTGCGTGTGTCCCGGTCATCGCGCCGTCTCGTAGGGTCAGTTGGAATCATAGACGTTACAAAAGCGGCGCACCCGGTCCTCGTGTTCTACGAAAGGAATTCCAACAAGGTATTTCAATTCGCACGCCCACGGCGTAAATCAAAAGTCTGGACACCGCGTGACCTGTTTCTTGTAAACCAAGATGCAAGCCGCAACTTGTCGGCTCAATGCAACAAGATCGAATGATGGGGAATGATTTGCAGCAGTATCACGACGCACTACGCACCATTCTGGAGTTCGGAGAAGAATCAACGGATCGTACGGGCACCGGCACGACCTCTTACTTCGGGATGCAAATGCGCTACCGTCTCTCGGACGGCTTTCCACTGGTCACGACCAAGAAGTTGCACCTCCGCTCTATCTTTCATGAACTGCTCTGGTTTCTGTCCGGTGACACAAACATCCGTTACCTGCAGGAAAACGGTGTAAAGATTTGGGACGAATGGGCCGATGAAAACGGCGACCTCGGGCCGGTCTATGGCCACCAGTGGCGGGCGTTCTCTGCGGGCGCGCAGACAGGGGACGTAAAAGATGATGAGCCTTTGCACATTGGTCGGGGAGTTGATCAGGTAGCCAATCTGATTGACACAATCAAATCCAGTCCCGATAGCCGTCGTCTGATCGTGTCCGCCTGGAACCCGGCTGATGTGCCGCGCATGGCGCTGCCGCCGTGCCACGCGCTTTGGCAGGTGCGCGTGCTGAACGGTCGCATGCATCTGCAGCTATATCAACGTTCCGCAGACATGTTCCTTGGGGTGCCTTTCAACATCGCATCATACTCGATGCTGCTTGTGATGTTGGCGCATGTCACCGGCTATGAACCGGGTGATTTCGTGCACACGCTGGGGGATGCGCATATTTACAACAACCACATGGATCAGGTGAATTTGCAACTGACGCGCACGCCCAAACCCTTGCCGACACTGCGTATAAATCGTGAGGTGAGTTCCATTTTTGACTTCCGCTACGAAGATTTTGAAGTGATCGGCTATGACCCTGACCCGGCGATCCGGGCACCTGTGGCGGTCTGAGCAGTGATTACTCTCATTGTGGCCCGTGCAGAAAACGGCGCGATCGGACGTGACGGGACAATCCCATGGAATGTCCCTGAGGATCTTAAGTTCTTTCAGCGCGAAACCTTGGGCGGCGCGCTGATAATGGGGCGCAACACTTGGGAGAGCCTCCCGGTGAAGCCTCTGCCCAGACGTTTTAACGTCGTGGTTTCATCGAATTCGGATATCGCCGAAGTGGTTGCACCCAGTGTAAAGGTTGCCATTGAGCTTGCGATAGAGCACGGGCATCAGCGAATTTATGGTATCGGTGGAGCGGCAATTTACCAGGAAATGCTGCCATTGGCACATCGCTTGCTGATTTCTGAAGTGCAGATCGACGTCCCTGATGCCGATACGTTTTTCCCAAATTTTGACGTAGCGGTTTGGAAGGCAATCGACACGCGTCCGCTGCGCGGGCAGGCGCCTGCCTGTTCTGTGCATGAGTATCTGAGGTTGATGTAGCTTCCTGCGCGGTGCGATCGGTTCAGCAGGGTGTCGTTTGGCGAAATCAGCTCTAAGCGCGCCGGTGTATACAGGTATGTTGCCGACGCCTGCGGTTGCCGGGCAACTTGCGCTCCGAATGCTGGTCACGATCGGAGTTCATACCAAACCATTCGCACCTATCAACTGTGGAACGGATACTAACTATGCGCCACTATTGCGACCAAACCGAGCCGGTTTTGGATGGTTCGTTTCAGGGCGCGTCTGTCACGCGTCACCGTCATATGGATAAAACAGCAAGCGGAACAAAGCGACAGCCCGGGCCAGACATCTTGGCCCAAGCGCTGTAAAATTTTCTACGGATCAGAGCAGTTTCAGATCGCTCGCCATCTGACGTCCGTCTCGCCCCTCCGTAAGTTCGAAGTCGACTTTCTGATCGTCCGCCAGACCCGTCAGGCCTGACCGTTCTACAGCAGAGATGTGCACAAACACATCCGAGCCGCCACCTTCGGGGGCGATGAACCCATAACCCTTGGTGGTGTTAAACCATTTCACGGTGCCAGTTGGCATCTTTTCCGTGCCTCCTTTGTCTCTTTACACCGCCTTTGATAAAAGCGGCGTGAACTTCCAGTTTTCGGCTGCACTTGCGCATTACCCCAAGTTTGACCTTGCTTTATCAGATTGGGCTTCTCATGAAAAAATCAAGCAGTATCAGGTGTAAACTGCTTAAAACTACGTTAACCACAGCGAAAAAAGAGGAAAAACTATGCAACTTTATGGTTTGAAAAATTGCGATACTTGCCGGAAAGCTATGAAAGCCTTGCCGGGTGCTGTGTTGGTAGATGTGCGCAGTGATGGCGTTCCGGATAGCGTATTGGCGCGGGCACACGAGACCTTTGGGGATCAACTGGTGAACACACGGTCCACCACGTGGCGCTCCTTGGATGAAGAAGCGCGCGGCAGGCCCGCCTTGACACTCCTAAAGGAACACCCTGCACTCATGAAACGACCGCTGATACAGCAGGGCGACACCTTGTATCTGGGCTGGAGCAAGGAAACTCAGGCCGCGTTGGGCGCAGCCTGAGCAGTTTCACATCTCTCGGGGCAGAACCTGCCGTGAAATCGCCCTGTCGAGCGACAGCGGCCCGGCGCCTTTGACCACCAGAACCAGCAGCACAAAGATCCAGAACGCGCGTTGGTCCATGATGATGCTGTCGGGAAACCGGTCAAACCACGCGCCGAACGTTTCAGCATGTTCCAGACCGCCATGACCGATCAAATCGGTCAGCGATTGTACGATCACAAATCCGATCATGCCCAAAGCGCTCAACCGCGTGAAAAGCCCGACCACGATCAGCGCAGGCAGAATGAACTCTGCCCATGTCCCTGCGACGACCACAGCCCAATGCCATATGGAAAGCTGTGATGTGTCATAGACCACGGCCTCCATCACCCTGGGGAAAATCTGCGCATAAGCGCCGACAGATGGTTGAAACAACCCCATGAAACCGTCGCCCAATTTGGTGAGGCCGGATACCCAGAAATACATCAGCAACGTGCCTGCAAAAACCAAACGCGCCAGAGTTGGCAAGAGCCATTCTGCCCGCGTCAGGCGATCCGAAATGGCGGTGTAAAGGGTAATCATGGTGTTTCCTTTGTAGTGTATTCTGTCAGGGCGTGCGTGGCGATCGCTTGCGTCAGCGAGGCTGTAAGGTCGAAGGCTTGGTGTGTACGGGCGATCTTTTCACAGGCGGCGCCAAATTCCTCGCCCGCATGCAGTGCCTCAAGCCAGTCCGCGCCACCGGGTGCCAGCAGGTGAGGTGCGGGGTCGAATTCGGGGCGCGTGATGATCACATCCTGCGCGATGGCACGCGGCTTGTCGGCGTTTTCGGTCATGTTGAATGCCCAGATGTCGTAAAGTGGCCAGCGTGAACGCAACACTTTGGTAGAGGGCTTCAGGCGCAACTTTAGCTGCATCAGCGCCGCCTCATCCTGTTGGAAAACCTCCGGATTGAGGTCTGGTGCGTCCGCTGCGTGGTAGGATTGTCGCATTTCAATATCAAGGCGCGCGCAATCCGCGAGATACCCCAGATGGGCGAGGGGCTCAAAGGTCTCCAGAAACGCAGGCAACGTGGCGCCATAGTGCATCATCAGGGGGGATCGCGGCGGGTTTTGCCTTGCGTAAACTTCGGCGAGTTGTGCATAACCCCGCGCACCCAAGATCTTGACAAGTAAAGGAAAAGCAACCGTCAGGGCTTCTGTCAGCGAGACGAGCACATTGTTGCGATAAACAGAAAACCGGTTGCCAGCGGGATCCCCTGCGCCATCCGTCAATCCGGGCGGCACCACTGCCTGAGCGTCAAGCAAGGCTGCGCGAAACTGGGTCTGTTCAACTGTCATCCGACGGATTCGAGAGCCTGCGCGGCGCGCTCGGCCTCTGCCCGCAAGGTCGGCCAGTCCGGCACGTCGTTGTCCCATTCCACAAGAACGGGGCGCGGACCGGTTTTGGAAATCGTATAGGCCAGCAAATCCCAGACCGGGTCCACAACGGGTTTGCTATGGCTGTCAATCAACAGCGGCGCGCCATGATCGTCCGCATCTTCGTCATGACCGCCAACATGAATTTCGCCCACCGCTGCAAGCGGATAGGCGTCGATGTAGTCTTTCGGGGTATAGCCGAGATTGGTCGCAGAAATAAAAACGTTGTTCACGTCCAGCAACAGACCGCATCCTGTCCGCTTGACCAGTTCCGCCAGAAAATCGGTTTCGCGCCACGTGCTTTCGTCGAACGCCAGATAGCTTGACGGGTTTTCTAGCAGCATTTGCCGCCCAATGACCTCTTGAACCTCGTTGATGTGATCCGCGACATGCGCGAGTGTTTCATTCGTATAGGGCAGGGGCAGCAGATCGTTCAGAAACTCTGCACCATGGGTTGACCAGGCAAGATGTTCTGAAAAGCTCGCTGGATTTGTGCGATCCAGCAGTGTCTTGAGCCGCGCTAGGTGCGCTTTGTCCAGTGGCTGGGTGCCACCAATGCTCAATCCGACACCATGAACGGATAATGAGAAGCGGTCCTGTAATGCCCGCAACTGGGCGTGTGGGCGACCGCCATCGCCCATGTAGTTTTCCGCATGAACTTCTAGCCACTCTACGCAGCCGGGCCGTTCCATCAGGTCACTAAAATGCTGTGGTTTGTAACCAACACCCGGCGCAGGGGGCAGGTGGGGCGCGTGTGGGGAAGTGTCTAACATGGGCTCTCCGAGAATTGCGGCCAGCCGGGAGGTGCCTGAAAAGCGCCCGACATCGAAAATGCCGGGCGCGGGAATGGATTAGTTATGCGGGCCGGTCGCGGTCCAGCTCTTCGAGCGACCCTTCGCGTGGCGTGCCGTCTGCCATGGCGGGCAGTTCGATCTCTGCGCATGTGCCTTTGTCAACAAGCGTCCATGCGTTGCCCTGATAATCGACAGTGGACGAACCGGCGCATGTTGTGCCGGGGCCAGCAGCGCAATCATTCGCGCCTGCAAGCGAGATCCCATAGCATTTTTCCTTGGCGGCGGCCTGAACAGTTGTTGTCTGCGCGACGAAGGCGGCAGCGACTGCGCTTGCGATTGCGACGGTTTTCATCGTGTTGGACATATCATTTTCCCTTTTTAAACTGACCTGCTGGCCATCTGTGCCTCATTTGTATCAAAGCACGCAAAACATACCATTCACGAGCCTGTGTGTCACACATGCGTCAGCAAATGGTGACCAAGGGGCAGAAAAACACATAAAACGCCGCAGAAATGTTTCAAAAACTGCGGCGTATTCTGTGTAACGGCTGAGAACAGGCGTTTTTGTTACAAAAGGTCGGGCGGCGTTGCCTCACGTCCCAAAGCTTGTGTTACAGCCTCAAGACTCTCAACGGTGGTCTTTTTCTCTCCGAGCCTGCGCAGGGTGACTGTCTGTTCTTCGACCTCGCGCGCGCCAACGGCCAGAATAACAGGGACCTTGCCGACGGAGTGTTCGCGCACCTTGTAGTTGATCTTTTCATTTCGCAGATCGGCTTCCGCGCGCACCCCAGCGGCCTTGAGTTGATCAACCACCTGCATCACGTAGTCATTCGCGTCAGTGATAATTGACGCCACAACCACCTGCCGCGGGGCCAGCCAGAACGGCAGTTTCCCGGCGGAATTTTCAATCAAAATCCCGATGAACCGCTCGAATGAACCCAGACAGGCGCGGTGCAGCATGTAAGGGCGGTGTTTTGCCCCATCCTCTCCGATAAATGTGGCGTCCAACCGTTCCGGTAGGTTCGGATCAACCTGAAACGTGCCGCACTGCCATTCGCGGCCAATGGCGTCGGTGAGTTTGAAATCCAGCTTGGGCCCGTAAAATGCCCCTTCGCCTGCGTCGAGCGTATAAGGATGACCTGTCGCCTTGATCGCGTTTTCCAGTGCGGCCTCAACGTGGTCCCAGCTTTCCTCAGATCCCACGCGCTTTTCGGGCCGTGTGGCAAACATGATCTCGAACTTCTCAAAACCGAGATCCTGATAGACGGACGACAGATAGGTGATGAAGGCCGCGCATTCCGCCTCGATCTGGTCCTCGCGGCAAAAGATATGGCCGTCGTCCTGAGTAAACCCGCGCACCCGCATGATCCCGTGCAGTGCACCTGACGGTTCATAGCGGTTACAGGACCCGAATTCAGCCATGCGCAACGGCAGGTCGCGATAGGATTTAAGCCCCTGGTTGAAAATCTGCACGTGGCACGGGCAGTTCATGGGTTTCAGCGCATTGACCGCTTTTTCGCGCGCGTGTTCCTCGTCCACTTCGACGATGAACATATGCTCCTGATACTTGTCCCAATGGCCCGAGGCTTCCCACAGCTTGCGATCAACCACCTGAGGGGTGTTGACCTCCTGATAGCCCGCCGCGCGTTGTTTGCGGCGCATGTAGTCCTGCAGCGTTGTATAGATGGACCAGCCGTTTGGATGCCAGAATACTTGCCCCGGGGCTTCTTCCTGCATGTGAAACAGGTCCATTTCGCGGCCCAGCTTGCGGTGGTCGCGTTTGGCCGCTTCCTCCAGCATGGTCAGATGCGCTTTTAGCTTTTCCTTGCCCGTAAAGGCCACGCCGTAAATACGCTGCAGCATCGCGCGGTCACTGTCACCGCGCCAATACGCGCCTGCGATGGACATGAGTTTGAACGCATCGCCGGGCACTTGCCCGGTATGTTGCAGATGCGGGCCACGGCACAGGTCCTGCCAGTCGCCGTGCCAATACATCCGCAAGGGTTCATCGCCCGGAATGGCGTCGATCAACTCGACCTTATAGGGTTCGTTGTTCGCCTCATAAAAGGCGATTGCACGCGGGCGGTCCCACACTTCCGTGCGCACTGGGTCGCGTTTGTTGATGATCTCTTTCATCTTTTTTTCGATAAGGCCAAGGTCTTCGGGCGAGAACGGCTCAGCGCGGTCAAAGTCGTAATACCAGCCATCCTTGATTACAGGGCCGATTGTCACTTTGGTCTCTGGCCAGATTTCCTGCACGGCGCGCGCCATGATATGAGCTAGGTCGTGGCGCACCAGTTCATTTGCCTGTGCCTCGTCCTGCATCGTGTGGATAGCGATGGTGGTGTCTGCGCTGATTGGCCAAGCCAGATCATAGTGCTCGCCGCCGACGGTCGCGCTGATCGCCTTCTTGCGCAGGGAGGTTGAAATGCTGGCTGCGACATCGCCAGCGGTGACGCCTGCGTCGAATTCGCGTGCGCTGCCATCGGGGAAGGTGAGAGAGATCTGGGCCATCTTGGGCGCTCCTCGTCAGTTTGGCGCCTACGAGACGCCCGGTTGCGGGTTTAGGTGCTTGGCTGATGAACCCCTATACAGTTCGTGTCAAGCGGGGCAGAAATTGTATACCGAAGAATACGTTGACTGCGACACCTTACGTGTTAAATCCGACATATGTTTCCAATGCGAAACGTCCAAATGTGAGGGATTTTCAGATGCCGCGTTTCAACAGAACTTTCGAACTTAGCATTCACGACGTTGATGTCATCGAAGAAGCGCTGCGTGCGCGGTCCCGCGAACTGTGCAAGATGCGCCGTGCGTTGTCGGATCAGAACCCGGCCGAACTCGAATCGATCATGGTCATCGAAGGAGATCTGCGCGAGAGCGAAGAACTTCTGGGCAGGCTCCATAACCAAAAGGTTTTTTATCGCCCCCGCGCGCAGACATACGTCAGCGGCTGATCACCTGCCATCCGGTTGATCGCTTCCCAGATGGGCGGCGGTCTTCGGGCAATGCAAGATGATCCCAAATCAGTTCAGGCGCCTATAGCCCTTCGCGGCATGTGCGACCGGTCGCACGGCCTTTAACCAAGCGGCGCGAACCTTACTCATTCAAAAAACATAGTAAGCTCGACAAATTGTGTTTCGGGGATTGTAGGTTCCGAAGGGTTCGGCGCATCATCGGCCAAAAAGAGGTTGAGATGTCTGATCCGAAGCATTTTGATAGCGCCCGCGGGCGCAGGCTGGCCTATCACCTGACGCCGGGTGCAGGACCTTTGATTGTTTTCCTCGGTGGCCTGAAATCCGATATGGAAGGCACCAAAGCGGTGCACCTTGAGGCGTGGGCCCGGCAAAGCGGCAGAGCCTTTCTGAGGTTTGACTACTCAGGCCATGGTCTGTCATCGGGTACCTTTGAGGAGGGATGCATTGGGGATTGGTCAGAGGACACATTCGATATCCTTAACGCGCTGACGACGGGTCCTGTACTGCCCGTCGGCTCATCCATGGGGGGCTGGCAAGCATTGCTGCTGTCGCGGCGGATGTCGGATCGCATCATTGGCATGGTTACCATCGCAGCGGCGCCAGACTTTACCGAAGACGGGTATTGGGCTTCGTTCAGTGAGGCGCAAAAAGCGCAGATTGAGACGGAGGGCCAGATTGAAATACCCTCTGACTACATGGAGCCCTATATCATCACCCGCCGCATGATCGAGGATGGCAGGGAAAAACTGGTCCTGCGTAAACCATTGGTTTTGGATTTTCCGGTCAGATGTCTGCAAGGCACCGCAGACACTGCGGTGAGCACGCAAACTGCGATCAGGTTGCTGGAGCATGCCCAAAGCCCGGATATGCGATTGTTGCTTGTCAAAGATGCGGATCACCGGTTTTCGGATGGGCCTTGCCTTGGTCTGATCGACGCTGCGGTTGAAGAGGTGCTCGCGCTGGCAGCGTCTTGAGGTGATGGGCGATGTCCCGCGTGTGGGCCAGCCCGCGCAAAGCGTGGCGCTTGTGCTTTCGCGCTCTGCCGGTCACAACTGCGACGTCGGTGTCTCTCAGGTGCAAAAAACCGCAATGAAAAATTGTTACTCTTTCAAAATGCTGGAGGGGCGGGATGGCTGAACCGCTGGTGTTGCTGCCCGGAATGATGTGTGATGCGCGGCTGTTCGGTCCGCAAATCGCTGAACTTTCCATTGATACGGCCGTCATGATCGCGCCAATTACACGGGGAGAATGCATCGAGGAGATCGCGTCGGGCCTGCTGGATGAATTGCCCCAACGCTTTGCCCTTGCAGGGCTGAGCATGGGCGGGATTGTGGCGATGGAAATCCTGCGGCGCGCCCCGGAGCGGGTGACCCGCATCGCCCTGATGGACACCAATCCGCTGGCTGAAACACCGCAGGTGGCCGCCGGGCGGGAACCGCAGATTGTTGCAGCCCGCACCGGTCGGATGCTGGATGTAATGCGCGAAGAAATGAAGCCGAAATACCTCGCCCCCGGGCCTGCACAGGTCGAGGTGCTGGATTTGGTGATGGATATGGCCGCAGCCGCCGGGCCAGAGGTGTTCGTCAGACAGTCGCGCGCCCTTCAACGCCGCCCTGATCAGCAGACGACGCTACGCAAATGCAAAGTGCCTGCACTTGTGCTTTGTGGGGCGCATGACGCGCTTTGCCCGGTCAAGCGACATGAATTCATGGCGGAACTGATCCCGTCGGCCGTGTTGCGTGTGCTGGAAAACGCAGGACACCTCCCCCCCCTTGAGCAACCCGCACAAACGACGCAGGCGCTCAGGGAATGGATGTCACAGCCTTACGTCTTGACGTAAGGTGCGTTCAGGCGGCGGCGTTCTTGTTCGCGGCCCGCTTGGTTTTGCTTGTCGGCTTGTCATCACCACTGTTGGCATCGATGAAATCGAGAACCAGTGGCCGGATGTTGCGCCGCCAGCTTTTGCCCGCAAAGATGCCATAGTGCCCGGCACCGTCTTCAAGATGGCTTGCCTTCTTGTCGTCCGGAAGGCCGGTGCACAGATCGAGTGCGGCAACACATTGGCCCGGCGCCGAAATATCATCTTTCGACCCTTCGACAGTTTTAACCGCGACGGTTGTTATTTTGCCCAGATCGACCTTCTTACCTGCAACGACGAACTCGTTCTTGGCAATTTCAAGATTCTTGAAAATGCGTTCGACAGTCGAGAGATAGAATTCAGCCGTCATGTCCATAACAGCCAGATATTCATCGTAGAACCGGTTGTGCTTGTCGTGCTCCTCGGCGTCGCCCTGCGCGACGCGCGTGATCTGGTTCATGAAGGCTTTGCTGTGCGTTTCGCCATTCATTGAGATGAACGAGCTGAGTTGCAGCAGGCCGGGATAGACCATGCGACCTACACCGGGGTATTTGAACCCAACGCGCTGGATCATCATTTCTTCCAGCTGGCCCATCGTCACGCGGCGGCCAAAATCGGTCACATCCGTCGGTGTCGCATCGGGATCCACCGGACCACCGATGAGCGTCAGACTGCGCGGCTGTGCGCTTGGGTCTTCCTCGGCAAGATAGGCGGTTGCAGCCAAGGCCAGCGGGGCAGGCTGGCAGACGGCAATCACATGCGTGTCCGGGCCGAGCTCGCGCAGGAAATCAACGAGATATAGGGTGTAATCTTCAATATCGAACTTGCCAGCGCTCACGGGAATATCCCGCGCATTGTGCCAGTCCGTGATGTAAAGATCAGCGTCAGGCAGCAGGCTGATCACGGTGGAACGCAACAGGGTTGAATAGTGCCCGGACATCGGTGCAACCAGCAAAACCTTGCGTTTCGGCACGGGACGGTCAGCGACGACAAAATGCAGCAGATCACCAAAATCCTTTTCAACGACGACTTCGGTGGAAACCAGATGATCCTGCGCGTCCAAAGAAGGGACAGGCGGGATGTTCCAGTCTGGCTTTACGATCATGCGTTGGAATGTGCGTTCCGTCACTTCGCCCCATGCGGTCATCCATGCAAAAGCAGGGTTGGGAATTAGGGAAAATGCAGGGTATGATCCCATAGCCAATGCAGAAGCACCAAGCCATTGGTTCGTGTTACGGATCGTTTCCATAAGGTCGTATGTCGCCATGTATCGCATAAGGGGTCTCCTTGACCATTGCCCGGATTGCCGAGACAGACAGTCGCATCGCCCCCTGAAAGCCAACGACGTAATGCTGCAGGTGCAAACATAGGGAGTAAAGGTTCCGATGACAACAAAAAGTGACGAAGGTGTTGTCCCCAGCGGCGAAACACTCGAAAAAATGACCCAAAACCTCAAAAAAGTAGAGGTGTTGTCAGAACGTTTGCAGAGAGTTCTTACCCAAAAACAAGGCCACAACGCCGCCTTGGATGGCCCGAATCAAGAGTTGTTCGGGAGGGCGGCGCAAGCCTATTGGGCCGAAATGATGCACAACCCGGCCAAGGTGCTGGAACATCAAATGTCCTATTGGTCCGACACGATGAAGCATTTTGTGCAAGCGCAGCAAGTGCTTGCACAAGGCAAGCTGGCAGCCCCCGAAGATCCGGGCCCCAAGGATAAACGGTTTGCCAACCCGCTGTGGGACACACACCCCTACTTCAACTACGTGAAGCAACAATACCTGATCAACGCACAAGCTCTGCAGACCGCGGTCGAGGATGTGACAGAGCTTGACGATCTCGAAAAGACCCGGCTGAACTATTTCGCCAAACAGATCGTTGATATGATGTCGCCGACCAACTTTCTGGCAACCAATCCGGATGCCCTCGAAAAAGCGATCGAGACGGAGGGCCAGAGCCTTGTGCAGGGTCTTGAGAACCTGATCAGTGATCTGGAGGCGAACAACGGCGAACTGGTGGTCAAGCTCGCGGATGAAAACGCGTTTGAACTGGGCCGCAACATCGCCACAACACCCGGCAAAGTCGTTTACCGCAACCGCATGATGGAGTTGGTGCAATATACGCCAACAACGGAACAGGTCTATAAAACGCCGCTGGTGATCTTTCCCCCTTGGATCAACAAGTTTTATATTCTCGACCTCAAAGAGCAAAACAGCATGGTTAAATGGGCTGTTGAACAGGGCCAGACCGTCTTTGTCGTTTCGTGGATCAATCCGGATCCGACCTATCGCGATGTCGGTATGGAGGATTATATCGAGGAGGGATATCTTGCCGCAATTCGCGAGATCAAGAAGATCTGCGGCGAAAAACAAGTCAATGCCGTAGGGTACTGTATCGCAGGGACCACTCTGGCACTAACGCTGTCCTTGATGAAACAACGCGGCGACAAATCCATCAGGTCGGCCACCTTCTTTACCGCCTTGACGGATTTCTCGGATCAGGGTGAATTCACACCGTTTCTGACCAATGATTTCATTGATGGGATCGAGGCGGAGATTGAAGACAAGGGGATGTTACCCTCGGTGATCATGGCGCGCACCTTTTCGTTCTTGCGGTCAAACGATCTGATCTACGGCCCTGCCATCAAGAGTTATATGATGGGGCACTCCCCGCCCGCGTTTGATCTGCTCTACTGGAATGGGGATGGCGCGAACCTGCCGGGCAAAATGGCGATGCAGTACTTGCGGGGCCTGTGCCAGCGCAACGAACTGGCGGGGGATGGGTTCGAACTGCTGGGCCACAAGCTGACGCTGGCGGATGTTGACGTGCCGCTCTGTGCCGTGGCTTGCGAGACAGATCACATCGCGGCGTGGAAAGACAGCTACCGCGGTGTCCAGAAGATGGGGTCCAAGGATAAGACGTTCATTATGACCCAGTCAGGGCATATTGCCGGCATCGTCAATCCGCCGACCCGGAACAAATACGGTCACTACACGAACCCCGACATGAAACTGGAGTACCAGGACTGGCACGCGGGCGCTGACTTTCATGACGGATCGTGGTGGCCGCTGTGGGGCGACTGGTTGAAAAAGCGATCGGGCCGCAAGGTTAAAGCGCGTATCCCCGGCGATTCTACGCATGAAATTCTGTGTGATGCCCCCGGAACCTATGTTGCGATAAAAGCAACGGTCTGATTTTCAACGTAATTCTGCACTGCAGCATTTATTTGTGCTGCAGTGCAGAAAAAGCTTGCAATGCTGCAGTGCGGCATCTATATATTCCTCAGACGCAACAGACCGGGATCATCTCGGAAGGCGACGAAAGGAATTAGATATGAGCAAGACACCTGATCTCTCCGCAATGTTCAAAGATGTAATGGGCGCTTTTCCGGTAGACACCAAAGCATTCGACGAAGCTTTCAAAACATCAGCCACGCTGAATGAAAAGCTCTCTTCCGTCGCGCTGAGCGCCGCAGAAAAATCCACAGACATTTCCAACAAATGGGCGCAAGACACGCTTGCCAAAATGTCGGACATGGCCAAAGCCAAAGCAGAGCCTGCTGACTACGCAAAAGCGATGACAGATTTCGCTTCCGCGTATTCCGAAACAGCTGCAGAGCACATGGCTGCTTTCGCTGAAATCGCGAAAAAAGCACAAATGGACACAGTTGAATTGATGATGGCCGCTGGCAAAGACATGAGCGAAGACGCTCAAGCCGCAGTCAAGAAAGCCACAAACGAGGCGACTGCAGTTGTCAAGAAAGCTGCAAAAACCAACTGAACCAGAAATCTGATTTGCGCTGGATCCTCCCTGTAAGGCGCAATGAGGTTGGGCGAGCTTGTAAAAGCTCGCCCTTTCTTTTTGTGCGTCAGTGTCTTAAGCTGCAGTGCAGCGCTATTTTTTCGGAGGCACCCCGTGGCGGAAAAACAAAAATCATTGCTCATAAAGCGCTACGCCAGCAGACGGCTTTATAACACTGAGACAAGCGATTACGTGACGCTTGAAGATATCGCGGGCTTTATTCGTGAAGGGCGCGAAGTGCAGATCCTCGATCTGAAATCTGGTGACGATCTGACCCGGCAATATCTGTTGCAGATCATCGCTGAGCACGAGAGCCGCGGCGAAAGTGTCCTGCCGGTTGACGTTCTCAACGATTTGGTGCGCAGCTACATGACCCCCGGTGCCAGTGTTGTGCCGCAGTTTCTGCAAGCGTCCTTTGAAATGCTGCGTAGTGGCCAAAGCCAGATGCTGGATCAGATGGGTTCGATGAACCCGATGGCAAAGATGCCGGGCTTTGAGATGATGGAAGCTCAACAGAAAGCGTTCATGAAAGCGATGACCGGTGGTTTGGCCAACCCATCCGGGTGGAACAGCAAAGATGAGGCCGACTCCGAGGAGGCGGCTGAAGAACCGGGCGAAGACCTCGATTCCATCAAGCAGCAGCTTTCTGAATTGCAGGATAAACTGTCGAAACTAAAGTAGTTCGCAAGGACCCGGTCTGGGTTAAAAGCCCAGACGGTCGCGCATGGCGTACCAGGTCATCGCAACGATCAACAAGGGCGTGCGCAAGGCACCCCCGCCCGGAAAAGCCGGTGTGGGGATGCAGCCCATTGTATCAAATCCCTGATCCTGACCCTCGATTGCGCGGGCCATCAACTGTCCCGCATGCGTGGCCGTTCCGACCCCATGGCCGGAATATCCCGAGGCGGACAAGATGTTCGGGGCCACGCGCGCAAGGTAGGGAAAGCGTTTCATGGTGATGCCCAATGTCCCGCCCCATGCGTAGTCGATGCGCACGTCTTTGAGGTGCGGAAAAACAACCTGCATTGGTTTACGCACGAGCGATGCGATGTCTTTCGGGAATTGATACCCGTAGCTTTCGCCCCCGCCAAACAGCAACCGTTTGTCATGGGACAGGCGAAAGTAATTGACCACGAACCTGCTGTCCGCGACTGCGACATCCTGTGTCAGCACGCGGTTCGCGTCTTCGCCCAATGGCTCGGTGGCAACAATGAAGTTATTGATCGGCATCACGCGCGCGGTGACCTTGGGTGCCAATCCTGACAGGTAGCCATTGCAGGCCAGCACAACATGACCGGCGGTTATGACGCCACCCTCGGTTTTGACCTTAACGGCTTGACCATGTTCAAGCTCTGTAACCCGCGTGTTTTCGTGAATGGTGACACCAGCCGCCACAGCGGCCCGCGCCAGCCCAAAGGCAAAGGCCAGCGGATGCAGGTGCGCCGCCCCCCTATCCAGCAACCCGCCTTTGTAGTCAGGGGAGGGGCAAAGTACGTGACATTCCTCAGCCGAAAGCGCTGCGATTTGCGTGTAGTTGTATTTGTTCTGCAGATGCGCCGCGTAGTCATGCAGATGCGCGACATCTTTTCCGGTTGATCCGGTCCACGCGATGCCGGGTTTCAGGTGGCAGTCGATCTTGTGTTCTGTGATCAGGGATTTGACGAGCGCCTTGGCATCCTCGCCGTATTCCCAAAACATACGCGCGCGCTCAAACCCGACCATGCTTTCCAGCGCTTCCTGATCAACCCGTTGCCCGCTGCCAAGCTGACCGCCATTACGGCCTGATGCGCCAAAGCCGACCCGATGCGCGTCCACCAGAATGACCCGGCGGCCAGATTCTGCGAGGTGCAGCGCGGCGGATAGCCCGGTGTAGCCCGCGCCAATGACACACACATCTGCGGTGTGCCCCCCGTCCAGTTTGGGAAACGGTTCAGGCGGCGTCGCCGTTGCCGCGTACCAGCTTGGCGGATACTGGCCGGCAGTGTCGTTTGTATATAGCAGATCCATTTGCGGTTCAGATAACGCTCAGACGTTGAGCAACAAGTGTTCGCGTTCCCAAGGCGAAATCACTTGCAGGAACTCTTCGTACTCCGCGCGTTTCACGATCGAATAGACGCGGGCGAAGTCTGGTCCCAGAACGTCGTGGATCGCGTCAGCCTCATCAAACAGGTTCAGCGCAGAGCCCAGAACACGCGGAATATCCCCATCCCCGTCATAGGCGTCGCCCTTAAATTCCGGCTGCGGTTCTTCGCGACCGACCATGCCGAGATATCCGCAGGCGAGGCTGGCCGCGATGCCCAGATAGGGATTGCAATCCATCCCGGCCAGCCGGTTTTCCACGCGCCGCGCGGCGGGGCTGGACAGTGGTATGCGGATGCCCGTGGTGCGATTATCCCGTCCCCAGTTCAGGTTGATCGGCGCTGCGTGATCTTTCACATAGCGTCTATAGCTGTTCACATAAGGCGCAAAGACCGCGAGCGCTGCGGGCATGTGATTTTGCAGACCGGCAATGAAGTGGCGGAACAGGTCGGTTTCTCCGCCGTCCGGCGTGGAAAAGACGTTTTGCCCGGTCTTTGTGTCCAGAACGGAGTGATGGATATGCATGGCACTGCCGGGTTCATCCGCAATGGGTTTGGCCATGAAAGTGGCAAAGCAATCATGACGCAACGCCGCTTCGCGGATCAGTCGTTTGAAATAAAAGACCTCATCGGCGAGTTTGACCGGATCACCGTGCAGAAGGTTAATCTCCAACTGCCCCGCGCCGCCTTCCTGCGTGATGCCGTCGATCTCAAAACCCTGCGCCTCGGCGAAATCGTAAATGTCATCGATGACCGGGCCGAATTCATCCACGGCTGTCATGGAATAGGCCTGCCGCGCAGCAGCCGGGCGGCCGGACCGGCCCATCATCGGCTTGATGTCATGGGCCGGGTCGATGTTGCGCGCCACAAGAAAGAACTCCATCTCAGGGGCCACAACGGGGGACCACCCTCTTTCCTGATAGAGCTTGCAGACGCGTTTCAAGACATTGCGCGGGCTGAAGGGCACAGGCTCGCCCGCGCGATCAAAGGCGTCGTGGATCACCTGCAACGTCCAGTCACCCGTCCACGGGGCGGCGGTTGCGGTGCTCATGTCAGGCTTGAGGATCATGTCGCGTTCGATAAATCCGTCGTCCCCCGCCGCTTCACCCCAGCCGCCGGTAATGGTCTGGTAAAAGATACTGTCGGGCAGGTGAAAGTAATCCTGCCGTTGAAACTTCGATGCAGGAACGGCCTTGCCCCGCGCAATGCCGGGCAAATCGGAAATGATACACTCAACTTCGTCAAGCCGGTGCCCCTCCAGATAGGCGCGCGCAGCATTTGGCAGGTTTGTTATCCAGTCGGCCATGCGGCCCTCTCTTTCTTGAAGAATGCAGCCATTTTGTTGGCGACGTCCATGCGGTCGCTCGGCTGCTCGAGCTTTGACATCGCACGTGCCAAGAGGTCTTCAGGAACAACGCCACTTCCGCGTGTTTCGATCAACCCCTTGATAAAGGTTGAATCGTATTCCGGGTGCGGCTGTATGGTCCAGATGCGATCACCGTATAAAAGCCCCGCGTTTTCGCAGAAATCCGATTGGGCGATCACTTTGGCACCTTCAGGGCGTTGCACGACCTGATCCTGATGCCATGCATTGATCGCATAGGTGCGACCGTCCATCTGATACTCGGTCAGTCCAACCGACCACCCCTTGTCGAATTTTTCAACCCGTCCTCCCATGGCCTGCGCGATGATCTGATGGCCGAAACACACGCCAATCATCGGACGGCCCGCCGCATAAGCCTCGCGAATGAAGTCTTCCAGTGGCGGGATCCAGTCGTGGGGTTCGTAAGCGCCATGTTTTGACCCGGTGATCAACCATCCCTCCGCATCCATGACACTTTCGGGAAAGATGCCATCCACAACGGCCCAGCCCTGCATGTCAAAGCCTTGCCCCTCGAGCAACCGCTCAAAATACTGGTCGTAGCTGCCGCCTTCCATCATGTTTTCAGGCGGGTGTCCGGTGATCAGAATACCAATTTTCATGTCCTACACCGTGTCCAGATAGATGGTGACCTGTTCCTGCGGCGACAGCTCGGCCATATATTTCATCTCCTGCCGTTTGGTAAGCACGAAATTTCGGATCAGGTCGGGGGCAAAAATACGCGCCACCTGTTCGTCGGTTTCAAACTGATTAATCGCGCTTTCCCAGTCGCCCGGAATTTGCGGCAGGTCTGCGGCATAGGCATTCCCGGTGATCGGGGCAGAGGGGTCCTGCGCGTCTTCGATCCCATTAAGGGCAGCACCCAAGACGGCGGCAAGCATCAGGTAGGGGTTCACATCGCCGCCCGCCACCCGGTGTTCGATGCGCCGCGCTGCAGGGCTGCCAGAGGGGATGCGAATGGCAGAGGTTCTGTTTTCATAGGCCCAGCTGATGCCTGTGGGCGCATGTGACCCCGGCACCATCCGATCAAAGCTGTTGGCATGGGGCGCAAACACCAAGGCCGAGCCCGGCATCGCCTTGAGGCACCCCGCAACTGCATGGCGCAGCACATCGGTGCCTGCCTCGCCCCCGTCGTCAAAGACATTGTTGCCCGCGCTATCCAGCACAGAGAAATGAATGTGCAGGCCGGACCCGGCATAATCCTCATAGGGTTTGGCCATGAAACTGGCGGCAAACCCGTGCCGCCGCGCCATGCCCTTGACCAGCATCTTGAACAACCACGCATCATCCGCTGCCCTGAGCGCATCATCGCAATGCATCAGGTTAATCTCGAATTGGCCGAGCCCAGCCTCGGAAATCGCTGTGTCTGCCGGAATGTCCATTTCTTCACAGGCATCATAGAGGTCGGTGAAAAATGCATCGAACTGATCCAGCGCGCGCAGGGACAGGATTTCTCCTGCCACGCGGCGTTTGCCAGAGCGCGGCGACGGCGGCACCTGCAGTGTGCGACCGGAATCGTCAATCAGGAAAAACTCCAGTTCCACAGCACAAACCGGCGTCAACCCGCGCGCTTTGTAGCGCTCAACCACCGCATTCAACGCGTGGCGCGGATCACCTGCATAGGGTCGCCCGTCTTCGTGAAACATCCAGATCGGCAAAAGCGCCGAGGGCGCATCGAGCCACGGCATCGGCATGAACCCCCGCTCGGTTGGTTTTAGCACGCCGTCGCGGTCGCCGGTTTCATAGACCAGCGGGCTGTCGTCGATATCCTCGCCCCAGATGTCGAGGTTCAGAACCGACATGGGAAACCGCGTGCCACCCTCGACCGCTTTATCTGCATAGCGCGACGGGATGCGTTTGCCGCGCGCCTGACCATTCAGGTCAGAAGCCGCCACCCGGATCGTGCGGACCTGTGGATTTTTTCGAAGCCAGTTCTTCATACAGCACCAGTCTTATGGGCTGGTAACAACGGTGCGGCCTCCCGTACCACGGCCAGCGCCACGGATAATTTGATCAAATTATGGATACTACCGGATCAGGTTGGGACGCAACCTCAATTTAGGTCTGGCATCTTGCGGCAAATGACGGTTCAGCCGCGCGTTGACCAGCCCGAATATCCCCACAACGATCAGCGTGAGCAGGATGAAGTACCCCGCGAGGATCGGGTAGGGCACGAACGGATTGAACGTCTTGTCTGCGAAGTAGCTGGCATAATAGAGTGCATCGCCGCGCTGTTGCCAGGCAGGGAACCCGGACAGAAAGACCAGCGCAGTTGCATGAAACAAAAAGATCGCCTCATTGGTGTAAGCAGGCCAGGCCAGCCGCAGCATGGTTGGCCAGATGACTCGCCGGAACCGGGCCCATCCGGTCATCCCGTATGCGTCTGCGGCTTCGGTGTCGCCTTTGGGTATGGACTGCAACGCGCCGTAAAAGATCTCACCTGAATAAGCGGCCGTATTGAAGAACAGCACGATCAACGCCCCGAGCCAGGCGGCTGTGAAGGGGTCGAATATGGGCGATACGGACTTGAGGCTCAGGAACAGGAAGTAGCCGAAGAAGAACTGGATAAAGAGCGGTGAGCCGCGAAAGATAAAGATGAACCACTCAGATGGCTTGCGGAAAATCCTGCGAGGGGATGCCTTGCCGACGGCTACGGCTGTCGCCAGAAAAAACCCGCAGATCAGCGCCACAAGACCGAAATAGATGTTCCAGATCATGCCAGACCCAATCAGCGTAAACTGTTGGCACAGCGTGAAATCATCGCGGGGCAGCAACCGTTCGCCAATACCGATCGCGCGCAGGCCATAATCCTGAATGGTTTGCCAGCAACTCATGCGGCGGCCTTTCTCTGGGCTTCGCCAGCGGCGGTTGCCTGACCGTGGGTCAGGCGCGCCATGACCCGTTCAAGCACGACCTCGGAGACGCGCGTGAACAGCAGGTAAAAGACCAGCAGCGCGAGGAAATACCACATGCGCCAGTCGCCATGCGGGTAATCCGTGAAGCGGGGCGTCTTGGTCCCACCCAATTCGCGGGCCCAATAGACGATGTCTTCAACACCCAGCAGGAATAGCAGCGGCGTGGCTTTGATCAGTACCATCCAGAGGTTGGACAGACCCGGCAAGGCATAGACCCACATCTGCGGCACCAACACGCGCCAAAAGGTTTGGCGCCGCGACATGCCATAGGCTTCGGCGGTTTCAAGTTGGCTGCGCGGCACGGCCCGCATGGCCCCAAAGAGGACATTGGCTGCGAAAGCGCCGAAAACAAGGGCAAATGTCAGGACAGCCAAAGCGAACCCATAGCTCTCATGGACCCACTGCGGGGCCGAGCCCAAGGGCATTTTTGCCGCCTGACAGACGACAAAATCATTCCCCTGTCGGATCGGTTCCGACCAGTCGGGGCACAGCGCCTTGTGTCTGAGGTATTCGATGCCCTGATCCAACGCGATGACGAAAAACAGGAAAAACGCGATATCGGGCACGCCGCGCACCACTGCAATATAGGATTTTCCAAACCAACGCAGCGGCGCGATGTTTGAGCGCGCAGCGGATGCGCCGCCAAACCCAAAGGCCAGTGCCACGGGTGCTGTGATCGCCAGCAGCAGTAAAACGGTCAGCACGGACCAATAGAGCGACATGTGTTTTGGCGTCGTCAGATAGCACGACATCCACTGCCAGTCAGGCAGAAGACTTGGATCTGTGCAAAAGCTGAAAATAATATGTCTCGCTTTAAATAACCGGCGCCCGCGGTGGCGCGCGCCGGTTTGAATGGATCAGAACTGTTCCAGATCGGGCAACCACTTGCCGATCAGGGCATTCAGGCTGCCGTCTTCTTTCATGGACCGGATCGCCACGTTGAACTTTTCTTTCAGCTCCGTATCGCTTTCGCGCAGGCCCAGACCAATGCCGCCACCAATCATGACGTTTTGCTCCAGCAACATCAGGTCCGGATCGGCATTTGCCAGTTCGGACAGGAATGCTTTGTCCGCCAGAACCGCGTCCGCTTCACCGTTTTTAACGGCGGCGACGGTTTCTTCCGGGGTCGCAAATTCAACCAGTACCGCACCGGAGGAGGCGATAAAGCTTGCCTGGATCGTATTGGCCTGTGCCGCGATCACGCCGCCCTCAAGGTCCACATCCGCAGAGGCGGACAGATAGGCAGAAGGATCTGGCAGGGTGTATTGCTCAGAGAAATCAATGACTTCATCACGCTCATCGGTCACGGACATGCCTGCGATGATGACGTCATAGTTGCCGGAAACGAGGTTGGGGATGATGCTGTCCCACTCGTTTGTGACCCATTCGCAGGTCAGTTCTGCGCGCGCGCAGAGTTCGTCCCCAAGCTCGCGCTCAAATCCGTCGACTTCGCCGGCGTCATTGAGGAAATTATACGGAGGGTAGGCACCTTCAGTGCCCATGCGCACGGTTTTTCCGTGACCATCTGCAAGCGCCATAACAGCTGTCAGGGCCAGTGTGGCAGTCGTCAGGATAAGTGTTTTCATATCAGTACTCCCAATTTTTATTTTTGTTTACGCTGCTTGGGTTGCCGAAAGAAACCCGCGCAGGCGTTCTGATTTGGGTGCGCCGAACAGCGTTTCCGGCGGCCCTTGTTCTTCTACCAGACCTTGATGCAGAAAGACGACATGGTCTGACACATCAGCGGCCAGTTTCATGTCATGCGTCACGATCAGCATGGTGCGCCCTTCCTTGGCGAGGTCCTTGATGACTTTGATCACCTCTTGCTCGAGTTCAGGATCGAGCGCCGAGGTTGGTTCATCAAAAAGCAGCGCTTCAGGCTCCATGCAGAGTGCACGCGCGATTGCTGCGCGTTGTTGTTGGCCACCGGACAGTTGCGCAGGGTAGACGTCGCATTTGTCGCCGATACCAACCTTGTCGAGATAGCCGCGCGCCGCTTTTTCGACCTCATCACGGTCCCGCTTGAGGACAGTCACCGGCGCTTCCATGACGTTTTGCAAAATGGTCATATGCGCCCAAAGGTTAAACTGCTGGAACACCATGCTGAGGTTTGTGCGAATGCGCAAAACCTGATCGCTGTCAGCGGGGCGGCGGGCATGACCCTCGCCCTTCCACGTGACCTGTTCCCCTTTGAACAGAATGTCACCTTGCTGGCTGTCCTCCAGCAGGTTGCAACAGCGCAACAGCGTCGATTTGCCAGAGCCCGAAGACCCGATCAGCGATATCACATGTCCTTTGGGTGCTGTGATGTCGACGCCCTTGATCACCTCAAGCGCTCCATAGGCCTTGTGCAGGTTTTTCATCTCAATGACGGGCGCTTGCGGCTTCACGTATGTGATCTCTTGCTTATTTCGCTAAGGCATAAGGAAGGAAATTTGCTGGTTTGGCAACTTTGAAAGTGTGTATTTTCAGTTTCCGCTAGGTCAATATGCGCATTAGCGCCACTTATTTTATCCTGATGTCGGTGACAGCGGCACCGCGAGATACGCGGACGCGGGAATATGCACGATGTTTTTGATCATCAATGCTGCGCGAATATGCGGTTCCAAGCCTGCAACTGACTTCGATATTGTGGCAAAAAGCGCCTGAGGGTCCTGTCCGCGCGCGCAGATATAGGGCAGGCCCGGCGTTGGCGCGGTCGAGACCAGCACCCGCAAGGCGGCGGTCAGGTCCGTGTCGCGTTCCAACAAGGCCCACGTCACCGCATCAATCGCCGCTATATCCGCCATGCCCGTGCTGACGGCTTCGGCAGAGGCGCGATGTGCTCTTGTATCAACGCAGTTGGTCGCAAAGCTGAAACCGGCCTTGTGGTCAATCAGGTGTTGTTCAGCAGCTGCCCATCCGGATTGAGACCGCACATCATTGCGCGCAAAACGCGCGCTGGCAAAATCCGTGATCTGCATACGCTCGTCAGATGACCGCACAATGAAATGGGATCGATAGTAACCGGGTGGGCAATCGGCCACCCCATAGTCCGGTGTCCCGACCAGCAAGACCGACGCGTGCAGGCCGCTGCGATAGGGAAGCCCGCATGTTTGTGACAAAACGAGATCGTGGCGTTCCCAGCAGTCATGCGGGTCCAAATCGCGGCTTAGGTGCTTTGGGCCGCGTCCGTAGGTATCGCGGATGGCTTGCCAATATATATCATGCGCCGCACGGGTGTGCGGGGTTTCATACATTGGCAAACTGGCAATCATGCCTGAGGGTTTATGTCCTGCCGGACCAGCGCGCTGTCGCGGTCGCTGATGCCCAGAAAATTCGTGACCATGCGGACCAGCGCGTCTTCTTCCTGTGCCCGAGCACCATCCGCCAGCACCACTTCCCACAGGGCTTTGACGACGGACAGACGGTCCTCATAGGGGACTGCATCTTTGATCGCGCGGGTAAATCGAACCGTATCGGGCGCCTCGGCTTCCAGCGCTTCGGCTTCTTCGCGCAGGGCGCTGACCGCGCCCGGACCAAGACCGTATCTGCGCGCATTAATTCTGTCGATGCGCTCACGCTCCGCAGTGCTGTAGTCATGGTCGGAACGAGCGATCCGCACCAGCAACGCGGTCAATGCAAGACGTGCGTCTTCATCGGGAAAGTCTTCGGCGTCAGACTGGGTCAGTCTTTTCAGGAAATCAGCAAACATGAGAGTGATATAAATACCTTTCTCGGGCGTGCCAATCTCAATCGTCATTCAGGGCTGTTTTACGCGCGTCGGCGATATCATCCGCGCTCAGGCCCAATGCCTCTTCGATGTTTTCAAGCATGACTTCTTCATCGGCGTCGCGTTCCCCATCGGCCAGCGCAACCGACCACATGGCTTGCGCGAGGGCGCGGCGGTCGGTGTAAGGCACCTCATCGCGCAGAATGCGCGCAAATTCCGGTGTGCCGGGGGCGTCACGCTCCAACGCCTCGCAGGTTGCGCGCAATTTTGCGGCCTCAAGCGGTTTGAGCCCAAAGGTCGCCGCTAGAATACGGTCGATTTGCCCCACTTCGGACGCTCTGTATTGTCGATCCGCAAAGGCAACCCGCACAAGCAATGCGCCAAGCGCCAACTGGGCATTGGGTTGCGGCAGGGGGGTCGCCTTGGCTTTTCGGCGGGGAAACAATCGCTCAAACATCTTTTATCTCAATTCACGCGAGGTCGGCCAGATATGCACGGACATCATGGGCATAAGCCGTCCGATTGTTTAATAACACTGCTGTGACCAGATCAATCCGTGTTTTTACGCAGTGCAGAGGGGATGATGCGCTTCAAAGCACTACTTGGCAGGGCTGTGTGACTGTCCAAAATGCGCCCCGAGACGGGCCATTTCTTCGGCCAGACCGTAGGGTGGATTGATCACGAACATGCCCGAACCGATCATGCCATGCCCCTTTTTCGCGGGCGGAAAACGAACCTCATGACGCAAAGCGGAGGGATGATCCTGTTGCAAGGATCGCAACATGCCCATGTGCTGGCTGACTGTCAGGATCGGGTACCACAGGCAGATGACGCCAACATTCCAGGATTTCCCCAATTTGGAGATTTGCTGCGGGATCTTGGTGTAATCGGTCTTAATTTCGTAGCTCGGGTCGATCAGCATCGCGCCACGTCGCGGGGTCGGTGGACAAATGGAATGGGCCAATTCAAACCCATCCTTCTGGTAGCATTTCGCGCCGGTGGAGGACGTGTTGAAATCCAGCGCATCAAATTCGGCCGGGTGAAGTTCGGCAAAGTGCATCCGGTCGCCGGGTCTGAGCAGGGATGCGGCGATCAGCGGGGAACCGGGATAAAACGACGCCCCGAAATCTCGCCTGATTTGGGTCAGGACGCCAGCAAACGGGTGTGCGTCGTCGAAAAAATCGCTGGCTTTATATATGCCCTCCGCAGCCTCCGCTGTTTTCAGTGCTGCGGGGTCTTGCAGGTCATAAAGGCCCCGCCCAGCGTGCGTTTCGATGTAGGAAACAGGTTTTTCCTTACGCACCATATAAGACAGAATCCACGCCAGCAGCACATGTTTGTGCACATCTGCGAGGTTTCCTGCGTGATAGATATGTTGATAGCTCAGCATGGGTGACGATGTACCGAAGCCAAGCCTGCGCGCAACGGGAAAAGCCATTCTGACGGTCGACTGGTCTCGCATTGGTGCTCTGTTGCAAGGTAACGATGTGACGGCCTGCCGGTCGTGGGGCGCTTTTGCGTGCCATTGACCACGGGATTGCGCCTGAAAGCGCTGCTGCTGCAAAACCATTGATTGCAAAACGGGTTACGCCTACGCTTTAGAAGCGAGTGGCGCAAACCAGAGAGTGCATAACCCCATGTCCTACACGACGCAGCAACCCAAGGCGGCGGCACCCACCCCGCAGTTGGCAAGGGCGCAAAAGCGGGGAGAGGCACAGACCGGGCCCGACCGCGCATTGGCGCGGATGCATGAAGCCGCAGAGATCAGTCCTGTGGTTGCGCGCTTGCAGGCTCTTCAGCGGATGGCGGACCAAAGTAACGGCCCGGCGCCGCTGCAACGCGCAATCCTTATTAAAGGAAAGAGTTACAACAGCGTAAGCGGATTGATGCGCACCGGCCAGGGCTTCGAGGCACACCAACTGCTCAAGGGAACGGTGGACTATAAGGAAAAGCTCGCTGCCGATAAACTTTATGATATCGTGGATGGCGCGCTAGTTCTGGCGCCGGAAGGTGCTGTAGCGGAACCCGCAGAGCACGTCGAAACCACGTCTGAGAGGCTGGAGCGAGAAGAACAGGAGGCGCGCGACAAGCAGGCAGTAGCGGCAGTTAAATGGGGTGCCCGTATAGATGATCTCAAGGACAAGATCCGGACGCGCACATATGAAACAACGGGTCGCTCATTTGCCCACATCAAAGGAAAACCGGAGCAACTTGTGACCTTTGCCACAAGGGATGAGGTCTACACCTACCTCGAAGGTAAGGTTGATCAATTCAAGTGCACTGGCGAACAGAAATACAGAAACACTATGGCAGGGACGTTTCGTGCAGAGATCGAACAGAAGTACATGGTTAAAAAGGTTAGCAGACGCGGAAAAGACGAATTTGTCCCGGACAACCGGAAAGGTGCGGTAATCCTGCTATTGCGCAACAACGGTACTGTCGTGCTGATGCACTTCGGCAACGTATAAACTGCAGCGCTTCTCACACCAGCCGCGATATGTCCTTTGCCGCGCGGACGAAGTCCTTGAACAGAGGGTGCGGATCGAACGGCTTTGATTTCAGCTCGGGGTGGAACTGCACGCCGATAAACCAGGGATGATCGGGCCATTCGATGATTTCGGGCAGTTTCCCGTCAGGGGACATGCCGGAGAACACCAGACCGGCGTCTTCGAGTTGCGCGCGATACTTGATGTCGACCTCGTAGCGGTGACGGTGCCGCTCATCAATGGCGGAGGTGTGGTAGATATCAGCCACGCGCGTGCCCGCGGTCAGGGTCGCGTCATATGCACCGAGCCGCATGGTCCCGCCCTTGTCATCGCCAACCTTGCGGGACACTTTGGCATTTCCCTGTACCCATTCCTTGAGGTGATAGACAACAGGTTCGAACCGCTTTTTGCCGGCTTCATGGTCAAATTCTTCGGACCCGGCGGCTTTGATGTTCGCCACATTGCGTGCCGCTTCGATCACGGCCATCTGCATGCCGAGACAAATACCGAGGTAGGGCACCTTGTGCTCGCGGGCATATTGGGCCGCTTTTATCTTGCCTTCGGTTCCGCGTTCGCCAAAACCTCCGGGCACGAGGATCGCGTGAAAGCCCTCAAGGTGCGGGGCGACATCTTGGGTGTCGAACACTTCTGCGTCCACCCATTCAACAGTAACTTTGACGCGATTTGCCATACCGCCATGGGTCAAGGCCTCTGCGATGGACTTATACGCGTCTTCGAGCTGCGTATATTTACCAACGATCGCTACTTTGACTTCGCCCTCAGGATTATGCACGCGATCCGAGACATCCCGCCAGACCGTCAGGTCGGGTTTGGGCGCGGGGGAAATGTCAAACGCATCCAAAACGGCCTGATCGAGCCCCTGTTCGTGATAGGCAAGAGGGGCGTCGTAGATGGTTTTCAGATCATAGGCTGCCACAACGGATTCTTTGCGCACATTACAAAACAGCGCAATTTTCTCGCGTTCTTTCTCCGGGATAGGATGTTCGGAGCGGCATACCAAAATGTCAGGCGCGATGCCGATAGATTGCAGTTCTTTGACCGAGTGCTGCGTCGGTTTGGTCTTCAGTTCGCCTGACGCGGCCAGATAGGGCAGCAACGTCAGATGCATGAAGATGCACTGACCGCGCGGTTTATCGTGGGTGAATTGCCGGATCGCTTCGAAAAACGGCAAACCTTCGATGTCGCCGACCGTCCCGCCGATTTCACAGAGCATGAAGTCGACCTCGTCATCGCCAATACCAATGAAATCCTTGATCTCATTCGTGACATGCGGGATCACCTGAATGGTTTTGCCGAGGTAATCGCCGCGCCGCTCCTTTTCCAGAACGGTGGAATAGATGCGGCCGGAGGACACGGAATCGGTGGAGCGCGCCGCAACGCCGGTGAAACGCTCGTAGTGGCCCAGATCAAGGTCTGTTTCCGCGCCATCATCGGTCACAAAGACCTCGCCATGTTCAAAGGGCGACATCGTTCCGGGGTCAACATTCAGATAGGGATCAAGCTTGCGCAACCGTACGGAAAAACCACGCGCCTGCAGCAAAGCGCCCAGAGCGGCGGATGCCAGCCCTTTTCCAAGCGATGAAACCACACCTCCGGTGATGAAAATATATCGTGCCATTGCTTGAGCTGCTCCCGTGCGTCGCCGCGAAATAGTGTCAGTTTCGCGATTTTTCGACTGCGAAAAGTCGCAGCACCACGGGAGTAAAGTTTAGCAGGATTCGGACCGGCAAGGCAAGGCCACTCGCAATATGATGTTGCAAAATCCTGACAGCTCTCAAGGTGTTGTAGTGTTTTTGTTATTCCAGCGTTGGAACCAAGGGGGCGTTCTCATCCGCGGATGGGGGCAACAGCAGATCACTTTCCGGCACGCCGGGTGTGTCGCTGCGATCCGCTGCGGGTGGTGTGACGCCGAGGCGGTCAATCACCGAAGACCCCGATGCGTTCTCGGCTGCAAATATCGTCAGTGTCATCGACGTACAGATAAAGGCGATCGCCAACGCCCATGTCACCTTGCCCAAGGCTGTCGCCGCGGCGCGACCGGTCATGGCACCACCACCGCCGCCACCCATGCCAAGGCCCCCTCCCTCGGAACGCTGCAGCAACACGACGGCTATCAGCCCCAAGGCGAGGATAAGGTGTATGATCAGGACGACGTTTTCCATGAAGGACCTGTATGGTTCAGAGCAACTTTGGGCGTATCTAGGCAAGTTTGCCCCCACCCGCAAGGGAGGATTCAAACCGACGTTACGGGCTGCGATGAAATACGACTGCCTGCGGCTTGGATTGCGGGTGTGAAATGGGGTGTAATCCTGTCGCATTTCGGCTTTGCTATTGGCATGCAAACCCATGTGCCTCGGTACTTTCGGTGGCAGGCGGATCTGTCTTGTTGAAAATTTCCGTTCCAAAGCGGCTGGACAAACATGCCCGCTTGGACGCATCTTTGTGCTATGCCGCATGACCATGATGACCACGATCACCCGCACTCGTTGCTGCCCGGCGACCCTGTACTGCGCATCAAAGCGCTGGAAACGCTGCTGACCAAGAAAGGTCTGGTCGATCCGCAGGCGCTGGATGCGATTATCGATACCTATGAAAACAAGATCGGCCCGCGTAACGGTGCGCATGTGGTGGCAAAGGCGTGGCTGGAGCCTGCCTTCCGCGCCGCTTTGCTGGAGGATGCGACAAAGGTCGTGTCCGAACTGGGATATTATGGCCGTCAGGGCGAACATATGGTGGCCGTTCAAAACACGGACACGGTTCACAACATGGTCGTGTGTACCTTGTGCAGCTGTTATCCGTGGCCCTTGCTGGGCATTCCGCCGACATGGTACAAATCAGATGCGTATCGCGCCCGCGCTGTGCGTGAGCCGCGCAAGGTACTGGCCGACTTTGGGGTCGCATTGCCCGCCGACAGGGCCGTGCGCGTCTGGGACAGCACCGCCGAAGTCCGGTATCTGGTCATTCCGCAACGCCCTAAGGGGACGGACGGCTGGGATGAAGAAGCCTTGATGGACCTTGTAACCCGCGACAGCATGATCGGCACGGGCCTTGTGCACAGCCCCGAGGCGCGCACGACATGACCCGTCCGCACGACATGGGGGGGCGGTATGGCGATGGTGCCGTGATACCGGAAAACGAGAGCGTGAAGTTCAAAGAGGACTGGCACGCGCGCGCTTTGGCAGTGACCCTTGCCTCTGGCGTTCTGGGGCAGTGGAACATCGATATCTCGCGTCATGCGCGCGAAAAATTGTCACCCACGGATTATGCGCGCTTTAGTTATTACGAAAAATGGATGGCCGGGCTGGCAGACCTGCTGGTTGAAACCGGGGTAGTGGATGCGCGTGAGTACGCCGCCGCAGATCCGGCGCCGAGCCCACTGGCAGAGCGTGCGTTGCGCGCCGAACACGTGGACAGCGTGCTTGCCCGTGGCGGTCCAGCAGACCGACCGTCGCAGGTGCCACAGCTTTTCAGTGTCGGCGACACCGTCAAAACGCGCAAGATTGCGGCGAACTGCCTTGTCGATGGGGGCCACACGCGCCTGCCGCGCTATGCGGCGGGTATGCGGGGACGCATCGTCCGTTTTCACGGCACGCATGTTTTGCCTGACAGTGCCGCGCATCACCTTGGCGAAGCGCCGGAACCGCTTTATGCGGTCGCCTTTCGTGCTGCCGAACTCTGGGCGCATCCCGAGCATCCCGACGATGAAGTCGTGCTGGACCTGTGGCAAAGCTATCTGGTGGCGGACACATGACACCACCGGAACCTGTGTTTTCAGAACCTTGGCACGCGCAGGTTTTCGCCGTCACCGTGCGTTTGAACGAAACGGGCCATTTGCCTTGGTCCGATTGGGCGGCGGCTTTTTCGCGTACACTCAAGCGCCACGGGTTGAGCAAAGAACTGGATGGCGGTGACGACTATTTTCTGGCTTGGCTCGAAACACTGGAAAACACACTGGTGTCCAAGGGCATGGCAAAAACATCCGACATTGCCGCGATCAAAGCAGCTTGGGAAACGGCCTATCTGAACACACCGCATGGTCAGCCTGTTCACTTGACAGAATAACTGAAAGGCCGAAGCGCGCGGGTCTGTCGAACGCGCGCATTTGCCGATGGTTAGTCGTCAATGTCGTCCACATCTGTTTGACCGGACAGAGCGCGCCGCACATGGCTCCACCCCAGACCGATGCCCAAAACGGCAGACAAGGCAAAGAGCGCCAGCCAGACATTCAGATTCTGGTTATCCAGCGCCAAAACGCCAAAGTCATGCAGGACCCAGACCGCGGCTGCGAATATCCCAAGGATAAGGCCCATGCCAAGGGGGCCGATGGATCGCAGCGTTGCACGCAGGAAAATGATATAAGCGACGGCCAGAACAAGCCCTACAAGGACGGCAATCGACAGGTTTTGCGCACCATATGTCTGTAGCCACGTGATATAGTTGTACTGGGTTGGATTGAAGGTGGCCGCCAAGAGCACGAACGCGCCCATCCAACGTGTAAGTATACCCATGTCTTTCATTCCGTCCGGTTGCTGCACTGCGCCGAAAGCGATGCTTGCGGCCCGGGAATGTCTATTACCCTTCCAAGGTGCTGCGTCAATCGAGCGGCGTACATTTTGAGGTTTCGCCCCGGCGCATGCCTCGCTATACCGGCGCGGGTTTCATCCGAATACAAAAGGACCAGATATGGCAAACGTCGTCGTTGTGGGCGCTCAGTGGGGCGACGAAGGAAAAGGCAAGATTGTCGACTGGCTGTCTGAACGCGCGGATGTGATCGCGCGCTTTCAGGGCGGTCACAATGCCGGACATACGCTGGTCATTGATGGCAAAGTCTACAAGCTGAACGCGTTACCCTCCGGCGTGGTGCGGGGCGGCAAACTGTCTGTTATTGGCAATGGCGTTGTGCTGGACCCTTGGCACCTGATCAAGGAAATCGACATTATCCGCGGGCAGGGCGTCGATATTTCTCCCGAGACCTTGATGATCGCCGAAAACACACCGCTGATCCTGCCCATTCATGGCGAATTGGACCGTGCGCGCGAGGAAGCCGCGAGCAAAGGCACCAAGATCGGTACGACGGGCCGGGGTATTGGCCCCGCCTATGAGGATAAGGTCGGTCGCCGCTCGGTCCGGGTCGCGGATCTGGCCGATACTGCCACGCTCGAAGCGCGGGTGGATCGTGCGCTGCAGCACCACGATCCGCTGCGCAAAGGCCTCGGGATTGAGCCGGTGGACCGGGACGCGCTGGTTGCGCAACTGATCGAGATCGCACCCCACATCCTCAAGTACGCAGCGCCCGTGTGGAAGGTGCTCAACGAAAAGCGGCGCGCGGGCAAGCGTATTCTGTTTGAGGGCGCACAGGGCGCGCTTTTGGATATCGACTTTGGCACCTATCCCTTTGTAACCTCATCAAACGTGATTGCAGGTCAGGCGGCGACCGGTGTCGGTGTAGGCCCCGGCGCGATCGATTATGTGCTCGGGATCGTTAAAGCCTACACAACGCGGGTGGGTGAAGGTCCCTTTCCGGCAGAACTCGACGATGCCGATGGCCAACGACTTGGGGAACGTGGGCATGAGTTCGGCACGGTGACAGGGCGCAAACGGCGCTGTGGCTGGTTCGATGCCGTGCTGGTGCGCCAGACCTGTGCGACATCCGGCGTCAACGGGATTGCCCTGACCAAGCTTGATGTTCTGGACGGGTTCGAGACGCTCAAGATCTGTGTTGGATATGAGCTGGATGGCAAGCGCATGGATTACTTGCCGACCGCAGCGGATCATCAGGCGCGCTGCCGTCCCATTTACGAAGAAGTGCCTGGGTGGTCGGAATCCACCGAAGGCGCGCGCAGTTGGGCGGATTTGCCTGCCAACGCCATCAAATATGTGCGCCGCGTTGAAGAGTTGATTGACTGCCCCGTCGCCCTACTTTCTACCTCGCCGGAGCGGGAAGACACCATCCTCGTCACGGATCCGTTCGCCGATTGATAAGGAACCCCATGTCGCTGAGTTACAAAGCCAGACGCCGCCTTGCACTGCTGATCCTTTTGATCGGGCTGCCGGTCTATATTGTGTCCTGCATTACCGTGATCAACTGGCTTGAACGCCCCTCGCTCTGGGTCGAATTGTTGGTATATGTGGTTCTTGGGGTGTTCTGGGCCTTGCCGTTCAAGTTTATTTTCAAAGGCGTCGGTCAGGCAGACCCGGATCAACCCGAAGGCTGAACGACCCTTTCGGCGCGCAGCTCAGTTGGATCGCGTTAAACCGTTGCGTGTCGGTCCGGTGGCTATCTGTTTTTGTCAGACGCAGTAAACCAGCCGCCTTTGACGTTTGTTATCTTGTCTGCGCGCAGCAAGTGATCAAAGTACCGCAGGCCATCCTCACGGCTGAAACCCCATTTAAAGACTTGTCTTCTGCGCGACATAAGCTGCTGGAACGAGAGTTCTGCCCGTCCTTCGACAAGGCTGACATATGCAGCCGCCGCTTCCTGTAATTTTGGCAAGGTTTGTGCCCCATGCGCGGCCGCACGGGTGGCGAAAACGCTGCCCTTGCCAGCTTTGGTACTTTCCTTCTACGTGTCGTCCGTGCGGCGCAGAGCGGTGGTCTCTCGCACACGGTGATCTACCCGTTGTTCTGCCACGAGCCTCAGCGGGGCGGGGCGGGCACCTGAATGGCGCTCGGAGCTTTCCCCGGCGGATACAGCGCGGCGCGGGTGTACAACATCTGCAAGGTCGCCGCGGTAGGCTTGTACGTCTTTGGCGCGTTTTGCGGTCTCGTTTTCAAGTGACTGGTCGTTACGGCGTGCGGCAACGGCGGCGCGCAACTGTGAAAAAACGCTGCGTCGCGTTTGACCATCTGGTTGTTCCATCTGGTGATCCGCCTCCGCCATCAAGCGTGACAGGTCGTCTTCTGCGTCTTGTTTGATTTGGGATGCATCTTTGCGCGCGGCACCTGATCCAGAGATTGGCACATCGACAGGCTTGGCTTGAGTTTGCGACATAAGCGGTTCAGGGTCTGCTGCCTCATCCCGCTGGTGCGGTTTGCTGTCGTATGTTTCCCCAGTCAGACCAGATACCTGATCGTCAGCATTTGCGTTATTGCCCGCTTCAAGAGCGCGCAGGACCGCATCAATGTCGTCTGTGTCAACGTCCTCTGCAACAGTCTTGCGCGCGCTATCCTCATGTTCAGCATCTTCTTGCAGCGCGCCCTCGATGTCTTGAGCAGCGTTGGAGATCACATTGCTTTGGCTGCGTGCCTCCGCTGTGCGCAGCGCTTTCAACCCGTCAAAACCCAGAACTTCGCTGGGTGCTTCGGCGTCTTCATCGTATCCGACATCCTGCGCCTGCATTTCTTGTCGTGACACCGCCGCGCGCAGACGTTCACGTTTCTCAAAAGAGCTACCGGCTGATTTGGTGGTCTGGCCGGGAACGTTTTGTTTTGTCAAAAACGACGTTTCAGATGCCGGGCGCACACCTGCCAACGATGCCACGGTCTTGAAAGCCTGAGCCGTCATTTCCGCTTCCATGTCATCCTGAACGATTGCGGGCGTGGTCACTGGTTTTGCGAAGAAAGCCGCTGCGCTGTCTAGGGCTGATTGTTCTGCGTTCGTTGTCCTGAGCACGGACTCCTGTGCAACGGCTGCTGTTTGATCATGCGCTTTAAGCATGATTTGGCCATCAAAACTATCAGCCTCAATGCGCTGGGCCCGGGTTTGCTGGATCTTATGCGCCAACGCCTCTGCATCTGGTTGCGGCGGCTCTGCCCCGAAGAACCTGTCCTCTGCCGCAATGTCGCGAAAGAATTCAGCGATGTCCTTCATCGTGCCAAGGGCGTCGTCAAACCCTTCTAAAGTACAGGAAAATGTACCATAGGATACCGTAAGGACCTTGCTGTCATTCGTCATCTCATGCGCGTCCCGTGCGTTTTGGTAACAAGGTGTCTAACATTTTAGCTAAGCCCCAAGGAGCATCAGACAGTGTTATTAATCGTGCCAGATCATGGCAATATTGTGGCGTGTGTCCCTAATGAACCATAAACTTTCATGACGTATACAATTGTAGAAACGACTAAACCGTTAACCCTGATTGGCGGGGGCGAGGCGACAGTGGATGATGTCGCGAGCGCGCTGGCGCTGGCGCCGATATGTGTTGCTGTCGACAGTGGTGCGCATCTGGCCTTGGAGGCTGGTATCGATGTGGCCGCGGTCATCGGGGATATGGACTCGATCTCGGACCGCGCGCGCGTGCGCATCGCGGCGGAGCGGTTTCATCATATCGCGGAGCAGGACAGCACCGATTTCGATAAGGCGCTACGGCATGTTTCTGCGCCGTTGGTGGTTGCCGTCGGGTTTTGCGGGGGGCAGATTGATCACGCGCTGGCGGCGTTGCATACGATAATACGACGGGCAGACCGACATATCGTCCTGTTGGGCGCAACCGACATCGTATTCCTGTGCCCACCCGCGTTCAATGTGCCAACCCCAGCAGGAACACGAGTATCCCTGTTTCCGATGGGGCCTGTGCGGGGGCGGTCCAAGGGGCTGTTCTGGCCGATTGACGGTATCGACTTCGCGCCCGGTTTGCAGGCAGGGACGTCAAATCGTACAACCGGACCGTTTTCGATTGAAACGGATGCCCCGGTGATGCTGTGCATCATGCCGCGCGCGTTCCTTCAGCCGGTTGTGCAGGCGTTGCTCGGGCTGTCAGCGACAAAGCGATGGCCCGCTCTCGCAGTACCACATAGAGACCCGCCGCAATCGTAATCACAATACCGACGCTTGCCATCGGATTTGGAAAATCACCAAACACCATGAACCCGATGATCGTTGCAAAGGGAATTTCCAGATACTGCATCGGCGCGAGCGTGGCCGAGGGCGCAAACCGCAGCGACCACGTCATTAACAGATGCGCGACCGTGCCCAATAGGCCGATGCTCAGCAGCAAGGTCCAGTCATAGGACGACACATGCACAATCTGAAGCTGTAAAAAACCGCTGTTTTGAAAGATCAAAAGAACCGGGAGAATCACAAACACTGCCATCACGCCGCTGACCGCCTGCAGGCTGATTGGATCGGTTTCCTTTGCGATCTGGCGGGTGACCAGCATGAAAAGGGCAAAATTGATCGCCACGCCTACGGGCAACAGGGCAGGCCAGCCAACTTGGGCAAAGCTGGGCTGCACCACAAGCAAGGTGCCCAGAAAACCGACCGCGCAGGCAATGATACGGCGCGCACCGACTTCTTCGTTCAACGCGTATTTACCCAGCACCAGCATGATGAACGGCATCACAAAAGCGATCGCAACAGCATCTGCAAGTGGCAGGTATTTCAACGCGGTAACCATGGCGCCGATACCTACAATATGAAGAATGGTGCGCACGAATGTCAGCCAAGTCACCCGTTTGCTCATGCGCCAGCGTCGCCGTGTGAGCCAGACCAACGGGATCAGCAACAAAGCCTGCACCGCAAAACGCACCAAAACCAGCTGGCCGATTGGCACAGTTTGTCCGAGGATTTTCGCTATCGCATCGCCGACAGGCGCAAGCACGCAAAATCCCAGCATCAGCATGATGCCAAGAAAGGGCCGGTCAATTGTCATTGGTGGAGCCTAAAGCGATCTGGACAGCATTGCAAGCAGAGGTTGTTTTGCGCACTTAGCAGTTCGGCACATTCACAGCCAATCCGCCGAGCGACGTTTCCTTGTATTTTTCTGACATATCGATGCCGGTCTGACGCATGGTTTCGATACAGGCGTCCAGCGGGACAAGATGCGTACCATCGCCGCGCAAGGCGAGGGATGCTGCCGACACGGCTTTGATCGCGCCAAGGCCATTGCGCTCAATGCAGGGGACTTGCACCAGACCCTTGACCGGATCGCAGGTCATGCCAAGGTGGTGTTCCAATGCGATTTCGGCGGCATTTTCCACCTGTGCGGGGGTGCCGCCCATTACAGCGCACAGGCCCGCAGCGGCCATGGCTGCGGCAGAGCCGACCTCGGCCTGACACCCTGCCTCAGCGCCTGAAATCGAGGCGTTGAACTTGACCAAGCCGCCAATGGCTGCAGCCGTGAGCAGAAAGTCCTCGATGTGGGACTCTGATGCGCCGGGGACATGATCCAGATAATAGCGCAAGGTGGCAGGCAGTACGCCCGCAGCACCATTTGTGGGGGCCGTGACCACCTGACCACCGGCCGCGTTTTCCTCGTTGACGGCCATCGCGTAGACGCTCATCCAGTCGTTGATCGTGTGGGGCGCGTTGAGGTTCATGCCCCGTTCGGCCAAAAGCGCGTCATGGATGCCTTTGGCGCGGCGTTTGACCTGCAGGCCGCCGGGCAGAATACCATCGGTCGTCAACCCACGCGTGATGCAATCATCCATCACCTGCCAAAGCCGCTTGGTGCCTTCTGCGAGGCTGGTCGGACAGCCACGGGCAATTTCATTTGCGCGTTTCATCTCGGCAATGTTCTTGCCGGAGGCGGTCGACATCTCAAGCATCTGGGCGGCGGATTTGAACGGGTAGGGAATGGGTGGGCCGGTTTCATCGGTATCTTTGCCCGCGGAAAGCTCCGCTTCGGTCATCACAAATCCACCGCCGATGGAATAGAAAACCTCGCGCAGGGTGACATCGCCTTGGGCATCTGTGGCGCGGATCATCATACCGTTTGCGTGCCCGCTGAGCGGGGTTTCATAGTCGAAAATCAGATCGGTTGCAGGGTCAAACCGCAGGGGTTGCAGGCCCTCAACGTTCAGGGTTTTTGTGGCTTTTATTTCGGCCAGTGCCGCTTCGGCCTTCTCGGCGTCATAAGTGTCGGGGACAAACCCCGCGAGGCCCAGAATAGTGGCCCGGTCCGTTGCATGACCGACACCCGTGAAGGCAAGTGAGCCATGCAGCGACACGCGTATCCCGTGAAATTCGAAGGGGGACGCGCGCATCATCTCCAGAAACCGCGCCGCAGCGACCATGGGCCCCATCGTATGTGAGGATGAGGGGCCGATACCGACCTTGAACATATCAAAGACAGATAAAAACATTTAAGTGGCACTTCCTTCTGGCGGGTTTGGATGGCGAGGGGACGTAAACGGATCGCGGCCAAGTCCCTCGGCCTGTTGAGCGGTCTCAACTGACGGGCGTTGTTCAAGGTTGCGCAGAGCTGCGTGTATCGCGCCAAAGGCCGTGAGGTCAAACCATGTTCTGTCGCTCTGCGTCGGATAAAGCGCCAGCCAGCGCATCATGGGGCCCAGATAAAGGTCCAGCAAAATGCCCGGGCGATCATCTGCCCATCGCTGATCGATGAGGCCCAGCAGGCGCAGGATGTTGGACTGCGTCATCTTTGTGAGCTGCGACACATGATCCACGTCGCGTCCAATATAAGCGCCGGGATAAAACAACATACGCAACGCAGGATGCAGGGTATTGGACAAAAAGAACAACCATTTCAGCAGTTCCGCCCTTTGCGGATCATCAGCGCCCGGGCCAAGATGCCCGTGTGTATCGGACAGCCACAACAGTATGGCAGCGGTTTCAAAGATCGGACCCTGCGGCGTTTCCAGCACCGGGATCAACTGGTTCGGGTTCAGGGCGCGATAGGCCGGGCTGTGTTGCGCCGAATTTTGGCGATCCACCAGTTGCGTGGTGTAATCAAGGCGCAGTTCTTCCAACGCCAGACGGATCACCAAAGAGGCGTTATCCGGGGCATAGTGAAGAATGTAGCGCGCTGTGCTCATAGCCATTCCATAGCGGATTCGAAGGCAAAGGACCTCAGGAAAAGCGACCTCCTCAAGAGGAAAACGCACATAACTAAAGCGGTGCTGCACCTCACTATTCGGTGGGGATGCAAGAATCGCTCTCGCACCTTGGCTGCATGTTTCTTATAAGGCCCCTGAAGCCGCGCAAGGAGCCATCGATGTCTTCAGAACTCTCGCCGATCGACAAGGCAAAATTTGTCTGCGCCAAACGGGCCGCACAATTCGTAGAAAATGGTATGCGGGTGGGGCTGGGCACCGGGTCAACGGCGGCCTGGCTTGTGCGCTGTCTGGGGGAGCGGGTGCGCGACGAAGGGCTGCATATTACAGGGGTCCCGACATCTACGCGCACTGCGGAACTGGCCCGTGAGGTCGGTATTGATGTGATCACACTGGATGCGGCCAAGCGGCTGGATCTGACGATTGATGGTGCGGATGAATTCGATGGCGCGTTTAATCTGATCAAAGGCGGTGGGGGTGCCTTGCTGCATGAAAAGGTCGTGGCGACGTCTTCTGATCGCATGATCGTGATTGCCGATGTGGGCAAAGAGGTTGAGACGCTGGGCGCCTTCCCGCTGCCGATCGAGGTGATCCCCTTTGGATTGCAAACGACCCATGCGCTGGTTGATGAAACCCTCGTCTCCATGGACGTTCTGGGGCGCGACAGCAGCCTGCGGATGGATGGCGACAAACCTTTCGTGACGGACGAAGGCAACCACATCATTGATCTGCATCTCAAGCGGATCGGCGATGCGCGGCAACTTGCGATGACGCTTAATCAGCTGCCGGGTGTGGTTGAGAACGGTCTGTTGATTGATATCTGCGACACGGTCGTTCTGGGCTTTGGGGACGGAAAGGTCGAGGTGCGCGACATCAATGATGGAACGGTTGCAAGCGAACGCATGGTTTTTGCCGAAAGTGACAATCTGTTCAGCGATCTGAGCGATTGATCAGACCAGCGCCTGTCTGACCTGACCTATGCACGGGCGAGCGCATCCAAAGTGGTCTTTGGCTAGGGCCACTAGAATACACAAAAGAGAAAGGCCCTTCGCATGACTGACTTTGACTATGATCTTTTCGTGATTGGTGGCGGCTCAGGGGGCGTCAGAGCGGCGCGCGTGGCGGCCAGCGAAGCAGGCGCGCGGGTGGCTCTGGCAGAAGAAGACAGATACGGCGGAACCTGCGTGATCCGCGGCTGTGTGCCCAAAAAGCTGATGGTATTCGCCTCGGAATATGCGGGCATGCCGGATGAAGCGCAGGCCTATGGTTGGGACATGCAAAAAGGCAGCTTTGATTGGCCGGGGTTCAAAACCAAGCTGAACGCAGAACTGGACCGCCTTGAGCAGGTCTATCGCAGGCTGTTATCGGAATCAGGTGTTGAGACATTTGATGCACGCGCCACAGTGTCCGGCCCGCATGAGGTGACATTGTCAGACGGGCAAACCAAATCCGCCAAACATATTCTGGTAGCAACCGGCGGTCATCCCGTGCGACCAGATATGCCCAATGCCCATCTTGGCATTGTGTCCGATGATATTTTCCATCTGGAGACCCTGCCCAAATCGGTACTGATCGTTGGCGGGGGCTACATCGCCTGCGAATTCGCCGGGATCCTGAACGGGTTGGGGGTCAAGGTCACGCAATACTACCGGGGTGCGCAGATATTGCGCGGCTTTGATGATGAGGCCCGTGGCCTTGTCGCGGAGCAAATGCGCGAACGCGGCGTCGACCTCAAGGTCGGCACGAACATCCTCGAGATGGCCCCTGCGGGAGAGCATGACAGCATGTCCGAAGGCGGCGCCATGGGCGGGACGGCGCAGGATCGCGCAGAACTTGCACAAATGCACAGCAGCGCTGCGACAAAAGGCCCGGTCTGGGTAAAATCCACCAGCGGCACCGAAGGGGTCTTTGATGTGGTTCTCTTCGCGACAGGGCGGGACCCGAACACCAAAGACATGGGGCTTGAAGCGCTTGGCGTGAAACTGGGTCGGCGTGGGCAGATCGAAGTTGACGCCTACAGCCAGACCGGGGTGCCCTCCATCTATGCGATCGGGGATGTTACCGACCGCGTCAACCTGACGCCGGTCGCGATCCGTGAGGGCATGGCCTTTGTCGAAACTGTCTTCAAAGGCAATCCAACGGCTGTGGATCACGACCTGATCCCGAGCGCAATTTTCACCCAACCGGAAATGGGCACGGTCGGTCTGGGCGAGGAAGCGGCCCGCGAACAGGAACCAGTTGAAATTTATTGCACATCGTTTCGGCCAATGCAGACTGCGTTTGCCGGAAAACCGGACCGCGTGTTGATGAAACTCATTGTGTCGATAAAGACGCGAAAGGTCCTTGGATGTCATATTGTAGCCCCAAATGCGGGTGAAATGATCCAACTGGCGGGCATCGCCATCAAGATGGGTGCAACGAAAGAAGACTTTGACCGAACGGTTGCGGTCCACCCCACAATGTCGGAAGAGATCGTGACGATGCGTTCTCCCATGCGCACGGCTTGAATTCCGTGCAGGGCAACGTACCTATGACTTGGTTTGATCGTGACGTTATGCGGTTTAGAAGGGAAAGAACTTAATGGCTGGCAACAATGGCGGCCCCTGGGGGGGCGGCGGAAATTCGGGCAATGATAAACCGAACGGCGGTTCGGGCGGTGGAAATCGTGGGTCGGGCGGCGGCGGTCCGCGCGGTCCCGGCGGCGAAGGGCCGCAAATTCCTGAGATAGATGAACTGGTCAAAAAGGGTCAAGAACGTCTGCGCGTCCTCATGGGCGGCAAAGGCGGCAATGGTAACGGCGGTGGCACCGGTGGCGGTGGCGGCGGTGGACCCGCGCTGACGCGTGGCACAATCGGGCTGGCCGCTCTGGCAGCCTTTGGTGCGTGGCTGATGGCGAGCCTCTATACGGTCGCTCCCGAAGAACAATCGGTTGAACTGTTCCTCGGCGAGTATTCGGCCACAGGAAACTCGGGTCTGAACTTTGCGCCATGGCCACTTGTTACGGCAGAAGTCCTTCCTGTGACGCGCGAACAAACCGAAGACATCGGTGCGCGCACGGACAGTGGTCTGATGCTGACGACGGATGAGAACATCATCGACATCGATTTTCAGGTGGTTTGGAACATCAGTGATCCGGCCAAATATCTCTTTAACCTTGCTGAGCCACAGGAAACAATTCGTGCGGTGTCTGAATCAGCGATGCGCGAAGTGATTGCGCGTAACGAACTTGCGCCGATCCTTAACCGGGATCGTCAGGTGGTTGCCGATGAAGCGCTGCAACTGATCCAGTCGACGCTCAACGGTTATGACAGTGGTGTGAACATCATTCGTCTCAACCTCGACAAGGCCGACCCGCCGCGCGAAGTGATCGACAGCTTCCGCGAAGTGCAGGCGGCTGAGCAGGAGCGTGACCGTCTGGAACGTCAGGCTGATGCCTATGCGAACCGGGTCACGGCGGGCGCACGCGGTGAAGCTGCAAGCCGATTGGAACAGGCTGAAGCCTATCGCGCACAGCAGGTCAACGAAGCACAGGGTGAGGCGGCACGCTTCACATCTGTTCTCGAGGAATACGTCAAGGCACCTGATGTGACGCGCAAACGTCTCTATCTGGAGACCATGGAACGTGTATTTGGCGGCGTCGACAAGATCATTCTTGAAAGTGGTCTTGGTGGAGAAGGTGGACAAGGCGTCGTGCCCTATCTTCCGCTCAATGAATTGCGCCGTCCGACTGGAGGAACAAACTGATGAAAGCAACTAAATTTCTGATCCCGATCGGGGTGATCGCGGTTGTAGGCGTGCTGAGTTCCGTTTTCATTGTGGACGAACGTGAAAAAGCGCTTGTGCTGCAATTCGGCCAGATCAAATCGGTCAAGGAAGATCCGGGCCTCGCGTTCAAGATCCCGTTCATCCAAGAGGTCGTGCGCTATGACGACCGAACGCTGTCGCTCGATACCGACATCGTCGAAGTCACGCCATCGGATGATCGTCGTCTGGTCGTCGACGCCTTTGCACGCTACCGGATTTCTGACGTTGTGCAGTTTCGACAGGCTGTGGGTGTCGGTGGCATGCGGGCCGCTGAAGACCGTCTGGAAGGTATCCTGAACCCGGCAATCCGTGCGGTTCTGGGTTCTGACGGGGTGACATCCAACACCATTCTCTCTGCGGATCGCGCAGAGTTGATGGCCCGGATCACGTCGCAGGCACGCCAGCGTGCCCTGCCGCTTGGTCTTGAGGTTGTTGATGTGCGTCTCAAGCAGACGAACCTGCCGGAACAAAACCTTGACGCGACCTTTGCGCGGATGCGGGCGGAGCGGGAACGCGAAGCTGCGGACGAGATTGCGCGCGGTGAAGAAGCCGCCCAACGTGTGCGCGCCTTGGCAGATCGTACGGTCGTCGAGCTGATTTCCGAGGCGACACGCGAAGCGGATATCGTGCGTGGTCAGGCTGACGCGGAACGTAACGCCATCTTTGCAAGCGCCTTCGGTGCGGACCCTGAGTTCTTTGAGTTCACACGGTCGATGACCGCCTATGAACGGTCATTGCAAGGCGGCAACTCATCCATCGTCATGTCCCCGGACAGCGAGTTCTTTAACTACCTGCGCAGCGATCAGGGATCGCGGTCTGACGAGGGCGAAACCCGGTGAGCACGCTTCTTCTGGCCTTAGGGTTGGTTATGATTATCGAGGGGCTGGCCTATGCGCTGGCCCCTTCGCTTATTGAACGTATGCTTGAGATGCTGCGCTCCCTGCCGGAGACGGCGGTGCGGCAAATGGGCTGGCTGATCGCGGTGAGCGGGCTTATTCTGGTCTGGGCCGCCTGGCAGCTTGGCGGGGTTTGAAACCGCGTGCACGTTCACAGGGAGTTGAAACCGCGCGAGGGTGGCCCATCTATCCCTTCAGGCCTATATGGCTACATGCAGACTGGCTTTAAGCGCAAAGTAGGCGCAAAGTATGACAGGCAACAACGTATTTCAGGAGACGACGCATGACATCCAAGACGGTATCCATGCCACATAGAGTTCCGGCGCAGACGCGGTTTCGATTTTTGGTGATTGCTATTTTGGCGATGGCATTCGCCCTTGTTGCACCCGTTACAGTGCTGGCACAGCCTGCAAGCCTAGCGCCGCTGGCTGAAAAAATCAGCCCATCGGTGGTCAATATCACGACCTCTACCACGGTATCACGTCGGACCGGACCGCAAGGTATAGTGCCGGAAGGCTCGCCCTTTGAGGATTTTTTCAGGGACCGTAACAATGGGCCCGAAGGGGCACCGCGCCGGTCGTCCGCGCTGGGGTCCGGTTTTGTCATCTCTGAAGATGGTTACGTCGTCACCAACAACCACGTGATTGAAGGGGCTGACGAAATTCTGATTGAATTTTTTGACGGCGGTGAATTGGTTGCCGAGGTCGTGGGAACGGACCCGAACACCGACATCGCCTTGCTGAAGGTCGAAACGGACGAACCACTGCCATTTGTGTCCTTTGGGGATAGTGACAGTTCGCGGGTCGGCGACTGGGTGATCGCGATGGGCAACCCGCTGGGGCAGGGGTTTTCCGTCTCGGCCGGGATCGTGTCGGCGCGCAACCGGGAACTCAGCGGTCGTTATGATGATTATATCCAGACCGATGCTGCGATTAACCGCGGAAACTCAGGTGGCCCGTTGTTCAACATGGACGGTGAAGTGATTGGCGTGAACACCGCTATTCTGTCACCGACCGGCGGCTCGATCGGTCTTGGGTTCTCGATGGCTTCAAATGTTGTGACGCGCGTCGTTGACCAGCTGCAGGAGTTTGGCGAGACGCGGCGCGGCTGGCTGGGTGTGCAAATTCAGGACGTGACAGAGGACATGGCCGAAGCCATGGGGCTTGCGTCGACCGACGGTGCTGCTGTGAACGGTGTGCTGGAGGGGCCTGCACTGGATGCAGGCATCGAGATCGGTGATGTGATCATCAGTTTTGACGGGCGCGACGTTGAAGACACACGCGGTCTTGTGCGTCAGGTCGGCAATACGCCTGTGGGCGAAGCGGTGCGCGTTGTCGTGCGGCGGGGCGATGAGACAAAAACCCTGCTTGTGACACTGGGCCGCCGTGAAGAAGCCGAAGGCGCGACACCTGCCGTCGCGCAGGCCCCGCAGGAAGACGCGCCGACCTCTGCTGAAATGATGGGCCTCACCTTGATGGTGCTGACCGATGAGCTGCGCGAGCAACTTGGTGCCAAACCGGAGACCGAAGGTCTGGCGGTCATGGAAGTGGACGAAGCGTCGGAAGCTTTTGAGAAGGGTCTGCGGTCGGGCGATGTCATCACCGAAGCAGGTCAGAAAAAAGTGACAAGCATCGCGGATCTTGAAACCCGTGTCGAAGAAGCCAAGGACGCAGGGCGCAAATCGCTGTTGTTACTCGTGCGACGTGCGGGCGATCCGCGTTTCGTGGCGCTGTCCCTCGCTGAATGATCCGCTAAAAACAGGCGTTGCCGGTGTCGAACTGGTTTTGATACCGGACGCCTGTTTTTGACCTTGGGCGATTGCGGATCGGATTTGGGAACGCGTTTCACGGAGTGTTCCCACCGGTTACGGGTGGCGATTTTCTCGATCCGGTGACCCCCGGGGGAAAGCACTGGCAACTTTGCTTTCCTGCGCTTTGAATGTCGTCGTGGTAATCATTGCCACAGTGAATACCCACTGTTTCCGGGCGCTGTTAGTCCGGGGCGTTGCCGGCGCAGGAGTTCCTGTATTCACAGGGACGTTGAAGGACGTATTCAAAAAGGCTTGTAGCGGCGTTTGAACAGGCTTTGAGGGACCGTTCGAAAGGGCGTCGATCCTCTCGAATGCTGCGACCGTTTTCGTACCGGCTCCAAGAGCTTTGCAAGCATGGTTTCCCTGTTCCGCTATGGTGGCTCTTCACCCCGCCGATTTGTACCGGCGTTGCGTGGTACTGTTGCTCCGACAGGCATAGCTTGGACTTGGCAACGTGCAAAAGGGCCGTCTGTTTGCGGGATAACGTCGTTGGGCCTGCTCTTGTCCATTATGCGCGTTGAGTGTGACGGCTTTCGGAACTTTGCTGCTCAGTTCGAACAGAAGGTCACCGCGCTGGCGCATAGTTCGGCAGTACCGGCAGATTTCCAGAGGTTTGCCGAACATGTAGTCTGACGTATCTCAAATGGCTGGTGCCATCAGACGAAGCAACTCAGCCACGCGGCTGCGTTCCGAAGTCGTCCATTCTGATTGTTGAATGAATGCCGGGGCACGCGCGCGGGTTCTGACAGTGTTGCGCTGAGTTTCGGGCCTTGGTGACCAGGCGCGGTTTTTCAACGAAGGTGTGGCCTTTGCTTTGCTCATGTGCGCTCACAACGCCTTTCTGAACCGCAGCGGTGCGGTGTAGGAAATAGGCATTCACCCAACCAGGGATCGGTGCACCGAACACCTCAGAGTTGGACAGTGCCACGCAAAGCGTCTGCGCTCATTATGCGCATACTTGCGACCGTGGCATAACGTCGTGCGTTCAATATCTTGGTAGGGGTTCTACGGATATACGATAGCAGATGGGCTGCGCCACTCCAAGCCGCGTTGGTCCGAAATGTGTTTCACGTCGACATGGATTGCGGCCAGTGGATGCGAAATCGCGTTTAGGTTTTTGAAAGCGGCGCTTTTGGCGCGTCCTTTTCTTGTCTGGAAAGGTAGTTTTACTCGGAGGCTTGGTTTTCCTGCACAAGACCATCCAGTAAAGGTGATAAATCCTCGATCTCTTCTGCAAGAACATGGGTTACGGAATGGGCGCGTTGAAGCCTGCCTGTGACGCGCAGCATGCGCCCTGCGATTACGGCGCGGCGGAACTTTTCATAGATATTCCGCCAGACAATCACATTCACAACGCCGGTTTCATCCTCCAGCGTGAGAAAGATAACCCCCTTGGCCGTGCCGGGACGTTGTCTCAAAATGACAATACCGGCCACGGCGACACGCGCATTTTGCGGCGGCTGTGTCAATTGTCGCGCGACAAGGCAGGCGGGTGGGCTTGGCCATTTCCCAGCGGTTTTCGTATCAGTTGCCGGGGCGGCACGAGATGTGATGATCTGCATAAGAACAAATATAGAACAAAAGAAATCAAAAACAATCCTCTGCGAAGGGGGTCGCAAAACAGGCGCACGCGCTCTATATGCCGACGTTGAACGGATTGAACACGGCAAGAAGGAATGGATGAACGTGGCCAAAATCACCTATATTGAACACGGCGGGACGGAGCATGTTGTTGAGGTCGCAAATGGCCTGACGGTCATGGAAGGCGCGCGCGACAATAACATTCCCGGAATTGAGGCCGATTGCGGTGGCGCATGTGCCTGTTCCACATGCCATGTCTATGTTGATCCCGCGTGGATCGAAAAACTGCCCGGCAAGGACGATATGGAAGAAGACATGCTTGATTTCGCCTATCAGCCTGACCCGGCCCGTTCCAGGCTGACCTGCCAGCTCAAAGTGACGGATGCGTTGGACGGCCTCATCGTACAAATGCCCGAAAAACAGATCTGATGAAGGCGTGGGCGCGGCGTCTTCTGGCGCGCCGCCTGCTCTGTTTCGTTCGCCGCGCGCTGCCAGTGTTGTGCTTGTTGCAGGGAGCGGCAGAGGCGTCCGAGGCAATCATTTCGGCAGACTACGCAGGTCCGACGCAGCGATATGCCCATGCGGTCCTTGGCGATGATGTTGAGCACGAGACGCTCGTCATCACGCTGGCCACCGGGGATATCCGACGTTTTACACTGCCTGTAACATCGGTTATTGAAGATACGCACCCCCGGATCGTTGATCTTGACGCAGACGGCTTGCCCGAAGTCATCGTTGTCGAAAGTGATCAATCAAGAGGCGCGCGGCTGGTTATCTATGACGCCTCTGGTTTTGTAACGGCTACCCCCTATATAGGCACCCGTTTTCGCTGGCTTGCCCCTTTGGGCGCCGCTGATATTGACGGGGATGGGTATGTTGAGATCGCCTATGTTGACCGCCCCCATCTGGCGAAAACACTGCGCATCTGGCGCTATCAAAACCGCCAGCTTAGTGAAATTGCATCGCTTGGCGGTGTCACCAATCACCGCATCGGAGAGCGCGATATTGCCGGTGGCATCAGGCAATGTGATGGCTTTCCGGAAATGATTCTCGCGCGTGCAGATTGGGCCGAATTACAGGCCATCCGGTATAGCGATGGCCTGTTTGAAACACGACGTCTTGGGACGGACACCTCACGCGGCGCGTTTGCCGCCGCTCTGTCTTGCGCGAATTAACGACAAGTTTCTAGTCCAGTGCCCGCCAGCCAATGTCACGGCGACAAAACCCCTCCGGCCAGTCGATCTGATCCACCATGCCATACGCCTGCTCTCGCGCTTCGGAGAGCGATGAGGCACGCGCCGTAACGCCAAGTACCCGCCCGCCGCTGGCGGTGTACTGGCCGTCCTTACGGGTTGTGCCAGCATGGAAAACCATATGCTTGCTGTCCTCTTTAAAACCGTCCAGCCCGCCGATGACAGACCCTTTTTCATAGCTTCCGGGATATCCGCGCGCGGCCAGCACGACCGTCAGAGCATGATCATCAGCCCAGTTGACCTGCACTTCATCCAGCCTGCCTTCGGCGGCGGCCTGAATGAGATCCAGCGCCTGCGCGCCAAGGCGCATCATCAGGACCTGACATTCGGGATCGCCAAAGCGCACGTTGTATTCGACCAGACGCGGCGCACCGTTTTGGATCATCAGGCCGACAAAGAGCACACCCTGATAGGGTGTCCCGCGCCGCACCATTTCGACCATTGTCGGCTGCACGATCTGCTCAAGCGCCGCCTGCGTTACCTCTGGCGTCATCACCCGGGCAGGGGAATAGGCGCCCATGCCGCCGGTATTGGGGCCGGTGTCGCCGTCACCCACACGCTTGTGGTCCTGCGCCGTGCCGATGGGCAGCACGGTTTCGCCATCGCACAGCACAAAGAAGGACGCCTCTTCGCCTTCCATGAATTCTTCGATCACGACTTCTGCGCCTGCGTCACCGAAACTGCCGCCGAACATGTCATCAAGGGCGTCCAGTGCCTCGTCGACCGTCTGGGCGATGATCACGCCTTTGCCCGCTGCAAGACCGTCTGCCTTGATAACAATCGGTGCGCCTTGTGCTTCGACATAGGCCCGTGCCGCAGCCCGGTCAGTGAAATGGGCATATGCGGCCGTGGGCGCACCGGCTGCATCGCAGATGGCTTTGGTGAAGGCTTTTGATGCTTCCAGCTTTGCTGCATCAAGACCGGGGCCAAAAACGGAAATGCCTGCATCCCGCAAGCGATCAGCAACACCCGCTGCGAGGGGGGCTTCGGGTCCGACGATCACGAGATCAATGGCGTTTTCATCCGAAAAGCGTGCGACGGCCCCGCCATCTTCGATCTCGAGGGACGCACATTCGGCGATCCCCGCGATCCCTGCGTTGCCGGGGGCCACGATCAGGCGATCACATTTAGGGTTCTGTTTGACCGCCCAGGCCAGAGCGTGTTCACGTCCCCCGCTGCCGAGAATAAGAATGTTCATGAAGGGCTCCCGATCTGCTTGGCCTTATGTTCAGGGCGTTCTAAGCTGGCGGGGAACCTGTGACAACACCCGAGGCACCATGGACTTGCTTGACGATCCCACACCGGGTCAGAATACGCCCGAATTTACGGTCAGTGAAATCTCTGGTGCGGTGAAACGCACGCTGGAAGGAGAGTTCGGCCGCGTGCGGGTGCGTGGCGAGGTCAGCCGCGTGATCAAGGCGCGATCGGGCCATATGTATTACGACATCAAGGATGATCGGAACCAACTGTCCTGCACCACATGGAAAGGACAGGTCGCCCGGCTGAGCGTGATCCCCGAAGAGGGGCTCGAGGTGGTCGTGACAGGGCGCATCACCGCCTATGGGGCGCAGTCCAAATACAACATGAATGTGGATGAGGTGGCTGTCGCGGGCAAGGGCGCGCTGATGGCGCTGCTGGAAAAGCGCAAAAAGCAACTGGAGGCGGAGGGGCTTTTTGAGACGTCGCGCAAACGTCCGCTGCCCTATCTGCCGGAAATCATTGGGGTTGTAACGTCGCCGACAGGAGCGGTGATTCGAGATATTCTACACCGCCTGAGGGACCGCTTTCCGCGCAAGGTGCTGATCTGGCCGGTCGCTGTTCAGGGTGAGAAATGTGCACCCGAGGTTGCGGCTGCCATCGCGGGGTTCAACGCGCTGGAACCGGGCGGGGCTTTGCCGCGCCCGGACCTGATCATCGTGGCGCGCGGCGGCGGATCGGTCGAGGATCTGTGGGGGTTTAACGAGGAAAGTGTCGCGCGGGCGGCGGCGGCGTCAGACATTCCACTGATCTCGGCGGTGGGGCATGAAACCGACACCACGCTGATCGATTTCGTATCTGACAAACGTGCGCCCACACCCACAGCTGCGGCTGAATTGGCCGTGCCGGTGCGCCATGAGCTTATTGCATGGGTCGAGCAGCAGGATGCGCGCATGCGTCAGGCGCTTAGTCAGGGGTTGACCCGCCGGGACCAGCGTTTGCGCGACGTGGCCCGCGCCTTGCCGCGCCCGGACAGTTTGCTTGAGAGCCCGCGTCAACTGGTCGACACGCGCGGCGCGCGGCTGGCCCCGGCGCTGATGTCCGGGGTGCAGCGGCGCAAGATAAGGCTGGCGGATGTCAGCGGGTCACTGCGACCGGCGATGCTGACGCGCGCTGTGCAGGCAGAGGACCGGCAGCTCAAAGAAAAGGCGCGCCGTCTGCAACCGGCCTTGTTGCGCGCGCTGGCGACGCGCAAAGAGCAACTGGAAACAAGGGTGCGGCGATATCGCCCGGCAGTTCTTGAGCAGGAATATCGACGCAAGAAACAGCATTTCGAGGATGTGGTGCAGCGTTTGGGCAAAGTGGGCGAGCAAAACCTCGATGCGGCCCGCCGCAAGCTCGATGCGTTGGGACGGCTGAATGAAACACTCAGCTACAAGGCCACGCTGGCGCGCGGTTTTGCAGTTGTGCGATCGGATGGGGCCGTGGTGACAGACAGCAAGACCGCGAAAACGGCCAGCAGTCTGGAAATCCAGTTCGCCGATGGCCGCGTGACAGTGGGCGGCAAGACCGCGTCTAAAAAGTCAGCGGGCAAACCACCGGAACAAGGGTCGCTGTTCTGAAGCATCATGCGAAAAACCTGAATCATGTAACGCTGCCTGAAATCAAATATTTCAACGCGTTACGTGATACTTGATGTTTCAGGTATTTTGTCAGACGCTCCAGGGGATCAGACACCGACGTCGGGGCCGAGGCAGATCATCTCTTCGTTCACGTCTTCAGCTTCGTATAATTCGGTCGCGCCGGGCAGGTTCTCGAACCGGGCTGAAAGGCGGCCATCTTCTTTGGTAAAGGCCCAGCATTGCGGTGTCGGGTTATCCTCGTAGACAAAGCAAATCTGCCCTGCTTCTTCGTACCAGAACCCTTCCTTGCATTTTCCGTCCAGAAACGACCATTTCACACGACGGTCATCGAGATAGACCTCCGCCCCGTATTTCTCACCATTCTGGCCATAAAACAGCGTTTTGCCGCGGGTGTATTCATCAAAAGTCCGACCGTCCATTGGTTCCGCCGCAAGAGCCATCCCACCAGAAAGCATCGCAGAAAGGGCCGCAATTACTGGAATGAACAATGGTCGTTTTCGCATGTTTACTCACCTTTGGATACTACGTTTCAAACGGAAGCCTTCTGACGCCAGAGGGCCTGTGGTGCTACAGTTCGCCAGATCGTGACGCGCCGGCACCGCCCTCACGTGGGCTTTATTCGTTAACTCTTTGTTTACCTCTTTGTCGCCGCGCCTCCAAGGCGCTTGTTGCGTCGCGGTTAATGACGCAAGTTTCGGATCGGACACAGAAGTGTCGTTTATGGCTGCCTGTGGTGCCGTGTTTTAAACTACCGTGGCGTTGTTCAGACTGATATTGCTGGGCATCAGGAAATCACGTGGGCATGCTCCGTGGTGTTTGCGGACAGGGAGATATGCCGATGGCACTCGATACGAGCGACAAGACCCCCGAAAAAGGTGTCTGGAAGTCTGGCAAGGGCAAAGGGCGGCGGCATACGAAAGGTCGCCAGCTGCAGGACACCGCTTGGGATGAGGTTCGCGCGCTTTTGGGCGATGCGCCGCGCCGTGCCGATCTGTTGATTGAGCATTTGCACAAAATTCAGGACACCCACGGGTGTTTGTCCGCCGCCCATCTGCGTGCGCTGGCCGAAGAGATGCGCATGTCGATGGCTGAAATCTACGAAGTCGCGACGTTTTATGCGCATTTCGACGTGGTTAAGGAAGGCGAAACGCCGCCACCGGCCCTGACAATTCGTGTTTGCGATTCCCTGTCGTGCGAATTGGCGGGTGCGCAGGAACTGAAGGCCGCCCTTGAAAATGGCCTGAACCCGGGGGAAGTCCGCGTGTTGCGCGCGCCCTGCATGGGGCGCTGCGACACGGCGCCGGTTCTGGAACTGGGTCATGCCCATATCGATCACGCCACGCCGGAAAAGGTCACTGCTGCCATCGCGGCGGGCGATACGCACGCGCATATCCCGAGCTATGAGACATTTTCCGATTATGCCGCTGAAGGCGGATATGAAACGCTGAAAACCCTGCGCGAAACCGGCGATTGGGAAAAGGTCCAAGAAGACGTTCTGGCCTCAGGGCTGCGCGGATTGGGCGGTGCTGGCTTTCCCTCTGGCAAGAAGTGGGGCTTTGTGCGGGCCAATCCGGGGCCGCGTTACCTCGCGGTGAACGGGGATGAGGGCGAACCCGGCACGTTCAAGGACCGCTATTATCTTGAGCGCGTGCCGCATCTTTTCCTTGAGGGCATGTTGATTGCCGCTTGGGCCGTCGAAGCCGAGACCGCGTTTATCTACATGCGGGACGAATATCCTGCGGTGCTGGAAATCCTTGCGCGTGAAATAAAAGCGCTGGAGGAGGCCGGGATTGTCACTCCGGGTTACATCGACCTGCGGCGTGGTGCTGGTGCCTATATCTGTGGTGAAGAAAGCGCGATGATTGAGAGCATCGAGGGCAAGCGCGGCATGCCGAGACACCGTCCGCCCTTTGTGGCGCAGGTTGGTGTCTTTGGCCAACCAACTTTGGTGCACAATGTCGAAACGCTGCATTGGGTGACGCGTATTTGCCGCGAGGGTCCGGAGGTTCTGTCGGCAACCGAAAAGAATGGCCGTAAGGGACTGCGCAGCTATTCAGTCTCGGGACGGGTTGCGCAACCCGGCGTCTATCTATTGCCAGCAGGCTCAACAATTACTGACATTATCGAGGCCGCAGGGGGCATGGCTGACGGCCATCTGTTCAAAGCCTATCAACCTGGCGGGCCATCGTCGGGCATTTTGCCTGCATCAATCAGTGATGTGCCGCTGGATTTTGACACACTGCAACCGCTTGGCTCTTTCATCGGATCCGCGGCGGTCGTGGTTCTTTCTGACAAGGATTCCGCGCGGGCGGCGGCGCTCAACATGCTGCGGTTTTTCGAAGATGAAAGCTGCGGGCAATGTACACCATGCCGGGTCGGATGCGAAAAAGCAGTCAAACTGATGCAGGCGGACCAGTGGGACACCGGGTTGCTGGAAGAGTTGAGCACCGCAATGGTAGATGCATCAATCTGCGGTTTGGGTCAGGCGGCACCGAACCCCATTCGCATGGTAATGAAACACTTCCCCGAGGAAATCTGACCCAAAACGGCTCGGGCCTTTCGTTTCGCGGCAAATCCTCTTAGATGAGCATTAACCGGTGAAGAGGCAGGCCCGCGCATGGCGTTTTTCAAAAAACTCAAAGACAAACTGTTCAAGTCGTCGTCCAAGATTGATGAAGGACTAGAAGCGATCGTTGACGATGGCGGGGTCGCGGAAACGGTTGACGTAAAACCGCGCGCCGTTGCTGCGCAAGAGGCGCAAGCGGCGGCGCAGGTCGTGCCCCCCGAGGAGGCGCACATCGAGGTCTTGTCAGCACCTTCTGACGACCGCGCGCTGGAACCAGATCCGATTGAACAGGCCGCCGTTGACGAGGGCCCAGCGGATACGACGGTCGAAGCGCTTGATCCGCCGGAAGCGCCGGTTACCTATTCTCCAGAGCCAGAGCCAGAGCCAGAGCCAGAGCCAGAGCCAGAGCCAGAGCCAGAGC
>NZ_BPES01000016.1:0-93936 GCF_019654895.1 Roseobacter sp. OBYS 0001
AAATTTTTGATTTCAGGCAGCGTTATGTGATTCAGGTTTTTCGCATGACGCTTTAGCCATACCCGCGCGGGCTAACGCAGGTGCATATTCGAAAAGTGGCGCGGGCTGCCGAAGTTATACAGGAAACACTGCTCTGTGCTTGTCACGGCAAAGCAAAAACGCCGCCCCGATGTGGGACGGCGTTTTCTAACAGAGTGATCGAGCGAACGGGTATCAGCTAGAGCTGCCGGTCACCGACGCAAGATAGGCTGCGATGTCTTCGCCACCACTTCTCAGCTTATATGCCATTTTGGATTTCGCTTTGGAATCATCCAGATACGTGCGCAGGAAGGCGCGTGGGTCCTGAACATATTCCGCGAAGTTTGCGGCATCCCAGACAAGCCCGGCTTCACCGGCGGCAACGAGGTCGTCACCGTATCTAAAGTCGGTAGTGCCCGCCTGACGACCCAAGACCCCATAGAGGTTCGGGCCTGTCCGACCGCCTTTGACGATTTCATCACCAGCATCGGAAACGATCTGGTGGCAAGACTTGCACTTGTTGAATGCTTTTTCACCTGCTTCGATGTCACCTTCGGCAAATACCGGTGCTGCCGAGAATGTCATTGCGAGTACTACTGCTAAAGTTCGTGTCATCGTTATCTCCTTGGTTGCTTGCCTTACATCTTAGGACTTAAACGCGAGAGTCAACACTCACAACCCTGCAATCTTATGCAACCGCGTGTGAAATGGCGCATTGTTTCCAAAGTTCCTTGAGCGCCAGCACCAGATGTTCGATATCCTCGATGCTGTGCAGCGGCCCCGGGGTAAAGCGCAAACGCTCTGTGCCTTTGGGCACGGTGGGATAGTTGATGGGCTGCACGTAGATACCGTATTGCTGCATCAGGTAATCCGCGATCATGCGGCATTTGACGGGATCACCAATCATCACAGGGATGATGTGGCTGGGGTTTTCCAGATGGGGAATTCCCTCCATGTCCAGACGTTTACGCAGATAGGCGACGCGTTCTTGTTGCATCTTGCGTTCCTGATCCGATTGCTTGAGGTGCCGGATGGACGCTTGTGCCGCGGTCGCCACAGCCGGGGGCAGGGCGGTCGTAAAGATGAAGCCGGAGGCAAAGGAGCGGATGAAGTCGCACATCGCCTCTGAGCCGGTGATATAGCCGCCCACAACGCCGTAGGCCTTGCCCAAGGTGCCTTCAATGAGGGTGATGCGGTCCTGCAGGCCCTCACGCTCCGAGATGCCGCCACCACGCGCGCCATAAAGGCCGACGGCGTGGACTTCGTCGAGGTAGGTCATGGCACCGTGCTTTTCGGCCACTTCCACGATCTCTTTCATGGGACAGATGTCACCATCCATGGAATAGACCGATTCAAAGGCCACGATCTTGGGGCAATTGGCGGGCAGGGCGGAGAGCTTGCGGTCGAGGTCTTCGGGATCATTGTGTTTCCACAGCACCTTGTTGGCGCGGGAATGGCGGATGCCTTCGATCATGGAGGCGTGGTTCAGCTCATCCGAGAGGATCACCGCGTCGTGCAGACGGCTGCCCAGCGTGGACAATGCCGCCCAGTTGGAGACGTAGCCGGAGGTAAAGAGCAGCGCGTCATCCTTTTGGTGCAGGTCCGCCAATTCGGCTTCAAGCAGTTTGTGCGCGTGGTTGGTCCCGGAGATATTCCGCGTACCACCCGCACCGGCGCCATAGCTGTCGATCGCATCTTTCATGGCGTTGATGACGGTCGGATTCTGGCCCATGCCGAGATAGTCATTGGAACACCAGACGGTCACCTGATCGGGGCTGTCTTCGTTATAGCATTTCGCCTGGGGGAATTGACCCGCCTGCCGTTCAAGTTCTGCGAAGATGCGATAATTTCCATCTTCTTTGAGTGTGTCCAGCTGCGCTTGGAACAGTGCATCAAAGTCCATGATGTCCCCCTTTTAGTGTCGTTGCTTTTGGTGTTGGTTGCTTTGGGGCAGGTAACATCCACCGCCAGAGCTTTTCGTCCGGGATCGGCAGAACCATCACCCAGTGTTCAAGAAGTGCGAGTGCGGTAATGACACTCAGCAGGGCAAAGCCGATGATCTGGCCTTGGGTCTCGGCCCCGTGCATCCGCTCCAGCCAGCAGGCGGTCGCGAAGGTCAGGGCAGAAACGGAGATCGGAAACAGCCAGTTGAGCGGTCTGATCCGGAAATAGGTCGCAAGATGCGCAAGCGCCGTCGGCAGGAAGTCCACGTTGATCCGAGGCACGCCCCAGAACAGATTCAGTTTTGCCGAGATACGGGCGAAAAACAGCACCGCGAAGGTCCATGTGGCGAATTTATTGCCCGCCATCATGTTCCATTCGACGAGGAACATGCTGATCAATGTGAAAACCAGCAGCATTTCGTGATAGGCCAATGTGCCCCACGCGCGGATGAAGCGTTCCCATTCGGGCGTATTCGGGGGCAGGGGGTAGTTGTTGGGGCCGGTGATGACACCTGTCAGGAACGCCAGTTCGATCCAGCCCCAGATCGCCAGTGCGGAGAGGAACGCAAGCACTGCGCCCTGCGCGGACATGTCGCCAAGGGTGCTCAGGAAACCGTACACGCCGAGCGCCAGCATCGGCAGGCCCCAGAGCGTAGCGAGCCAGCCTGCGCTGCCGCCTTTGCGGTCCGCCACCTTGACCACCCACAGGATCGCGCCGGTGGAAAACCACCACACGAAAAGGGCTAGAAGGGCGGCGGACCAGATGCTCATTTCAGTAGGCGGGCCGCATGAGGGTCTCGGTCGGGACCTCGTGCTTTTTCGCCGGGATCGTGATCAGCGAGATGAACGCGCTGACCGCACGGGCCTGCGCGCCGATCTTGGCAAAGAATTTGCCATCCTTGGTCGCAACCGCCAGATCAGCGTTGGCTTTTTGCATTTTCTCAAGGCCGCGCTGCCAGCGGGGGTGTTCGATGTCCAGAGTGATCGGGTAGATCTGTTTGGTCAGCTCAGAGGTTTTGGTAAAGACCTCATGGGCGTACCAATCCGGGTCCACGCCAAGGGCTTTGTGAAAGGCCGGGCGCTGGTGATCGCGCACATACATCGTTGAATAAACCGCCGTGAGGAAGAACTTGATCCACAGCACGTTCTTGCCGCTGGTCAGTTTGGGGTCGGTTTTCATCAGCAGGGCAAAGGCTTCGCCGTGGCTGAATTCATCGTTGCACCATTCCTCGAACCATTTGAAGATCGGGTGGAAGCGGTGCTCGGGATGCTTTTCCAGATGGCGGAAAATCGTGATGTAGCGCGCATAGCCGATCTTTTCGGACAGATAGGTCGCGTAATAGATGAACTTGGGGCGGAAGTAGGTGTATTTCTTCTTCTGCGTCAGAAATCCGAGGTTCACGGCGACGCCTGCTTCGCGCAGGGCGTCATTGATGAAACCAGCGTGGCGGGCCTCATCCCGGGCCATCAGCTGGAACAGCTGCGTGATGTCCTTGTTGTTGCCGCGGCGTTTCATCTCTTTGTAAAGTACGCAGCCCGAGAATTCAGCCGTGCAGGAGCTGATCAGAAAATCGAGGAATTCCTTTTTCAGCGTCGGCTCCATATTTTCCCAGTCAACGTGGTCCCAGTCTTCGTTCTTTTTGAAGTGGCCTTTGTTGGGGTCGGACACCATCTGCGCGATCAGCTTGTCCCAGTCTTCACGCACAGGCGTGACATCGATCGCGTCCAGCTCATCAAAGTCGGTGGTATAGAAACGCGGCGTCAGCAGCGTGTTCTGCATCGCGACTTCGGTGGCGCTTTCGCTGTCCACGACGGATTGCGCTTCCTGCAGCTTCAGGCTTTCTTCGGCGTCGGTGATTTCGGACGTGTGTTTGGCGGGGGCGACGTCGCTTTTTTGCGGGTTCTGGATGTTCACAGCGTGACCTCCTCAGAGAATGAAAATTCGCAAAGCTCCATGACCTCGAAATCGCCCGTGAGCCGGGTCCAGAGGCGTTCGAGTTTGCTGGCGCGGATGATCGTGGCTTCGCGGTCTTCAGAGATCACTTCTCCGAAGGGGGCCATGATTTCGCCGCCATGTACCTGCACTTCGTCGCCGGGGTAGATCACTGCCCCGTTGTTGAATTTCACATGCGCGTGCAGGCTTTCGAATTTGTGGCTGATTTCAACCGTGCAGGGGGCACGTTCGAAGTCCTTTGTCAGTAGTCCCATGAGGTGGCTTCCTTTCTGGGTTAGGGTTTATCCAGCAACCTGGCGAAGGTGCGGGAGTTGGTGGCGCCAAAGCCCATAAGCTCGGCTGACCATCCGGTGACGGGGTCCGTGATCGAGAGGCGATTGCCTTCCCGTAACTGTAGTAGGACGGGGGCCGACATGTCGATCCCGCTTTTCCCGCGTTCGCGGGCGATGACGCGTTCTATGCCTGCGACAAACCCGCCTGTTTGCGGGGTGAAGTCGGCCAGCAGGGTCCCGTTTTCATCAAGGACGCGGGCGGCGCCTGAGGCGTCACCGGACAGAAAGATCGCGCGTTCCGTCAATAAGGCCCCAACGGGGGGCTGGCTGTCTGGGGCGCGGCCGGTGAGTGTCGCCACGGTGACGATGCCCAGAATGGTCAGGACCAGTCCGAACATGATGCGGACCATGATGCGCGGTACGAGGTCTTCTTGCTTGGCGTGGATGCGGGGTTGGGTTTGAGTTGTCATTGGCTCTACTCCGCTGCGACGGCCTGGGCCGCTTGGGGCCGGGCACGGGTGACAGTGGGGACAGAGACGCGCGCCTCTGCGGCCTCCGACAGCAGCCGCGCGACACGTTCGGCGTCGGGGATGCAGCGCAGGGCAGGCTGCGCTTCGCGGAAATGCCAGGGGCGCACATGCGGCCAGCAGGTCAGGTAGGACAGGCGGGTTTCGCCGATGGTTTCAAGCGCGATGGTCCCTGTTTTACCGGGGCGCAGGTCCAGCATCGCATTGCCGACCTGTGTGTAGGGAATGTTCAGGGTCACATTCAGGGCTGCGCCGATGCGCATGGCGACACGCGCATCGGTGATGGTGTAGACCGTGGCGCGCGCTTGGGCGACGGCGACGAGTGTCAGCATGCCACAGGTCACAAGGCCCAGTATCAAAAAGGGCACTGCCGCACCGATTGCCTGACCCAGTGGCAAAAGATCCAGTTGTGAGACGAACCGCCACACGGCCAGCAGGATAAAATACCCCGCGACCCATTTCACGTTCAGAGATTCCACTGCAAGACGCCACCAGTCGGGACGGCCTTGCCAGAGGATATTCTCGCCCTTCGGGGGCTCGGCGGGGAGCCCCTCAACGGGCTCTATTTCAAAATCGTCATGAGACATGGCGAGTATCTCCTTGGTTGTGGTTTCGACTTAATGAGCGCCTCAGCGGGGTCTTGGTCCCGCAGAGGTGCGCGTGGCGGAGGGATCGTCAGAGTTTGGGTTCCTGACGGTTGCCGGCATAGAGTTTGCCACCACCGTAGTAGCCCGCGATCTTGTCTTCCTCGAGCAGGGTGATCTGACGCGCAGAGGCAACTGTCGGCACATTGGCAAAGTGTTCGCCATAAAGGGCCGCTATGTTGACGCTGTTTGACTTGATATTGGCGAATGTCATTGGCACCAGACGCGTGCCTGACCCCCATTTGCCTTCCAATTCGAACTCAAGAAAGCGCACCAGTTGTTCCGGTTCATCAATCCACATGTCCGTGATTTTGCCGACGATTTCCTTGTCGCCTGACATCACGGGCAGGCCGCGCGGGTCACGTCCGGCGGAGACGATAAAGCCTTCGGCAGCAGACATAGGCACGATTTTCGGATGCCCGTGACCGTCCAGTTCCGGCGCGTCGCGGCGCGGCGCCCATGAGGCAGGGCCGACACCGTCGAGCATCGGATCGCCCGTGGGCTCCAGTGGGAAACCATTGCCGGGCCCTGTGCGTTTCAGAGCAATGTCTGCGCGTTCCGGTGTCTGCCCGCTTGGCACGGTGACATCACCGCGACCGTGGGGCAGTTTGAAGGTCTTGTCCGAGGGGATCGGCCACATGCTGGGGTTGGAAGAAGGGTTCCCCTCATCGTCTTCGAGCGGATAGCCTTCGCGCATGTTTTCACGCTGGATGTAGATGATCAGCCCAGCAAAGAAGATGTAGAATAACCAGAGAGACAAGCTCGCCAGATCAAATTCGCCAAAGAACGCTGCAGTCATTTCGTTTCCTCCTGAAACGGGGTCATGTTGGGAAATCGGCCAGGCCCATGGGGCGCGATCCGCTTTCTCTTGAGGTGTGATAAACGCGCCGACGCACAAGCGGTCCAAGGATCACCAGAGTTACGAACAAAAGTACGATCTCCAGATGATATACGACTGAATAGCCGGTAGCTGGGGAAACCAGGCCCTCTCCCCAAGCTCCTGACATGGCGATGGAGCCTGTCCAGTCACGCAAGCTGCCACCAATGGCGATTGAGAGGCCGGCAGCGGTCGCTTGTGCTGCCCCCCATGCGCCCAAAGCCAGACCCCGACCTGCCGTGCCGGTTTCGGGCAGGGTCATACAGGCGGTCAAAGTTGCGACCGCAAACAGGCCGCCCCCAAAACCGATCATGCCCGCGCCGGAAAAGAACAACGCAGGCGAATTCAGAGGGGCGGCAAAGATCACCATGCAGAACGCGCCAACCCCGGCCAGAATGCCGCCAGCCGCAAGCCGGAACGCGTCCGAGCCGTCGGCAAGTCGCTTGCCCGCCAAGGCAAAGCCGAGCAGCGCGCCCAGCGACCACATCGCCGTCAGCAAGGTGGTGGAGGACACCGAAAGGCCGAGAATTTCGCCGCCATAGGGTTCCAACAGTACATCCTGCATGTTGAACGCCATGGTGCCGACAAAGATGCACACAAGCAGTCGCCCGGCCTGTCCGCCCTTGATGAAATCATCCCATGCGTCTTTGAACCTTGGGCGGGGCGCTTCGCGCTCTGTCCGGCTCATGGGTTGCAGGCTTTCCTGTTTCCACAGGGCGATCAGGTTCAGAACGGCGGTGATAACAGCAGTGGCCTGCACCACCTGAATGAGTTTCAGCGGGGTGAAATCCCGCAGCAAAAAGCCGATGATCAGCGACGAAATGCCCATGCCCACGAGGAACATCACGTAAAGCAGCGCCACGACACGCGGGCGGGTTTCATCCGTCGCCCGATCCGAGGCCAGCGCCAGACCGGCGGTTTGCGTCATGTGCATGCCGAGACCGGTCATGACAAAGGCCAGTGCCGCGAGGATTTCTCCGGCAAAGGGGACGTCGATATAGACATCACCCCCAAGGACCAAAAGCGCCGAGGGCATGATGGCCAGCCCCCCGAACTGCCACAATGTGCCGAACCAGATGTAGGGCACCCGTTTCCAGCCGATGGCGGAGCGATGCGTGTCTGAGCGAAAGCCCAGAAGCGTGCGGAAAGGGGCAATCAGAACCGGCAGGGCGATCATGACCGCGACAACCATCGCAGGCACCGTCAATTCAACGATCATGACCCGGTTCAATGTGCCCAGAAGCATCACGGCGGCCATGCCAACGGAAATCTGGAACAACGACAGACGCAGCAACTGCGGCAAGGGCAATCCGTCACTCGCCGCATCGGCAAAGGGCATCGCTTTGAGCGACAGGCGTTTCAGACCGGCCACATTCATGCGCGCACCTCCATCAGTTGAGAGATGTAAAACCCGGATGTGACGCGTTCGATGGGTTTGACCTGCCCCAACACGCCTTGCGTGCTGGCAGCCTGCGCCAGTTTGCCTGCGTCATGGGGGATCATCACCGGGCTGCGGTCAGACCGGGGAAAGAGTTTGCCCGCGTACCACATGGCCATCAGGGCCTTGGTGCGTGGTGCGACGGTAAACACGATCGACCCGCCGGTGCGTGTCTCAAGGGCCGCAAGGGCGCGCCCGATGTCGTTGGCATCGTAATAGATCAGGCTGTCCATCGCGATCACATGATCAAACTGGCCCAGCGTATGACAAAGCATGTCGCCAGAGGTGAAGGTGACCTGTTTGCGCAAAGCTTCGGGCAGGCGCGCCTCGGCGATCTGGACCAGCGAGGGCGAGATATCGGTGGCAAGCACCTCGGCACCTCGCGCGGCCAGCTCAATCGTCATCTGCCCGGCACCGCAGCCTGCATCGAGCACGCGGTGGCCCGTCAGATCGGCGGGCAGGCGGCTCAGCATCAGATCGCGCATCCGGTCCCGGCCCTGCCGGACTGTCTGGCGGATTTTCGAAACCGGCGCGTCAGAGGTCAGCCGCTCCCAAGTGCGGGTCGCGGTCTTGTCGAAATACGTCTCTACCCGGCCCAAAGTGGCGCTATACCCCGGCCGCGAAGCATCGCGCCCGGTAGTTGGTGCACCATTGGAAAGGGTTACTTCGTCGCGCATCAATCAAACCCCAGAAGTTCAAAGATTTCCCGGTCGGGCAGGGGGGCAGGGGCCAGCGGCTCTGTCCCGTTCCACAGCGTTTCGGCCAGACGGATGTATTCCTTGCGGACCTGTACGATCTCTTCATCGTCGGGCATCTCAAAGAGCGTCTTTTTCTTAAGACGTGAGCGGCGGATCGCATCTAGGTCCGGCATATGGGCGATGCGGTTGAACCCAACCGTTTTGCAGTAGCGATCAACCTCATCCGTATCTTTGGAGCGGTTCGCAACACAGCCTGCGAGGCGCACTTTGTAGTTCTTTGACTTGGCCTGCACCGCGGCAATGATCCGGTTCATCGCATAGATGCTGTCGAAATCATTGGCCGTGACGATCAGCGCACGGTCCGCATGCTGCAAGGGGGCTGCAAAGCCGCCGCAGACCACATCGCCGAGCACGTCAAAGATCACGACGTCAGTGTCTTCCAGCATATGGTGCTGTTTCAATAGCTTAACGGTTTGCCCGACGACATACCCGCCGCAGCCGGTGCCCGCTGGGGGGCCGCCCGCCTCGACGCATTTCACGCCATTAAAGCCGTCAAAGACGAAATCTTCGGCGCGCAGTTCCTCGGGGTGGAAATCCACCTCTTTCAGGATGTCGATCACCGTGGGCACCAAGGTGCCGGTCAGCGTGAAGGTGCTGTCGTGTTTGGGGTCACAGCCGATCTGCAACACGCGTTTGCCCAGCATGGAAAATGCCGCTGACAGGTTCGAGGATGTGGTGGATTTGCCGATGCCACCCTTGCCGTAAACAGAAAAGACCTTGGCCCCTTCGATTTTGGCGGTGTCGTCCTGATGGACTTGTACGGATCCTTCGCCGTCCTGACCACGCAGGCTTGGCGGTGTTCTGTCCAGTGGGCTCATGTCATCGTCCTTTCAAAGGGGCGCGCTGCCCTGTTCATGTCGCGTGAAGGGGTCATTGTGCTGCGATCCCTTCGAGTTGATCCTCAAGCGCATCGGCTGCATCCTGTAAAGCGGCCAGCGTTTCTGCGTCGGGGCTCCAGTAATTACGGTCATGTGCTTCAAGCAGGCGGTTTGCCATGCGGCTTGATGCGGTCGGGTTGAGGTCAGCAAGACGCTGACGCATCTCTTCATCCAGCACGAAGGTTTCGGACAGGCGCTGATAGACCCACGGATCAACCTGACCTGTGGTGGCGGACCAGCCCATCGTGTTGGTGACCTGCGCTTCGATCTGGCGCACGCCTTCGGCGCCGTGTTTCAGCAGGCCCTCAAAGAATTTCGGGTTGAGGCTGCGGCTGCGGGTTTCGAGAGCGACCTGCTCTTTCAGGGTGCGGACCTTGCCGGCCCCGCGGGTCTGATCCCCGATGTAAACGGCGGCTTCGGACCCTTTGGCGCGTTTGACCGCCCGTGCGATCCCGCCCAGCGTGTCAAAATAATGATCGACCGTGGTCACGCCCAGCTCAACAGATTCGAGGTTCTGATAAGCCACATCGACCTCGGCCAGTTGGGACTGCAGCAGTGCAGCATTGGAGGACGCCTTGCCGTCTGTGCCGTAAGCAAAGCTTTTGCGGGCCTGATAGGCATCGGCAAGTTCGTCTTCGTCGCCAAAGGCGGAACTGTCCACCAGCTGGTTGACGTTTGAGCCGTAAGCACCTTCGGCGTTCGAGAATACACGCAACGCGGCTTCAGTGATATCGCAGCCGGTTTTCTCAACGTAGGCCAGCGCATGTGCACGGACAAAGTTCATCTCAATCGGCTCATCCGCCATCGCGCATTTCTGTGCGGCCTCAGCGAGCATGCGCGTTTGCAAGGGCAGGAGGTCGCGGAAAATACCTGACAGGGTCATGATCACGTCAATGCGTGGGCGTCCGAGGTCTTCCAAGGAAATCAGATCTGCACCAGCCAGCCGCCCAAAACTGTCAAAGCGGGGCACGCATCCCATCAGGGCCAAGGCCTGTGCAATCGGGCCACCGTCGGATTTGATGTTGTCGCTGCCCCAAAGGACCAGCGCTACAGTCCGCGGCACCGCATCATGTGTATCCAGCAGCAGTTGCGCTTGTTTTGCGCCATCCTGACAGGCAAACGCCGTCGGCATGCGGAAGGGGTCAAAGGCGTGGATATTGCGCCCGGTCGGCAGGATATCCGTTGAACGGATCAGATCACCGCCCGGCACAGGTTCGATGTAATGTGCAGACAGGGCGCGGCAGATCGCGTCAAGTTCGGTTTCCTGTTGCAAAAGCGCATCCACCCGCGCGCGGGTTTCCTCATCTGCGTGATCCATGATGCTGAGGTATTCCGCGCGTGCCGCGTCGGAGAGCGGTTTGCCAATGATGTGCAGGCCATCCGGGATCAGCGCATCTTCGGTTTCGAGCAGTTTGAGCCAAAGCTGATCCGGGCTGATATTGCCCAAGTCCACGGCATCTGCTTGCTGGGCGATGAGGTCTTGTAACTCATCCCGCTCAGCCCCGTCTTTTTCCATCGCGCGCCAGCGGGTCAGGCTGTCCTTGAGGTCCAGAAGCCCTTTGTAGAGCCCGGAGGCCGCCAGAGGCGGCGTCAGATGGGTGATCGTGACCGCACCGGAACGACGTTTTGCCAAGGACGCTTCGGAGGGGTTGTTCGATGCATAAAGGTAGATGTTCGGCATCTCGCCAATCAGGCGGTCGGGCCAGTCGCGCGCCCCAAGGCCCGCTTGTTTGCCGGGCATGAATTCAAGCGCGCCATGCATGCCGAAATGCAGGATCGCGTCTGCTTTCAGTGTATTGCGCAGCCATAGATAAAACGTCGTGAAGGCATGGGTTGGCGCGAACCCTTTTTCAAACAGGAGCCGCATCGGGTCACCTTCGTATCCGAAGGCCGGTTGCACGCCGACAAAGACCTTGCCGAAATGTGCACCAAGGATAAACACACCGCGCCCGTCCGATTGAATGCGTCCGGGTGCTGGGCCCCAGACGGCTTCGATTTCGGCAAGCGGCGGCGTTGTTCTGACGATGGTGTCAGCGCTCACGTGGTCTGCGACATTGGCTTCCTGACCGTATTGCTTGGCGTTGCCCGCCAGCACCTTGTCGCGCAGCGCATCGACGGTTTCGGGAACCTCTACGTCGTATCCATCTGCTTTGAGGCGGTGTAGCGTATTGAAAAGGCTTTCAAAAACGCTGAGGTAGGCAGCAGTACCGACGGCCCCCGCGTTGGGTGGAAACCCGAACAGAACAATCCCAAGGTTCTTTTCCGCGTTGGTTTTGCGCCGCAATGTGGTCATGCGGATGGTCTTTTCAACAAGGCTGTCGACCCGCTCCAGACAGGGGGCCATCGCCTTGTGATCTGACGTCATTTTACAGTCGTGATCGCAGCCGTGACACCCTGCTGTGCCGTGGCGACCGGCAAAAACGGTCGGGTTGGTCGCGCCATCAAGTTCGGGCAGCGCGATGAGCATGGTCGTCTCGATCGGTCCAAGCCCTTGCGTCGAGCAGGCCCATTGATCCAGCGTCTGGAATTCCAGCGGATGCGCGGCGAGGTAGGGGACATCAAGATCTTTCAGAACTTTGATGGCGGCGTCGTTGTCATTATAGGCAGGGCCACCGACCAGTGAAAACCCGGTCAGAGAGACCATCGCATCAATCTGCGGACCGTTTTGATCACGGAAATAGGCATCGATTGCGGGCCGACCATCAAGGCCCCCGGCAAAGGCGGCGCGCACCGCAATACCGCGCGCTTCGAAAGCGCGAATGACAGCATCATAATGCGCCGTGTCCGAGGAAAGCACATAGGACCGCATCATCAACAGCCCGACCGTTGCTGCTGCGCCGTTGGGTGTGGGCAGGTCGCTCAGATCTGTTGTAATCCGTGTCGGCAGGTCGGGATGATAGAGGCCCGCGTCAGGGTATTCGATTGGCGCAGGTGCGTCGGGCGCTTTGGCCCATCCGGTGTTTTTGGCATAGCGGTTGAGCAAAAAGCGCATCATCGCTTCGACGTTGTCGTCTGAGCCACCCAGCCAGTATTGCATGCTCATGAACCAGGCGCGCAGGTCCTGGCTTTTGCCCGGAATGAACTTCAGGATTTTTGGCAGGCGACGCAGCAGCGCCATCTTGTCCGCGCCTGTTGAGCTGGAGGGCTTGGACGAGCCGCGCAGCTTTTTCATCAGTTTCATCGCGCCCGACTTTGGCGCCATCATATCGAGCGACCCCATCTTGGTCAGCTTGACGATGGAGGCATCGGCAATCACGCCGATCATCGCATCACAATTGGGGCGACGGGCCTCAAGGCTGGGCAGAATGCGCGCACAATGCTCTTCGAGGAAAAGCAGGTTGGCGATGATGATATCGCCGTTTTCGATCGCTTCTTTCGCGGCTTCAAAGGTGCCGGGCGTTTCGCCCCACTCTGCCGCTGCGTGAATCGAGACATCAAGGCCGGGATAATCCGCAGAAAGGCGTTCTGCTGCGCGCATGGCGGGACCTGCCGCATGGCTGTCCAGCGTGATAACCACCACGCGATATCCGGGCATCTGCCCGTTTATGCTCATATCATCGCGCATAATGGGCCTTTGCTTCATAGAGCGTGTCTACGCTGATCTCACCGACACCACGCTCTGAGGCGAAAGTTTCGGTGTTGCGCCGCGCCTTGCCACGTACAAAGAACGGGATCTTTTTCAGCTCGCGTTCCGCGTCTGCCAGCCAGACGACCTCAATCGAGGTGCCAGCGATTTCCGGCTGTGGTGTGTCCTGTGGTGCGACTTCGCCTGCGGCTTGCGGTTTGGGCGAATGCCCGCCGTGATGGGACGGGCCGGCGGCGTCGTTGAATTCGAAATCATCGCGGAACATGTGCAGCAGGTGTTCTTCAAGTCCCATGACCAGCGGATGGACCCAAGTGTCAAAGATGACATTTGCGCCCTCAACGCCCATCTGGGGTGAATAGCGTGCGGGGAAATCCTGAACATGTACGGGTGCTGAGATGACCGCGCAGGGAATGCCCAAGCGTTTGCCAATATGGCGTTCCATCTGGGTGCCGAGGATCATTTCAGGCTGAAGCGCTTCGATCCGGCTTTCGACTTCGAGGTAGTCATCGGTGATGAGGGCCTCGATACCATAGTCTTTCGCCACGGCACGCAGGGGTCGGGCCATTTCACGGTTATAGCAGCCAAGGCCGACGACCTCGAAACCCATCTCATCGCGTGCGATGCGCGCCGCAGCAATCACATGCGTGCCATCGCCAAAGAGAAACACGCGTTTGCCGGTCAGATACGTGCTGTCCACGGATTTGGAATACCACGGCAGGCGCAGGCGGCTGTCATCAAGATAGGGGTCCAAACCCGTGATTTCCGCAACCTCAGCAATGAAATCACGTGTCGCGCCGACACCAATAGGGACGGTTTTGGTAAAGGGTTGGCCCAGCTCGCGTTCCATCCAGCGCGCGGCGGTTTCCGCCGTTTCGGGATACATCAGAACATTGAAATGCGCGGCACCCATGCGGGTAATGTCGGTTGGTGTGGCACCCATCGGGGCCACGACATTGACGCTGATGCCCATATCGGACAACAGGCTTGTCAGCTCCGTGATGTCGTCACGATGCCGGAACCCAAGAGCGGTCGGGCCAATCAGGTTGCAGGTGATCTGCTTGGTGCGCGCCATTGGCTTGGCCAGTGTCCGCACGATCTGGAAAAATGTTTCATCCGCGCCAAAGTTCTCTTTGCGCTGGTAGCTGGGCAGTTCCAGAGGGATCACGGGGATCGGAATGCCCATGGTTTCGGACATCCCACCCGGATCATCCTGAATGAGTTCCGCCGTGCAGGAGGCCCCGACAATCAACGCCTCCGGTTTGAAGCGGTCATAGGCGTCCTGCAGCGTTTGCTTGAACAGATCGGCCGTGTCAGAGCCAAGGTCACGCGCCTGAAAGGTCGTGTAAGTCACCGGCGGGCGGTGATCGCGCCGCTCGATCATCGTGAACAGCAGGTCCGCATAGGTATCGCCCTGCGGCGCATGCAACACGTAGTGCAGCCCTTTCATACCCGTGGCGACGCGCATCGCGCCAACATGGGGAGGGCCTTCATATGTCCAGACCGTCAGTTTCATTCGGCGGCCTCCACTTTAAGCAATCCGGCACGGCGCACCGGGCGAGAAAAGAGCCCGGCAAGATCGCCGGCCTGTTCGTAGAAATGCACGGGGGTGAACACGAGCTCGATGGCCCATTTGGTGGCCAGCCCTTCAGCTTCGAGAGGGTTGGCAAGACCAAGCCCGCAGACCGTCAAATCAGGGCGGGCCGCGCGGCAGCGATCAAGCTGCAAGTCAACGTCTTGCCCTTCGGAAATCACGGGGCCTTGTGCGAGCATTTCAAGGTCGGACCCGATGATGCCTTTGTGCACGAAAGGCGAGCCGACTTCGATCGCTTCCATGCCGCATTCGCGGGTTAAAAAGCGTGCCAGCGGAATTTCAAGCTGGCTGTCGGGAAAGAAAAAGATCGTCTTGCCGCGCAGCGCCTCAGAAGCTTGCGAAATGGCCTTGCGGGCACGGGCACGGGGGGCGGCTGTCACGCGCTCAAATGTGTCCGCATCGACGCCAAATTCATCGGCAATCACGCGCAGCCAAGCGGTGGTGCCTTCTTCGCCAAAGGGGAAGGGGGCCGGCAAATGACGTGCGCCGCGCCGTTCAAGCGCGCCATGTGTATCGCCCAGGAAGGGCTGCGTGAGTGCAAAGACGGTGTTTTCGCCAATGCCAAGATCGGTATCGGCGCGCGGGGCTGGCAACACCTTGATCGGGCCAATGCCCATCTGTTCGAGCAGGGAAACGGCTTGTTCTTCGACCACGTCAGGCAAAGCACCCACGAGAAGCAGCTGGCGTGTATCCGTTTTCGGCAGGACCGGCACCATGGAGGCGAGGCAGGCGTCCTCGCCTTGCGTAAAGGTGGTTTCGATGCCGGAGCCGGAGAAGTTCAGAACCCGCACGGAGGGTGCGTATTTCTCTGTCATGCGCTCTGCGGCACGGGACAGGTCCAGTTTGATGACCTCAGAGGGGCAGGACCCGACGAGGAACAATTGTTTGATATCTGTGCGCCGGGCGAGCAGTTGGTCCACGACCTTGTCGAGTTCGGTCTGCGCATCGGCGAGACCCGCCAGATCGGTTTCTTCGAGGATTGCGGTGCCGAAACGCGGTTCGGCGAAAATCATCACGCCTGCGGCGGATTGCAAAAGATGCGCGCAGGTGCGGCTGCCGACAACAAGGAAAAACGCGTCCTGCATTTTGCGGTGCAACCAGATGATTCCGGTCAGCCCGCAAAAGACTTCACGCTGGCCGCGCTGCTTGAGAATCGGTTCGTTGCTGCAACCGCCTTGCGTCGGGATGCGGGGAAGTTCTGTCATGCTGCCACCTCAGGCGTCGTGTTGGAAGTTTCGGCGGCCTGCAATCTTGCGGCACGGAGTTTCAGAATAAACTGGACCGCGTTGATCACGTAGGCGGCATAGGCCGTCAGAGCCAAAATCATCAGGTTGGTGGCCGTCATGGCATCACTGAAAAGAGCCCAGATATAGGCCGTGTGAAGCGCGATGACCGCAAAGGAAAACACGTCTTCCCAAAAGAAGGCGGGGGCGAAAAGATATTGACCGAAAACGATTTTTTCCCAGATCGCGCCCGTGACCATGATCAGGTAGAGCACCATTGTCTTGAGGACGATGGACCATGTGGCAAGCGCATAGCCCTCGCCGTTCCAAAGATACCGCAGCACCAGCGCCAAAGAGATCAAAAAGACCAGGAATTGGAACGGAGCAAGCACACCCTGAATCGTCGTCCAGACGGTTTCATCACGCCGGACGCGCTCTTCCGCTGAATAAAGGCCTGTTGGGGCCGATGTCCTGGACGTGTGTCCGTTCATTTTGGGAGTCGCCTTTCCTGCCATCTTTACCGAAACTAGCGGCTTTCGGCGAAAAGTGTCAACTAAAACTTACACCCTAGAAACGCATAGTTTACATTTATCTGTCAGGCCGAAATTGCCCTAAATTCAGCACAAGCCATAAAAACTTGAATTTTTATGCCCAGATTCTTGAGGATTGGCTGTTTTAAGCGGTAAAAACTGTCAATTTGATTTGACATTTTGCTGTCAAGGGTAGACCTTTTATATATATCGACTCTGCGGGGACCTCTGTGCTCGCGCGATTAAAGATGAAGGGTCGTTGGGAAAGAGCCATGTCGACGGATGATCAAGCAGACCCGCGTGGCGTTATGCGCAACCGACCCGACAATGTAGATGTTCTGGCATCTACGGTCATTTCTGTGCTGCGCGATCGCCAAGCTGTGTCCTGCGAAGGGTTGCGCCAGTTCGTGCTGGATCAAACTCTGTCCCGGGTTCTGAGCAAGAAACATTTCGCGCCCGACGTCATTCTTGCGGAGCTGCGTGGCTATCGCCTTTCGGTGGATGCGATCATTGATCTGTATGTCCCCGCGACGGCCCGCCTGCTTGGCGAGCAATGGGTGGATGACAAAATCAGTTTTGCAGATGTGACAATCGGAACGATGCGCCTGCAGGCACTGTTGGCAGATGCCTCGGGGGCCAGCAACGTAGATCACAAGGTGGGTGCAGTGCGGTTGAATGCGCTCGTGGTGATCCCTCAGAATGAACAGCATTTTCTGGGGGCCAGCGTTGTGGCCGCGCAATTGCGCCGCTTGGGCTGCGAAGTCGCCATGTCTTATGACGAAGATCACGGTGCCCTGACGGTGCGGCTGATCAACGACGTTCCCGATCTGATCCTGATCACATGTGGTCGGCGCGAAACCCTGACAAGTGTTGCCAATACAATACAGATCATCCGGAAAGCTGTCGGAAGCGATCCGATGCTTGCAGTCGGGGGGGCATGTCAGGTCAATAAAAAACGCGTGAAGGAACTAACGGGTGCTGATATCGTGACAAGCGTTGCCGAAGAAGCCGTGGCGCATTGCCTGAAACACGTCAACTCAACAAGCACGTCATGACAACCGGCGGAAATACATTCTGGTCCAGTGGCTCTGTTCCTTTGATTGAGCCCGAGTTTCTGAGCAGCATCATCGCGGCCGCGTCAGATATTGCATTGGTTGTTTCAGCCGAAGGTATCATTCTTTCCGTCGTCGTAAATTCGCACAGTGAGTCCTTTGGGAACCTTCGGCATTGGGAAGATCGTCCCGTTTCCGAATTTCTGACACGGGAATCGATTCCGAAATTCGAAAGAGCCCATGCGGCCTATCTTTTGGGAGAGGTCCCGAAAAAGCAGCTGGAACTGAACCATAGCGACAATGCCGTGTGGCAATACCCGGTGCGCTATACGTTCCATCGGTTCGGGCATGAAAACGCGGCACTGCTTTTGGGTCGGGATTTGCGCCCGATCGCCGAAACGCAGCAGCAGTTGGTTCAGGCGCAGATTGCGCTTGAACAGGGCTATGAGGCGCGGCGTGAATTTGATGCGCGCTACCGGGTTTTGCTGGCCAACACCAAACAGGCCGTGGTCTTTGTTTCTGTGCAGAGCGGGCGTGTTGAGGACGCAAACGAAGCTGCCGCCGCCCTGTTGGGTCTGAATGCAGATGCGTTGCGTTCCAGCAGTTTTGCACAGCATTTCATGGATCGCTCGAACGTTGAGCTAACCGAAAGCCTGATGAATGCAACGCTGGCCGAAGAAGAAGGTCAGGTGACATTGACCGCAACACGGACGCAAGCTTCCGTGATCGCGCATCCGGTTGTTTTCCGGGCTGGCGGGCAACGTATCCTGATGTGCCGTCTGGAGACAGCGGCGAGCAAGGCCGCAACGCCGGATGCCGCAGCAGACCATGCCTTGGCGATGTTCCGCGCTGGCAGTGACGCGATGCTGTTCATGGGCCCCAAAGGCGTCATCATCTCGGTGAACGAGAGTTTCCTTGACCTTGTTGGTGCCGCGCATCTGTCGGATGTCGTCGGCCGCAGCTTTGGTGATTTCCTCGGGCGCGGGCAGATTGATCTGGCGGTTCTGACAGAGCAGCCGCAGCGGTCGGGTCATATGCGCATCTATGCCACCAAACTGGTGAATGATCTGGGTACGCGTCTGGCGGTCGAGATCTCCGCCACCCATCTGGCGGATGCGGATGTGGCGGCAATTGGCTGCATGATCCGCGATGTCAGCCGGACGGAAACTGCACGGGGTGGCAGCAGCGGGCATATGTCGAACACGGCACCCGCAGAGCCTGCACGTAACGTGATGGATCTTGTCGGCTCGGCAGCCCTCAAGGATATTGTAGCGGAAACAACCGATGTTGTCGAAAAGATGTGCATCGAAACCGCGGTCGAGTTGACCAACAACAACCGCGTCGCCGCGGCAGAGATGTTGGGCCTGTCGCGCCAGAGCCTCTATGTGAAATTGCGTAAGTACGGGCTGCTTAATAAAAACGGCTGATCTTACGCTATCCTGCCTCTTGCACCGACTCAAAGTGTAAGGCATAGTTTACACATGGCTGTAACTGAAAACATACATACCCGAAGATTCCCCGAGCCCGCAGCCGCGTTAAGGTTGATCAAACCGATCACATGGTTTCCGCCGATGTGGGCCTATCTTTGCGGTGTTGTCTCGTCCGGTGTGTCGCCCGTTGGAAACTGGACGCTGGTCTTATTGGGTGTCGTTCTGGCCGGTCCCATCGTCTGCGGGATGAGTCAGGCCGCCAATGATTGGTGCGACCGCCATGTGGATGCCATCAACGAACCCCACAGGCCGATCCCGTCGGGCCGCATCCCGGGCCGTTGGGGCCTATGGATCGCGCTGGCCATGTCGGTTTTGTCGCTTGGTGTTGGCTGGCAACTGGGCCCTTGGGGGTTCGGTGCGACAGTCATTGGTGTGCTGGCTGCATGGGCCTATTCGGCGGAGCCGGTCCGGCTCAAGCGGTCCGGCTGGTGGGGTCCGGGGCTGGTCGGCCTGAGTTATGAGACACTGCCATGGTTTACAGGCGCTGCCGTGTTGAGTGCGGGCGCGCCGAGCCTCCCCGTCATCGTGATTGCCGTCCTTTATGGTATCGGCGCGCATGGCATTATGACATTGAATGACTTCAAGGCACTGGAAGGTGACAGGCAGATGGGTGTCAATTCCCTGCCTGTCACCTTGGGCCCGCACCGCGCAGCGCAGGTTGCCTGCGCCGTCATGTCCGCCCCGCAGGTTGTCGTCGTCTTCCTGCTGTTTTCGTGGGGCAAGCCGCTACACGCTGCCGGTGTCTGCGCCGTGCTGTTTGTGCAGTTCTGGGCCATGACAATCATGTTCAAAGATCCAAAGGCCAAGGCGCCATGGTATAACGGTACCGGCGTGTTGCTCTATATCAGTGGCATGATGATTGCAGCCTTTGCGCTAAGGGGGCTCGCCTGATGCTCAGTTGGTTTGGGATTATGCGGCTGGGCCTCGTGCAGATGTCGCTGGGCGCGATTGTGGTGTTGACCACGGCGACCATGAACCGGGTCATGGTGGTTGAACTGGCGATGCCGGCGATCCTGCCGGGGCTATTGGTTTCTCTCTATTATGGCACACAGTTTCTGCGTCCGCGCTTTGGCCACAGTGCGGATCAGGGCGGTCAACGCACGCCCTGGATCATCGGCGGTGTGGCTTTGCTGGCCGCAGGCGCGATTGGTGCTGCGCTTTCCGTCGGGTTGATGGAAAAGGCCGCATGGGTCGGTATTGCCACCGCTATTCCATCGTTCCTACTGATCGGCCTTGGCATCGGGGCCGCGGGTACGAACCTGCTGGCGCTCTTGTCCACGCGTGTGAGTGCCGAGCGGCAGGCACCGGCAGGCAGCCTTGTCTGGATCATGATGATCTTCGGGCTTGCGGTGACCGGGATCACTGCGGGGCAACTTCTTGATCCCTATTCTCATGGACGCCTTGTTGCGGTGACGCTGGGTGTGTCGGCTGTCGCCCTGACGCTGACCTGCCTTGGCATATGGGGTCAGGAGCGCGGCGAAAAGCGCGTCGTTGAAAAGCGGAACGAAGATTTCCGCGCCATTCTGCGCGAGCTTTGGGTTGACCCGCGGGTGCGTATTTTCACGATCTTCGTCTTTGCCTCGATGCTGGCTTATAATCTGCAGGATCTGATCCTCGAACCCTTCGCGGGCCATGTCTTTGGCCTGACCGTTGGAGAAAGCACCAAACTGGGGGGCATGCACCACGGTGGTGCCCTGATGGGTATGATCGCGGTTTTGCTGGGCGGTACCGTCCTGTCACGTTGGTTTATTGTGCCCACCCGTGTGTGGGTCGTCGGCGGATGCCTGTTGTCAGGCGTCTCGCTGGTCGGGCTGGCCTATGGGGGTCTGCACGCGGCAACCTGGCCGATTGGGTTGAACATCTTTGTGCTGGGTCTGGCGAATGGCTCGTTTGCTGTTGCCGCAATCGGCGCGATGATGGGACTTGCCCGCGAGGGCGGTGACGGGCGCGAAGGCTTGCGGATGGGGCTTTTTGGGGCCGCGCAGGCAATCGCCTTTGGCCTTGGTTCCTTTGCAGGGACGGCGATGGTTGATGTGATGCGCTGGATTACGCCTCAGGATGCGATCGCCTACGGCAGTGTCTTTGCCATTGAAGGACTTGTTTTCTTGGTCGCAGCGGTGCTCGCCCTGCGGCTGACTTCACCTAATGCGGACGCAAGCGCGCGCACCGCCATGATGCCGGGAGAATAAACGGATGTATGATGTTGTTGTGATAGGCGGGGGTCCGTCAGGGGCGACTGCCGCGCTTGACCTGGTTCAATCCGGACATAAGGTTGCGCTTTTGGACCGCGAAGGGCGGATCAAACCCTGTGGTGGCGCGATCCCACCGCGACTGATGCAGGATTTCCATATCGGTGATGATCAGCTGCTGGCCAAGGTGAACACCGCGCGAATGATTTCGCCCACGGGGCGCAAAGTGGATATCCCGATTGAAAACGGCTTTGTCGGGATGGTGGATCGCAAGGATTTTGACCCGTTCCTGCGCAAACGCGCGGCGGATGCGGGGGCTGAATACTTCACCGGCACCTTCGTGCGGATCGAACGGCCTGAGGGCACGCCGGTCGTGATCTACCGCGACAAGGCCACGCAGGAAGAACGCGAACTGCCCTGCAAGCTGGTCATCGGTGCGGATGGCGCAAAATCACGCGTCGGGCTGGCCGAGGTCAAGGATGCGGACAAGGTGCCGCTGGTGTTTGCCTATCACGAGATTATCAAAGCGCCGCCAAAATCCGCGATCTATGACCCTGAACGCTGCGACGTGATTTACGACGGCGCGATTTCGCCTGATTTCTATGGCTGGGTTTTCCCCCATGGCAACAGCGCAAGTGTCGGCATGGGCACGGAACTCTCATCCGTGAACCTCAAAGAGGCTACCGCTGCATTGCGTAAATCGGCGGGGCTGACTGACTGCGAAACGATCCGCAAAGAGGGGGCCCCGATCCCCCTGCGTCCGCTTGACCGCTGGGACAACGGTAAGGACGTGCTGTTGGCCGGGGACGCCGCTGGCGTCGTGGCCCCCAGTTCCGGCGAAGGCATCTATTATGCGATGGTTGGGGGCCGCGTGGCCGCAACCGCTTGCGCCGCCACGCTGGCATCCGGTCGTGTCAAAGATTTGCGGCTGGCGCGCCAGTTGTTCATGAAAGAACACAAGATGGTCTTTCGGGTGCTCGGTTCCATGCAGAACGCATATTACCGCAGCGACGAACGCCGCGAGCGTTTCGTGTCGCTGTGCCATGATGTGGATGTCCAGCGCCTCACGTTCGAAGCCTATATGAACAAGAAACTGGTGCGTGCGCGGCCCATGGCCCACCTGAAGATCGGTATCAAAAACCTTGCACACCTGACAGGGCTTGTGGCAACGACACGCGTATGACGATCATGATCCCGGCCTGGGTAAATGGCACACTGACACCTGTTGAAAAGCTGGAGGCCCATGTAAAAGGGCTTCGGCACAAGGCTGTGTCGGTTTTTGTCGTCAAAGGGGACGCGGTGTTGATGCAACAGCGGGCGTTGTGCAAATACCATACACCGGGTCTGTGGACGAACACATGTTGCACGCATCCTGAATGGGATGAAGCCCCCGAAGTCTGTGCTGTGCGCCGTCTGGATGAAGAGCTTGGCGTACGCGGGTTGAACCCGCAGCACCGCCATCATCTTGAGTATCGCGCGGATGTGGGCGGCGGGTTGATTGAGCACGAAGTCGTGGATGTCTATGTCGCTGACGCTGATGAAACCCTTGCCGTGTTGCCGAACCCGGATGAGGTTATGGCGGTCGAATGGGTGCGCTTTGATGATCTGGTGGAGCAAGTTGCGCAACACCCCGACAGATATACGCCATGGCTGCGTATCTACCTGAGGGATCACGCAGCGACGATTTTCGGGGAACTCGCCCTGCTGTAACCAGCAGCGATAAGCGCGTCTTGTTGATCAGATCTGTTCGACGGCGTAATCTGGTATAGCTGCGGATATCGGTCGCGAAAGTGCGCCTAGTCATTCTTTCGGCTTTGGCCGGCGCGTTTTTGGGCATTAGCAGCTATGCCGAGGTGTTTTCTGTTTCACGATATGATGATCGCGGCCAGCAGGTTTAACCTGACCATTTGACAGTTCTGGCCTGCGGTGATGCGATCTCGGACGTCACCCCGACGTCTAATCCGTAGCGCGTTTTCTCAGACCGATTTGGGCACGGCGCTGTAAGTCAACGGCGTGCAGCCATTCGATGATGAACAAGGTTCGCTTGATGCGTCGGATGTCCGGTTAGGCCACGGCCACTTCGTGCTGGCGTGGGTATGAAGCGAACTTTCGTATAAGTTGGTTTGGCGGCATGACACCCGCCGCCATGGTGGCAACGGCGCTCAGAAAGCCGCAGATACCATCAAGGATGATCTGGACACCGTAGACCGTGCGCAGGTGTTTATCGTTCATTGGCGGAAGCGTGAAATTTCTCCTCGACCTTGATTGCCGCATATCCGCGCGAAATCTGTCCCGTGCTCTCGAGCCTGGCGAGCACCTTTGCGGCCGCGCCCCGGGACAAACCGCAAATTTCGGCGAATTGCCCCTGGGTGACGGGCAAATCGCATGGAAGGGATTGACGACCGACCAACCGGTCCAAGGTCGCCACACATCTTTCAGTCGGAGACCGCAAGAGGTTATCCCGCGCGATGCGGGTCGCCAGCATCGCATTTTGCGCCGCCAGAACCGCAACGCTCCGCCAAAGGATCGGCTGCTCCTGCGCAATGCGTTCGATTGACCGTCTCGTAACCAGCACGACACGGGCGTCAACGAGTGCTGAACTGCCAAGAAAACGCGGTGTGTCGATCAGGACTGACGCAACGCCGAACCAATCACCCGGCCAGAACACATGGCCGATGACGTCATGCCGTTCTTGGTCGTCAGTATGCAGCGCGAGAACGCCCCGGTTAACACCGATGAGGCAATGCGCCGTATCACCAATTTCACTGAACCGCTGTCCGGCCTTCAACTCAAGGGTTTGGGCTGAGCTTTCCAAGGTCTTCACCACAGTCGCGGGAAGGGTGCGCAGCCACAGACCATCGCCAAACGCGCCAGCCTGAATATCTTGTTGTAATGCCATGGTTTGTACATACGATGACAATGACGTGAGCGAAAGAGACTATCATGTCAGTACCGTGATCCAGAAGGCTGCGCCGGTTGAAGCTGTCGCACCAGTAGTTTGTCGCCTCGCACCATCCGGATCACCAACAATGGCGGTTGCGCGATGAAGGCCTGTATGCGTTTGAATTTGATCTTTGCAACGGTGGCAGCGGCACCTGCCTTTGCACAGTCGGGCGGACAGGATCTGGCATCGGCGGCCAACGATCCGACGGCGTCGCTGATGTCTTTCCAACTGCAGGACTTTTACGTTTCCGACTTTCACAACCAGAGCAGTGCCACGCAGAACACTCTCCAGTTTCGGGCGGCGATCCCGTTCATCCTCGGGTCGACGAACAACATCGCGCGGCTCACGCTGCCCTATATGACAGATACGCCATCAGGCCAAAGCGGTCTATCTGATGCGACATTGTTCAATCTGACCGTCTTCGACCAACCATGGGGGCGGTGGGGTGTCGGTGCGGTCGCACTGCTGCCGACCGGCAAAGAGGGGCTGAGCGCCGAAAAATGGGGGCTTGGTCCCGCAGTCGGTTTCACGGCGAGTCCAGCCTGGGGGCTTTGGGGGATCTTCAACCAGAACCTCTTGACGGTCGCGGGCGATGACGACCGCCCGGACGTGAACCTGTCAACCATCCAACCCATTGTGAACGTACCGATGGGTCAGGGGTGGTCCGCCGGGTTCTCGGATATGACGTTCGTCTACGACTGGGATGCAAACAAATTCACGTCCCTTCCCTTGGGGGTAAAGCTGTCAAAGCTCACCCACCCCGGTGCGGGTCGCGTGCCGGTACAGTATCAGTTCAGCTATGAACGCAACTTCTATGACGATGGGGTAGCGCCGCGCGACACCGTCGGCGTCACCGTAAAATTCCTTTTTCCAACAGGAGGCTGACTTGCGCCTATTCCTCATTTCCATCGTTGCAGCGGGCCTCGCCTGCTCTCAGGCCCTCGCTCAGGGCATTCCCGGTCCCGCTTCGGCTTTGAGCCGCGCCGAGGCGCGTGCCGCCAACCGCCAACCCGCGATCCCGCGCGCCGGGCAAGAGCAGGCGGCGGTCGAAAAACTCGCGGCTTTTGAGGCGCGGGTCGGCCAGAAACCCAATATCCTGATCTTCATCGTCGATGACATGGGGTACGGCGATCCGGGCGCGTTCGGCGGCGGCGAGATGATCGGCGCAGCAACGCCCGAGATGGATGCGCTTGCCGCTGAGGGGCTTAAGCTGACGTCCACCTACGCACAATACACCTGCACGCCGACGCGTGCGTCTGTCTATACCGGTCGCCTGCCTGCCCGCACCGGTTTGATCCGACCGATCCTTGCCGGTGACCAGATCAGCGTGAACCCGTGGGAGGGCGAGTTAACGGTCGCGGGGCTTCTCTCGGATGCGGGCTATCACACGATGCTTGTGGGCAAATGGCATATCGGTGAAACCGAGGGCATGCGTCCGCATGATGTCGGCTTTGACGAGTTCTATGGCTTCTACAAGGCGCAGAAGGAATATACGCAAGCCTATGACGAACGGCGCTTCCCGGACCTTGTGCTCGATCAGGACAAGTTTGACCGATACCAGTCCATAGGATCGAACAACGATCTGATCTACGGGCTGACGGACGGCACGACCGAAACCATTGAAACCATTACCTCGCCCGCGCAGATGGCCGAGGGTGACACGCGGCTGAAAGATTACACCGTTCAGCGCATTCGCGCGTTGGCCGAGGGTGGCCAGCCCTTTTACATCAGCCATTCCTTCATGAAGGTACATGCTGATAACTTTCCGTCCGAGGCGTTCAAAGGCGCCAGCGCCTCGAAGTTTCCCTATCGCGACAATATGGTCGAGGTAGACAGCCACATCGGCGAAATCGTCGACGCCCTTGAAGAGGTCGGCGCGCTCGACAATACGTTCATCTTCGTCACCTCCGACAACGGACCCCAAATGGATAGCTGGCCGGACAGTGGCTATACGCCGTTCCGGGGTGCCAAGGGTACGACCTGGGAAGGCGGGGTGCGCGTTCCGGGCATCGCCTATTGGCGCGGTATGATCGCGCCGGGCCGGGTGTCGGACGGGCTTTTCGATCTGATGGACCTTTTCGACACGTCGCTGGCGCTGGCGGGTGTCGATGCGGACGCGCTGCCGACAGACCGCTACTGGGACGGGGTCGATCAAAGCTCCTTTCTGCTGGTTGATGATGGCGAAAGCAGGCGCGAACATGTCTACAACTGGCTTGGCGCGACCCTCGCCGCGATGCGGATGCGTGAATACAAGGCCCATTTGCATGTGGCACTGGCGCAAGAGAAATTTCTCTGGATCGACATGGCAACGGTCGTGCCCACTGGCCTCGCGCCCTGGCTCTTTAACCTCTACGTGGACCCGAAAGAGGAATACCCCGTCGGCCACCGCATGAATGCATGGACTGCCTCGCTGGGTGCCGAAATGAAGGCCCATGCCGCTACCTTCCGCCTGTTCCCGCCCAAAGATCTCGGGCTTTGAAGTTCGACGAGACAAGGACGCTGCCGTGACACGAACAAGATTTGTAATCGCCGCTGTTATGCTTGCTCTTCTCGGTCTGCCGCCCATCGTGAGCGCCGACGATCGCACATTGTCGCTGCCGGATTTGTCAGGCTTGCAGGGGGAAGAAGCCCAAGCCTTCTACCTTGCGCTTGATGCCGTCATCTGGGGCTACCCGGTGGTCTTTTTCGAAGATCTCATGCGGGGGCGCGCGGCCCCGGATGCTGAGGAGAAAACCGGTAACCCGCGATCACAGGTGAATGAACTGGCCCGCGTGCGGCAGTTGCGCGGCCCCGAATATACACAGATTGCCACCCCCAATAACGACACGCTTTACATCCAATCCTTCATGGACCTCAGCAATGAACCCATGGTGCTGAGCGTGCCGGACGTTGAAGATGATCGCTATTATGCAATCCAGCTTTGGGATCCAAACGGCGATACCTTTGACTATGTGGGCACACTGACGACGGGGACCGACGCGGGGGCTTATGCGCTTGTGGGCCCGAACTGGATAGGCACGCTGCCCGACGGTCTGCTACGGATCGACAGCCCCTATGACAATGCGGTGTATTGGGGGCGCATTGGTGTGAAAGGTCCGGGCGATGTGGCCCGCGCCAATGAGATACAGGACGGGATGTGGATCACCCCATTGAGCGCTTACCCCACCGATACAGAAGTGCCTGTCGACACCGCGTTTTCACAAGCGCGTGTCGCCTATGCCCCGCCCACGGATTTGCCCGACAGTCTGCTCTTTTACGACAAGTTGGCCCATGCACTGCAATTCACGCCGCCCAAGCCGCAGCAAGATGCCGTATTCGCCGACAGTCTGGCGCAGATAGGTTTCACCGATGGCAACACCCGTTTTGACCCGACGATGTTGTCGGACGCGGAACGGTCAGGGCTGGCAAAAGCCTATCTCTTTGCCAATCACCTGATGGATGTGAACGCAGCCACAACGGGCGAAGAGGTCAATGGCTGGCGTTGGAGCCGGACGTCGGGGATCATGGGCACCGATTACCTGTTCCGGGCGACTTGGGCCAAATGGTTCACCGGCGGCAATCGGCCCGACGAAGCGATTTACATGGACGGTCGCACTGACACGGACGGGGCCGCGTTTGATGGGGCGAACAGCTACACCCTCCGGTTTGAAGGTGACGCCTTGCCCGGGGTGTCCGCCTTCTGGTCTTTGTCCATGTACGACGCGGGCAATGGCGCGTTTGTGGCCAACCCCACCAACCGCTATTCCATCGGCACCTACACACCGGGGTTGGTTTACGGCGATGACAGCTCCCTTACGATCACCATTCAGAACACCGCGCCGGAAGGGGATAGCGCCACATCCAACTGGTTGCCGGCGCCGGAGGGCGGATTTTACATGAACCTGCGTCTCTATGGCCCGGATGACGGTCTGGCAACTGGAACATGGGCGCCGCCCGCCGTGGAGAGGTCCAACCCGTGACATATGATAATCCTACACAATGCCGCCACAGCCTGACAGGCAGGATACCCATCGTCATGCGTAAACCTGCCATCGCTGCGATCATCGCGGCGGGCGTCGTGGGCGGTGGATCGCCTGCTTTCGCTGGAGAGGGCGGCGGCAGCCACTACGTTCCCGGCACACAAGGCGAGTTCCTGCTCGGCGTCTTCGGACCGGCGGGCGTCTACCTGCGCAACGACACATGGTTCTACGACTACGATGTCGGGGCCCATGTGCGAAACGGTCTCGCGGTAGGATCTGCCAATCAGCAGGCATGGCTCAACACGACCCGGCTGTCATGGCTGACCGATACCGAGGTTTTCGGCGCGCGTTATGGCGCGTCTGTTGTTCTGACCTATGTGCTCGACGCGGAAATTTCCGGGCAGGTCGTGACGGACCCCGGCGGCTTTACCCGCGGCAGGTCCATCTCCGGCTTTGCCGACCTCTACGTCGCGCCGGTCCTTTTGAACTGGTCGCAGGACAAGCATCATTTCACGTTCAAGCTTGGTGCCTACGCGCCGACTGGCAGCTTTGACCCGGACAAGGCGCTGAACACCAGTCGCAACTACTGGACCGCCGAAATCGGCGGCGCTTATAGCTGGTTCAATCCTCAATCCGGGTTCGAAGTCTCCGTGAATTTCGGGTATCTTCACAACTGGGAAAACCCGGATACAGATTATAGAACAGGCGAAGAAGTTCACCTCGACTGGACCGTCGCCCAACATGTCTCCAAGAGCTTCACCGCTGGCATCAGTGGATACTTCTACGCCCAAGTCGAAGCCGACGAGGGCAACGTGGTCGGCCCCTTGGACGCCTCGGACATCAAAGCGTGGAGCTACGGCATCGGTCCGGTGGCGCAATGGAATGTGCCCGTCGGAGGCACTTCTATCGGAGTCACCGCCAAGGCGCTCTTTGATATCGACGCCAAGGACCGGCTGTCCGGCAATCTCTACATGTTGTCCCTTTCCTATGCTTTCTGATCAAAGGACCACCCCATGTCTCATCTAACCTCGGTTCCCACGCTTTTCTCGGCCATCGCCGCAACGGTCCTTGCCGTCTCCGTCCAAGCGCAGGAGGCAGGCACCCCGAACGACGGCTCGGTCTTGCCGTTCCCGGAACAACCCATGGCAGGCACCACCGCCCGACGTCTTCAGGACAGCACGATGCAATGGCCCGACCCTGTAGAGCGTCTGCCAGAGAACGCACCGAACATCCTGATCGTCATGCTGGACGACGTGGGCTTTGGCATCCCTTCGACCTTCGGGGGAGCGGTGAGCACGCCGACCCTTGATGCGCTTGCCGCCGAAGGCATCTCGTTCACCAAGTTTCACACGACCTCGATCTGTTCGCCCACCCGTGCCGCGCTTCTCACAGGGCGCAACCACACGCGTGTCGGCTCCGGTACCATCGCAGAGCGTGCGGTGGCCTTTGACGGCTATACCGGCGTCATCCCCAAGGAGGCGGCGACCATCGCCGAGGTTTTGAAGGAATATGGCTACCACACCTCCGCCTTCGGTAAGTGGCACAACACGCCCGCGATCGAGACGACGGCAATCGGGCCAAAGGACCGCTGGCCGACCGGATACGGGTTCGAATATTTCTATGGGTTTCTTGGTGGCGAAACCTCGCAATGGGAGCCAAGACTGACGCGAAACCTCGACGCGGTCGAACCGCCCGTGGGCGACCCCGACTATCACCTGACCGAGGACCTCGTTGACGACGCGCTGCGCTGGCTGGACGATTACCGCGCCTTTGATCCGGATAAGCCTTTCTTCATGTACTGGGCCCCGGGCGGCGTGCATGGCCCGCACCACATCTTCCCCGAATGGGCTGACAAATATGACGGCCAGTTTGACGACGGCTGGGACGCCTACCGCGAAACCACGTTCCAGCGGCAACTGGAGATGGGTGTGATCCCCGAGGGCACGCAACTGACCCCGCGCGACAAGACGCTGGAAGGCTGGAACGATATCCCTGCGGATCAACACGACTTCCAGACGCGGCTGATGGAAATCTTCGCCGGTTTCGTTGAACATACCGATACGCAGGCCGGTCGGCTGATCGACGGGCTGGATGACCGGGGCCTGCGCGACAATACCCTGATCTTCTACATTTTCGGTGACAACGGATCCTCCGCCGAAGGCCAACGCGGCTCGATCAGCGAACTTCTGGCGCAGAACAACGTCCCCAACACGATCGAACAGCAACTTGAGGCGCTCGATCAGATCGGCGGGATCGAGGAGCTGGGCGGCCCGCGCACCGACAACATGTACCATGCGGGCTGGGCCTGGGCGGGGAGCACGCCGTTCAAGGGCACCAAGTTGATGGGCGCTTATTTTGGCGGCACACGCAATCCGATGGTCGTCAACTGGCCGGGCCGGGTCGTTCATGATGGCGAAATGCGCACCCAGTTTCACCATGTCGTCGACATCGCCCCGACGGTCTACGAGTTGCTCGACATCCCGCATCCCGACGTCGTCAATGGCTTCTCCCAGATGCCCATGGACGGCGTCAGCCTCGCGTATACTTTCACGGATGCAAAGGCCGCGCCGCAGAAGTCCGAACAGTTCTTTGACAACAACGGCAGCCGCGGAATTTATCTGGACGGCTGGTTCGCGGGCACCTTTGGGCCTTTCACGCCATGGGACAGCGCAGGTTCGGCTGCCGGGATCGCTGATTGGGATTCCGACAACGACGTTTGGGAACTTTACAACCTGACGGAGGATTTCAGTCAGGCCAATGATCTGGCGGCGGATATGCCGGACAAGCTGGCCGAGCTGCAAGCCCGGTTTCTGGAGGTGGCGGAGGACAACAAGGACTTTCCCATCGGGGCGGGCAACTGGCTGCGCATCCATCCCGAGGATCGGATCACCTCGGCCTATGACAGCTGGACCTTCGGACCCGAGACCAAGCGGATGCCCGAGTTCGCAGCACCGGGCATCGGTCGTCAGTCGACCCGCGTGATCATCGATGCCGAGTTCGGCGAGGCCGCGAACGGCGTGCTCTACGCAGTCGGCGGCGCTGGCGGCGGCCTGTCCGTCTATGTCGAGGATGGTGTGCTGACTTATGAGTACAACGTGCTCATCATCGAAAACACGCAGGTAAAGACCGATCCGATTCCGGCAGGTCGGCACAAGATCATTATCGACACGACAATCGCGAAACCCGCAGCGGCGGCGGATGTACTCATCAAGATCAATGGCGAAGAGGCGGCAACCGTTCAGGTGCCCCGCACCGTGCCGGCAGCCTTCACCGCGACCGAGAGTTTCGATGTCGGTCGCGACCTCGGTTCGCCCGTGTCTTTGAGCTATGAAGAAAGCCGTCCCTTCGCCTTCGATGGCACTATTCACAACGTGCAGATCACACAGGGAGCCGCATTGGACGATTGATGAAAAGTCCGATAATCCAACGTGAATGGAACGATGGAGGTCGAACGCCGGGTCGGCATTGGGATGCGCGCTCGCAAGACTTCTATGTCTATCGCTCTTCTGGTTAGCTGGACGGTCGCCAAGGTCACGTTTGCGACGGAATTGATCCTAATGGAGCGTGGCACTTTTCAGATGGGATCAGACCGGCAGTACCGTGAAGAACTCCCTGTAGCAGAGGTGGCCGTCGACCCTTTCATGATCGGTCGTATCGAAGTCACCAGCCCGGTTCAGAGCTTTCGTTGAAGTAACGGGCTATGTGACCACAGTCGAAAGGGCCTTGCGCGCCGATCCCAACGGATGGTGGCGGTGGTTTATCGGTGCGAATTGGCGCGCGCCGGAGGGTCCGGGAAACTTGACGCCCACATTCCTTCGGCTCCCGTTCGCCTTCAGACGCAACGGTTGCATTAACTGAGTTTCCTGGCCGTTGCGAGCCTTCGAAAGCTACGTTTCGGTCGTCAGGCCCGTCTCCAAAATCCACCTCTTCGATCACCTTTGCGTGGCTATTGGCTTTGTCAGAAATAACCGTCACGGGCTTTTAGTAGCGGACGGCATCACTTGTCTGGCGCATAAAGGCCCTTGCAGCACTTCGGGCTGTCAGCCGGAATCAATCATTTGAGCAAGATGATCGACAGCCCGCCCAAGGTAGCACCATCTGCTGTTTGCTCGGACATATGTTTTCATCTATGTGCCACGGAAGATCGCGCGCATCGCGGTATGACTGCGGGCATATGCAAAACCAGCGGACGGCCAGCAGGATTATACCCTTCGGAAAGCAGCGCCGCTTGAACATGTCTCAATGGGACATGACCTACTATCAAATGCCCTAAATCACACGCCGTCGCATACTCAATATAACAGTGCCTCTTCAGTCCTGTCGCCCAAGATCTTCCACCGGTTGCGGACGATGACAACGCCGTCATCCGCGGTTTCCGTCACGCTGTTCACGCCCGCATCCGTGCGTGGTCGGGATCATAGGGTGATGGGGTGATGACCTCGGCTGCGACCAGTTCACCGCAGAGGTCCAGTTGCATGACGCGGCCAATCTCGGCCATGTCCGGCATGACAAAGGCATAGGCCAGATTCAGGCCCACGCGATAGCCCCAATCACCCGAGGTAATGGTGCCGACAACCGTATCGCCTTGCATCAAAGACGCGCCGCCATGGGCTGGTGTCGTCGTGCTGCCGATCTTTAGGGTCACAAGTTTGCGGGTGGGTCCGTGTGCCATGCGCTTTTGCAAAGCCTCCTGACCGATGAACGGGCCCTTTTCTGGTTTCACGAACCTGTCCAGCGCCGTCTCAAACGGATCGAATTCGGTAAGAAGGTCCGCTTTCCAATGCATGAAACCCTTTTCCATCCGCATCGAGTCGACCGCACGTGCGCCAAAGAGCGTGAGGCCATGCGGCTGTCCCGCTGCGCGCAGCGCAAGATAGACGGCGTAGAGCGACGCGTTCGGCACGTGGATTTCATAGGCAAGCTCGCCCGAGAAACTGACGCCCAAAACGGTGACCGGAGAGAACCCGATGAAAGCTTCGCGCACCGACAACCATGGAAAGGCGGCTTTGGACCAATCGCCGCGCGCGCAGGCTGACAGCACGTCACGCGCTTTGGGACCTGCCAGCACAAGGATCGTTTGATCGTTGGTCAGACTGCTGATTTGCACGTCTTCGTCGGCACCCAAATGCGCGGTCAGCCAATCCATGTCGTGATATTCAGATGCCGCCGCCGACCCGTACCAAGTCCGCGCAGGCCCCCGGTCAGAGGCGGGGATATTGGCAACAGTCGCCTCACCCTTGATCTTGCCGTGGTGGTTCAGCAGATAGCCAAGGCCGACCCGGCCATCCTTTTTGGTGACTGCACCGCAAAACATCCGATCCAAAAAGCGGTGTCGGTCCGCACCGGTGATCTCGAAACGGTTAAAACCATTGACCTCACACAGGCCGACATTTTCCTGCACATTGCGGACTTCTTCACCGATGACGTCGAAGGCTTCGTCAAAATTGAAGCTGAGGGTCGGGTGGAAGTCCGGCGACGGCTTGATGTAGTCGACCCGCTCCCAGCCATTCACAACCGTGAACTCTGCCCCTTCCGCCGCCATGATCGGTGTCAGCGGCGTCGTTTTGGCATTGCGACCGGCAGGGCGATGCTCATGCGGGAAGTGAAAGCGGAATTCGTTCTGATAGTCCTCAATGGCCTTCAATGCCGTCAGTTCGACATTGGTATGTCCGGTAAAGCGGCGCGGGTCGATGACCCATGTGTCGTATTGCGCTTCGCCATGCACGATCTGTTGCGCGAGCAGCCAACCATGGCCGCCCCCTTCGCCCACACCCGCGCGCAAGCCGATGATACAGTAGGCATTGCGCTTGCCGGGGATTGGACCGACCAACGGCGCGCCGTCGATGGTATAGGTGATCGGGCCGTTCACGACGCGTTTGATGCCAACTTCGGCCAAGGCAGGCATCCGTTCAAACGCGCCCTCAAGGACGTCCATCACGCGGTCAAGGTCATCAGGGCACAGATCATTGGCAAAGCTCGGGCTGATGCCATCCATGCCCCATGTTTTACAGTCCTGTTCGTAGAACCCTACCAAGAGGCCGTTCTTTTCCTGTCGCGAATAATAGTCAGAGATCGGGCAACGCAGCAGCGGCATGCGGTGGCCGGCCTCTGCGATGGCCGGGATGTCTTCGGTGACGAAATACTGATGTTCCATGGAGGCGACGGGGTGATGCACACCCATCATGCCCCCAACTTCATTCACGCGGTAGCCGCAGGCGTTCACGACGATATCAGCATCAATGCTGCCCTTGTCCGTCTCAACCGTCCACGTGTCATCTTTGTGCTGCGTCAGCGCGGTGACATTCGTATGGCGATAGACTTCTGCACCGGCTTTGCGCGCGTGAAAGGCCAGCGCCTGGCACAGCTGCGCGGGATCGATGTCACCGTCCTCGCCATCCCACAGACCGCCCAACAGGTTGTCCGTTGAAATCAGCGGATGACGGCGTGCGCATTCCTCAGCATCGATCACTTCAAAGGTCGTGCCCATGCCCTTCGCCATTGAGGCAAAATGACGGTAGGCCTGCATTTGTTCGGGTGTATTGGCCAGCCGGATGCCGCCGTCGCCGTGGTGATAGCCAACGGGATACTCAGGATCGTCGCGCAGTTTCTTATACAGCTGGATGGAGTGGGTTTTGAGTCCCACCATCGTCTGGTTCATGCCGAAGTTTGTCACCTGCGCCGCTGAATGCCATGTAGTGCCCGAGGTCAGCTCATCGCGTTCAATCAGAACGACGTCGGACCAGCCCTCTTTGGTCAGATGATACAGTGTTGAGCATCCGGCGATTCCGCCACCGATGACCACAACCTTCGTGCGTGATTTCATGTCTGTCCCCTGAGATTTAATGCGATGGAACAGAGCAATAATTTCCGTGCTGATACAAGATTCGGGCATCTAATCTCATAAAATAGGAAATCAATTTCGATTAACCCGAATTTATGACAGTTCTGTTGCGGTAAACATCGCAACAGGGTGTTCTACTGAAACAGGTTATCGGGGACTGAACAGCATGGGCAGTGCGACAACGCGCGCAGGACGCCAAAAGCGGCTGGCACAACGTGCAGCTAAGCCTGTGGTCGACCCTTGTCCGCCGGGGCAAACCGGTGGCACCTATAAACCACTGCGCGACGATGAACTGCAGAGCATTTACGATACTGCGCTGAAACTCCTCGCAAATCTTGGTCTGGGGGAGGTGCCAGAGCGGTTGCGCATCGATCTTTTGGCAGCAGGTGCCAAGGATGGTGCACCCGGTCGCATCACCTTCCCGCCCCGGCTTGTCGAAGAAGCGATCAATCAGGCACCAACCTCTTTTGTCCTTCATGGTCGTGACGCGGCCCGCTCGATTACGGTGGGCGATGAGGCGGTGCATTTCGGGACTGGCGGGGCTGCGGTGCAAACACTGGATGTGGACAGTCGGCTCTACCGCCCTTCGACGCTCCAAGACCTGCATGATTTTACGCGCTTGCAAGACACTTTGCCCAATATCAGCTGGTACACCCGGTGCTGCGTGGCAACAGACATCGCGGATAGTTTTGATCTCGACGTGAACACTGTCTACGCCCTGTTGAAGAACACAACCAAACCGACCGCGACGTCTTTTACCTTGGCCGGGCATGTCGCCCCCATCGTCGAGATGTTGGACATTGCGGCGGGTGGTGCTGGCGAATTCGCCAAACGGCCCTTCATGAAGGCCCACATCAGCCCGATCATTTCGCCCATGCGGTTTGGCGAAGACGCGGTTGATGTCGTCTATCAATGCGTCGCACACAACATCCCAATGTCCTGCATCACCGCTGCCCAAGCCGGTGCGACGGCACCTGCCACGATGGCGGGGTTTTTGGCGCAATCGCTGGCCGAAACTCTTGCCAGCCTTGTGATGGTCCACGCGATCCAACCCGGATATCCGATGATCTTTTCCAATTGGCCTTTGGTGATTGATCTGCGTACCGGTGCATTCGCGGGCGGCAGTGGGGAAACGGCGGTGCTGAATGCCGCCTCTGCGCAACTGTCCAACTGGCTGGGGCTGGTGTCTGGCGTGGCCTGTTCCATGACAGATGCCAAAGCCATCGACGCCCAATACGGCGCTGAAAAGGGGCTGACATCCATGGCGGCAGCCCTCGCGGGGGGCAATTTGATTTACGAGAGTTCAGGTATGACGGCATCCTTGCTGGGGGTAAGTTTTGAGGCGTTCATTCTGGATGATGAAATGCACTCGAACACCTACCGCGCGTTGCGGGGTATCGAGGTGTCGACAGACAACATCGGATACGACGCCATTCTGGAGGCGGTGCTTGGGGATGGGCATTTTCTGGGCAGCGCACAAACCTTGGCGGCGATGGAGCGAGACTACTTTTACCCGACACATGCCGACCGTGAACAGCTGCGCACTTGGGCGGAAAACGGGGCCAAGGATGCATGGAGCGTGGCCAATGAGCACGTGCGCGCGGTTTTGAGCACCCATAAGCCCGCTTACCTGTCACCGGATCAGCAGCGCGAAATCAAAGCGCGCTTCAACATCTTGCTGGACTAAACCTGGTCTATCAGAGTGAACTGATCCTTGAGCCACGGAATGGCGCGATGCGTCTGTGCAATCACCTGCTGGCTCAATTCACTGCGCAGCTTGTGGCTGACCAGATCGATGACGGACCGGGCACAATCCGGGCTGGTAATTAAGGACAGGGTGCGCCCGAAACTCTTGCCCGGAAAAGGGTGCATTTGCAGCTTGGGCTGAAACCGTCTTGCACGGGAGAACAGCAAAGGTGTCGTGATGGTCCAACCGGCACCCGCCGCGACCATCGCCATTAGTGTCTGGTTGTTCCCACATTCAAATTTGTTGGGCAATTCGACCCCCAAGCGGCGCAATTGTGCTTCGATCTGAGCCGCGATGATCAGGTCACTCGAGAATTGCAGGAACGGCAGCTTGGTGTGCCCGGCAACGATATCAGGCAGAGAAGACTCCGCGGACTTTGGTAAAACCGCAACGAAAGGGTCACGCAGCAGTGGCCAGTCGATCAGGTCGTTCAAGGATTTTGCGGGCGAGGTTACAATGCCCAGATCCAACTCCCGATGGCGCAGCATCTTGACGATCTCATGGCTGGTGCCGGTATGGTAGAGGAAGTTGCAGTCGGGCATCTTCTGGGAAAGATGAACAGCAAGTTCTGGTGTGACATCGCTGTCCAGATCCTCGATCGTGCCGACGCGCAGATAAGAAGCATCCGCAACATTGCCCGAAGATGCCTCTGCCGTTGCCTTGCGAATACCCTGCATCGCCTGAGCAATATTGCGCAGAAAGTTACGGCCCGTCGGCGTCAAAACCATCGGCCTGCGGGCGTGATCAAACAGGGCTACGCCGAGATGTTCTTCGAGGCTGCGCAAATGATGGGAAACCGTGCTGACAGACAACCCCGTCTCATTGGCCGTCGCCTGCAAAGAATGTGTCCGTGCATAGGTCTGGAAAAGCTCAAGCCACTTCAGGCTGAGATCTTTGTGAGAAGAGGGTGTCGCCATAGGAGCATCTGTCCGGTCCGAATCCGTCTCGCAGATACATCGCGTAAATCAGCGCACAACGCCAATCAAATCGGAAATGTGGACAAAGCCAACAGGTCAAAGGCTTCCCACTTTTTTGCAGCATAACCCAATGCTAGAAGCTACTCCGGTACTTGCCCGTGCGACAACCCAGAGCGGGTATCTGGCTTAACCTAAGATGAACTCTATAAGCATATTATATGCGCATAATTGACGGGTATATTTATTAAGTGTAATTTCATTCAAGGAGGCCATCACATGAACTCTCATACACGGAAGCCTACAAATCTGTCGTTGGACGCTGCTTTGCTTGCAGAAGCCAAGGCGCTGAAAGTCAATCTGTCTCGCGCGGCAGAGGACGGGGTTCGAAGTGCAGTTTCAGCAGCTAAGTCGGAACAATGGAAAGTTGAGAATGCGGCCGCTATTCGAAGCTCTAACGCATACGTCGAGAAGAATGGCTTGCCACTTGATCGATACCGCCAGTTCTGATGCCCAAATATGATGTGTATCCCAGCCCATCCGGCGACGGCTATTTATTAGATGTCCAAACGGATCTGCTCAGCGATCTGAACACCCGCGTGGTGGTGCCATTGCTCCCACCGTCAAAAGCACCAAAACCGGCGACGAGACTGAACCCTGTCTTTGAGCTTGATGGTAAGTCAGTGGTAATGGTCACACAGTTTATGGCGGCTGTACCGACCAGCATGCTTAATTCCGCCGTTGGAAAACTCGATGAAGAGTTTGAGAAAGTTACGGCTGCGGTCGATATGCTGATGCAGGGTTTTTAAGTACCAGCACACTGCCGGTAAGTGGGAGCGACAGCCGAGAGTGTTAGCCTGTAATGAACATTATGTTATGAAATGCCAAAAGGCGGAGGCGGGACGAAATCATAGCATGCCCGCTCTAATCTACTGCGACCGTGGCCTTTGTGCCGAGTGGCTCTGGACCTTACGGTCTGCCAGTAGTTTCCCCGCCCTTGACCTCAGTCAGCAATAAGCAGGATGTGCATGAACCGCGGGCCATGCGCGCCGCGTACGTTCCGCGCCTCGATGTCAGCGGTGCCGCTGGTGCCTGTGATGATGTTACAACTCCGGCCTTGTTTTGTGCGGGTTGTTCCGAAGGTGTCAAAGATGTCTTCCATATAGGCCTTGATTGTACTGTTGCGTACAACGGCCAAATGGTGGAGCGGCAGGAAGTTCAACAGGACGGGTGCGTCGGGTCCGGTGAAAAACACGAGTGAGCCGGTCTCGGCAATCCCGGCATCTGCAAAAGTAATAGCGACAGGCTCGTTCATCTGAGCATGATCCACGGTTTCCAGACCGGACCAGTTCAGGTTTGTGAGACACTCTTTGGGTTGCACCGCAATTTTTGGTTTGAGGTCCTTGACTGTCAGGTAGGCAGAAACTGCCGTGGGAATATCTGACAGAGACGATAGTTTTTCGACGGTGGCCGTCACAGTTTCGGAGGTCGCTTTTTCGATGAAACGTGCGTCTAAGGGCTGTGGTGCTATTTCTGCGCGATATCCGTCGGGCTCGGAAATCAGCTCTGCGGCGAGGGCATCAATCTCCGCTTTGGACCCCGCTTCCGTCGCTGCGTCAATTTTGGCGAGAATACTGTCGCGCGACATGCTTTACCTCTGTTGCTTGCGATATTGCTGCATGAATGTGCCCGCCTCGGGCTGTGGTAAGTCGCGGGTACGGGTCCAGCCACCGGCGAAAGGCACTGCACTGATTTTTCCCTGCCCGCGCGCCAGAACACGCAACATGATATTCGCGATCGTCGTACAAAAATGATAAAGTGCGGGCCGTGTCGCCAACATCGCCCAGAGCTTGAGGCTCCATTTGGCTTTAGGCGTCACCATTCCGCTCTCAAACTGGCGCGCGCGCAAGGACCGCAGCATGTCGGGCAGGGGTATATTGACCGGGCAGACTTCTTTGCAACGGCCGTTCAACGTACAGGCATTAGGTAAGTCTTTCGACCCCTTCAAACCCGTCATGGCGGGTGTCAGCACCGATCCCATCGGCCCCGGATAGACCGCGCCATAAGCGTGACCACCAACGGTCGCATAGACCGGGCAATGGTTCATGCAGGCCCCACAGCGAATGCATCGCAACATGGGTCGCAGGAAGTCTGACAGCATGTCTGAGCGATGATTGTCCACCAGAACGATATGCAGGTTCTCGGGGCCATCCCGGTCGCCTGCCCGCTTCGGGCCATTATAAAAAGTCGTGTATTGCGTGATTTCAGTGCCAATGGCGGCACGGGACAACAGCCTGATGAAAACGGCAGCATGTTTCAGGCTGGGCACCATTTTTTCGATACCGACGGTCACGATATGGGTTTTGGGGGGCGTCGTGGTCAGCTCCGCATTGCCCTCGTTGGTGATGGTCACAAAGGATCCGGTATCCGCGATCAGAAAATTTGCACCCGAAATCGAGATATCGGCATTCATGAACTTGGGGCGCAATTCGCGTCGCGCACTTTCAACGAGCGAGGGAATGTCTTGCTTGGTGCCCGGATCCTGGTGCTTTTGCGCAAAGAGCTCGGCAACCTGTTCGTGTGTTTTGTGCATCGCTGGCATCACGATATGAGACGGCGGGTCACCGGCCAGCTGGATAATATGTTCTGCAAGATCGGTTTCGATCCGCTCAACCCCGGCTTCGGTGAGGGCTTCCGCGATGCCGATTTCCTCGCCCAGCATCGATTTTACGCGCGTGGCAGTCTTGGCGTTCTCAGCCCGGCAAATGTCGGTCACGATCCGGCGCGCATCTTCTGGTGTTGCCGCCCAATGCACCTGCGCCCCATTTGCCCGCGCGTTTTCCTCAAATTGGCGCAGATAATGGCCCAGATGGTCCAGCGTGTGGTCTTTGATCTTTTGCGCCGTTTCGCGGGCCTTGGCGTATTGGGGAAACGCATCGATGACCTTTGCGCGTCGGGTGCGCAGCAGCGTTGTGGTGCGATCAAGGGCGGTTTTCAGCGTCGGCTCAGCCAGCGCGCGCCTGACGTTTTCGTTAAAGAGGCGAGAGGTTTGTTCCATCTGAATGCCCTATTTCAGCCTGGGCGCACAGATGCCCGGCCCATCTGCCATGCCAGCCAGAACTTCAATGGTATGAAACACCCGCACATCGCGCCCTTCCCGGCTGAGCTTTCCAGCCATATTCATCAGGCAACCCATGTCACCGCCGAGCAGCGTATCGGCCTGTGTCGCTTTGATCTTGTCGGTTTTGTCACTCACGATCGCCGTGGAAAGCTCGGGGTATTTTACGCAGAATGTGCCGCCAAAGCCGCAGCATTCGTTGTTGCCTTCCAAGGGAACAATGGACAGCCCCTGCACATGAGCAAGCAGCGCACGCGGTTGATCGTGCACACCGAGATCCCGAAGGCCCGAACAGCTGTCGTGATAGGTGGCGGTGCCCTGATAGGTGGCCTTGGGCGTGTAATTCATTACGTCGCTCAGAAAGCTGAGCACTTCCCATGTTTTCGCGCAGACCGCCTTTTGGCGGCTCTGCCACGCCGGATCATCCTGAAAAAGCTCGGCGTAGTGGCTTCGGATCATGCTCGCACAGGACCCGGACGGCACCACGAGATAGTCATAGGGTTCAAAGGCTTCGATCACCTGCTTGGCGATGGCCTTGGTTGTGGCGTCATCGCCGCTGTTAAAGGCAGGTTGGCCACAGCAGGTCTGCGCCGTTGGCACCTCGACAATGCATCCGGCGTCCTCCAGCAGCTTGAGGCTTGCAAACCCGATATTGGGGCGCATGGAATCCACGATGCAGGTTACGAAAAACCCGACGTGGGGACCGCGGTTGTTTTTCATGAACGGCTCCTGATTGCGCGCTGCGAACGTCTTCTTGCCAAGACGCTCTCAACGCCATGGTGGTACATAATCTCTGCCACGACAACCGTTAGCTGTTGTGAAGGGGTGGATGGGAAACGTCTAATTTACTTAGCCGCCGCCGTGTGATCCGCGCCACAGCCGCAAGGCGCGCCGTAGTATCGCTCTCGCGAGGTTTTTCCGATACCGGGATTGAACGAATTCGTCGGATCAAGCGTTTTGTAATGATTGGCCAGCGCGGGTTTCGCCGCATAAAGGTGCCCGACGTTATGCTCTGCAGGGTATTCGGCGCCGCGCGTGTCCAGCAGGGCGAGCATCTGTTTTTTCAGCGCCTTAGGATCGCACCCTTTTTTGACCACATAGTCCTGATGAAAGACGTGGCAGAAGAAATGGCCATAATACATCTTGGCGACCAATTGATCCTCGATTTCGGGCGGTAGCGTCTCGACCCAGTTACGGTCGTTCCGTTTCAGCGCGATATCAAGTGCGAGAATATCCTCCGTCGTGCCGGGATGGACCGCATGATACCGGATCGCGGCGCCCGCAGCGGCAAACCGATGCAACATCGCCTTCTTGGTCTCTTTGGGATCGCAGGCAAACCAGCCGTCAGGCCCAACCGTGTCATTCAGGATGCTTTCGGTCCCGGCGATGCTGTGCGCGCTGACCTTGAGGATCAGGTGGTGTTCGAAGCGCGCGCGAAAATCCATCATCCGTTTGGGCAAGGCTTCCGGCAGGATGTTCGAGGCGATCTGCATCACCCGATCGACCAGATTTGCGGGCAGAAACGGAACCTTGGCAAAGCGCGCATCCATCGCGCCCTTCATGGCGAAAATCCTGGGCAGAAAATCTGTCCCCAGCCAGTTGATCATCAGCAGCGTATCTTTGCCGTATTTGCGGGCAATATCGAAACACTCGCGGTGCAGATATTCACCGCTGATCGGCAGTTCAGGCAATTCCGTCAGGGCCCGCCTGCGCAATTCGGTCAGCTGCGCGGGATCGGTCGTGCCGACGTAATATACCTTTTCACCTGTCGCGATGGGGAAGGTATCCAGCCGCACCGCAAAAACCGCGAGCTTTCCGGCACATCCGGAGGCTTCGTGCAAGGTGCGGGGATCGGCATTGAACCTTGCAGGGCTATCGGCGTCCACATCGCTGACCCGTTCGGGGTAGCCTGCATCCGAGGCGCGGCCCGCATCCTCGCTGAGGTCCGTGTCGCTGAATGCGCCTCTATCGATCCGCGTCAGAATTTCATCAGGACTGTTGCCGAGGTTGATGCCGAGATGATTGACCAGTTCAAGCTGCCCTTCATGGGTGATCTGCGCATAGAGTGACAGTTCCGTATAGGCAGGCCCCCGCTGCACGAGCGAACCACCGGAGTTGTTGCACACACCGCCCATGATGGACGCGCCAATGCAGGACGATCCGATCACGGAATGGGGTTGGCGACCATAGGGCGCAAGCTGTTTTTCAAGACCGAAAAGCGTGCCACCGGGCAGGCTGACGATCTGCTGTCCGTCACGCAGCAGGTGGATGCGATCCAGTCGCAACGTGGACAGGATCACAACATCGCGGTCATACGTCCCTTTTGGCGTTGAGCCTTCGGTCAGACCGGTGTTGGCAGCCTGCATGATCAGGATCTTGTCCGCTGCCACGCAGGCTTTGAGGATCTCCCACATCTCGACCAGCGATCCCGGTACAACGACGGCGATTGCGTCCCCCTCCCCCGACCGGAATCCTTTACGGTATCGTTCGGTTTGGCGATCCCCGGTCAAAACATGCCGGGGACCAGCGATGGTTTTGAGTTTTGCAATCAGATCGTCATTTGTCATAGGTCTGCTCCTTGCGACTGGATCGGGCGGCGACCATGTCACACGATAAATTATCGGAAAATCTGACATTCGACGCAATAGCCGCAGCGTCGCAGGTGGTTTGCCACGCTGGGCCATCAGCCGATCGGCGCACCGTCATCATTTATCTGACACAGGGAACGGCGCGCGCGGCTTGCAAATGATCGTGCTGCAACAGATGCCCTCTTTTGCGTTGGTACTTTATGTTGCGCGCAGCAGGAGGATCTCATGCGCGTGCGGCGTCATGGCGAAAAACAGGCGTTTTAGTACTGGTATAAACAGGCTATCTTGCCCGCGATGACACAAGCCACAAAGCCATTGCCCCGCACGGACCTCATCATATGCCCCAATTGTGATGCCGTGTTTTCCCTTGCCCGACCCGGGCATGGCGAAAAGGCAATTTGCAGTCGATGTGATACGGTTTTGATCACGCCACGTCGAAATGCCGGGCTTCAGATTATCGCATTGTCACTGTCGATCGTGATCCTAATTTCCACGGCGGCGGTATTCCCATTTCTGTCGGTGGATGCCGTCGGGATCAGCAATTCAGTTTCGATCCTCGAAACCGCTTTGGTGTTCAGCGATGGGCCATTGGCGGTGCTATCTCTGACAACGGCGGCGCTGATCCTCTTTATTCCGCTGCTGCGGGTATTGCTTTGTCTGTATGTTATTGTGCCGCTTGTCCGCGATCGCGCGCCCGCGCCCTATGCGACAGACGCTTTTCGGGTCGCCGAAGCCTTGCGGCCCTGGTCCATGGCGGAGGTTTTTGCAATTGGCTGTGCCGTTGCGCTCATCAAGGTCAGCGCTCTGGTTCACGTGACTTTCGGGCCTGCTTTCTGGCTGTTCAGCGCACTTGTGCTGCTTGTCGTTGTGCAGGAAAATATAATCTGTAGATGGTCCGTATGGAACGCATTGAGCCGACCGAAAAGATATTAACCGCGCGCGAACTGGGGCTGGTGGGCTGTATTCGCTGTCATCAGGTCTGGCCTGAGGGCACGCCAAAATGTGGCCGTTGCGGACACGCGTTGAAAAGCCGTGACCCAAAAAGCCTGCAACGGGTCTGGGCGTTCTGGGTGATCGGCCTGATGTGCTACATTCCGGCCAATATATATCCCATGCTGCAAACGCGTATGCTGTTTTATGTGCAAGACAGCACGATTGTTGGCGGTGCCGTTGAATTGATCGAGTATGGCAGCGTCGGGATCGCCCTTGTGATCCTCTTTGCATCTGTGGCTATCCCGATTGGAAAATTCCTTGCCATTGCGTTTCTGGCAATATCGATACACCGCCCAACGACGGTTTCTAATCACCAGCGACAAAAGCTCTTTGAGATTGTCGAATACATCGGACGATGGTCAATGATCGACATCTTTGTGGTGGCCATCCTGTCATCGTTGGTGCAGCTTCAGCTGCTTGTGACGATAAATCCCGGTGCGGCCAGTATATTTTTTGCCTCTGCCGTAATTTTCACGATGATTTCCGCGCAGTCTTTTGATAGCCGCTTGATATGGGATCAGATCAACGCGCAGGACGAGGGAACGAAAAATGAGTGACGCCCCGCCGGTCCTCATCGAAAAAGAGCAAAAGTCCATCCTCAGCAGCCTGTCCATTGTCTGGATAATACCGGTTCTGGCGTTGCTGACGGCGTTGTTTGTGGCATTTCAAACCTACAATGCGCGCGGCCCGATGATCACGGTCGAATTTGAAAATGCGGCAGGCATCGTACCACGCGAAACCGAAGTGCGATTTCGTGACGTCAAAGTCGGCGTCGTCGAGGAGGTGATGTTCAGCGAGGGGCTGAGCAGTGTCGTTGCAAGAATTCGCATGGACAAATCAGTTGCACCATATGTCGATTCAACCGCCTCTTTCTGGATTGTTCGACCTGAATTTTCAGCCAGCGGCATAACTGGTCTCGATACCGTGCTGAGCGGGGTGTTCGTAGAAGGATCGTGGGACAGTATCATCGGCCCTTCCAATAGCGAGTTCAAAGGTCTGGAGCGCGCGCCACTTTATCATTCCGGCACTGAAGATTTGCAGATCGCGCTCAGGTCTTTGCCCGGCGGCACCCTGAGTGCTGATACGCCCATCCTGTTTCGCGGGATAGAAATCGGCCGCGTGGGCCCGGCCCGCATTTCGCCCGAAGGCAATTTCGCAATTGCCGAGGCGGTTATCTACGAACCTCACGGGCGATTGATCACGCCATCCACGCGGTTTTGGGACGCGTCGGGTTTCAGCTTTTCCATTGGGCCTGCAGGGGCCGAGATTGATTTTACGTCCGTTGCGTCATTGCTCGGTGGTGGCATAACATTCGATACTTTTGTGTCCGGTGGCGAGCAGGTGGGGGATGGCTCCGTTTTCGAGGTATTTGCGTCTGAGACCGATGCGCGCAACAGTGTGTTTAACGCCTCCGAAGTCGATTTGCTTGAGGTGCGGGTGATCTTTGATGAAAATATCTCCGGCCTGACGCTTGGTGCCCCGGTCGAACTGAGTGGTTTGCGCGTGGGTTCTGTTGAGAACCTGTCAGGTGTTGTGGACCCTGAAACCTACGGGGACAGCCGTGTCAGACTTGCCGTTGTTCTGGGCATCCAGCCTGCGCGCCTTGGTCTGCCCGAAGAGATCACGCCGCAAGCCGCGCTGATGCTCCTTGAAGAACAGGTGCGCAATGGCTTGCGCGCGCGGCTTGCCTCAACCAGTATTCTGACCGGCGGGTTGAAGATAGAACTTGTGCAGCTGCCCGATGCGCCGCCGGACCAGGTTGAGATCTCCGAAGGGTCCATTCCCCGCATGCCATCCGCCCCCAGTGAGATCTCTGATGCATCGGCTTCGGTCGAGGGCGTTTTCACCCGGATCAACAGCCTGCCCATCGAGGAAGTCATGATCAGCGTCATGGGATTTCTGCAATCGGCTGAGAATTTACTGTCGAGCGAAGACATCAGGGCCGCGCCCGAAGATTTACGCGGTTTGCTTGGGGATATTCGCGGTGTCATCACGTCTCAGACTGTGCAGGACATACCGGTCACGCTGAACATTGCCCTTGGCAGGCTCGATGGTATCCTCGCCCAGATTGAAGAACAACAGGGCGTGGCGCGCATTCTTGCATCCATAGATGCAGCCACCTCCGCGGCAACCGCGGTTGGCACGTCGGTCGAAGGACTGCCAGAACTGGTGACGGAACTGGCAGGCGTTGCGGCCGAAGCTGCCAGTTTGCCCCTAAAGGATTTGACCCAGCAGGTCACGGACGTGCTTGCGTCGGCGGACGCAGTTGTCAGCGCGCCAGCGATGCAGGAACTGCCAGCCTCACTTGCTGGTGCTTTGGACGAATTGAACCGCACCCTTGCCGAATTGCGCGAGGGGGGCGCTGTGGATAACGTAAATGCAACACTGCTTTCTGCGCGCAATGCAGCGGACGCGGTGGCCTTGTCCACACAGGATCTGCCCGATCTGGTGGATCGCATCACGCAGGTCTTTGACGAGGCCAGCGCCACAATCGCAGGATATAACAAGGGCGAAGTCCTCAGCCGGGATGCACAGGCGGCCCTGCGCGATATCTCGCAGGCCTCCAATGCTATTTCTGCCTTGGCACGTTTGCTCGAACGCAATCCCAGCGCTCTGATCAGAGGACGATAAATGAGACCTTTTCCCTTTCTTTTGAGCGTGTTGATTTGCCTCTCGGCCTGTGGTGCTGTGTCGGACCGATATGCTGTGACATCGCCGCAAGTGACGCAAACGCAGGCCATCGCCTTTCGCGCCGTCGAAGTGCGTGACGTGTCCCTGCCCGCCTATGCTGCTGATGATGAAATCACCCTTCAGGCAGCGGATGGCCGCATCCTGAGCGCCGGTGACGTGCTGTGGGCCGACACACCTGACCGCGCCGTAGCGCTGGAACTGAGCCGGTATCTGACGCAGGTCACGCGTGCACGTGTGGCGTCCTCGCCCTGGCCATTTGAATCCCTGCCCGATGCCCGCCTTGATGTGCGCTTTGAAACGCTTGTAGCGGGTGACGACGGTCAGTACCGCGCGTCGGGCCAGTATTTCGTGGCAGTCCCCGATGGCCGTCGGGAACGGTCGGGGCTGTTCGATCTGGCGGTGGCTTTTGATCCTTTGGCCGGGCCCTCGGCCATTGCATCAGCGCGCGGGCAGATCATTCTTGATCTGGCTGTATTTATCGCGCGCAACGGTCTGCGCTAGGCGGACCCGTCGCGCAACGTCTGTGACACGCGGGCAAGGCCCTTTTCCAGACTGACCGTTGCACCACCACCGACACCCAGCCTGATGTGCTGTGGCTGCCCGTAAGCGCTGCCCGGCAAAACAAAAGTGCGGTAGGGATCACCCAGCAAGCGCTTTGCAAATGCGTCACTATCGCACCCGATCGGCAAGCGTCCCAGCCCGATCAGCCCCGCCCTTGGCGCAACCCAGCTTAACTGCGGCTCCGCCTCAAGCCATGTTGTGAGCCGGGCAAGATTTGCAGCGCCCGCAATGCATGCATCTTGCAGAGCCGGTTCCAGCCGATCAGGGCGCAGGGCAATTTCAGCAATGACTTCGCCCATGATGTTCATGATCTCAGACGTGTTTTCGCGCAGAATAACTGCGTCCATGACCAACGTCGGATCACGGCAGATCAGCCACCCGGTGCGCAAACCCTGCAGGCCCAATGCCTTGGACACGGAGCCTGTGGTGATCCCCCGATCATAAAGCCCTGCAATCGAGGGCGCGCGCGGCCCCTGCCATTCCAGACCGGCGTAAACCTCATCCACAAGCAACCATGCGCCGACCTTATCCGCGATCTCAGCGATTTCGCGCAACGCACTCTGATCCAGCACCTGCCCTGTTGGATTGTTCGGGTTCGTAAGGAAAATCAAACGTGTACGCGGGGTCGCGGCGCGGCGCGTCCAGCGGCAAGCCGCGAAAGTCACGGTTGTTCCAATCCAGTGACAGGGATGGATCAATATCAGCAATGAAATCCCCAAAGGTGGGCGAGGCCGACAGGAAAAGACCGACAATCGTCTCGGACTTGGGTTGCGTCGATTCCAACAGATATTCAAACAGCCTGTGTATCTTGACTTTCATCGGGCCCATCCGCTCTAGTTCACGGGCAACCAAAAAGGCCTTGGTTTATATATGCAACCCCTCCTTCGTGGCCGGCCCGCGTGGTTGGCGATCCTTGATTACGGGTTGTTTCAGGTGCATGAAGATGGCCGCATCATTGGCATTTGCGGCTATCTCATCCAGACAACGGCCGGTGAAAATGTTCTGATTGATACCGGGTTTCCTGCCAAATACGGCGCGAATAGCGCGGCGGCGACTGACGAAGACGCGCTTGGCGGTTTTGGTCAGGTTCTGTCGCTGGGTAAGTCGAACCTCGCCCTGGCGCAGCTCGCCCTGCTTGGGTTGGCGCGCGGCGATATTGATCTGATGATCCAAAGTCATACACATATCGACCATGTAGGTTTTATGGGGGGCTTCCCCGGCGTGCCTATTGTCATTGCCGCCGCTGAACGCGCCCTGCCCCGTCCGGTGTATTGGTCCGGGAAACAAACGATGGAATGGCCCGAGGCTGAGTATATCGAACTGGAATCCGACACCCGGTTGGGCCCGGGATTTGATGCGCTTTTGGTGCCGGGTCATGCACCGGGACAGTTGGCTTTTGCCTTGGAGCTGCCCCAGACCGGCCCAGTAGTTTTAACCTCGGATGCGATCAGCAGGCCGTCAGAGTTGGAAAGCGACTTTACCGGTGCATGGGATGCTGACCTGGCCCGCCACCATGCAAACCGGTTGATGACACAGGCACACAACGACAAGGCGATGGTGATATTCGGTCACTGCCCTGAACAATGGCCAAAACTGCGAAAAGCGCCCGAATGGTACGATTAGCGCACGTTTCGTCCCAGGTTGAGGATGATGGCATTCCCGCCTGAGGTATCGCCCGCCGGTGATACCAGAACGTGCACCCAAGCGGCGATTTCAGCAGGTTGCATCACGTACCCCAAACTACCCGCAGCACCGGTGACAACGGCAATCTTTTTCACCTCCCGGCCTCTTTCCTGCCTGAGTTTTTCCATTTGTACGGCTCCATACGCCAGATCAGCAATTGTTGAAGCGTTGTGTAGTGCCGCTGAATTTATTCGGGCACACAACGGCTTGCTTCACTGCGCGCAATAGAACACGATCAAAAACAGCTATACGATCCGCGACCAAACAACGATGCCCGAAAACGGAGAAACTGGATGCACTTTCTTGAACCGATGCTGCGCTTCACGACAATGGCTGTTGTGGCGGCGCTGGCCGTTGCATGCGCGCTCGCGGCGATGATCTGGAGCGCCTGGTTGATCGTTCCGTTTCTCGTTTTTGCGGCCATGACTTTGCTGGGCGTTCATGATTTGCGCCAACCGCACCACTCGATTTTGCGCAACTATCCGGTTCTGGGGCATATGCGGTTTCTGTTCGAAGGCATTCGGCCTGAAATCCGCCAGTATCTGATCGAATCCGATCAGGATGAGGAACCGTTTTCGCGGGATGCACGTTCATTGGTCTATCAGCGCGCAAAGGGTCAGGAAGACAAACGTCCCTTCGGTACCCGCATGCGGGTTTACGACGCGGGCTATGCCTGGGTGACACATTCGGTCAACCCGATCCACATTGCAGACACGGATTTTCGTGTCACCATCGGCGGGCCAAAGTGCCAGCAACCTTATTGCGCATCCATCTATAATATTTCGGCGATGAGCTTTGGCTCGCTTTCCGGCAATGCCATCGAAGCGCTGAACACGGGCGCAAAGATGGGCGGTTTTGCGCATGATACAGGTGAAGGGTCGGTCAGCAAATATCACAAGATCGGTGGCGGTGATCTGATTTTTCAGGTGGCGTCGGGATACTTCGGGTGTCGGCATGAAGATGGCACGTTCAATCCCGATAAGTTCCGCGAAACGGCCAGCCTCGATCAGATCAAGATGATCGAGGTCAAATTAAGCCAAGGCGCGAAACCGGGGCATGGCGGCATGTTGCCAGCCTCCAAGATCACCGAAGAGATCGCCGAGGCGCGTGGCATCCCGATGGGGATTGATTGTGTGTCCCCTGCCGCACACTCTTCGTTTTCAACCCCGCTTGAAATGATGGAATTTATCGGGCAACTGCGATCCTTGTCGAACGGTAAGCCCGTCGGTTTCAAACTCTGTATCGGCCATCGGCGCGAGTTCATGTGTATGGTCAAAGCTATGTTGCAGACCGGGATCGTGCCGGACTTTATCGTCGTGGATGGCACCGAGGGTGGTACGGGTGCGGCACCTGTAGAGTTTTCCAACCATGTCGGAATGCCAATGGTTGAGGGCCTCGCGTTCGTGCACAACACATTGCGCGGGGCGGGTCTGCGGGATCAGATCAAGATAGGGGCGGCGGGTAAAATCGTTTCCGCTTTTGATGTGGCGCGGGCACTCGCGCTTGGGGCGGATTGGTGCAATTCGGCCCGTGGGTTCATGTTTGCCATCGGCTGCATTCAGGCACAGGCGTGTCATACAAACCACTGCCCCGTGGGCGTCGCCACACAGGACCCTTTGCGCGCCCGCGCTCTCGATGTGGGGTCAAAATCAGAACGCGTGGCCCGGTATCATCGCAACACGCTCAAGGCATTGGGAGAAATGACAGGCGCCGCCGGATTGGAGCACCCCGGTTGTTTCATGCCACAGCATATGATGCTGAGACTTGGCGACAAGAAAATGGCCGAAGCCAGCGATATCTTTGCCTATCTGCCCGAAGGCTTCTTACAGAACAATCAAGAAGGCTCCCCGGTTCTGGAAGATTACCGCACGCGGTGGCATCGTGCCGATGCTGCAAGTTTCGCGGCACCGGGTTTTTAATTCAGCCTATTTCCCGGCGCGGTGTTTCTTGACATCGCTGGGGATGGCAACATCACCTCTTGTCGCAACCATCAGCATGACGACAACCAGTGCCAAACCGCTGGATCCTATTGCAAAAATCTCGATCGTCATGTTTCCTAACTCCGCTGGATTGATGCTCACCTGATCACGCTAGCCGGAATTGGTTCAGAAATCGTAAGTGCCTTTTACACGCTCTCTCAAAGGGAACCTGACCTCAAGCCAATGTTCTTGCTGCTGATACCCTACCTCTACCGTACCGTTGAGTTGCCGGGTAAAGGCACTGATCAGCTGCGTGCCCAGACCGGTGCCCGCACTGCCTTGCGCGCCGGCGGTGGAATTTGCGATCCGGAAACACGCGGTGTTCTCCGCGCTCATCTCAAAGGTGATGTCGAGCCGCGCAGGCCCGCCACTTTCTGGCTCACCAAGGTACTTGAGCGCATTCGTCAACGCCTCTGACACCATCAAGGTCAAAGGTGCTGCATCATCAGCATCCATTTGAATCGACGCATAGTGCTGCGTCACACGCACACCAGCACTTGCAGATAGCCCCATCGCCAGTAATTCACCGATGATTTCCTCGAGTAATTTACCTGCATCGACGCGATCGAGGTTTTCCGTCTGATAGAGGTTCTTGTGCACCGTTGCGAGGCTGAGAATACGTTCCTGCAAGCGTTTCAGCACCTGACGCGCATCGTCGGATTCTGCGCGCCGGATCTGCATGTTCATGATGGACGAGATCAGCTGAAGATTGTTTTTCACCCGGTGGTGGACCTCTTTCAGCAGGATGTTCTTGTCGCGCAGCGTGTCTTCCAGCGCGGCCTCATCACGCACAATGGAATCTGCCATCCGCACGAATGAATTTTGTATTTCCGCAAGTTCGCGCGGTACGCCCTGCCCCAGGGTGGTACGCGGCACGCGGCGGTTAAAAGCAAAGTGGCGCATCTGCCGACCCAGCTTTTTGATGTGGCGCACAGCCAGACGGTTCAACGACCAGAATGCCACCACCAGACTGGCCAACCACATGATCACCGGCAATGCCAGACTAAGCCCGATGGATTGTTGCAGGCTTTCCTCCATTTCATCGGGCCGCCAAATGCTCATCGCATAGGCGACATCCGGGACCACGGGCACGACCGCATAGATGCGCGCCTCGCCGATGGTGTTGGTAGACTGAAACACAACGGACTCCTGCCCGACCAATGCCTGCAGGGATTTATCCGCAGGCAAGTCCACTTTGGTCACGTCATCCGTGCGATCGGACCGCACAATTTTCCCGTCTGCATTGAATGTCACCAGATGCGCCGGCATCCCATCCAGCGGGGTCGCCATGCCGGCACTGAAAACCGACAGCGGCACCGACATTGTAATGAACCCGGCAAACCCTGCGCGGGTGAAAAACGGTTGCGACAGAACCAGCACAGGTTCTGCACTGATCTCGCCGCTTGGGTTGGCAGTGATCTGGCGTCTGGGGTTTTCCAGCTCCTTTGCAAAGCCGGGCGCGTCACTGAAATCATAGGACCCACCCGCCGATGAACAGCGCACGATCCCGTCAGGGGGCAGATAGCTGATGAAGGAATAGAGCCCAACGGCGCGGCGATAAGCACTTAGAAAAGACGAACATGCCCGTGCATCGCTTGCGTATAATTGCGTCAGCGCGCTCAGCGCTTCCGCCGCCCCAAAGGCTTCCTGAAAGATCGAACGTTCTGCACTGGCAGCCTGATCCGTGAGCGCCAAAAGGGATAACTCTGAATTTGAATTGGCTTGTCGTGCAATCTCGCGCGTTTGGAAAACGGCAATTAATCCGAACGGCAAAAGGGCCAGCGTCAGAAACACAAGAATTCTGAACGCGAGGCCGCGAAAAACATCACCGTCCAGAAATCCGCCCGTCATTTTAAAACGTTGCGGCTTTGGCCGCCGTCAAGACAGAAAGCGTCGCGTCATCGGTCATTTCAAGCGCGTCCTCATCGCTGAGTTGCATCAATTCTGCGAGACGCTGACGTCCGCGACCTGTGCGGCTTTTGACGGTACCCACGGCAACGCCGCACATCTTGGCTGCCTCTTCATAGGAAAACCCGGATGCGCCCACAAGCAAAAGCGCCTCGCGTTGCTCATCAGGCAATTGCGCGAAGGCAGTGCGGAAATCCGTCATTTGCAACCGCCCATCATGCGCAGGTTTTTCGGCCAGCGCGCTGCTGTGTACGCCATCCACATCTGCGACCTCGCGCCCGGACGTACGCTGAGACGAGTAAAACGTATTGCGCAGGATCGTGAAAAGCCAGGCACGCAGATTGGTCCCGGGTTGAAACTGATGAAAATGTGTCCACGCCTTGATCACGGCGTCCTGTACCACGTCATCTTCGGCTACGGGATCGCGGGTCAGGCTGGTGGCGAAACCACGCATGGCGGGCAAATGATCCAACAGCGCAGAGCGTGGATCGGCATCGTTCATTTGGAACGACCCTGTTGCTGCTCCTGTTCCTTGAGCGCATCCAGCAAGACACGAAAACGGTCGGGGACCCCTTCGTCGATGACCTGCTCATAGGCCTGCTTGAGGGACTGGTCGATGATCGAATCCCGTTTCCGCTGCGCACCTGACTGAGCCATACTGATCAAAATTCCCTAAAGCGGTTGCAACTATTGCTGCCGGCAGTATCTAAACACCACGACTCTCTATATGGTTCACGTTGCGCCGAAAAAAAGGACACGGTTTATGTCAAATCCTTCAGATACCACAGATATCAGCAGCCAGTTGGCGAATTATCTGCCTTATTTGCGCCGTTTTGCCCGTGCGATGACCGGAAGTCAGTCCAGCGGTGACCGGTTTGCAGCGGCTGCTCTGGAGACGATCCTGACCGACCGATCGGTCCTTGATGGCAGTGACGTCAAAACCGGGCTGTTCCGGGTGTTGTATCGCATCTGGTCCAGTGCCGGCGCGCCTGTTGATGATGCCGAAAGTGGCTTGAAGGCGCGGGCGCAAAAACACATGGCCAAGCTGACCGATAACAGCCGCGAAGCGCTCTTGCTGCACACGCTTGAGGGGTTTGGGTTTGACCAGATTGCAAATATCATCGGAATTGAACAAACGGAGGCCGAGGCGCTGGTCTCCATCGCGCGGCGTGAAATGGCAGATGCGGCCTCTGGCTCGGTGATGATCATCGAGGATGAAGCGATCATTGCCATGGATCTGGAAAGCATCGTGTCCGAAATGGGCCACCGTGTAACCGGCATTGCCTCGACACGCGCGGAAGCTGTCGCATTGGGCAAGGCCGATGCACCGGACCTTATTCTGGCTGACATACAGCTTGCGGATAATTCGTCGGGTATTGATGCGGTAAACGACCTGATTGAAGCCTTGGGCGAGCGTCCGGTCATCTTTATCACGGCTTTCCCGGAGCGGTTGCTGACCGGTGAAAAACACGAACCCGCCTTCCTGATTTCCAAACCTTATGCAGAGGATCAGGTCGTGTCCTCCGTCAGTCAGGCGATGTTCTTCTCATCGACGGAAACACTCACCACCTGAGCCTGTGCGCTCAGCTTGTGGGTGCAAGTTCTGCGGCATCTGGATTTTCGACAGGATCCTCGGCGACGGGTTCGTCCAGGGTTGGCTCCGTGCGCGCCTCGATCTCGGCGTTCAGCGCGGCGCCGAAGAGCACCAGAAAGCTGCTGATCCAGAGCCAGACAAGCATCGCAATTACCGCCCCGATTGATCCATAGACCTCGTTGTAGTTTCCGAAATGCGTGACGTAATACGAAAACGCAATGGAAAGCGCCGCCCAGGATACTGCCGCGAAAACCGACCCCGGTGTCAGAAATCTGGTGTTTTCAGGCCGCCGGTTCGGTCCGAACCGATAGAGCATGCCGATACCCGCAAAGATCACCGCAATCCCGAGGCCCCAACGCAAAAGGTCAATGATCACGGATGTGAACCCACCCAAGGCAAGAAACGCCAGAATGACCGGCGCAATGACCAGCGCCAATAGCGCGACGATCCCGACGGCAACCAGACTGATGGTCAATAAGACAGCGCGCAGGTAATGACGCCATGTGCCCCGGCTGTCGGTGGCATAGACCACATTCAACCCGTGCATCATCGCACCCACGCCTGCGCGCGCGGACCACAGCGCGACGAGTACCGATACAATACCCGTCCATCCCAGCGTGTCCGAACTTGTGCTGACAAGCCCGACGATCTGCGCATTCAGAATGTCATAGACATCATCTGGCATAAGCTCCTGCAACTCTGACAGTTGCACGATGACCACTTCGGGGTCGGCAATCAGGCTCAGCACGGCAATCAAGGCCGCAAGCGCCGGGAAAATGGACAGCATGGAATAAAACGCAACCCCAGCCGCGATCAGCGCCAGATTGCTGCGTCCGACTTGTCCGACTGCAGCAAAGAGCGCTTTGCCAAGCAGGCCAACTGAAATCCGTGATATCATTTTTCTTTATCCTCTCAGCGCAGCCACAAATCAAAAACGGCGCAGCACCAGCACACATAAAACTGAGCAAATTCAGAAATGTACTGCGGGCGATCTCGCAATAAAGGGCGCGACCCTACCCTGCGAACCTAAAGGGAAAATGCCCTGATTTCTACCATGGATTGCGTCTCTTGTGTCTAAGCAGTTGCATCCCACATCCCTGTTAAATTTAAGGTGTGTGATCCTCGTGCACACAAGACCCTCCGTTAAATCCACTTTGCTTGGGTAAACGCGACTTGACGCAGGCCTGTTTGCCGCTCAAGCAGTCAGAAATAATTTCCACAAGGACAGTATAATGCCTGAATTCACCACCGGTCTTATGCAAGAAGTTCGCAGCCGCTTTTCTCATGTAGATGCCTGCCCCTTTCAGGGCCCGCGCGTCTTTTTCGAGAACGCAGGCGGCGCGCTGACCCTCAATTCAGCTGTTGAGACTTCGGCGAAATTCGCGGCCATTCCCGACAATCAAGGGCGTGACAATCCGGCAGCGCATGCTTTGGTCAAGATCATCGACCGTGCTAAATCCGATATGGCGCTGTTTTTCAACGCACAAGGGGGACAGTTCTTTGTCGGGGAAAGCGGCACCGAACTGACCTTTCGCCTGATCCGCACGGCGGCGATGGGCAGCGGTGCGGGGTCCATCATCGGGTCCACGGTTGAGCATCCTGCCTCGCGCTCTGCTGCAAGGCATTGGGCGGAACAGGCGGGCAAACCCTATATCTCGGTCCCGCATGACGATGCGACGGGGGCGGTCATACCAGCGGCATATGCGGCGCTGATGACCCCTGATGTCAGGGTCGCGACCATCCTGCACACCTCTCCCGTGACCGGGATTGCAAATGATGTGGCAGGCATCAGTTCAGCCATCCGCGCGGTGGCCCCGGATGCCTTTATCATCGTTGACGGTATTCAGCACGCCAGCCATGGGCGGATTGATATCGCCGGGTATGACATAGATGGCTATGTCGTCTCACCCTACAAGGTGTTTTCCCGGCATGGCTATGGCGTGGCATGGGTGTCAGATCGCATGACCGCCCTGCCGCTTGAGCAACTGATCGACGGGCCGCGCGCCTCTTGGGAAATGGGCACGCGGGACACCGGGGCCTATGCGACGTTTTCCGATGTGGTGCAGTATTTCGAATGGCTTGGCACGCAGCATACCGACAGCGACGACAGGCAGCAGCGGATCAAGGCGGCAGGCGGTGCGATCCATGCCCATGAACAGGTTTTGACCCACGCGATGCTGCAGGGCACAGGCAATCTGCCCGGCCTTGCGGAACTGCCGGGGGTGACGATCCTTGGCGGGGCGGAAAACCCAAAGCGCGAGGGGCTTGTCTGCTTTGCGCTGGATCACGTCCCGGCGGTTGAGATCGTCGAAAAGCTGAATGCGCAGGGCATCCGCACGCATATTCGCAAGGCAGATCACTATTCGGGCAACATCCTGTCCCCCCTTGGGTTGACGTCAGCGGTGCGCGTGTCGCTGTGCCATTACAACACCCTCACCGAGGTCTCGGCCTTTCTGGCGGCCATGAAAGATATCGCCGCCGGGGCCAAGTAGGCTTGCCATTTCAACAGCCACGGCCAAGACTAAGGTCATGCACACTGACCTCGCCGCGACGATAAAAGACAGACGAGACGAGCTGATCGCCCTCACGCAGGCGCTGATCCGCATTCCGACGCTGAACCCGCCGGGCCGTGAGTATCACACGATCTGCCAGTTTATCGCGTCCCGTCTTGAGGCGCGCGGCTTTGCCATTGAGATGATCCGCGCCAGGGGAACACCCGGCGACAGTGACAAATACCCAAGGTGGAACGTTATAGCCCGGCACGAAGGGGCCACGCAGGGTGAGTGCGTGCATTTCAACAGCCATATCGATGTGGTCGAGGTTGGGCAGGGTTGGACCCATGACCCCTTTGCCGGCACGCTGCAGGATGGTCGGATATATGGCCGTGGCGCTTGTGATATGAAGGGGGGGCTTGCTGCGTCGATCATCGCGGTCGAAGCCTTCATCGACACCTACCCCGATTACGCCGGGGCCATCGAAATTTCAGGCACGGCGGATGAGGAATCAGGTGGATATGGCGGTGTCGCCTATCTTGCAGAGCGGGGGTATTTCGACCCGCAGCGCGTGCAGCATGTGATCATCCCGGAACCTTTGAACAAGGACCGCATCTGCCTTGGGCACCGGGGCGGCTGGTGGGCAGAGATCGAAACCCATGGCGAAATTGCGCATGGCTCCATGCCTTTCCTGGGCGATTGTGCCGTCCGCCATATGGGTGCGGTGCTATCTGAATTCGAAGACAAGCTGTTCCCCGCCATGGCCCTACGTCGGACCGATATGCCCGTTGTGCCCGATGGCGCGCGGCAATCCACGATGAACATCAATTCGATCCATGGCGGACAGGCCGAACAGGATGCCGATTTTGACGGGCTGCCCGCGCATTGCGTACCGGACAGTTGCCGTATCGTGATTGACCGCCGTTTCCTGTTGGAAGAGCCGCTGGATCAGGTCCGTGCCGAAGTCACCGGCCTGCTTGAAACCCTGAAACAGACGCGCCCGGATTTTGAGTATACGCTGACGGAAATCAATTCTGTGCTGCCCTCGATGACCGACCGGGAAGCGCCGATTGTTCGCGTCGTGGCACAGGCGATTGAAGAGGTGATCGGCAAGGCCCCGGACTACGTGGCCTCCCCCGGCACCTATGATCAGAAACACATCGACCGGATCGGCAAGCTGAAAAACTGCATCGCCTATGGGCCGGGGATTCTTGAGCTTGCGCATAAGCCGGATGAATATGTCGGCGTCGATGACATGATCGACAGTGCGCAGGTGATGGCGCAATCGCTGGTCAGTTTGCTTACGGGCAAGGGTTAGCGCATCTGACGAAATACCCGAAACATCAAGTATCGCGTGACGCGATTCAGGTTTTTCGCATGACGCTTTAGCGCGCCACCGGCACGTCGATATTGTCGATCAGCCGCACCCCTGCGAGCCATGCCGCAGCAAACAGGCGCGCAGGTTCGGATGCGTGATCAAGAAGCGATAGCGTCGCACAGGACCGCAGTTCGAAATAATCCACGTCGATGAACCCCGCGCAGGTCAACCGGCTGAGCGCCGTGGCCTGCAACGCATCAAAGGGCACACCCTGTGACAAGGCAGTGGCAGCCTCCTGCATGATCTCATTCATCCGGGGCGCCATGGTGCGCGCGCGGTCCGACAACAGCAGATTGCGCGAGGACATCGCCAGGCCATCTTCTTCGCGGATGGTCGGGCAGCCAACAACTTCAATCGGTATATCCAGGTCACGCGCCATCCGCTGCACAACCATCAACTGCTGAAAATCCTTTTCGCCAAAGAACGCCTTGTCTGCTGACGTCTGGGTAAAGAGCTTGGTCACGACGGTCGCAACACCATCAAAATGGCCGGGCCGGTGCGCCCCGCACAGCACATCCGTCATGCCCGCCACAGAGACGTTCGTGCAAAACCCCTCCGGGTAAATCTGACTGACATCCGGGGCATAGACCGCATCCACATCAAATCGGACGAGCTTGCGGGCATCATCTTCTTCGGTGCGCGGGTAGCTCGCAAGATCAGAGGCCTTGTTGAACTGTTTGGGGTTCACAAAGATAGTCACGATCACCCGATCGCAGCTTGCCTTGGCCGCGGCCACAAGGCTGAGGTGTCCGTCATGCAAGGCGCCCATCGTCGGCACGACGCCAATCGTCTCGCCTGCTGCATGCCACTCTCGCGTCGCACTGCGCAACGCGCTCAAAGTTCGCAATATGGGGACCGTCATTGTGCCGCTTTAACCTTGGGCGCTGCGTCCGCAAAGACATGTTCGGGTCCCGGGAACCTGCGTGCCCGCACGTCGGCGGCATAGGCGGCAATCGCTGCCTCGCCCAGATCGCCAAGGTCAGCATAACGTTTGACGAATTTCGCCTTGAAGGCGGTGAAAAGACCCAGCATGTCATCCACTACCAGAATCTGCCCGTCGCATCCCGCTGATGCCCCAATCCCGATTGTTGGAATGTCGATGCTTGCCGTGATCTCATCTGACAAGCCCTGCGGTGTCTTTTCCAACACAACCGAAAAAGCACCCGCCGCTGCGACGGCCTTGGCATCCTGCATCAACACCTCGGCCTGCGGGCCGCGTCCCTGCACCTTGTAGCCCCCCAATGTGTTGATGGACTGCGGGGTCAGCCCGATATGCGCCATGACAGGAATGCCACGTTGCACCAGAAATTCAATGGTCTGCGCCATGTGCTGCCCGCCTTCCAGCTTGACCGCGCCGGCCCCGGTTTCCCGCATCAGCTGCGCCGCATTTTCAAAGGCTTGCTCAGGGCTTTGTTCATAGCTGCCGAAAGGCATGTCGATCACCATCATCGCGCGGCTCAACCCACGGGACACGGCGCGACCGTGGAGGATCATCATCTCCATCGTCACTTCCAACGTCGAAGGCAGCCCATGCAACACCATTCCCACGCTGTCCCCGACCAGAACGATGTCGCAATGCGCATCCATCATCTGCGCCATCGGGGTGGTGTAAGCCGTCAAACTCACGATAGGTTCGCCGCCTTTGCGGGACTTTATGTCCACAGGCATGGGGGCTGTCTGTCTGGCGGTCGCACTCATCCGCGCATCTCCGATTGCATGTTCCGTTCCAATACCAAGGGTTTTGACATAAATCCACGTTCAACAGCCGACAGATCGCCGGGTGAGGCATATTTGCGCTGGCATATGGCCTGATGCGACGGAAAACACCAGTCTCACTGCGACTGAAGGGCGTGCCGTGCAGGCCTCGGCAACGCGCCAAGATGACAAAGTGTTTTCAATTTGCTAAGTTAAAGTCTTTATTTTGCATCCGGTTCGTTTATCGTTTTTCAAAGAACACAAGTGAGAGGGCCTGATTCCAATGATGGAGTGGCCAAATTCGTTCAAGAACAACCGCCGTCGCACGAAAGATCTCTTTCGCGCCACGATACTCGGCATACCTTTCGCGATCGTGCTCGCAACCCCCGGACTATCCGATGACTGGGACTACACGATCACCCCTTACATCTGGGCACCCGCGCTTGATCTGAACCTTGATGTCGGGCCCAATCCGCCGGTCAGCGGCGATGTATCCATGCTCGACGTTCTGGATGGGGCGCTGTTGTTGCAGGGTCAGGCGCGCAGAGGGCGCTGGTCGTTTCTGGGCGAATTCAATTACCTAAACCTTTCTGACGATTTTGGCATTGCGCCGACAGACCCCCGTGCCGAATGGCGCATGAAAGGTACAATGGTATCCTTGGCTGCGGGCTATGCCTTTTACGACGAGGCCGACACACGCATTGAAGCCATCGGTGGCATCAGGGCTTGGGATCTGGAGACATCGACCGAAGTGTCCAATCTAAAAGCCTCAAAAACGAGCACATTCGTTGATCCGATGATTGGTGTACGCGTGGAAACACCATTGGGACAAAGCTTCAGTTTCCACGGGCTGGCCAATATCGGCGGCAGCAACTTCGGATCTGACCGTCAGGTTGAGGCGATCGCACAAGTGAACTGGCCGTGGACAGAGCGCACCAGCTTTTCTGCCGGATATCGGTATCTGTCATTGGATTTTGACGACGATCAGGTTTTGATCGATGCGACAATGGAAGGCCCCTTTATTGCCGTCAGCTTCGACTTCTGACGCGAGCCCACCGCTAAACTAAACATAACGCATCGATTGATTGGTCAAAATCTGACCATTTTGGCAAACGTGCCTGTTATTTCCTCAACTATAGCGTGAATACCGTTGTCCTCTATGGTATACTTACGACTAAGGTCTTAGTGAGTCGCTTTGCGATCAATCCAGGCACTGAGACGGATTTGATAGTGTGCAATGGGAGAGACCGATGACTGATCTTGAAATCCAGGCTTCTAAACTTGCAGATCGGGCTGAAAAGGCAACTCACGCTGAACGTATGATGTTACAGCCCCAGATCGACCGCGTGCTGAGCACCCTTGCAATGCGTGGTGCCCCCGTGAGCGGCCGTTTGCGCCGGATCAACAACACGCTGAAAGACGAAGCCTTGGACGACATGTTCGACAACATGCCGGTTTGACCCAATCCGAACAGGTGCGTATGGCTGCTGTAGTCCGCTGATCCGACCTGTCGATTGTGCGAAGTCGGCCCGCGAATAGCATCCGCCGGTCCCATCATCAGACATTCAGGCGCAGAGACGCGGCGCGGCGTGACAGCTCCACAACCCGATCCGTTATTTCAGACCTGAGCGGCCCGGGACGGGGTTCATCCCGTAATGTCGTGAACCAGTGCTGTGGCGGGTTTTTACCGCGACGGTTCCCGTCAAAACGCAAAGCGCGCAGCACGGCTTCCGCCTCGTTCGGCAGGTGATCCGGAATGTCATGCCCGTTGAGCGTCGCCCAAACCCCGGTCCAAAGCCGCCCGACCGACCACGGGTTATATCCACCGCCTCCCAGCACAAGCATGCGCGGCGCGATCCCTATCAAGGCTTTGGTTATGGCCCAATGCGCATTGTTGCTCAGGCTCAGATGCGCAAGCGGGTCTTCTTCCACGCCATCCGCGCCACACAGCAGCACCACCGCATCGGGCCTGAACGCCTCAACCTGCGGAATGATCAACCTGTCGCGGATATAGGCCATTTCCGTGTCGTTCAGGCCACGCGGCACCGGCATGTTCAGGCCAGCCCCCCCTGCTGTGTCCTCCAACAACCCGGTTCTGGGCCAAAGCCGTTCTTCGTGCACCGAAATCATCAGACACTGTGGATCGCCATGAAAACCAGCCGCGACGCCGTCACAATGGTGCGCGTCAATATCCACATAGGCAATGCGCTGCACGCCATTGCGCCTGAGGCTCAGCATGGCAAGCACCGGATCGTTGAGATAGCAAAACCCGTTCGCCCGATCCGGCATCCCGTGATGCGTCCCCCCGGGCGGGTTATAGATGATGCCCCCGTCGCGCAGCAATTCGCCCGCCAGCAGGGAGCCCCCGGCCGCCGTCGCGGGCCGTCGAAAAATTTCGGGGTAAACGGGATTGGTGACCGTGCCGATGTCATGGCGCTGCGTATCCTGCGGTGTCGGTTCCTGCGTCTTCTCTACCCGCTGCAAGGCGGCAATATATTCCGCCGTGTGCCATGCCAGCAGCGCTTTGGGCTTGGCCCTTGGCGCGGTGATGAATTGTTCGGGCGGCAGCCAGCCCATCGCACGCGACAAATCCATAACCGTCGACACACGCGGCACCCGCAAAGGATGCCAGCGTCCATAGCTCGAGTGTCGAAAGATCTCGGCTCCTATCAGGCGCGGCGCAGTCATCCGTCTGAGCTAACACGCAGCACGGGCTCTGCAAGCCCGGGAAACAATACGCAACACGGAAAGCCTTGGCAGTATCCTGTCAAACATGCTGAAACAGCCGCCCTTTGATGCGATCATGACACTATATTAGACCACGATTTCGCATTTGGCCTTTATATCAAAACGACACAGCCCAGAGCGGGGTGAAAGGGTGTTTACCATTCTGAAACGTTAATAAGCGAAAACAAGCATCGATGCTGCGTCACGCCAATCTGAAATGGCAGCCACGAAAGGCGGGACCCATGCGGGATGAAATCATCCTGAAACCTATCAATCAGGCACAGCACAGCGAGGATGCGCTGGACCTTGCCATGCGGGCTGCGGACTACGCCACGCTTGAGGTAGGGCATGCCCCTGATGACGCGTATATCCTTGATTTTTTTACCGCCGTGCCACCAGACCTGGAACCGGACTGCCTCATGCATTTCGGGATCATGGAAGGTCCTGCGATGGTGGGCATAATCTGCATCGCCGAGGGATATGAATTCCCCGATGACTGGTGGATCGGGCTGTTGCTGCTTGATCCGGCGTTTCGCGGCCAAGGTGTTGGGCGTAAAGTCTTGTCAGATATCAATAAAAGAGCACTTGAACGGCGTATCGCTTTGCTCAAACTCGCGGTTTTGGCGGCAAATCCCCGCGCGCTCAAGTTCTGGCATCGCGAAGGGTTTACCCATCACCGGGATGCCCCCGCGACACCACAAAGCGATGGACATGACAGGATCGTGCTGAAATACCAGTTGTAACTGGAGGAGTATTTCATGCGACTGTCTGGAAAAACCGCCATTATTACCGGGGGCGCTTCGGGTTTTGGCGCGGGTATAGCACGTAAATTCATCGCAGAGGGCTGCCGCGTCATGATCGCCGATATCAATGGCGACGCCGCCGCCGAAATGGCCGTTGAACTGGGCGAGAACGCAGTGGCGCAACAGGTCGATGTGTCTGATGGCGCTTCGGTCGATACCATGGCCGAGGCTGCGCGCGCGGTCTGGGGTGATGTTGATATCCTGATCAACAATGCGGGCGTCACCCATTTGCCCGCCCCGATGGAAGACGTGAGCGAAAGCGATTTCGACAGGGTTTTGGCCGTCAACGTAAAGGCTGTCTATCTGACCGCGAAAGCCTTCGTGCCACATATGAAAGCGCGCGGTCATGGGGTTATCCTGAATGTGGCCTCCACCGCTGGCGTGTCGCCCCGACCAAACCTGAACTGGTACAATGCCTCTAAAGGCTGGATGATCACCGCGACCAAAACCATGGCGGTCGAACTTGCGCCCAACGGCATACGCGTCAATGCGCTGAACCCGGTTGCCGGGGAAACGCCATTGCTAAAAACATTTCTGGGCGAAGACACGCCAGAGATGCGCGCCAAATTTCTGTCCACGATCCCCTTGGGGCGTTTTTCATCACCGGAGGATATGGGCAATGCGGCCTGTTATCTGTGCTCGGACGAGGCGTCCATGATCACTGGTGTTGCAATGGAAGTCGACGGAGGTCGCTGCATATGAAGCCGATCAATCTGGCCGAGAAACTGGGACAGTTCACCTCTCATTGGGACCCGCATGTGGTCACGCAGTACAACGACAATGATGTCATGGTCGTTCGGTTTCAGGGTGAATTTCCTTTTCATCTGCATGAAGACACGGATGATTTCTTTCTGGTGTTGCAGGGTGAGATGACCATGGACCTTGAGGGCGCTTCCCATGTGGTCAAAGCGGGCGAGCTTTTCGTTGTGCCCAAAGGCGTGATGCATCGCCCCCGTGCCGAAGCAGAGTGTCACGTGCTGCTGATCGAACCCAAGGGCGAGCCAAATACCGGCGATCCTGCCACCGCTGCCGCCAAGCCGCACATCTGACATGCGGCCCGGCCCCCGCAACCTGATTACGGATGTTGCTGGCCTCAAGGTCGGCAATGCGCAGGACGACAGGTTGAAATCAGGAACGACCGTCCTGACGGCTGACGCGCCGTTTACCGCATCTGTTCATGTGATGGGAGGCGCGCCCGGCACCCGCGAAACCGACCTGCTGGCCCCGGATAAATCTGTCGCATCGGTCGATGCGCTGGTCCTTTCCGGAGGCTCCGCTTTTGGGCTTGAGGCGTGCAGCGGCGTTGTTGAGGGCTTGCGCGCGATGGGGCGCGGCTTTGTGGTGGGGTCCGCCATCGTGCCGATCGTTCCGGGTGCGATCCTTTTTGATCTGACGAATGGCGGTGCGAAAGACTGGGACACTAACCCCTACTCCGCTTTGGGCCGCCGTGCGCTAGAAACCGCAAGCGCCCTGTTTGAGATCGGAACGACCGGTGCCGGGACCGGCGCGACAACGGCCACCCTGAAAGGGGGTCTTGGCTCCGCATCCCTCGTGTTTGACAATGGCATAACAGTCGGGGCACTGGTCGCGGCGAACCCATTTGGTGCTGTTACGACACCCGGCAGTCGCCATTTCTTTGCTGCGCCTTATGAAATGGGTGACGAGTTCGCAGGGCTGGGCCCAGACCCCACCAAGGGGCACGGCCTACCATTCCAGACCAAAACGATGCATGGCACCGGCGAGGGTGCGAATACCACAATCGCGATTGTCGCGACCGATGCGGCCCTTGATAAAGCGCAATGTCAGCGCATGGCGATTGCCGCGCATGATGGGATGGCGCGCGCAGTTGTGCCCAGCCATACGCCCATGGATGGTGATCTGGTTTTCGCGGCGGCTATGGGTGCAAAGCCCTTGAAAAATCCATTGCCGGATCTGAGCCTGATCGGCCATGGCGCAGCGCTTTGTCTGGCCCGCGCGATTGCCCGCGCTGTGTACGCCGCGACGCCAAAGCCGGGTGATCTGCTACCAAGCTGGCAGGATCTGTCTGCGCCTTAAGTGCGGTTTGCGTTGAGGTTCACAACCTTGAGGTCCCGGCCCAAGACACGGGTGACCTGTTCAACAATGCCAAGCGTATCAAGGCCCGCTTCGCGATACATCTCCGTTGGCGACGCCTGATCAATGAAGCGGTCCGGCAGACACATGGTGCGCACTTTGCAGCCCAGATCCAGCAGTCCTTCGGCGGCCATGGATTGCAACACCATTGCACCAAAGCCACCCATGGCACCCTGTTCGACAGTGATGAGCGCCTTGTGGTTTTGAACAAGGTTCGCGATCAACTCCATATCCAGCGGCTTGGCAAAACGGGCATCCGCGATGGTGACATTGATCCCTTCGGCCTCAAGCATGCGGGCCGCCGCCTCGCAATCCGACAGCAGAGTGCCCAGCGACAGGATCGCAATTTCGCCATCCCCTTCGCGGATCATGCGCCCCTTACCGATTTCAAGAACACGGCCCGTTTCGGGCAGCGGCACGCCGGTCCCATTGCCGCGCGGATAGCGAAAGGCAATCGGGCCATCGTTATGTGCGCCCGCCGTGGCGACCATATGCACAAGCTCTGCTTCATCTGCGGCGGCCATCACCACCATCCCCGGCAAGGCACCAAGATACCCGATGTCGAAAGACCCCGCATGGGTTGCCCCATCAGCGCCCACAAGACCCGCCCGGTCTATGGCAAAGCGCACCGGCAGACCCTGCAGTGCCACATCATGCACGATCTGATCGTAGCCACGCTGCAAGAAGGTCGAGTAAATCGCGCAAAACGGTTTCAGCCCCGTTGCCGCCATCGCAGCGGCAAATGTCACGCCATGCTGTTCGGCAATACCGACGTCGAACACCCGGTTCGGGAACCGTTTGGCCATCCGGTCGACCCCGGTGCCCGAGGGCATCGCTGCCGTGACCGCCACGACGGAAGGGTCTTCTTCGGCAAGTGATGTGAGCGCATCCCCGAACACCGCCGTGTAAGAGGGCGCGTTTGCTTTGGCCTTGGCCTGAACGCCGGTGCCCACATTGAATTTACTAACGCCGTGATATTTGTCTGCCGACCCTTCGGCGGGCGCATAGCCCTTGCCCTTGACGGTGCAGCAGTGGATCAGAACCGGTCCGGTCGCACGTGCCTTGGCCCCGCGCAGGACACTCAGCAACTGCTCCATATCATGGCCATCAATCGGCCCGATGTAATCAAAGCCCAGCTCTTCGAAAAACGTACCGCGGCTCTCAAGCCCGGTGACCAGCTCACGGGCGCGCCGGGCGCCATCACGCACGGGTTTTGGTGCCAGCTGCTCCATGCCTTCCGCGATGGCGACAAGGCCACCAAAGGGGCCCACGCGCGACAGCTCGGACAGGCTGGATAGATAGGACGACATCGCGCCAACAGGCGGCGCGATGCTCATTTCGTTGTCATTCAGGATCACGAACATGCGTCGACCTTCGTGGCCTGCATTGTTCAGCGCCTCATAGGCCATGCCCGCGCTGATCGATCCGTCACCGATGACCGCGACCGCATCCCCTGTCGGCTGACCCATATCGCGGCTGACGGTAAACCCCAGTGCGGCGGAAATTGATGTGCTGGAATGCGCCGCCCCGAATGGGTCATACTCAGATTCCGACCGTTTGGTGAAGCCGCTGATGCCCCCGCCCTGCCGCAGGGTGGGCATCTGCTTGCGCCGACCTGTCAGGATTTTATGCGGGTAGCACTGATGCCCCACATCCCACACCAGTTTGTCGCGCGGTGTGTCGAACACCGCGTGAATCGCAACGCTGAGTTCCACAACCCCGAGGCTTGAACCAAGATGCCCACCGGTCTGACTGACCGCCTCGACAACTTCGGCGCGCAGCTCATCAGCCACAGTGCGCAGTTCGAGATCGCTCATGCTGCGTAAATCGGCAGGTCCCGCGACACGGTCTAATGTTGGGGTTTTTGTATCGGTCATAGCGCACGTCTCCTGAGTGTTCGGCGCAGGAGGCTCTTGCCAAAGCCCGTATACCGCACCGCGGAAGAAGGAAGGGGTCGCATCGAGAATAAGCCCGCTACGACCCCAGGTTCCTGTAGCCAACAGGAAGGGAACCGGGGTGTTGAGACCCCGTGCCCGGACCAAGGAAGCCAATGGTCCGTGCGAGGCTAAAAGGGGGCAACCACGCGGTCGCCCAACCTCTTATTCGTAAACTGGCGCTTCGGTGGTCGCGAGTTCGGGCCAGTCTGCAATGGCATTCATGCCTTGCATGGGTTGTTGATAGCCTTTGTGGCAGGTCTTGCAGGCCGCTTTGGGCGCATCTGCATAGACCGGTCCAAGGCGATCTTCAGGGTATTCGGTTTCGAGCGGGATCAGGTATTCCTGGTTCATCTCGATCACCATCTGACGTCCCAGCAGTGCCGTCGCCCATTGGGGCGTATGCTGTTCAGGGTCATAGAACGCGCGGCTGTTGTGACAGAACACGCAGTTCACCCCAAGGCTGTTGGAAAAATAGTTCATCAGCGAGAACGTCATCTCGGTCTTCTGGATCGACGCGACTTCGATGTCGTTGGGCACACCGGCCACACGGCTTTCCAGATCGTGCACATTCACCGCTTCGTATTCCGTCAGATAGATTTCCAACGCGTTTGACGGCAATGATGTGGACTGGCTCAGTGAGGTGGCGCGGTTTTGAACCGACGCCCAACCGGCGGTCGCTTCGGTCACGGGCGTTATGTTGAACCAGATCTCTGAGGGCACGTTTTCCCCGCGGTGGCAGGTGTAGCAGTTTACACCGACCTCGCCGTTGGCATTCACGTGACCATCCCAGTTTTCATTGATGTTCTGGGTCATCTGGATCATGCGCCGCGCCACGACCTTGGTATAAAGGTCATCCGCACCATAGGTTTCCAGATCACCTTCACCATGGCAGTAGACACAGCCCTCCTCTGGAGACACCCACTGCGTCATGGCTGTCATGACACGGTTGAAGTTATCCTCTGTCAGATCACCCAGCACCTGAACATTTTCGTAAATGTCCTTGGCCAGATCTTCGCCACCTTCGGGGATATAGGGTTCTTCGGTGTAGTAGCCTTCAATCGTGGGGTCCGGCGTAAACCGGGCCACATTGAATTCCGGTACCGACATGCCCGTACCGCGTGGGCCAGTTTGCATGCTGGCCGTCTGCGCAGGATTGCCGATGCTCACGATCGCAGCGGCACCAAAGACAGCGACCCCAAGGACACCGACCAGAATGGCCGGACCAAAGATATTGGTCGGGTTATCCGCGTTCCATTTGTCAAACCACTTGGGAAACATGATCAGTTCTCCTTACCGATAAAGGCTTCGTAGGAGCCGTAGTCTTCGTAGCCGTATGAACCGTCATACATTGGCGCGAAATGGTGCTCTTGTGCCCAGATGAACCAGTTGTCCACGACTGTGCCGGTGAGCAGGATTCCGATGCCGCCGGTGATCGGGGTCAGAACCGCGAACCACCATGCCCAACGGTGGATGCCTTCCATGGTGGCGTTAAAGCCCATGGTCCAGCGCCAGAACAATGCCGCACGTTCGGTGGCTGTACCACGGTCATAGATCTGCTCCAGCTCGCGGTCGCCGCCGTAACGGGTCACCGCCAGAATGGTGCCGCCATGCATACAGAACAGCAGGACAGAGCCATAAAGGAACACGATCGAAAGACAGTGGAACGGGTTGTAGTAAAGGTTGCCGTAGCGGATCGAAAACGCTGTCGTCCAGTCAAGGTGCGGGAAGATACCGTAAGGCACCGCCTCAGACCAGGACCCCATCAGGATCGGACGGAACAGGCCCAGCACGAGGAACAACCAGACTGCAGCCGCAAAGCCCCAGAAGATATGTTTCCCCATCTTGTGCTGCTCGGCGAGGAGATATGCGCGCAGCAGCCACGTCATGACTGACACCAGCAAAAAGAAACTGGCGATGATGTACCAGCCGCCATCGTTCAGCGGTGGCATGGTCAGCCCATATTCAGGCGAGGGCGGCTCAAGTGCCAGCCAGAACAGCTGCCGGATGAATTGCGGGATCGACCAGCCGACCTGCGCCAGCATGTTGAAGCCCACGATAACGAACCATGCCAAACCGGTGCCGAAAGCGACCATCGAGGTCCAGCCCCAGTAATAAGGCCCGATCTGCCCGTTGCCGATAAGACCGGCAAGCGAGTTGAAGAATGGCTTTCCAACCCGTTCTTCGTGCATGTTATTGCCAGCGTCGTCCATGCCCATTTCGGGTTTGCCACGGACCTGAACCTGCGTGAAGATGTTTTGATAGTCAGGATACATCATTTCACATCCCCCCTACGATAGCGATGGGTTCACCCCAGATCGGCATATCCAGCCACCAGTTCCACCATTCGGGCCAACCAGCCGTCCAGACGGGACCAGAGATGATGATACAAACGGCCGACCAAAGACCGGCATTGATGGCCAGCAGGTAACCGACGCGGTGAATGCCGAGTGTGCCGACCGAATAACCGATGAAGTCGCGAAAGAACGTGTCTTCATGATCGGGCGTCTTGGCCTCTTCGCCCTTTTCGGGGTTACAGGCTGACAGGATCAGGCCGCCATGCAGCGCAAGGGCCAGTGTCGTGGTAAAGAACAGCGTCACGGCCAGCATATGCGCCGGGTTATAATGGAAGTGCAGATAGGCGTAGCCTGTGTTGCTCACCCAATCGAGGTGGCTGAAGATCCCATAGGGGAAACCATGTCCCCAGGCACCCATCAACAACGGGCGGAAGATCACGAGCGTCATATAAGCGATGATCGCTGCGGCAAAACCGAAGGGCACGTGATAGCCCATGCCGAGCTTGCGGCAAATCTCAACCTCGCGCAGCGCCCAGCTGATGAACGCGCCTGTCGCACAGATCGTGATGATCTGCCACAACCCACCCTCAAGCAGCGGTGCCAGACCCAGACCGTAACTCAGGTCGGGGGGGGCGATATTGATAAGCCAGGGGTTGAACGTCCCTTGCTGGGAAGCGCCCCAGAAAATCAGGATTGTCCCGAGTAATGCAAAAAAGGCGGTCGTCACTCCAAAGAAGCCAACGTAAAAAGGCCCCACCCAGAAGTCGAACAGATCGCCTCCGACCAGCGTCCCTCCGCGGACGCGATATTTTCTTTCGAAGCTGAGCAACGCCATCTTCTATTCTCCGCGTGTGCGGCACGCCTGTTTCGAACCGGTGCGACAAAGGGCTGCGCGAGATGCGCAAGAGACCTCTTTGTCGACATGCATCCAAGGCGGAGGCCGTCGATAAATTAAGTTACGAGTTCGCTGCGGGCGTGTAACGCATACACAAGACCGCCCGCAGCATTGATAGTCTGAAAGCCGGTATTCCGGTGGCGCATCTTACGATGCGCCGCCAGATTACTGACCGCCTGCGGCGGCTGCCGCCTCGAACCAGTTCAGGCCGCTGCTGAGTACCACAAGGTGGATCATCGCTGCCAAAAGGAAGAGGAAAACGCCCTGTGCCACGAAAACGCGACGGGGGTCGAAGATCAGCCAGATCTTATAGAACTTTGCCATATCTTTCTCTCCTTAACCGAACCACGGACGCCAGATGTAAGTCGCCAAGTGAGCGACCACAGCAACTGCCGCGAACAGGAAAAGCCCGCTCATGTAGACAGAATGCAATTCTTGCGCCTGTTCGTCTGTAAGACCTGTGAAGGACAGGTCGGTATTATCAGCCATAAATATTCCTCCGGAACGTTATGCTGACGCCGTGCACCCCACGGCTGGGTCCTTTGGGAGTTGCCTCCCTCCGGGCTCTGAAAACCTGTTCCCAGGGTTCCAGTCTCTGGACTCGACAGGCGCACACATGTCGAGAATTCGGGTCGGATCACATGCTTGCCATGCAATCCAAACGAAAAGTTTTAGTAGGCTGAAAAGATCATCGGCGTGATGATCCGGGCCTGGCTCCACGCGCGGGCCATTGGGCCTTTGTCGGTAAAGCTGCGGGACTTGATCGCGTGCATGGCCCATGTCAGGGTCGCAAGCGGCAAGGTCGCCACGAAAATAATTGCGAAATAGACGCTGAATTCGACGCCATTCTTGCGCTTCACATGCTCGCGCGAATGCGCGGGTGCTTGCACGGTGGTGTCCATCATGTCTGATGTCATATCGCTCATGTCTGATCCTCCAAATCAGGGCCGGCTATTGCCGGGTCCAACGCGCGCACAGTGCTGAGCACCACACGTTCGTCGCCTGCGGCCAATGCCGCTTTCTCTGCTGCATCACGCAATGTTTTTGCAGCTGAAATTCGTGTCAAAATCGGATGCGTCTCGACGATCGAGTCGAGCATCGCCTGCGCGTCCGCATCCCAAGGGAAGTCGCGCCGCAGCGGTGTCAGGGTCGCATCCGTTGCATCCATCTCCGTGCCAAGCGGCAGGATGTGGAAAAGTGCGTCAAACAACCCGTTGCAAATCTCCTGCAACAGATAGGTCGCGCCTGCATAGCCCATGAAAGGCGTGCCGGTATGACGGCGGATCGCCGCGCCCGGGAAGCTCGCCGGGATAAAGGCCGGTGCCGGGCCAAAGCCCGCCTTTTGCTCGGCCATGTACATTTTCTCGTTGATCGACCCCATCACGATCAATGGCTTTTTCTGGCCAATCATCGCGCGGACTTCTTCGTTGTTGGTCTTCTTGCCAGCAATGCGGGCGACCGCAAAGGCGCAAGGGAACCCAAGGTCGTCTTCAAGAAACTGCCGAATGCCACGGGCGTAGGTCTCATTTGCCACGATGCCAAAGCTGGCGGTGGCAAAGAAATCCTGCGTAACGGAACGCCAGAGATCCCAGACCGGTTTAATGGTCGAATGCTTCTCTTGCGTGATAAAAGGTTCGGGGTCGAGGCCCACCAAATTCCCCAGTGCGCGCAGGAATTTCGTAGTGCTCTCGACCCCTATCGGGGCTTGTAGATACGGCTTGGCAAGAAGCTCGCTCAACCCGCGCCCGAACTCGCGGTACATGCAGATGTTCACATCCGCATTTACCAGATCTCTCATTTCGGCCACATGCGCGCCCAAGGGCAGCACCATGTTGACCTCGCAACCGATCCCTTCGACCAGTCGCCGTATCTCGGCCAGATCGGATGGCATGTTGAACGTGCCATACATCGGACCGAGGATATTAACGCGAGGACGCGCACCATCCCCGCGTTTTTTCTCGGGCGGCATCCGACCCTTGGTCATACCGAACTCGGTAAAGATCCAGGTCATCGCCCGATCTGCCGCTTCCCATTGATCCTCATCAATGGTGCGTGGCAAAAATCTCTGAATGTTTGTGCCTTGTGGCGTTACGCCACCGCCGATCATCTCGGCAATTGATCCGGTCACCACGACGGCGGGCAGTGCAGGATCAAGTGTCTCCCACGCGCGCTTCATGGATTCTTCCGTACCGGCACCCATTTCGCCTTCGCCCAGACCGGTTACCACGATGGGCAACTCATGGGGTGGCAAGGCATCGGTGTAATGCAAGACGGATGTGACGGGCAGGTTTTCGCAGCCCACAGGACCGTCGATAACAACCTGTAATCCTTTGACAGCGCAAAAGGCGTAAACCGCGCCCCAATAGCCGCCCGCGCGATCATGATCTGTGACTAGCATGAGCCACCTCCGATCAACGGGGTGCGCACGCGGGTTTTTATCAAAACCCGCTGCCGCGCACTCTGCGCAAAATATGAATTTTGCGCAGTCACTAAATCATCTCCTGCGCTTTGGCGGCACGCGCAAGCTTGTCGATTTTCTTCTGGTGTTGCGCGCGGAAGTCGGGGCGCAGGTTTGGCGCGCCCTCCCAGACACCGGCGGTATCGCCCGCGCCCACACCTTCAAAGAATTCCTTCATATGCGCCATGCGCTCTTTGTTGCTCATGGCCGCATTTATGACCGTCGCGAGCGATCCCGCACCGGCAACACCCATCAGGGGCCGCGCCGAAATCAGATTGGTAAAGTAAAGTCCGGGGATGCCGAGCTGTTTGGCTTTTTGCACAACAGGCGTTGTCCCGATGGCAAGGTCTGGCTGGATCGCCTCCATGGCCGCGCAATCATCTTCGAGTGATGCGCGGTACTTCACCTTGACGCCCTTGGCTTCCAGCCATGCCGCGTCATCCGCAGACCAGGGTGAATTGGCGCATGCGGTGCCGACGTAGGGTACATTCGCCCCGCTTTCGATCAGCAAACGCGCGACCAGCAGTTCGGAACCTTCATAGCCCGACAGCGTGATCGTCCCGTTGATCGGCGTTGCGGCAAGCGCGCCCTTGATCGCAGGCAGCACAGCGTTCTGCGCCGCAGCAATATCCTCGGCAGACACGCCATGTGTCTCGCCAATGGCCTTGAGCCACGCCGCCGTCCCGTCATAACCAACCGGGGCAGAGCCCACGACGGGCCGCCCGGCGGCTTTGAATTCACGGACCGTATCCACGTAGAATGGATGTATCGCGGCCACCACAGCGCAATCGAGTGCTGCATAAAGCTCGCGCCACTCCCGACAAGGAAGCACCGGTCCTGCTGCAAGCCCCATTGGTGCCAGCATCTGCCCGATCATCATCGGATCAGCGGGGAACATCTCCCCCAGCATGGCAACGGTTGGACGTGCAGATTTCCCACCCACGGGTGCCGCCACCGGCCCCGCTGTCGCTTCAGCGCGGGCATAGTTCAGCATTGCACCGGCCAGAACATCTTTGGCCTCTGCATGTGTGGGAACTCCAAATCCGGGCACGTCGATTCCGACGATCCGGACACCATTGATTTCTTTGGGCAACAAACGCAGCGGCACACCGCTGGCTGTCGGCACACAAAGGTTGGTTACAACAATCGCATCATAGCGATCAGGATCGGCAAGCTCGTGGACACTATCACGAATGTCCTCAAAGAGCTTTCCGGTCACAAGGCTTTCCGAGTTGAACGGCACATACCCGACCGAGCGGCGCGCGCCGTAAAAATGGGACACAAACGTCAGGCCGTAGACACAGCAGGCCGAGCCGCTGAGCACCGTGGCCACGCGTTTCATCCGCAGGCCAACGCGCAAACTGCCAAAGGCGGGGCACATGGATTGTGGTTTGTCATGCGGACCAACAGGGTAATCCGCCTTGAACTTGTCCAACAATTCGGACTGGCCGGCATTGCGCGCAGCCTCCGCCATGTCGCCACCGGAATGACAGCCCATCGCATCGGCAGGTGCGTCGCTTGCCACACGGGACACATCACCATGCGGGTGACCTTTGATCACCTCCACGTCGGCGGCATCGTCATATGTGACTTCGTTTTTCACTTGCCGGTTTCCTCTAGCTTAATGCCCATCTGCGAAACGCTGCTTAGCAATTCGCGGGTCTGTTCGATGGCTTCCTGCGCGACCTCATGCATGCAAAGGGACTTGACCCCGCGCAAATGTCCGCGATCAATTGCGCGCTGCGATTTTGCAAAGCGCTCACGCATCGTCATAGACAACCTCCAGCGAAGGCTTGGGTTCAGCGTTCTTGCCGCGCATGTCCACATCCGTGGCCGGGACAAGAACATAGTCGCCCCCCGTTTCAGAGGCGTCGAAAAGATCCAGCAATCCGTCCTGATCCAGCGGCGTTGGCCGAACCGGAGGGGCGACGGCAACATTATCACCCAAGGCTGCGAACATATCGCCCCACTGGGATTTGCTGGTGCCGACGATCTGGTAGTTTGCAGATTTCTTGCGCAGGTCATCGTCCTGCGGGATGGATGCGAGAACCGGAATGTCGACCGCTTTGGCAAAGGCCGCCGCTTCGCCGGAGCCGTCATCCTTGTTGATGACCAGTCCTGCAACACCGACGTTGCCGCCCATCTTGCGGAAGTACTCAACGGCGGAACAGACGTTGTTCGCCACATAAAGAGACTGCAAATCGTTCGAGGCAACCAGGATCACCTTTTGCGCCATGTCGCGGGCAATGGGCAGACCAAAGCCGCCGCAGACCACGTCGCCGAGGAAGTCGAGCAGGACGTAGTCGAAATCCCAGTCATGAAAGCCGAGCTTTTCCAGCAGCTCAAACCCGTGGATGATCCCACGACCACCGCAGCCGCGACCCACTTCGGGGCCACCAAGTTCCATCGCGAACACACCGCCGCGCTTGAAGCAGACATCACCGATCTTGACCTCTTCGCCTGCAAGTTTCTTGCGCGTCGAGGTTTCGATGATCGTCGGGCAGGCCTTGCCCCCAAAGAGCAACGAGGTCGTATCAGATTTCGGATCGCAGCCGATCAACAGGACGCGCTTGCCTTGCTCGGCCATCATGTGGCTGAGGTTTGCGAGCGTAAAGGATTTGCCGATACCACCCTTGCCGTAGATCGCGATGATCTGCGTCTTGGATGTGGGCTCGCCTTGCGGGACTTCCAGCGTAGGCTCAGCCTGCGCTTCGTCACGCAAACGTTTGTCGAAGTCCTTCAGATTTGGAACCTCATCTTTCATGCCACGTCCTTCCAGTTCAATATCATCTTGAGACAGTCCGGGTCCGTGAACGCCTGAGCGTAGGCCGCCCGTGCATTCAGGTGGCTGGCCTGATGTGTAATAAGATTATCGAGGCTGAGTGATCCGCCCTCGACAAGTGCGCGCGTCGCTGCAAGATCGTCATGTGTCCACTCAGCCGCCACACGAAACCGCGCCTCTTTCATAAAGGCAGGCGGAAAGGCAAAGCTGATCGCCGTTGTGTAAAACCCCGCCAGCACGATTTCACCGCCCTTGGCCAGACGCCCCACCAGATCGTTGAGCACCTCAACCGAACCGGAAGCATCATAGACCGAAGCATAGTCCCGGCGCGGATCGTCCTCGGGCGCGATCACCTGATAGCCTTGCGCGCCCTTGCGACGGCTTTCGTCAATTTCCCAGACCATCGGCGCAGGCGCACCGGCGGCAATCGTCAGACGCGCCAGCAAACGGCCCAGCACACCGTGACCCACGATCAGGTCGGGGACGGATTTATTCAGACCCGCCATGGAATGGCGCGCCGTTGCGGCCAGCGCCAGAAGCGCGCCGCTTGCACCGTGCCCCGCATCAATACGGGTCACACGATCCGACGCGGTAACGACACGCGACGCCGCCCCACCGAACAGACCAAAGGCACCATCATAGCAATTCGCACCGGGGACAAACACACGTTCGCCAACCTTGAACCCTGTGGCCTTGTCGGCCTCAACCACTTCGCCCACCGCTTCATAGCCGGGCACAAGCGGATAACCCATGCCGGGGAATGGGGGCATCTCGCCGGACCAGAAAAGCTTTTCGGTGCCTGTTGAAATACCGGAGTGTTCAATCTCGACCACAAGATCCCCGTCACCCGGCGCATGTAGCTGCAGGGTGTCAACATCGAGGTCTTTGGGACCTTTCAGAAGAACGGCTGTGGTGTCCACGGGTTTGGCTCCTTCCGGCTGAGTCTTGGGGCAACTACTGTCCAGCAAGACTCACAGATTCTGGCTTCGTTACATGTCAGTTTAAACTTACACGTCAGTGTGTCAACTATAATTGACACATTTTGCGTCATTGATTTGGCTTGCGTGCCGAGATCACCCGCGTCACGTAATTACGCGCCGGGCGGGGGCAGCGGATGTCGGTAAAACCAGCCGCCTGACACAGCGCTGTGATCTCTTCGGCTGACCGTGTGCGCCCTGTCTGCATCGCCATTGTGTAAAAGGCGAAATACACATCCCCCGCCCGATCCGGCTGCGCGCCACCGCCCATGGGTTCCGAGATAATCAGCCGCCCGCCATCCGGCAGCGCGTCAAAGATATCCTCCAGCAGCGTCGCCACTGTGTCATCGGCGTGATCATACAGAACCCGGATCAGGGAAATCGCATCTGCCCCATCCGGCAAGAGGTCATCGCGGAACGAACCGGGGTGCAGGGTGACACGGTCCATCATGCCCGCCTGCTCGAACCGCGCCGTGGCGCCGGGTGTGACCTGCGGCAAATCAAAGAGGGACATTTTCATTCGGGGATAAGCATCCCCCACCGCATTCAGAAACGCGCCTGTGCCCCCACCGATGTCCAGCAGATGCTGCACGCCTTTCAGCGACACCGTGCGCAACGTATCCTGCGCCACCAAAAGCTGGCTCTGCGCCATCAGATCGGAATAGGCCTCGGCCACCTGCGGGTCGATCTCACCACGCGCGCCGAAGACGTAGGGCCAGAATTCGGACAGCTCCGTGCGCTCCGGTCCGCGCAGCAGATCAACGGGATCTTTCAGGTCTGCGTAAAAGGCCCGGTGATGACGAATCATCGCCTCCAACCCCGGCACCCCCATCAGAGCCGCGCCCTTGCGCGCCAAACTATATTGCCCGTTCCGCGTCCGCTTGAGCAATTTCAACGCGGCTGCGGCCTGCAACAAGACCTGCATACGTTCGGGCGGGATCGCCGTTGCGCGCCCCAGCATCTCCGCCGATTGCGGACCACCGCGCAGACGACGCAACAGGTCAAGCTCCACCACGGCCATCAAGACCTGGCTTTGCACAAACCCCTGCACCACATCGAAAAGTATCGCACCATCGCGGCGCGCCTGTCCGCGTGTCAGCGGAAACCAACTCGCCCAACTTTGAAAACCGGGGCTGGCAACCAGACGGTTCAGCCAACCGCCGCGCCACTCCGGCATGTCCTGCGCATGGTCCGGCCTTGCTATGTCAGACATTACTGCGCGAGGCCGCAACATTCGGGGCCACAGGCGTCAGACGCTCTGCATATCTGCGCACCATATCGGCCAGTTGCGCTTCGCCCCGGCAGGATGGGATAGAGGCAATAGCCCCGCCGAGAATATCCTTGAGCCGCGAAATCGCCCCCTGCACACCCAAGAGCGTCACCGCATTGGGCCGCCCATGCAGATCATCCTGACCGGCAGGCTTGCCCAGTGTTTCGGCGTCATAAAGAGCGTCGCGCAAATCATCTGCAACCTGAAAGGCCTCACCGATCCGCGCACCCAGTTCAAACCATGGCTCAGCGTCCTGACCGGCAGCCACCGCCCCCATCTGCGTCGCCGCAATGAACAGTGCCCCGGTCTTGGCCTGATGATAGGCGGACAGATCAATCTCCGCCTCGCTCTCCCAGCCTTGCCCGGCGCAGATGCCGCCCGGCATGCCAGTGCGTTGTGAAAGAATGAGAATCATTTGCGCTACACGGTCAGGCGCAAGGCCGGACTCGCGCGCCAGAATTTCGAAAGCCAGCACGATCAGACTATCACCCGCCAGCACCGCCAGCGGCTCAGAATAGGCTTTGTGCACCGAGGGCTTGCCGCGGCGCATATCCGCGTCGTCAAAACAAGGCAGGTCATCATGCACAAGGCTGGCACAATGGATCAGTTCCAGCGCAGCAGCAGCCGCATCCGTCAGCTTGGGTTGATCATCGCCACAGGCCATCGCAACGGACGTAAGAATCGTCGGTCGGATGCGCGCGCCCCCCGGCGCAGTCGCATATCCAAGCGCGGATGACAGCCTGACAGGCACAGCCCCCCGCCCCTGCCCAACGGCGACAGCTTGCGCAATGGCGGCTTCAATTCGCGAATTCATGCCCATGTGGAGATCCTTTCGAGCGCAAGTGTCAGTTTTTTCCGACACTAAAGTGTAAATCATACTGGACACTTTCGTCATTCGAGTCAACAATCCCTTATGCATGTTTCAACAGCCCCCCTTATTCCCGACAGGCCACGCGCCATCGTGATTGGTGCGGGCATCGCAGGTCTTGCCGCCGCGCTGCGCCTTGCGACCAGCGGCATGCAGGTCACTTTGCTTGAGCGGCACAACCACCCCGGCGGGAAAATCAGAACCGTGCACAGTGCGGCAGGACCGGTTGATGCCGGGCCCACCGTCCTGACCATGCGCCATGTCTTTGATGATCTGTTCGCCTGCGCGGGCACCCGGCTCAAGGACCATGTGACGCTTGTGCCACAAAGCGTCCTCGCGCGGCATTTCTGGCCCGATGGCAGCAAGCTGGACCTGCACGCAGACCCGCTTTTGACCCGCGACGCCATAGCCGCCTTCGCCGGAAACAAGGCCGCAGATCAATTCATGCGTTTCAACAGACGCACCCAACAGCTGTTTGATGCGTTTGACGCGCCGATGATGCAGGCGCCCACGCCCAAGATGCGTGAACTTGTCCCGCATGTCCTCAAACAACCGCAGTTGATTGCCGCGATGGCCCCGCTGTCGACGTTGAAAACATCGCTGGGCCGCGCCTTCAGCGACCCAAGGCTTTCACAACTCTTTGGCCGCTATGCCACATATGTGGGCGGTGCGCCGCATCTCAGCCCGGCGATCCTGTCGCTGATCTGGCAGGCAGAGGCCGCAGGCGTCTGGGTGGTTGAGGGCGGCATGCACAAACTGGCCCATGCCATCGCCAAACTGGCGCGACACGCAGGTGTCGACATCCGCTACAACACCCATGTGGACCGCATCAAAACAGTGGGTGGGCGCGCCGTGGGCGTTGAAATCGACGGCACCTATCTGCTGGAAGCCGACGCGATCCTCTACGCAGGCGACCCCCGCGCCTTGGCCACTGGCAGCATGGGTACGGACCTCAAGGTCGTCGCCCCGCAAACCGCCAAACTGCCCAGATCTTTCTCGGCCCGTGTCCACAGCTTTGCAGCAACCCCGCAGGGCCATGATCTGGCCCATCACAATGTCTTCTTTGCAGCAGACCCGGATCGCGAGTTTACCGAATTGATGGCAGGCCGCATGCCCGCGGATCCCACACTGTATCTCTGTGCCGAAGACCGAGGTCACGGCGCAGACATCCCCAACCTTGAGCGTTTCGAGATGATCTCGAACGCTCCCGCAACAGACAAACACACTCCCCCACAGGAGATTGCAAAATGGCACCAGCAGATCATGCGACAGATGGCGGATATGGGCGTGACTTTCACACCGATACCGACAACAGCGACACTCACGACGCCGCAGGACTTCGCGACGCTCTTTCCCGAAACGCTCGGCGCGCTTTACGGCCAGACGCCGCATGGGCTGACGGCAGCGCTTCAGCGTCCGACGGCACAGACACCGATCGCGGGGCTTTGGCTCGCGGGGGGCGGCACGCATCCGGGCGCGGGGGTCCCGATGGCGACACTCTCCGCCCGGCACGCGGCAGAGGCGATCTTGCGCGCCCAAACTTCAACGTCGCTGTCGGCCCCAACGGCTACGCCTGGTGGTATGTCGACGGGCTGAGCGATTGCGGCACGCGCGCGGTTTCCGTCATCGGGTTTATCGGGTCGGTGTTTTCGCCGTGGTACCGCTGGTCCGGGCGCAAATGCCCGCAGGATCACGTCTGCATCAATGTCGCCACCTACGGGCCCGGCGGACGGTTCACCATGACCGACCGGGGGCAAAGCGCGCTGCGCCAGACCGCCTCCCGGCTGCAGGTCGGCCCGTCGATGATGCGCTGGGATGGCAACGATCTGGTCATTGAAATCAACGAGGTGTCCAGCCCGCCCCTGATCAACCGCATCAAGGGCGAAATTCGCGTCACCCCTTCGGCCATCACCAATGTCGAACTGCCGCTGACGCCGGATGGTGCCCACATCTGGCGACCGTTTGCGCCCCGCGCGCGCATCAGCGTCGATATCGACCGCCCCGGCTGGCAATGGCAGGGCGAGGGCTATTTCGATGCAAATTTCGGATCCCGCGCGCTGGAAGAAGACTTCAGCTATTGGACATGGGGCCGGTTCCCGACCGCAAAGGGCGCCACTTGTTTCTACGACGCCACGCGTCTTGATGGCACGGATCTGTCAGCAGGATTTGCCTTTGATCATGACGGCAACGCGCGCGATATTGAAATGCCCCCGAAAACCGGGTTTCGCCGAACGCTCTGGGCCGTGAAACGCGAGACGCGCGCCGATGCGGGCTATAAACCCCATCAGGTGATGAGCATGCTCGACGCCCCGTTTTATTCCCGCTCTGCCGTGCGCACGAAGATCGACGGCGAGGAAACAACCGGCGTGCACGAAGCGCTTGATCTGACCCGGTTCCGATCCCCGCTTTTAAAACCCATGCTCGCCGTGCGCGTGCCCCGCCGGAAAAACTGGAGCTGGGACTGACCGGCCTCCCTGCACTGCAAGACAGGCGTTCGGTAGCGTTAGAAACTCTCAGGTTGCGCTCTTAATGTAAAATTTCTACTCAGGGTGTATTGGATCGTCATAACTGAAACGACCCGACCCAAGCCTGAGGATCAGAACATGTATCATATCAAAGCCCGCACCATAGCAGGACTACTGGCCCTCGCCGCAGGACCCGCAGTCGCGCAGGGCAGTGCTTGGACCTACGAGGGGTCGTTCTATCTTTTCGCTTCGGAGACGACGCTGAACGTCGGCGGGCTCGAGGGCGAACTCAGCTTTTCCGATGCGCTCGATAATCTGGAATTTGCAGGCATGGGCGCGTTTGCGGCCAGCAACGGTCAGTGGACGTTCATCGCGGATCTGATGTATTTCAACCTCGGCTTTGAAAACAGCACACCGGGTGACGCGTTTTCGCGCCTCGACACGTCCTCCAAGACCACCGTTTTCAACGCTCTGGCGCTGTACAAAATGCGGGATGCACCAACGTATTCGCTCCACCTCGGGGGCGGCTTGAGGTATTTCAACACCGATACAACCTTGCGGCTGCGCCCCGGCACCCAGCCCGGAAGAACGGTCGGCGACGACAACAGCTGGACCGACCCGATCATCGCAGCGATGGGACGTTTTAAGCTATCCGATACATGGAGCACCACGATCTCTGCCGATTACGGCAATTTCATCAACGACCGCGAGACCTATCAGTTCACAGTTACATTCGACTATGAATTCGCAGAAAACTGGACGGCGCGCGCCGGGTATCGGTATCTGAACGTGGACAATGACGGCGATGATTTCCAGCTGGAACAAACAGGACCGGTATTGGGCGTTTCCTACAGGTTTTAACCGTAAAGACCTGCGGGCGGGACACGTGCTGTTTGCTGTCTAGACCACAGCTCTGGCAGGTTTCAGGTCGCGACATGTGGCGGGTTGCGCGCCACATCCGGGTTCAGCCACCACACACCGGCGTTGAGGGATGCGGCAATTGTCACCCAGACCAGATAGGGTATGAACAAGAGGGCTGCGATCTGATCCACAGACCACATCACGATGATCCCACCGAGCACCACAAACCAGAGAACAGAAACGACCGCCATGCCCAGCCTGATGTTCCTGATCCCGAAGAACACAGGCGTCCACAACCCGTTGAACGCGATCTGCAAGGTCCAGAAAGCCATCGCCACCGCGTTGTTTTCAGCCATCGCGATCCGTGCGCCCGCCACAGCGATGCAGACATAAAGCACGCTCCAAGTAACGGGAAATACCCAGTCGGGCGGGGTAAACCACGGCTTTTCCAGTTTTCGATACCACGGACCCGGCGGGAACAACCCACCGGTGAGGCCCGCGCCAACGCAGGCAACCAGAAATAAACTGAATAAAAGCCAGAACATGACTGTCTGGTAGGGCTAACGCTTTAGCCTGTCAACTCGGCACGTTGCGCCTGACGCCGGGACTCGAGGGTCGAAAGGATAGAAATCAGTGCATCACTGCGTGAGCTTTGCGGCGCACCCACCGCCGTGGCATCCACCAGAAACTGCACTTCCGGCAAGGGTCGCGCATAGAGCACTGAGGATTTCGGCATGATCATGCTCGCCCCACTCAGCAACATGGACTGACCCAGCCAGCCGATCTTTTGCCATTTATTCGTGCGCGCCCGCGCGGATATTGAATCGTAGCCCATGCGCGTCAACTGGCTGCCGATACCGGCATAGATGAACCGCGCGCCATAGATCCCCGGACGACACCCGCGCGGCAATGCGCCAACACCCGCTTCGGAGCGCATGTAAAGGCGGTTGGCCTCCATCACCAGACGCTTGACCATGCCCCGCACGGCCTTTGTGGCCTCGGGGTCGGCAAAAAAGGCTTCGACCTCTATCCCGGCCTCCTCCAGCCAGTCCAGCGGCAGATAAATGCGCCGCTCCAGCGCGTCCTCGCCCACATCGCGGGCAATATTGGTCAACTGCATGGCAACGCCCAGATCACAGGCCCGCGCCAGAGCATCCGCATCGCGCACCCGCATCAATACGCACATCATCGCCCCAACGGCCGAAGCCACCCGCGCGGAATAGTCTTTCACACCGGACAGGGTATCATACCGACGCTCTGCCGCGTCCCATGCCAGCCCTTCGAGCAAGGCATCAGGCAACGCGCGGGGCATCTCGAATTCCTCCACGATGGCCGCAAAAGCACGATCCGTCGGCGCATTCTTGGGCCGCCCCGCATAGACCTGATCCAGCCGATCCCGCAGCCGCAAGACCGACGCGACCTTGTCCTGTTTCAGATCGACCTCATCATCCGCCAAACGGCAGAACGCATAAAGCGCCAAGGCCGGGTCCCGCACATGCGCGGGCAGCAATTTGGACGCCGCATGAAAGGACAGAGACCCATGACGGATCGCCTCGCGGCAGTGCTCCATATCCGCGGGCGCGATCATTTCACTGTCTCCGCATCAGGCACCAGTTTGCCCAGCACCTCAGCGGTCGAAATCACCCCCGGCACCCCTGCCCCGGGATGCGTGCCCGCGCCCACCAGATACAACCCCTTTGCCTCTTCCGAGACATTATGCGGGCGGAACCACGCGCTTTGCAGGATGCGCGGCTCAATCGAAAACCCCGCCCCCAGCGGGCTGAGGTAACGGTCGCGGAATGTCTCGGGTGTAAAGACGACCTCGGTGCTGATCTTATCGGCCAGACCGGGCAGCAGCTGGTCTTCCAACACCTTCAGCATCTTGGCCTTGTACTTGGGCTCTTCCACGGCCCAATCGACCCCATTGTCGTGCCCCAGATGCGGCACAGGGCTGAGCACATAGAACGTATCATCGCCCTCAGGCGCAACGCTCGGATCGGTGACCGAAGGGCGGTGCACATAAAGGCTCATGTCGTCACACAGCTTGCCCTTGATAAAGATATCCTTGAGCAATCCGGCATAGCGCGGCCCGTTCAGGATCGTGTGATGCCCCACATCCTTCCAGTCGTTCCGCGTGCCCTTCGTGCCAAAGTACCATACGAACAAGCTCATGGAATAACGCGTCTTTTTCAGCTTGGCAGGCGTCCAGCGTTTCTTTTTGTGGTTGCGCATCAGCCGCGTATAGGTGTGGCCCGCATCCGCGTTTGACACCACCACATCCGCGCCCATTTCCAGCCCGCTTTCCAGCCTGACGCCGGTGACGGTGCCATCGCGCACCACGATCTCGTCCGCTTCGGTGTTCATCAAAAGCGTACCGCCCTGATCTTCGATCACGCGCCCCATCGCCTGCGCCATACCGGCCAGACCGCCCATGGCGTAATGCACCCCGAACTCCTTTTCGAGGTAGGCCACGAGGATATACATCGACGTCACGTGCAGCGGATCACCACCGATGAACAGCGGATGAAAGCTCAGCGCCATGCGCAGCTTTTCGTCCTTCACCCGGCTCGCGGCATGGGCATAGACCGATTTATCCGCGCGCAGCAGCGCAAACGTTGGCAGCACTTTCACCAGATCCCACAGCTTGTGCATGGAACGCCGGCCAAGATCTTCGAACCCGAACCAATAGCGTTTCGAACTATCCACCAAAAACTTGTCGAACCCCGCCAGATCACCCGGCGCCAGCTTGGCCACTTCAGCCCGCAGCTTTTCAGTGTCCTGCTGGGCGACAAATTTCGTGCCATCCGGCCAGCGAATTTCGTAAAACGGGTCCAGCGGTTTCAGCGTCACATCCGCGTCGAGATCACGCCCACAGGCCTGCCATAACTCACGATAAAGCTGCGGCACCGTGACAATCGTCGGGCCCAAATCAAAGCGGTGCCCCTCCTTCCAGATCGCGGAACCACGCCCGCCGGGAACGTCCAGTTTGTCAATCACCGTAACGCGGTAGCCTTTGGCCCCAAGCCGCATGGCCGCTGCCAGCCCGCCCAGTCCTGCGCCAATCACGATGGCGCGCGCGCCCGCGCGTTCGCCACTCTCAACAGATTCGATAGTATCAATACGTGTCATCATATACCCACAGTAGATGTGTCTAGTTGACTTGACAATTGTGATCTTCCATTTTGGCGGAATTGGTGTCAGACTAAGTTGACACTTGCGAAAGAACCTGTGCGCGAAATGACCAAACGACCCGTTGTAACCATCAGCTTTTTCCGCTTTTCGCGGATCACGGCGCGTATTTGGGCACTGTACATGATGGGGCGGGCGCGCCTGTCCCTGCCCTCGGTTCCGGGAATCGGTTTCTGGAAACTCTGCGGCTCCGGCAGTGGCGAAGGCTTCACTCCCCTGCCCAACACCGCCGTTTTCGCAATCCTCGCCACCTGGCCAGACGAGCAAACAGCGCGTACGCAAATCGACCGAGCCCCGATTTTCGACAAATACCGCAGCAAGGCATCCGAAAGCTGGACCGTTTTTCTTGAAACCAGCTCTGTGCGCGGCGTCTGGTCAGGGGACACACCGTTTCACCCCACTGGCCAGAAAATCACCGGCCCGCTTGCAGCTTTGACGCGCGCCACCGTAAAGCCATCCCTTGCGCTCAAGTTCTGGCGACGGGTCCCTGACATCAGCCAGATGATCGGCAGCGATGACAATGTGGCCTTCAAGATTGGCATCGGAGAGGTGCCATTGCTGCATCAGGTGACCTTTTCGATCTGGCCGGACGCCAATGCCATGGCCGCCTTTGCGCGACATAACGGGCCACATGCCTCCGCCATTCGCGCCGTTCGCGACGAGGACTGGTTTTCCGAAGAACTCTACGCCCGTTTCGCCATATTGGGCGATATAGGTTCATGGGAGGGCGCAAGCCCTCTTGCAAAATTGGACATACACGTATGAAGACCCCCTTCCCTTTCTCCGCGATCGTCGGCCAGAATGAAATGAAACAGGCCATGGTGCTGACGGCTGTTGACCCCGGTATCGGCGGCGTGCTGGTTTTTGGCGACCGGGGCACCGGGAAATCAACTGCCGTGCGCGCGCTTGCGGCCCTGTTGCCGCCTATTCGCGCCGTCGAAAGCTGCCCCGTGAACTCTGAAAAGGCAACGGACTGCCCGGAATGGGCCGAGTTAGGGTCGAAAAAACTCGTGACGCGCCCCACTCCGGTGATTGACCTGCCCTTGGGTGCCACCGAGGACCGCGTGGTCGGCGCGTTGGACATTGAACGCGCCCTGACGCGTGGCGAAAAGGCGTTTGAACCGGGCCTGCTGGCGCGCGCCAATCGCGGATATCTCTACATTGACGAGGTAAACCTGCTGGAGGATCACATCGTCGATCTGCTGCTTGATGTGGCGCAATCGGGCGAGAATGTGGTCGAACGCGAAGGTCTGTCGATCCGCCACCCTGCCCGCTTTGTGCTCGTCGGGTCTGGCAACCCCGAAGAAGGCGAATTGCGCCCCCAACTGCTCGACCGCTTTGGCTTGTCCGTCGAGGTCCGCTCCCCCAATGACGTGGCCGAACGGGTCGAAGTTATCAAACGCCGCGATGCCTTTGAGAGCAATTTCGACACCTTCATGGCCCACTACAGCGCCGAAGACACCAAGGTGCGCGACACGATCCTCAAGGCCCGCAAACGGCTGGCAAAAATCAAAACACCCGAGGATATTCTGCATGACTGCGCCGCCCTGTGCATCGCGCTTGGCGCTGACGGTTTGCGGGGCGAATTGACGCTCTTGCGCACAGCCCGCGCGTTGGCGGCGTATCAGGGCGACAAGGTTCTGTCCCGTGCCCATCTGCGCGATATCGCCCCCTCCGCCCTGTCACACCGCCTGCGGCGCGACCCGCTGGACGAGGCAGGATCCGGCGCGCGCGTCAACCGCATCGTGGCCGAGGTTTTGGGGTGAGCCATGATGCTGACAGCTGGGACCGCGCGACCCTCGCGCTCCGGCTGCTGACGGTTGAAAACGCAAACCTTGGCGGGGCCGTTATCCGCATGCGCGCCAGCCCCGCGCGGGATCAGGTGCTGGCCGCGTTGCAGGGGCTCAACCTGCGTAAAATCCACCCCACAATCACCGATGACCAACTGTTTGGGGGGCTTGATCTGGCTGCGACGCTTGAAAACGCGCAACTCGTTGAAAGTAAATCATTTTTTTACAGAAAAACGAATGCCTTACTTGTCATGGCAGAGCGCTGCGGCACCGAGCTTGCCGCGAAACTGGCGCAAGTTATGGACAGGGATGCAGGGCACATGCTGCTCGCGCTCGATGAAGGGGCCGAAGCGGATGAACATGCGCCCGCAGCCCTTGCGGACCGCATTGCGCTGCACATCGAACCCGAAGGGCGTATGCCTGCGGGGTGGCGACCTGTCCCCGCGGGGACAGGCATGATCGACCCGCAAAAGGTGACAGCCAGCGCGCAGGATATCGAGGCGCTGGCCGAAATTGCCGCAGTCTTTGGTATCGACAGTTTGCGCGCGCCTTTATTGGCGCTGCGGGTGGCTCGGGCCCATGCGGCGCTGCACGGTCGAACCACTGTTACCGACGCTGACCTCAACGCGGCGGCTGAACTGACCTATCCGCACCGCGCCACGCGCGTCCCACAGGAACCCGACGCAGCCGAAGAGCCCCCTGCCCCGCCCGACGATACGCCAGAAGATGACGAGGCGGGCGACAGCGACACCCTGTCGCTGCCCGAAGGCGACATGCTTGTGGAGGCGGTCAAAGCCCTGCTGCCACCCGACCTGCTGGCGGGTCTTGTCCCCGCGGGGACATCACGCGGCACAAGCGGCGCAGGGGCCGGGCAAAAACGCAAAGGCAACCGTCGTGGACGCCCCCTGCCCTCCCGTCCGGGCCGGCTCGATGGGCGCGCGCGCATTGATCTCGTGGCAACGCTGCGCGCGGCCGCCCCGTGGCAACCGCTGCGCAAACAGGCTGTCCCTGCGGGGACAGGGTTGCACATCAGACCCTCGGACATCCGGCTGAAACGCTATCAGGAACAATCTGACCGGTTGCTCATTTTCACTGTCGATGCGTCAGGGTCGGCAGCCATGTCACGTCTGAACGAAGCCAAAGGTGCCGTCGAACTGCTGCTCGCGCAGGCCTATGCCGCACGCGATCATGTGGCGCTGATCGCCTTTCGTGGGGATGGCGCGGAATTACTGTTACCGCCGACGCGTTCTTTGGTGCAAACGAAACGCCGTCTGGCCAGCCTGCCCGGCGGCGGCGGCACCCCATTGGCCGCAGGCCTGCAACAAGCCGCTCTGCTGGCCCAGCAGAGCCGCTCAAAGGGGCTGACCCCGACAGTTGTCGTTTTGACAGACGGGCGCGCTAATATTGCGCTGGATGGCACGCCGGATCGGGCAGCAGCGCAGGCTGATTCGGAACAGATGGCGCAGCTTATCCAGACCCAAAATATTGCCGCATTGGTAATTGATATGTCCAAACGCCCACAAGAGCCGCTCAGGGCCCTGTCAGCGCGGCTGGGTGCGCCGTACCTTGCTTTGCCCCGCGCGGACGCGGAGCGGCTCACAGGGGCCGTCAGCGCGGCGCTGGACAGTTAGATGCGCTGGCCACCACCCAAAGACTGGCCAAATGCCGATCATTCGCAGCAAATCTTTTGCCATCCCCACAGATGGCACGTGCAACAGTTCGGGTCAGGTCCGACGATTCTAATGCTGCATGGGGCAGGCGGCAGCACCCATTCGTTTCGGGATCTGGCGACAGCGCTTGCCCAAAACCATCATGTAGTGGCACTTGACCTGCCGGGACAGGGCTACACCCGACTTGGCGCGCGCCACCGATCCGGTCTCACATCGACGACCGAGGATATCGTGGCCTTGTGTGCGCAGGAAGGCTGGCAACCGGATGCGCTAATTGGGCACTCAGCAGGCGGCGCCCTTGCATTGCGCTTGTCAGAAATACTTATGTCCCCGCAGGGACAGGCCCCGAAAGTTGTTGGCATCAACCCCGCATTGGACAATTTCAAAGGCCTTGCAGGTGTGCTGTTTCCGGTTCTCGCGAAACTGCTGGCCGCCGTGCCGTTCACCGCGCAGATATTTGCCTCTGCATCTGCCTCTCCGGGTCGAATAGCGGCTCTGATACGCAGCACAGGCTCTGATTTGGATGCCCAAGGACTATCTTATTATCAACGGTTGATCAGCGACCGGAACCATGCAGACGCCACTTTGATGATGATGGCGCAATGGACGCTGGACGACCTGCTGCGCGACCTGCCCAAGATCACGACACACACGCTGTTTATTGTCGGGGACAAGGACGCAACGGTTCCGTCCAGCGTGTCGGACAAAGCGGCACAAAGCCTGCAGAATGCGCGTGTCATACATCTTGAACACCTTGGTCATCTGGCGCACGAAGAAGCCCCAAATGAAATTGCAAAGCTCATCCTGACATTCCTGTCCGATTAGTCTTTGAGGGCATCCAGAAACGCACGCGCGGCAAGCTCAAGGCGGCGCGGATCGACCGCACCAAAATCGCGATCCAGCAGAACCTCGAACTTGCCCGCCGCAGCCGTACACCGTGCGGTGCCTTCGGGGCGGTTCAACTTGATAGTCGTGCGGGCAGATGTTTTAGGCGCCGTCGCCTTGGCCTTTTTGGGCTTGGCTGCTCCGGCCGCGATCGCGCCGCGCAGTAATGACAATTCAGCCGCCGCGTCCCGATCCGGATGGCCCTCGAGCATGGCGCGCAGCTGCCCGGCAAAGCGCGGGTGCCCATCCATCAGCTTCACAAGGCTCAGACCAGTCGCGCGCGGGATGGCTTCGGGAAAGCGCAGCGCATCACCGATCCCCTTAAGCAGATAGGAAAAGTGACGAATGTAGCTGCGCTTTTGACGCCCGGCAGAGGCAAATAGCACGTCAACAGGGTCCCCCGCATAGCCAATCGTCTGGCCGGTCCGGTCCCCGTAAGACATCGCGAGCTGCGCCATCTCGGCAAAAGAGATATCCCGCCGCACAAGGTTTTCGTCCACCATCCGGCGATACAGATGTTCCACCTGCGCACCGCGCGCCTGCAAGGTCGCGGGGATGGTCGCGTATTTCTCATCGCCCGTTTCCGCCAGAAGCTCGCGGTAGGCGCTGAGCCGGCGAAACCCCTGAATGAGCTCAAAGCCCGTTTCGACCTCTTCCACATGGATCGGGTTGGACAGGCCAACGGCCTGTATCGACGCCTTGAGTTCATCGAGTTCGGCGTCGCGCTGATCCGACCGGTCGCGCAACAACTTAGTTGCGCTGATCTTGTCCGTCGCCACCAGCCCGACAATCTGCCCGTTCTTTTTCAACGCGACATATTCATGCGCGAGCCGGTCGTTTTCCGCTCTTATCGCAGCCTCAGCCTGCTGACGCACACCCAAGGCATCCGCGTTTTCCGTGATCGCAGCCGCCATCGGACCGCGCCGCGTTTCACTTGGTTGTTCCGACACCTCAGGGACAGCAGCATCGTCAAAATCAATATCGAAAACCCGCCGTTTGCTCATTGCTCATCCTCCAATTGGTCCCAAGCCACGCCCAGATGGTCGCGGAATTCCTCATAGGCCTGATCGAAACTTGCCCGCGCGCGCCGCCAGGTTTCCCGCGTCATATCCCGGTAATCGATCTCGTAGATGGATGACAAAAACCGGCCTGATTGCTCAACGGCGCGGGTCATCTCGATCGGGTGTGTGGCCACTCTATCGCCCCAGACTTTCACAAAGGCTTGCTGCATCGCGCGGTGCAAATCATTGTTCGGCTCAAAGCGGGTCAGCAGGAACCGCAGATCCAGAAACGCCTTGGGCAGGTTCATTGTCCCCGCGGGGACAAGCCCGGAAAAGCGGCTCAGATCTTCCAGCGCTTCGCCCAGTTGCCCGATAAAAGACGTGGTGGAATCGTATTCCCAATACCCCGGACCCGAGGGGACATAGAGCACATCCGCCGCAAAGACCGCATTCATCGACTGATAGCCAATGGCGGGCGGGCAATCGAACAGCACCAGATCATAGGCATCCGCCGGGAGCTGGTCTAGGAACCGCGACACGGCGGCAAAGAACGACCATTCGGGGTTCATATGCCGGTACTGCGCGGAAGCAAATTCGACGAAGGCCGCATTGGCGCAGGAAGGCACGATGTCAATTGTGGGCCAATTCGTCTGCTTGACGAAATCCGCTGCGCGCAGATCGGCCAGACCCATGTCGCTGATGCTCAACGGAAGGCGGCGCTGGGGCAGGGCGGTACCGCTTTCCGCGCCCTGACTTGCGCGGTTCATACGGCCCGTTTCAATCGCAAGATCGCGCGCCATGATGCCCCAGACGGTGTATTCCTCCGCCACATCGCTGAGGCCCATCGAATGGCTCAGCGTCGCTTGCGGGTCGAAATCAACGCAGAGCACACGATAGCCATCCAAGGCCGCCGCATGGGCAAAGTGCAACGCGACCGTGGATTTGCCCGCCCCCCCTTTGAAGTTCGCAATCGCCGCGCGGATTGCCCGTTTGCCAGCCGGGCGGTAGGGCATCAAAGAGCGCCGGTTGAATTTCAGACGGCGGCGCAATTCGTTGATCTCGTCGAGGCTGTACCAGCGCTGGCGGCCGTCTTCCTCGACCTGGCCCTGTGGCAAGGTGGGGTCCGCGGCCAAGCGCCCGCGCATCGTCGATTGATTGACCTTAAAGACCAGTTCCGCCACCTCCCAGCTGGAGAACCGCCGCAGCGTCTTTTCGTTCTGGGGGCTATAGGTTTGCTGACGGATGAACCCCTGCATCTTGAGCGATTGCGCCTGCAACTGGGTCAGATCTTTATGTGTGAACATCGCTTGCCTGTGTGTTTTTTCTTACTGCTGAATTGCCTTGTCCCCGCGGGGACGCAAAATCGTTATACTCTATGATTTACGCTTGTTTTGAAAAAAACGCAAAAGGGAATATACTCGAATAGCAAAACAGGCAAACCCTGTCCCACATGTCTATGAAACAGATAGAGCGGCAAACGATTCGGTGCGTGCTTTCAGAGTCAGCCGCCGCGTCTTTTAGAGTAGGGCACAAAATATGGGGGACACCTTCACCGGCATCTGCACCTATTGGGGGACAAAACAGTGCAATTGGGGGTCAGACAGGATGTCCCCCAATACCATTAATACCTAAATTTCTTTTCTGAGTTTGATGAGAGAACACCGAAACTGAACTGCGTGCTTGACAGAATCGGGCAAGCGGACGCAAATCAGGGAAGGGCTTGGAAAAACGTCTCAATAGCGCTATCCTGACCTGACAAGAGGCTGAACAATCAGTCCGGCGATGAGGCACTGCAGGAAACCCTGCGAAACGAACCAGAAGGGCAGATGATGCATTCCACAAAACCTGTGGGTCGCGGATCCTCTGCGCGAAAGTATGATCTTTTGACAGCGATGGGCGCCTTTGCGCTTTCCCGGGACAAGCATGATCAGCGACGCGTATTGAGGCTGATGACCCTCATCACAGCACGGTACAATTGGATACGCGATGAACTGGCCGTGGGGCAGCGGGAAATCGCCAACCTGTGGTCAGTAGACCAACGCACGGTCAAGCGTGAGATGGCCCTGCTGCGTGCGCGGGGCTGGTTGATCGTCAAGCGTCAGGGCGCACGGGGGCGTGTGAGCGAATATGCTTTGGGTATTGACCAGATCCTGTCCGACACAGAACCGCAGTGGTCCGCTGTGGGGCCTGATTTCGAGCTGCGCATGAGCGATACCGACACGCCCAAGGTTGTGCCCTTGCCGCAGAAGGGCGTGGTGCCGGAGCCCGACATTTCGACAGGGACGGAATGGGTGCTGGCGCAAGCGCTGCTGCACGCCGAAGACCCGGCGACCTATGCCTCATGGATGGCGGCGTTGGACAGGATCGAAAGGGCAGGGGGGCGTGTCACATTGCGCGCGCCGTCCCGGTTTCATGCAGCCTATGTTCAGACTCATCTGGAAAAACGGGTGCTTGTCGCCTTGCGTGAAATCGACAGCACCGTATCCGAGGTACGGGTCGTGATCTGACGCACCGCGCCGTGGGTTACCCCCAGCGGATCAATCCAAGAATTGCAGAACCGCCATAGAAAGCTTGCAACAGCAGGAAGGTCCAGCGTCGGTCGATGACAGCCCAGGCGGCAAACAGACTGGCGGAGATCAGCAGCAGGGAAAACCCGAGAATTTCATTGCCGGTGTTCGAGGCGATCAGAACGGCGTAGACCATCGCTGACACCGAGCCTGTGATTTCGAAAAGGGAGGTGAGCTTGCGATTGTCCATCTGGTGGCCTGCGTTTTATCTGCCGAGCCAGCATTGTCGCTGAACGACTGCGGAACGCAACGTCTCTTTGACATGAAGGTTGGTTTTTAGAGCGTCTGACGAAATACCTGAAACATCAAGTATCACGTAACGCGTTGAAA
>NZ_BPES01000017.1:0-81431 GCF_019654895.1 Roseobacter sp. OBYS 0001
GCCGGCGTCGTGTCCAAAATCACCGAGTAATCCCGATACGCGCACAAAAAGGCGTGTCAAAGATTACGGAGTGAAATGGTAACTCAGCCGCCCTGCGCGCCCAAGCCCTTCCCCGCGAAAGGCCCCGCGCATGGCGGAAACCGATAACAACAAAAGCCGCAGTGAAATCACTGCGGCTTTGCGTTTTTTCAAGAGAGCCGCAAGACTGCGGAGCAAACTGGACGTTTGAACTGCGGTTACGTCATTATCGGCTACCAGAAAAATTATTTTATCTGAGTTTCGGCTGTGGCACTGGCCTTACTCCGCTGCTTGCGCGATGTCCTTGTGCACGATCTCCGTTCCCAGCAGCACCAGATACTCGCGGATAAACGCCGCCAGTGCTGTCCAGCCTTCTGCGGTCACAAGATTACCGTCACGCAAGGCGGCCTTGGGGCCGATCTTGACGTAGGTTGCATCCGTCAACGCGACTTCGGGCTCGACCGTGAAGAGACCGGAGACCTTTTTGCCCGCAATGACTTCCGGCACTGCGATCAAAACCTGCAGGCCATGACAGATGGAGGCGATCGGCTTGTCGTCGCGATGGAACTCCCGCACGATTTCGCGCACTCTGGGATAGGTGCGAATGTATTCTGGACCGCGCCCGCCTGCGATATAGACGGAATCGTAAGCAGATGTATCCACACGGTCAAAATCCACATCGACCTCGACAGCATGGCCTTTGTGTTCTGTCCAGGTTATGACGCCCGGCCCGAAGTCATGTACGCTGGTTGTGACGCGATCCCCTTTTTTGGTCTCGGGGCAGATGATGTGAACGGTATGTCCGACAGCTTCCATCGCCTGTTGGACGACAAAAATTTCATATTCTTCTGAGTACTCGCCGATGAGCATCAGGATTTTCTTGCCATTCATTTCGTATCCTCCCCAAGTGTATGAACGCATAGTGTGGTGCTTTCCAAGCTCAGCCTAGCAACCAAACAGACTGCGCACCAGAAGGCGCGTTTATGTTTTTGCGGGCTATGCCTTGGCGGACCGGCCCCCTATACTCTCGCTCTTTCAGTCCCGCTGATGACCGGCTGTATGACAGTGAGAAAACTAATGGCAGAGAATTACGTCATACCCCATTGCCTTTCTCGCCGACTCCGCCTAAACGGCGCTAACCTTTGGAGGGTGCGGCCTACCGTGCCCTGTTCTGGTTTTAAAAAGACGCGATGAGGGTATGCGATGAGCGTATGTCCTCCAATCCGTTAAGATCCCCAATTTAAGGGATATGCATATGGCTCAGAGCCAAAACATCCGTATTCGCCTGAAGGCGTTTGATTACCGGGTGCTGGATACTTCCACACAAGAGATCGTGAATACCGCAAAGCGGACCGGTGCTTCTGTGCGTGGACCCATTCCACTGCCCAACAAGATCGAAAAATTCACCGTTCTGCGTGGCCCCCGCGTTGACAAGAAATCCCGTGATCAGTTCGAAATCCGCACGCACAAGCGTTTGCTGGATATTGTTGATCCGACCCCCCAGACCGTGGACGCGCTGATGAAGCTCGACCTGGCCGCTGGTGTGGACGTCGAGATCAAGCTGCAGTCGTAAGCCTCAGGAGGGTAATTATTATGTTGCGCTCAGGCGTTATTGCAAAAAAGGTCGGGATGACCCGGCTGTTTATGGAAGACGGGAAGCAGATTCCTGTGACCGTTCTTCAACTCGACAAGCTTCAGGTTGTGGCTCAACGGACGTCTGACAAGGATGGCTATTCAGCCGTTCAACTCGGCGCTGGTACGGCCAAAGCCAAGCGGACATCTCAGGCCATGCGTGGGCACTTCGCAGCAGCGAAGGTAGAACCCAAGCGCAAGGTTGCTGAATTCCGCGTGGATGCTGAGAACTTGATCGGTGTCGGTGAAGAGATCACCGCCAACCATTACTTTGAAGGGCAGTTCGTTGACGTTGCGGGCACCTCGATTGGTAAGGGTTTTGCCGGTGCGATGAAGCGCCATAACTTTGGCGGTTTGCGCGCGACGCACGGTGTGTCGATTTCGCACCGTTCGCATGGCTCCACTGGTCAGTGTCAGGATCCGGGTAAGGTTTTCAAAGGCAAGAAAATGGCCGGCCATATGGGGGCTGCCCGTGTGACAACGCAAAACCTTCAGGTTGTGCGCACGGATGCCGATCGTGGACTTATCATGGTCAAAGGCGCTGTGCCTGGTTCCAAAGGTGGATGGGTGACTGTCAAGGATGCGGTGAAAAAGCCGTTTCCTGAAAATGCCATTCTGCCCGCCGCTCTGAAATCCGCAGCCGAAGAAGCTGAGAAAGCCGCAGAAGCTGCAGCCGCAGCCGCAGCCGCCGAAGCAGAAGCCGCTGCAGCCGCCGCAGCCGCAGAAGAGCAGGCCGCGATGGAAGCTGCAGAAGCCGCAGAAGCCAAGACCGACACGGTTGCCGAAGCTGAAGCCGCAGAAAAGAAAGAAGGTGACGCATGAAACTCGATGTCATCAAACTTGACGGCGCAAAAGCCGGGTCCGTAGACCTTGACGAAGCGCTTTTCGGTCTGGAACCACGTGCCGATATCCTGCACCGCGTCGTACGCTGGCAGCGTAACAATGCGCAAGCAGGGACGCACAAGGTCAAGACACGGTCCGAAGTCAACTATTCCACCAAGAAGATCTATCGTCAGAAAGGCACCGGCGGCGCACGCCACGGCGCGCGTTCTGCACCGATCTTTCGCGGTGGTGGTGTGTACAAAGGCCCCAAAGTACGTAGCCACGGTCACGAGCTGACCAAGAAGTTCCGCAAGTTGGGTCTGTGCCATGCTTTGTCTGCAAAGATGAAAGCGGGCGAGCTGGTTATCATTGATGACGTGTCTTCCGATGGGAAAACGTCCGCTCTGGCCAAGCAGGTTGCAAACCTCGGCTGGAAACGTGCGTTGATCATTGATGGCGCGACAGTCAACGAGACTTTTGCACAAGCCGCGCGCAACATTGACGGTCTGGATATCCTGCCGACAATGGGCGCAAACGTATATGACATCCTCAAGCGTGATACTCTGGTGATCACGAAGGCGGGAGTCGAAGCACTGGAGGCCCGTTTGAAATGAGCGCCAAAGCTGAACATTACGATGTGATCCGCAAGCCGATCATTACCGAGAAAGCAACCATGACGTCCGAGAACGGCGCGGTTGTGTTCGAAGTTGCGATCGACAGCAATAAACCCCAGATCAAGGAAGCCGTTGAGGCGCTCTTTGGTGTGAAGGTCAAAGCGGTCAACACCACGATCACCAAAGGCAAAGTAAAACGCTTCCGTGGCCAACTCGGCAAACGCAAAGACGTCAAGAAAGCCTATGTGACTCTGGAAGCTGGCAACACGATTGATGTGTCTACCGGTCTGTAATCAGAGCGACAGCTGAACAAAGAAGGGCCCCTGTTCGTTCAGGGGCCTTTTTTGTGGCTTGTGGGCTTTCCTGCAAGGATCGCGATCAAGGCTAAGTTGCGATCTGTGTTTAAACTTCTTGCTATTCGTTTAATTGCATTGTAAGCGACAGGGGCGACGTTGATCTATCTATCGGAATTTCTGCTCCTAACGGCCCAGTCATACGATCTTTCAGGGACTTAGCCGAGCTGCCGCATAATGTGGGCAGCCTTAATTTAGGAGTACGACGATGGCTACTGGCACCGTCAAATGGTTTAACTCAACTAAAGGTTTTGGTTTTATTGCGCCCGATGGCGGCAGCAAAGACGTGTTTGTACACATCTCTGCAGTCGAGCGGGCAGGCCTTACGGGTCTGAGCGATGACCAGAAAGTAACATTCGACATCGAAGCAGGCCGCGACGGTCGCGAAAGCGCGTCGAACCTCGCACTGGCTTAAGCCTGTGTCCCTTTCGGGGGATGATGTTTGAGAAAATTGAACGGGCGTATCCGAGAGGGTGCGCCCGTTTTGGTTCTGGCAATCTGGTGCTGCCTTTCCAACCCTATGTAGCGAAAGCTCTGACCCCTATGTCGAAGGTCAAGTGAGCCCTGTCCACCAATGTGTTTGCGGTGAACGGTGCGCGCAAGGGAGCGGTCCAATGCCGCAAAGACTGTGATGTTTGTCTGGCGCGATCATTGAATATGGACCACAGGGCGTTAGTTTGCTGAATTAGCCCAAGAATGACGGAGAAATACGTTGTGCGCACAGGTCTTCTTTTGAAATCGATCCTTTGCGCCGTCGTATTCTGCGCCGTTAGCTCCCTGGCCGCTGCGCAAGAGCGCACTGGGTGGAGCACTCAGGTTGACGCACTCACCGTTTTCCAGGGAGATACCGATCTCAGCAAGGGCGGCAGCTTTTCCTCATCCCGGACATTTGTGCGTGGGAGTGCCATTTACGGCTTGGACAACGATGCATCTGTTGGTTTTTCCGCCAGCTTCGGCGTGTTCGATTATGACTTTGGCGATGCCGTGCAACGGCCGTGGGATGATGTTCAGGACATCCGCATTTCAATCCCGACACGTTTTCGTGCGAGTGAAACGGCAACCGTGTTCTTGTCGCCGCAGGTTCGGTGGGATTACGAAAGCGGCGCCGATAAATCAGACAGCACGACCTATGGTATCTTTGGCGGTGTCGCATGGAAAATCAGTGATAGCCTGACAATTGGCCCTGCCTTTGGTGCATATAGCCAGCTGGAGGAAAGCGGTGCGGACTTCTTTCCGGCGCTCTTGGTGGACTGGGACATCAACGAACGCTGGAACCTGAACACGGGCGCGGGCCTTGGTGCAACGGGTGGTCCGGGTTTGACCTTGGGGTACAAACTGAGTGATACGTCCCAGCTTTCCCTGTCTGCGCGGTCCGAAAGCGTTCGTTTCCGGCTCGATGATACGGGCCTTGCCCCCAATGGTGTGGGCGAGGATGAAAGCATCCCTGTCGTGATTTCCTACCAGTACAACCCGAACCCCGGCATCTCGTTCAGTGCATTTGTCGGAGCAGAATTCGACGGGCGGCTCAGGTTGGACGACGCCTCTGGCAACCAAATCAGCAGCCAGTCTTACGACACAGCCCCGCTGGGCGGATTGGCCGTGCGGTTCAGGTTCTGATTGAAAAAAACCGCGATTGTAACTGTAATCTGGCAACACGCTGACACGCTGCGTCGCTTTGTATGCTTGATGACTACGGCGGTTTGCATCTCAAGCGCCGGATAAACAAATATCAAGCGATCCAGTGCGTTTTGACGCTTCTGGGGGAAGCGACCACGAGTGTCCCGCAAGAAGACATACCCGAGATACACGAACACCGCTTCTCTGGCGTTACTTGACCGTCACAGTGATGCAGCCCGATAATGTCTGGCCTTCGAACGCGCTACTTCTATTGACTGTGCAAAACCGGTCTTTCCCTGTGAACCCTGCGTTTGGAGTATAGATGATCCCCGAGGATGAAAGGGATATGGTCCCGGACTTGGGTGCTCGACGCAAGGTGACCTCCTTTGCGGGTGTCCGGCTGTTGCCATTGTTCGAGAAGAAGTTGACGAAAGGAATCTCGCACCGTTTCGCACCGGATGTCATTTCGTAACTGCCTTTGCCATTTCCGCTGGCCCAGCCGCGACCCGAAGCACCGTCACATGCTGCGATCGCAGTTGTCGCACCCAAGAACACGAAGGCGGTTGCGAAAGTGAGTAATTTGAATTTCACCATTAGAAGCACTTCCTTTAAGGACGTTTTTCAATATGTCGCGCGGCGAATTGTGCGCGCTTTAAAATCCGAAGCGCGGCAACGCCCTTGCGCGTCGAATCTGTGAACGATGGTACAAAACTGAAGCATTTTGACAAGCCAGCTTGGTATGGAGACCGCTTTGAACCATTGGCTGTTTGGATCGTGCAATAGGGGTTTGCACAGTAGGTTTTGTATCATCGCGGTGCGATCAAGCCCAATGGCGGAGCTTGCGTGTTGCGTTTTTGCTTAGCGCCTTGACGACGGGGGCGAGGCAACTTATCAGTCGCAACACCATCAGCCCCGGATTCGTCCGGGGTTCGTGTTTTTGGTCGTAAGCGACCTGACTAACTTGGGCACCTACGGGGGCCTTCATACCATCGTCGGGGAGACCCGGCGCATAGCAAAACGGAAGACAGACAACATGGCACTCAAGTCGTATAAACCGACGACGCCGGGCCAGCGTGGGCTGGTACTGATCGACCGTTCGGAGCTCTGGAAAGGCCGCCCGGTCAAAGCCCTCACTGAAGGCTTGTCCAAACATGGCGGACGGAACAACACCGGACGGATCACGATGCGTCGAAAAGGCGGTGGGGCAAAGCGCCTTTACCGTATCGTAGATTTCAAACGGAACAAGATGGATGTGGCGGCCACGGTCGAGCGCATCGAATATGACCCTAACCGCACAGCCTTCATCGCCCTCGTCAAATACGAAGATGGTGAGCAGGCCTACATCCTGGCCCCTCAGCGTCTGGCCGTGGGTGACACTGTGGTTGCGTCGCAAAAAGCGGACATCAAACCCGGTAACGCGATGCCTTTCTCTGGCATGCCGATCGGGACGATCATCCACAACATCGAGATGAAGCCCGGCAAAGGCGGTCAGATTGCCCGTGCTGCGGGGACTTACGCCCAGTTCGTGGGCCGTGATGGCGGCTATGCTCAGATCCGTCTGAGCAGCGGCGAATTGCGTCTCGTACGTCAGGAATGCATGGCCACCGTTGGCGCTGTGTCCAACCCCGACAACTCCAACCAGAACTACGGTAAAGCGGGCCGCATGCGTCACAAGGGCGTTCGCCCGTCTGTACGTGGTGTCGTGATGAACCCGATCGATCACCCACATGGTGGTGGTGAAGGCCGGACCTCTGGTGGTCGTCACCCGGTTACCCCTTGGGGCAAGCCGACAAAGGGTGCAAAAACCCGGAACAAGAAAAAAGCGTCTAGCCAGCTGATCATCCGCTCGCGTCACGCCAAGAAGAAGGGGCGTTAAACTATGTCTCGTTCAGTATGGAAAGGTCCTTTTGTCGACAGTTATGTGTTGAAAAAGGCCGAAGCGTCCCGCGAGAGCGGTCGCAACGAAGTGATCAAGATCTGGTCGCGCCGCTCGACAATCCTGCCCCAGTTCGTGGGCCTGACGTTTGGCGTATACAACGGCCGCAAACATATCCCGGTCAACATCACCGAGGACATGATTGGTCAGAAGTTTGGTGAGTATTCACCGACGCGGACCTACTACGGTCACGCGGCTGACAAGAAGGCGAAACGCAAATGAGCAAGGATAAAAATCCCCGCCGCGTGGCTGATAATGAAGCAATGGCAAAACTGCGCATGCTTCGCACAAGCCCGCAAAAGCTGAACCTTGTTGCTGGTTTGATCCGGGGCAAGAAAGTGGAACAGGCGTTGACGGATCTGACGTTCTCCAAAAAGCGGATCGCACATGACGTGAAGAAATGCCTTCAGTCCGCGATTGCGAATGGCGAAAACAACCACAACCTTGATGTGGACGAGCTGATCGTTGCAGAAGCCTATGTCGGGAAAAACCTGACGATGAAACGTGGCCGCCCGCGGGCACGTGGACGCTTTGGCAAGATCATCAAGCCGTTTTCGGAAATCACGATCGTCGTGCGCCAAGTTGAGGAGCAAGCCTAATGGGTAATAAAGTCAATCCGATTGGCATGCGCCTGCAGGTGAACCGCACGTGGGACAGCCGCTGGTATGCCGACACGAAAGATTACGGGGACCTTCTGCTGGAAGACCTCGCGATCCGTGATTTCATCAAGAAAGAGTGTCATCAGGCCGGTGTGGCCCGTGTGATCATCGAGCGTCCGCACAAAAAGTGCCGCGTCACGATCCACACAGCACGCCCCGGTGTCATCATCGGCAAGAAGGGTGCGGACATTGAAGGTCTGCGCCAGAAGATCGCCAAGATGACCGCAAGCGAGCTGCACCTCAACATCGTTGAAGTGCGCAAGCCTGAGCTGGATGCGGCCCTTGTGGGTGAGAGCATTGCGCAGCAGCTGGAACGCCGGGTGTCTTTCCGTCGTGCCATGAAACGCGCCGTGCAGAACGCCATGCGTATGGGTGCCCTCGGTATCCGTGTGAATGTCGCCGGTCGTCTGGGTGGCGCGGAAATCGCTCGGACCGAGTGGTATCGTGAGGGTCGTGTGCCCTTGCACACACTGCGCGCCGATATCGATTACGCACATGTGGAAGCGAAGACTGCCTATGGCATCATCGGGATCAAAACCTGGATCTTTAAAGGTGAGATCATGGAACATGATCCAGCCGCGCGTGACCGTAAAGCACAGGAACTCCAGGATGGCCCAGCACCTCGCGGTGCAGGCGGTCGTCGCTAGAGGGGAATGACAGATGCTACAACCAAAACGCACTAAATTCCGCAAACAGTTCAAAGGCTCGATCAAGGGTCTTGCAAAGGGCGGGTCTGACCTGAACTTTGGCACCTACGGTCTCAAGGCCACTGAACCTGAGCGGGTCACTGCACGTCAAATCGAAGCGGCACGCCGCGCGATGACACGTCACATGAAACGTCAGGGGCGTGTCTGGATCCGGATTTTCCCGGACGTTCCGGTCACAGCCAAGCCCATCGAGGTTCGGATGGGTAAAGGTAAGGGTTCGGTTGACCGTTGGGCAGCCAAGGTCAAGCCGGGTCGTGTGATGTTCGAGATCGACGGTGTGAACGATGACGTTGCGCGTGAGGCCCTGCGCCTTGCGGCGATGAAACTGCCGATCAAGACGCGTGTTGTCGTCCGCGAGGACTGGTAAACGCCGGATTGATCAGTATCGATCAAAAGCCTTGGTTTATTGACATATTCCGAGGTTAGAGACTCAGAAAGGCCCCGGTGCACAGCGTCGCCGGGGCCTTTTTTGTTGTTGCGCAAAGAGCGACTGCCTTTGGGGCAGCGCGGTCAAACCGTGTCTGGGCGGTCGTGCCCCGGACCAAGCGCTCTGGGACGGTCAGGGCGTTGTGGTTCCGGCGCTCATCAACGCCGCATTGTGATCATCCCGATCCTCGATTGCATAGCTCATGCTCGCGATGCGCCACGCTTTTCCGTCAAATTTCAGGACGGAAAACCCCGGATATGGATCTTGCGTCATGATATCCCCGCCAAGCAGGCGTGTTTCATGGGTGGCAGTAACAGTATGGGGGTCTTTGAACGCGGCTTCCACACAGTGGCGGACGATATCGGTCACGCCGGTTCTTCGGTGATAGGAGCGCACGGCGCGAAAAACCTGATATGTCTCTTCCGGCGACGTGATGAGGCGCTGCCCTGCGAATGTCTCTATTTTCAGAGGCAAAGAGATGCAGGACGAAAAGACATCAAAGTTGTCTCTCAATAATGCTGTGCCGGTACGCTCCAACAGAAATTCGGAGACTTCCCGCGCGGTGGCAAAGGGTTGCTGCATTCAGGTCTATGATCACTTAATTCAAAATTAACCAAGGCTAACCCATTCGCTGAAGCGGTGCTTTCTTTTGATGGTGAAATGGCGTAAGTCAGCGAAAACACGCGCAAAATCCCGCCATGGTAGAAGGGAATTGCCCGGCCTGACCGTGGATTACCAGCTATAATTGAAACTGATGCTGATCCGCTCATCTTCAGACATATTGACCGGAACTTCGTGGCGCAGCCAACTTTCCCACAGCAAGACATCGCCGGGCTGCGGTGCTTTGTAGATAAAGCTGCGCAGGGCGTCACGCGCGGATTTCTGGCGCGGGGGGGCCGCCATCATCATCTGCAGGCGCGGATCTTCGAATTTGATCGCGCTTGCCCCCGTGGGGACAGCCACATAGGTGGTGCCGCTGATGACGGAGTGTGGATGGATGTGAGACGTGTGGACGCCCCCTTGGGGCAGGACGTTGATCCAGATGTCTTCAAGCTTCAGCTTGCGCCCGTCCAGATCAAATTCGAGGTCCTTGGCAAAAGATTTGACGTGTTTGTCCAGCACTTTCACGAGGTCTTTGAAAATCGGAAAGCGATAGGGCAGGTCGGTGAGCGAGGCATAGCTGGTATAGCCCGGATAGCCGTTTTCCTCACACCATTCCTGACCGGCTTCATCGTCTTCGGCGATGGACCAGCAGGAGGCTTCAAGCTCTGATGTGTCAATTGGTTTGCCGTGCTCGGACAGGGCAGCGCGGTAGAGGCGGGTGACGAAGAGGGAATCTATGGTGCTCATGCGCTTTTCTTAGCGCAGCCTGTGCGGCGTGGCGAGAGGGGTTAACGGCGCGCACGCGCAACGGCTGCGAAAGCGTGGGGCAGGGGGGGATGCCTTTGGCTGTTCTGCCTGTGAAACAAGGCGATTTCTCTGTCGGTTTCATGTCGGTGTTGCGTCGGTATCACGTCGGTGCGTGCGCCGGTGTTCTGGCGGTTTCACAGGCCTAAAGCGGCGTGCGGTGCGCGGACCTTAACGCGGTGACTTCACAGCGCACAGTCACGGTGGGCACATAGCGCGTCGTTGCAGGTTTGCATCGCACTGTCTTTTTCAGGCCAGCCATTGGGTCACATCGGGTTGAGCCAATTGCAGGTCGGGTCAGCTGTTGTTTCGGCCAAACCTGCCTGTCATCCGGAACATCAGCCTTTCCTTTTGCGGCTGGCTTGCCTGTCGCAACCCAGCCGCGCGGTTTCACGGTTTGGCGCGCAGCACCATGCCGAAGAGGTCGCGCGGATCATCAGGGTCTGCAATCATGTCAAGTTCCTGATAGAGCCCGGTGCCCTTGAGCTGATCCCGCACGTAGCGCAGGGCGGAGAAGTCTTCGATGGCGAACCCAACCCCGTCAAAGAGCGTGATCTGACGCGCGTCCCGGCGGCCCGGTGCGGTGCCGTTGATCACCTGCCACATTTCGGTGACTGGGAAGTCTTCGGGCATTTGCTGGATCTCGCCCTCTACACGCGTCTGCGGCGGATATTCAACAAAGACGTCTGAGCGGGCCAGAATATCATGGTGCAACTCGGTTTTACCCGGGCAATCGCCGCCGATTGCATTGATATGCACCCCTGCGCCGACCATGTTGTCGGTCAGGATTGTCGCATATTGCTTGTCCGCCGTGCAGGTCGTGATGATCTGCGCGCCCTCGATTGCCGCTTCGGGCGTGGAGCAGGGTTCGAGCGTGAAGCCAAAGCCGTCGAGATTGCGCACAGCCTTTTCCGTCGCGGCGCGGTCAACGTCATACATCCGCAGGGTTTCAATACCGCAGATCACCCGCATCGCGAGGGCCTGAAATTCGGATTGCGCCCCATTGCCGATCATGGCCATCGTATGTGCGCCCTTGGGGGCAAGGTGCTTGGCGACCATCGCAGAGGTCGCTGCCGTGCGCAGGGCCGTCAGCACTGTCATTTCCGAAAACAACACCGGATAGCCTGTATCAACCTTGGCCAGCAGGCCAAAGGCGGTGACAGTCTGCAGCCCCTCCTTGGTGTTTTTCGGGTGGCCGTTCACATATTTGAACCCGTATACATCGCCATCCGATGTGGGCATGAGTTCGATCACGCCCTCTTCGGAATGGCTGGCCACGCGGGGCGTTTTGTCGAACAGATCCCAACGGCGGAAATCATCTTCGATGTAGTCGGCAATACCTTTCAGCATCGTTTCAATACCGATGTGATGGACCAGTTTCATCATGTTTTCGACACTGACGAAGGGCACGTAGGCAAGCTTGGAGGGGGAAGGGTTGGCCATGATATCTCTCAGGAATAGCTGCGGGTTGGGCGGTCAAACACACGGCGGCCCAAAAGCGACGCGGTGAGTTCGACCATGAGCGACGCAGTGCGACCGCGTTCGTCAAGGAATGGGTTGAGTTCGACGAGATCAAGTGAGGTGACAAGCCCGCTGTCGTGCAGCATCTCCATCGCCAGATGCGCCTCGCGCATGGTCGCGCCACCCGGAACGGTGGTGCCAACGGCGGGCGCGATGGCGGGGTCGAGGAAATCGACATCCAGCGAGACATGCAACATGCCGCCCGCCGCCTCCACCCGTTCCAGAAACTTGCGCAAAGGGGCCGCAATGCCGTTTTCGTCAATCGCGCGCATATCGGCGACCTGTATGTCAGTCGCCTGTATCGCCTCACGTTCGGGCGCATCAACAGAGCGCAGGCCGATCATGGCGACGTTTCCGGTGGGCACCTTGACCTCAACCTCGGGGAAGCCGTCAAAGGCGCCGCGCCCGGTCAGATAGCCAAGCGGCGTGCCGTGCAGGTTGCCGGAATCCGTGGTGTCGGGCGTGTGATAATCGGGATGGGCATCGAGCCACAAAACAAACTGCGGTCGGTCTTGCCGGGCGGCGTGGGCCGCGACCCCGGCAACCGTACCGAGCGAGAGCGCATGATCCCCGCCCATGAAAATCGGCAAACCCTCTGCCATGGCGACCTGCGCCGCCTCCTTGAGGTTCCTGGTCCAGGCGATTGTTTCATTCAACGCGTGCAGCTTGCCGTCATTCGTGTCCGGGGCGAATTCACCGGGGTCCACATTCCCGCGATCCTCCGCCGCGTAGCCCAGATCACGGATGGTCGAAGCAAGTCCCGCCGTGCGGTACGCATCCGGCCCCATCAGGCACCCCTGGCGGCGTTTGCCGCAGTCCATGGGCACGCCGATTAAAATGCACTTCTGTTTGGTCATGTCTTGCCCTCTTGAGTGGTCGGTTTATCGGTGGCCGTCGCGATGATCCGGGCCAGCAGATCGGGGTTGGCCAGTCTCGCCTGACCGCAGGTCCGCGCAGGTGCTTGCCGCTCGGGCGCCCATGCACCCCTTATCGCGTTCATGTCCGCAAAACCAGACAAACGCCCGAAGCATTTGATCCTGTTTCATCCAGCAATGGGTCGACAGGTGACAGACAATCGCGTGGGTGTTCAGCGACGTTTGCAGCGTCGCTCAAATGCCCGCACAATTGTGCCATGGTTGCATGACTGACGGCTTTGCCCGTGCGAGCTGCGGTATGGATATGGGTTATCACAATCTTGTCCTTCAGGGGCATTTGTCTTTGGTCTCGCGGGATACCTCTCGCCGCACGCGGGGCGCGCGAACCGGCAGAGCGTTTATGTAATGCACAGAACGATCAGGAAATACAGCAGCGTCGCAATCATGGGGGTCATGTCGTGCCCGCCGAGGCCGTTGTGCGGTGGTCGCGTGGAACTGTGGCGGGATCGCTTATGCGGTTTCCTTCTGATGCGGTGCAAGCGCGGCAAGTTCCCCTAGCGTGACGGGCTTGATCGGGGTGCGGGCCCTTGGGGCCGGGACCTGCGCGGCACCCTTTGCGGTGCTGGCGCAGAGGATGGCGCGCACAGTTGCATCGCACATGCGGCCTTGGCAGGGCCCCATGCCGATGCGCAGCGATGTTTTGATCTGGCGCTGGCCGGATGCGCCCTGGCTGATGCTTTGGCGTATGTCGCCTGCGGTTTTTTCTTCACATCTGCACAGGATGGTTTCATCGGGAGGGGACAGGCAGTCAGCGGGGGGCGCATATGCAGCGTCCAGAAACGGGCGGATGGCGCGGGAGCGGAACAGTTCGCCCCGCGCCTCGGCGGCGCGCTGGGTGCGTGTGTCAGCACTGATGCGCCCGGCCCGGTGCAAGATGTCCAGCGCCGCGATTTCGCCGGATGCCGCTGCCGTTTCGGCCCCGCCGATCCCGGCGCCATCCCCGGCCACATGCAGGCCGGCAACATCCGTATTGCCCCAGATATCCGTCACGGGCTGAAAAGCGGTCTGCGCCTTGTTCCAAGCGTGCGTGATCCCCGCGGACCGGCTCATATGCGTCGACGGGATGACCCCTTGATGGATCAGCAACAGTTGCGTGGCCAAGGTTTTGCGCTGACCTTTGTGGGTGAAGGAAAACGCGATTGCGCCGTTGTTTTCGGTTTGCGCTTCGAAGTGCGCAGCGTTCACGAACCGCCGCACTCCGGCGGCGCGGATTTTCGCGATCAGCCCCAAGCCCTTTGCCAAGGTGGGCAATGCGAAGAGGGCGCGCGGCAGGTGTGGCACTGCGTTCAGCATCATGCGCGGCGTTTGCGTTTCAACCAGCGCTTTGGGCGGGCAGCCCGCGTCGACCATTTGCGCCGCAATCAGATACAGCAGCGGGCCGGACCCCGCCAGCAGCGCATCCTTGGGCAGCATTCCTGCGGTTTTCATGAGGATTTGTGCCGCACCTGCACTCATCACGCCGGGCAGGGTCCAGCCCGGAAAAGGCATGGGCCGTTCTTGCGCGCCCCCTGCCAGCAGAACATGCGGCGCGGATGTGACGTGGCTGACCCCCTCCTGTGACCAGACCACGCGCGGCCCTTTTTCCAACCGCCAAACCGTTGCGCCGAATTGCGTGGTGATGTTGGGCCGATCCAGCGCATCCACGAAACGCATGCCCGAGGCATACTCCTTGCCCAGCCAACGGCGCCGCGCACGGTTTTCGCCCACGTTGCGGTAGATCTGGCCCCCCGCACGCGGTTGTTCATCCAGCAAGAGCACGCGCAACCCGTCCTGTGCAGCAGTGGCGGCAGCCGACATGCCCGCAGGTCCCGCGCCAATGATGATCAGATCAAACGCGGACATCATCACCTCCACCAAGGGGGCGCAGCCCGGTCTGGCGTTTCACCACCATGCCGTCGCGGACGGAAACCATGCAGGCTTGCGTGTTGGGGGTGCCATCAACCTCCACCAGACAGTCAAAACACACGCCCATCATGCAGAACGCGGTGCGCCCCGCGCCACTGGCGGTGTGACGGCTCGCCTCCCCGGAATGGGCGAGCAGGGCCGCGGCGAGGGGTGTTCCCGCGCGCGCTGTCACGGTCTCACCATCAAGGGTGAATTGCACGGAGGCACCTGCCTCAGGCAAGGTTTGAAAGCGAGAAGCGATGTTCATCGAAAGCCTCCAGATCAGGTGCTGCGGGTGTGTTTTCAATCCATTCGACAAGGCTGGATGCATGCATCGAGGCCAGCGTAACGCCGCTGTGGCAGGTCACGAGATAGGCACCGGGATGGTCCTGCGAGCGGGCATAAACCGGATAGCCATCCGGCGACATGACACGCAACGCCCCCCAGGCGCGGATCACACGCACATCGGCCAAGGCGGGAAAAACCTGCACCGCGTGTCGCGCCAGGCCCGCCATGACATCCAGCGTTTCGCTGTCGTCCATGCCCGCATCAGCCTTGGTGCCGCCAATCTGGATGCCGCCCTCATCCACCTGTCGGATCGTGCTAGAGAGGAATGGCAGGCGTTCCCCGAGTTTTTCGGTAATCAGCAGTTCACCGCGTTGCGGGCGGATTTTGGTTTGAAACCCAAGATCGGCTGCAAGTTTCATTGCCCCCAACCCTGCACAGAGCAGAACCCTGTCCGCGCCGGTCTTTTCGCCATGCGCCAGTGTCAGATCAAACCCACCGCTCGGGAGGGGCGCAATGCTGGCAACATGCGCATCAGGTATCACCTCACCACCCAGCGCGGTCACCGCCAAGCGCAGGGCGCGCAGGAAACGCAGGGGGTTCACATGTCCGTCGAGCCGGGAATAGGTCGCGCCGACGACATCCGCGCCGATGCCGGGCACCTCGCGGCGAACTTCATCTCCGCTGAGTACCTCATGGCTGAACCGATTGCCGAGATGCTTTTGTTGCTGGGCCAGCATCGCGGCGAAGTCATCCATTTCGCCAATCTCCGTGAAAAATTCAAAGCCACCGGATTGATCGAGCGCCACGTCAATGCCAGACAGATCGGCCAGTCTGGCGGCGAACTCTGGCCAGGCGGCCAAAGCCTCGCCCGTCCATCGCGCATAAGGCGCGAAATCCCAACCTTTGCCTTGCCCCCAAACCAGACCGAAATTGCCCTGAGAGGCCCGCGCATCACTGTCGGCGCCATCCAGCACGCGCACAGGGTGGCCTGCCTGTAGCAATCCCATCGCCACGCACAGGCCGACAACGCCCCCGCCGATGATTGTGATGTCCGACTGTGCCGCTGGCATATGATTCCCCCGCGGGAACTTTGGCAGATGTTTTCACATATCAATAATCGCCAAATTTGCGTTATGCATTCCCTGAGGGTATGTGATTGTCATGTTGCATCGATTGACCCACCGACAGATTGAGGCGTTTCGCGCCGTGATGGAGACCGGTCAGGTCACCGCAGCCGCCGACGTGTTGGGCACCACGCAACCCTCCGTGAGCAAGATGATCGCTGACCTTGAGCATGTCGCGGGGTTCAGCCTGTTTGAGCGGCGCGCAAGGCAGGTGATCCCGACGGCGGACGCGCATGCGCTTTATGAAGAGGTGGAACGATCCTTTGTCGGCATGTCTGAAATCTCGCGAGTGATTGAGGACATCCGGGATTTTCGCAAGGGCAGTCTGATGATTGCGGGCATGCCCGCGCTGGCGTTGAAATTTCTGCCCGATGTGATCGCCGAGTTCATCGCCGACGAGCCGGGGATCACGGTTTCGCTGCGCGCACGCAGTTCACAAGCCGTTCAGCGGCATCTGATTTCCCAGCAATTCGACCTTGGCTTTGCCACCTTGGATACAGACCACCCCGCCGTGATACGCCAGCCGATCTGCGAAACGCATATGTTGGCGGTCCTGCCGGTTGGTCACGCTTTGGGGCAGAAGGACGTCCTGGAGCCTATGGATTTTGACCAGTGCCCGTTTATCGCTTTGGGGGCTGAGATCGGAACACGGTCCGAAACTGACGCGTTTCTCGCGATAGGGTCAGCACGGCCGCACATCATTGCAGAAGCGCAGCTTTCCAGTTCAATCTGCGAATTGGTATCAGCGGGCACCGGCATTTCAATTGTGGAGCCCGTCACAGCGACATATTTTGCATCGGCGGGGCGTCTCGTGACGCGGCCTTTGCGACCGGTCCAACCGTTCCGCTATGACATCCTGACGCCCGCACTGCGCCAGCCGTCGCGCGCGGCAAGCCGCTTTCTAAAGCTTGTCGAGCACAAGTTCGCAACAGTTCTTGAAGGGTGATGCGGCACGCGCCACCGATTTAGCACGGCAAGCCAGCCTTCGTGCGTCGCGCAACGCCGGAGGTAACGCGCGCGGGATGAGCCACGTGGGTTCCGGGTGGGGTGTGCAGGCAGAGAGGCCCACCAACAGGCAGGTGGCTGCGGGACGTGCGTGTCGTTTCAACATTGGTTTCCGTCTTCTTTGACAACGGCTGGTCCTATTGCGGTGCGCGCCATGTTTGAATGTGGAATTGGTCGTATTTCGGGGGCCGGCGGGTCAGGTGCCAAAAGGGGTTGCGATATGGGGGCGTTGGGCCTATACGGCCCTTTCATCATGGACTCCACGGGAATCAGGGTGACGCATTTGATGCGGCCTTCCCGTGATGTTGAAAGGAATAGGGCGATGAACGCCAAGGAACTACACGACAAAACGCCGGACCAGCTGCGTGAAGAGCTGGCCAATCTGAAAAAGACCTCCTTTAACCTGCGCTTCCAGCAAGCGACAGGCCAGTTGGAGAACCCTGCGCAAATCCGCAAGGCACGCCGCGATGCGGCCCGTGTCAAAACGATTTTGAACCAAAAAGCGGCGTCAGCCGCTGCGTCTGAGTAAGGAGAGCCCTCATGCCAAAGCGTATTCTGTCCGGCGTCGTGACCTCCGATGCAAACGCACAAACAGTTACCGTATCCGTAGAGCGCCGCTTTACCCATCCGGTTCTGAAAAAGACGATCCGTAAGTCCAAGAAATACCGGGCGCACGATGAGAACAACACATTCAAGACGGGCGACGCCGTTCGTATTGTTGAATGTGCACCAAAATCAAAGACCAAACGTTGGGAAGTGCTGCAAGCCGCTGAGGCCTGAAGCACAACCTGCTTAATCGAAACCCTGGGGATATTGGCCACGCATCGGCCCCCCAAAGGTCGGGAGAAACCAAATGATCCAGATGCAGACCAACCTGGATGTTGCTGACAACAGCGGCGCACGCCGTGTTCAGTGCATCAAGGTACTGGGTGGTTCCAAGCGTAAATACGCATCCGTCGGCGACATTATTGTCGTGTCGGTCAAGGAAGCCATTCCGCGCGGTCGTGTGAAAAAAGGCGACGTCCGTAAGGCCGTCGTTGTTCGCACCGCCAAAGAAGTACGTCGCGACGATGGCACCGCCATTCGTTTTGACCGCAACGCAGCGGTCATCCTCAACAACAATAATGAGCCAATCGGTACACGTATCTTTGGCCCGGTCGTGCGTGAGCTGCGCGCGAAAAACTTCATGAAAATCATCTCACTCGCTCCGGAGGTGCTGTAATCATGGCTGCTAAACTGAAAAAAGGTGACAAGGTCATCGTTCTGGCAGGCAAGGACAAGGGCAAGACAGGCAGCATTTCGTCTGTGGACCCGAAATCCGGCAAGGCCATCGTGGACGGCGTGAACATTTCGATCCGCGCCACGCGTCAGTCCCAGACCGAGCAGGGCGGACGTATACCAAAGGCGATGCCAATCGACCTGAGCAACCTCGCCTATGTGGATGCCAACGGTAAAGCCACCCGTGTCGGGTTCAAGATTGAAGGCGACAAGAAAGTGCGTTTCGCCAAGTCAACAGGGGATGTGATCGATGCTTGATTCCGCAAATTATACCCCGCGCCTGAAGGCTGTCTACAAGGACACGATCCGTGCAGCGCTCAAAGAAGAGTTCGGCTATAAGAACGACATGCAGATCCCGCGTCTGGACAAGATCGTCCTGAACATCGGATGTGGTGCCGAAGCCGTACGCGACAGCAAGAAAGCCAAGTCCGCGCAAGCCGACCTGACGCTGATTGCAGGTCAGAAAGCGCTGACAACCATTGCCAAGAAGTCCATCGCGGGTTTCCGGGTGCGTGAAGAAATGCCCTTGGGTGCCAAAGTAACCCTGCGCGGCGATCGCATGTATGAATTCATGGATCGTCTGATCACGATTGCGATGCCTCGTATCCGCGACTTCCGCGGCGTATCGGGCAAGTCTTTCGATGGTCGTGGCAACTATGCCATGGGCCTCAAAGAGCACCTCGTGTTTCCCGAGATCGATTTTGATAAAATCGACGAAAACTGGGGAATGGACATTGTGATCGCCACCACGGCGCATACCGACGCTGAAGCGAAGAGCCTGTTGAAAGCGTTCAACATGCCTTTCAACTCATAAGCGCGGGAAGGAACTAGATATGGCTAAGAAATCCATGATCGCACGCGAAAAGAAGCGTGAAGCACTGGTCGCCAAATACGCGACGAAACGTGCCGAGTTGAAAGCGATTGTAAACGACCAGGAAAAGCCGATGGAAGAGCGTTTCCGCGCCTCCCTGAAGCTGGCGAAACTGCCCCGCAACTCTTCGGCTGTGCGTCTGCACAACCGCTGCCAGCTGACGGGCCGTCCGCACGCGTATTATCGTAAACTGAAAATTTCGCGGATCGCGCTGCGGGACCTTGGCTCAGCAGGCCAGATCCCCGGCATGGTCAAGTCGAGCTGGTAAGGAGCGCATCACATGAACGATCCTATCGCAGATATGCTGACACGCATCCGTAACTCTCAGATGCGCGGCAAATCCACCGTCATGACACCCGGCTCCAAGCTGCGTGCGTGGGTGCTGGATGTGTTGGCGGACGAAGGTTACATCCGTGGCTACGAGAAAACCACGGGCGAAGATGGTCATCCGGCCATCGAAATCAGCCTGAAGTATTACGAAGGCGAACCTGTCATTCGCGAATTGAAGCGGGTCTCCAAGCCCGGTCGTCGCGTTTACATGGGCGTCAATGACATCCCCGTTGTCCGTCAGGGCCTCGGTGTGTCGATTGTCTCCACCCCCAAGGGTGTGATGTCTGACCAAGCAGCACGTAGCGCCAATGTTGGCGGCGAAGTGCTCTGCACCGTCTTCTAAGGAGAGCAGAATGTCTCGTATTGGTAAAAAACCGGTCGATCTGCCTGCCGGTGTCAGCGCATCAGTCAGCGGTCAGACCATCGAAGTCAAAGGCCCCAAGGGCACACGCGCGTTCAAAGCAACGGACGACGTAACCCTGACGGTCGAGGACAATGTTGTCACCATCACGCCTCGCGGCAAATCCAAGCGCGCGCGGCAACAGTGGGGCATGTCCCGCACGATGGTTGAAAACCTTGTCACCGGCGTCACCGATGGTTTCAAGAAAGAGCTTGAAATTCAGGGTGTTGGCTATCGTGCTGCCATGAATGGCAACACACTTCGCCTGAACCTCGGCCTGTCGCATGATGTGGACTATACCCCACCAGAGGGTGTGACCGTCACAGCGCCGAAGCAAACCGAAATCATTGTGGAAGGCATTGACGAACAGCTCGTTGGTCAGGTCGCCGCGAACATCCGCCAGTGGCGTAAACCCGAGCCCTACAAGGGCAAAGGCATCCGCTACAAAGGTGAGTTCGTCTTCCGCAAAGAAGGCAAGAAGAAGTAAGGACGCAAACAATGGCAAACAGTAAAAGACAACTGTTCATCAAACGCCGCCTGCGCGTTCGGAACAAGCTTCGCAAGGTGAATGCAGGGCGCGTGCGCCTGAGTGTACACCGCTCCAACAAGAACATCAGCGTTCAGCTGATCGACGATGTGGCGGGCAAGACGCTTGCTTCGGCGTCGACGTTGGAAAAAGATCTGGGCTGCGTTGGTCAGAACAACATCGAAGCGGCGGCCAAGGTCGGCGCGGCGATTGCTGAACGGGCCAAGAAAGCCGGTGTCAGCGAAGCCTATTTTGACCGGGGCGGTTTCCTCTTTCACGGCAAGGTCAAGGCAGTTGCCGAAGCCGCGCGTGAAGGTGGTTTGAAAATCTAAATCTGCAAGCCGCTCCGCCGGGGCGGCTTCGATGATCCGGGGGCGGTGTGATGCCCACTTGGATTGAAACAACAGGGCGCTTGCCCGGAAAAAAGGATGTTCTCTATGGCAGAACGTGACAACAACCGTCGTGGCAACCGCCGCGATCGTGACGAAGCACCGGAATTCGCAGACCGTCTGGTCGCGATCAACCGCGTGTCCAAGACCGTAAAAGGTGGTAAGCGCTTTGGTTTCGCAGCCCTCGTGGTTGTGGGTGATCAAAAAGGCCGCGTCGGATTCGGCAAAGGGAAAGCGAAAGAGGTCCCCGAGGCCATCCGCAAAGCCACCGAGCAGGCCAAGCGCCAGATGATCCGTGTACAGCTGCGCGAAGGTCGCACGCTGCACCACGACATGGAAGGCCGTCATGGCGCCGGTAAAGTCGTTATGCGCTCGGCACCTGAGGGGACCGGGATCATCGCCGGTGGTCCGATGCGTGCTGTTTTCGAAATGCTGGGCATCAAGGACGTTGTGTCCAAGTCCATCGGTTCGCAGAACCCCTATAACATGATCCGCGCCACCATGGACGGATTGCGCAAAGAGTCCTCGCCCCGTTCGGTCGCACAACGTCGCGGCAAGAAAGTGGCTGACATTCTGCCCAAAGTGGACGCAGCACCCGCGCCTGCTGAAACAGCAGACGCATAAAGGAGCGGTATCATGGCTAAAACTATCGTCGTCAAACAGATCGGCTCCCCGATCCGCCGCCCCGCCAAACAGCGTGCCACGCTGATCGGTCTGGGCCTGAACAAGATGCACAAAACCCGCGAGCTGGAAGACACCCCTTCCGTGCGCGGCATGGTGAACTCGATCTCTCATATGGTCGAAATCATCGAGGAAAAGGGCTAACGCCTTTTCGCATCGTTGAGAATTTGAACCCCTCGCAGAACCCTGCGGGGGGTTTTTCGTTTTGTGGTGCTTTTGCAGTTTAGCTGACTGCGCTTTGGTATTATGGATGCACAAACGTTAAATGGAGAGTCCTATGCGTAAATTCAGCACCCCTGCCATTGCCCTTTTTGGCCTTGTGAGCGTCATGGCGTTTGCGGACCCTGCGGCGGCGAACAGCGATAAAACCTGCACCGAACGCATGCCAGAAGTCCGCGCGATGGTTGATGAGATGACGGATGCCACGGATAAGGCCTTTGCCGAGAAGCAGTTCAAGAAAATTCAACAACTGTTTGCAAGTGGACGTGAGCGCAATTGTATTCTCTATCTGGAAGCCTTGCGCGCGAACATCGAGTCTGGTGATTTCAGCGAAGGTTAGATCGGGTTAGTCGCAACTGCATTGAAAAAATCTGAGGAAGTTTCGAGGCAGGGCCAAGGTGTTTGCGTCGAAATGATAGGTGCGCTTGGCAGAAAAACGTGCAGCGTTTTTTGCAAGCTTCATCGACAAGGATGCTAGTTGAAATGGCACTCTAGGCGGTTATGCATTTCAAAGGCCTCTCTGGCCAAATCATCAATGTTCTTGATACGAGCCACGATGTGCACAGCCATAACGCCGCGAAAAAATTGGTTTTCAAAATCGCTTGCGTGATCGAGTAGTAGTGGTGAGTCTTTGAATCCAGTTAACCGAAAAACAGCTTTTTGGGGATCAAACAGTTCGAGAATCTGCGGTGCGGCTGCATGGACATAACCAGAATACAAACGACTTAAATACGCGGAAGTTGCGATTGCTGAATGATCTACGGCACCATCATTGTTGATGTTCGCAAGGTAGCTCCTTATCTTCCTTCTGGGAACTTGATGACGGTTTTTTTGCTTGCCAGAGAAGGTAGTAAATTCAGGCTCTTCTTCCCAAAATGCATTAAGGTAATTGTCATGATCAGCGCTTTTCTCAAAGCCGAAATGGGGAAGGCTGAGAAAAAAAATGTCCTCATGAATCTCGTCCAGAGTTCGTTGAAGAGAGCAGAGTTCCTGAAGAAACCCATTCGTAAGCAGTAGTTTTCCGGCGTTTAGACCACTTATGTACCTTGCCAATTTTAGAAGTATTGCATCAAAGCCCGATTGATTGGGAAGCCGATATCTGACCTCGTCCAAATGAGAAATAGGTTTTGGCAATTCATGCGTATCAGTAATTTTTTTGAATGACTGGTCAAACCATTCATGGGATGAGACCAAACGACCCTCTTGAGATTGCGATTTTGACATCTGTACGAGTGTTGCACTAAACGTTGATGCCGTCTATACGCCCACGATCACCCTTTTGGTGACATAGAATCGAAACGCCGCGTTTGGTCGCTCCCGTCGCTGGGGACCACATCCGGCAAAAGGAGAAGCGACAATGAAACTGCATGAACTTTCCGACAACGACGGTGCCACCAAGAAACGCAAGCGCGTTGGTCGTGGTCCGGGTTCTGGCACCGGTAAAATGGGTGGCCGGGGTATCAAGGGTCAGAAATCCCGTTCGGGTGTGGCCATCAAGGGCTATGAGGGCGGCCAGATGCCGCTCTATCAACGTCTGCCTAAGCGCGGCTTCAACAAGCCGAACCGCAAGGCCTATGCCGTTGTAAACCTTGGCCTCATCCAGAAATTCGTGGACGCGGGCAAGATCGACGCGAGCGCTGCCATCACCGAAGACGCGCTGATTGCCTCCGGCCTCGTGCGCCGCAAGAAGGACGGCATTCGTGTGCTGGCCAAGGGCGATGTGACGGGCAAACTGAACATCGAAGTCACCGGCGCATCCAAATCTGCGATTGAAGCGGTGTCCAAAGCGGGCGGTTCCCTGACCGTTACGGCGCCCGTCGCGGAAACGTCAGAGGCGTAAGCCCAAGATCAGACTTGTGGGCGGCGGCTGCGCCGCTTACATACGTCTTTAGTTTTCCATGACGCCGCCCAGCCGGAAAACGGCCCGGGCGGCGCATTTGTTACGAAAGAGAGCCCTTCATGGTTTCTGCTGTCGAGAGCATGGCTGCCAATACCAGCTGGTCCGCGCTGGGTAAGGCAACTGACCTGCGCAACCGTATCCTGTTTACGCTTGGACTGCTGATCGTTTACCGCCTCGGGACGTTTATCCCGGTGCCGGGGATTGATGGCGTCGCACTGCGCGAGTTCATGGAGCAGGCGGGGCAGGGCATCGGCGGGATGGTGTCGATGTTTACCGGCGGCGCCTTGGGGCGGATGGGTATTTTTGCCCTCGGCATCATGCCCTATATCTCGGCCTCGATCATCGTGCAGCTTATGACGGCCATGGTGCCGAAGCTGGAAGCCTTGAAGAAAGAGGGCGAGCAGGGCCGCAAGAAGATCAACCAATACACGCGCTATGGTACGGTTTTCCTTGCCACACTGCAGGCCTATGGCCTTGCTGTGAGCCTTGAAGCAGGCGATATCGTTACCGATCCGGGCATGTTTTTCCGGGCGTCCTGCGTGATTACGCTGGTCGGTGGCACCATGTTCCTGATGTGGCTGGGCGAGCAGATCACCGCGCGCGGCATCGGCAACGGTATTTCGCTGATCATCTTTGTAGGCATTATCGCCGAGGTTCCGGCGGCGATGGCACAGTTCTTTGCCTCTGGCCGTTCCGGCGCGATCAGCCCAGCCGTGATCATCGGTGTGATCCTGATGGTCATTCTAACGATCATGTTCGTGGTGTTCATGGAACGCGCCTTGCGCAAGATCCACATACAATACCCGCGCCGTCAGGTGGGTATGAAGGTTTACGACGGTGGCTCAAGCCACTTGCCGGTCAAGGTAAACCCAGCGGGCGTTATCCCTGCGATTTTTGCCTCCTCGCTTTTGCTGCTGCCGGTGACGATCAGCACGTTCTCGGGCAATTCTACCAACCCGATCATGTCGTGGCTTTTGGCGAACTTTGGCCCCGGTCAACCGCTCTATCTGGCGTTTTTCACGACCATGATCGTGTTCTTTACCTATTTCTACACGTTCAATGTCAGCTTTAAGCCCGACGATGTGGCGGACAACCTGAAAAACCAGAACGGCTTTATTCCCGGCATCCGTCCGGGCAAAAAGACCTCGGAGTACCTTGAGTATGTGGTGAACCGCGTGCTGGTTCTGGGGTCGGCCTATCTGGCTGCTGTCTGCCTGTTGCCCGAAATCCTGCGCGGTGAGTTCGCTATACCGTTCTATTTCGGCGGCACCTCCGTTCTCATTGTAGTCTCAGTAACGATGGATACCATTCAGCAAGTGCAAAGCCATTTGCTGGCCCACCAATACGAAGGCCTGCTGGAGAAGTCGCAACTGCGCGGCAAAAGCGGTAAAGGCCGCAAAAAACGGAGCCCTGTGCGTCGATGAATATAATACTGTTGGGGCCACCAGGGGCCGGTAAAGGCACTCAGGCCCGGATGCTCGAACAAGAGCGCGGCATGGTACAGCTCAGCACCGGTGATATGTTGCGCGAAGCCAAGGACAGCGGGACCGAGATGGGCAAGGTTGTCGCGGACGTGATGGCGCGCGGTGCCTTGGTGACCGATGAGATCGTGATCGGCCTGATCAAGGAAAAGCTGGAGACGGTCGAGGCGTCGGGTTTCATCTTTGACGGCTTTCCGCGCACATTGGCGCAGGCCGATGCGTTGGGCGAGTTGATGGACGAAACGGGCCAGACGCTCGACAAAGTGGTTGAGATGCGTGTCGATGACGCAGCCCTTGTGGCGCGGATCACGGCACGGTCGACCTGCGCGGGCTGCGGTGAGGTTTACAACGACCTGACGAAACCAATCCCGGCAGATGGGGTGTGCACCAATTGCGGGCAGGCCAAGGAATTCAAGCGGCGCGCGGACGACAATGAGGAAAGCCTTAAGACGCGCCTGATGGAATACTACAAACAGACATCGCCGCTGATCGGATACTATTACGCCAAGGAAATGCTGTCGCGCGTCGACGGTCTGGGCGCGATTGACGCGGTGCAAGCCGAGATCAAAGACGCGCTGGATACGTAAACACCTGACGAGGTCGTGTCGCGCGGGGCGTTATCCGTAGTCCACTTCGCCTGGTTTGCGGATCAAGGGTGCCAGATGCGGCAGCTTCATCGTTACATATCTGTAGAACGCACCGTTCTGGGCCTGCGGGTCCGGTATACCCTCCAGCGATTTTGCGACCGCCTTCAGCTTCATCAGATCGGCTCGGGTGATCTTAATCTGGGCAGCGGCGCCGCGAGAGGGGTGCGTGCTTTTTACATGCTGGCTGTCTCTCAACATGATCTCAAAGAGTTTGACGCCGGACGTGTCCGGATCTGTCCCCTCGGGCAATGCGTCATCGGGCGTCTTGATGAGGGTTGCCCAGGGCGGCAGTTGATCCGGTGCGGCGCCTGCCATTTTGACAATCTTGAAACGTTTGAACCGTCGGCGCACGGCTTTCGCGTGGATTTCGTTGTTGCGGTCCATATCGGCGACCCATGCGTTGGCCATCACAAAGGCCCGCCAACAGGCGATGGGATCGATGTTGAACTGCAGTGTGAGAGCATGGGGGTGTTCTTCCACAGTGGGGCCGCGTGCATGCGTGGTGCGCACCCGACCGCCGGGAAAATAGATGCTGCCGATTTTTCCGCCCGTCATGCTCGCGATCATCGTGGTCTCTTCCATCAGGAATTCGTGCACCGCCCAGAGTTTTACGCCCTCGGCAGGATCAATTGATTTGCCGTCCCGGTCCGTGCGGGGGGTGGGCCTGAGGTTTCCCGTGATGGAGCTTTTGTCCGGAGCACCGGTTTTGCCTTTGCCTGATCTATAGTCTTCCTGCGCCCAATCTGCGACGCCTGTCCTGTCTTTCTTCTCCCAACCCGCCTTTTCGCCAGCCGCATAGTCGGGCAGGAACGCACTGGTGGAGGTATCGACCTCGCGTTGGGCGACAGGGGTTTCACGACGCTGCAGAGCGCGAAGCTGTTGGACAGGCTGGCTCGCGTTTGCGAGCGCTTGCAGATTGTTCAGTCTCTCGGTCGAAGGGCGGCGTCCGGCCCCCGCGCTGCTGAGCGCGGGGTGCTGTTTGCTCGCTGCGCGTCTTTTTTGTTTGTAAGTACCCAGGGTCACTACCTCGCCGTTGACGATCGTTAACACATTGATACTAATATAGGTTGATATTTGCGTCTACGGCCCTTGAGCTGACGCGCAGCTTTGCACTACTGACTTCTCTGTAAACGCGCATCTTGACGCCTTCCTATCAACCCCATGCCAGCGCAATTTATGCCCGACGCTCCGGCCAGCAGTATAAGTCAGGAATTACGGCATCTGGCTTTCCGGCCTGCCGCCCCTGACCAGATGGAAACTCAGCCGAGACAGCTATTTCGTTGATGTAATAATGGAGGGTGCAGTGTTCACAAGCGCATTTCTCCACGTTTGCGTCGTGGCGCGCCGCATGCAACACGAAAGGCGCGTGTTTTTTTAAAACGGAGGAAAGCGTCAAACTGGAGTATGTTGCAAATCTCAGTGATGATGGGCGACATCGCTCTGTCCACGCGCGCAAACGCTTTTGTAAAATTGACTGCCTTTTTTGCATCTTCACCCTCTGTCATCAGCGGGGCGGCGGCATTGATCAGATTCGCTCGCATAGCGCCGCTGACGTTGACCTGCTGAGGACTGCCGGTGCGAATAAATTCGTCAATGATAATCTTTAAATTACTTTTGTAGTTGTTGCGTTTTGCAAGGTCAAGAAAGTGCAGATTTTCTTGGACGTACTCGCTTTCGCATTGAGCATAGAAGGCTTTGTAGAGGGCCTGATCCTGGAAAATAAGCTCAAAACTGACATCGCTGGGCGCAAGGCGCTTGGCCTGAATAGTTTGCGCCAATTGGACGGTAGGACTTTGGTTTGCATGTCTCTTGGACGAGCCGTGGCTGCTGTCAACTTCGCGCTGGATCACACCATTCGCACGGCGTTGCACGGCATGCAGCTGCTGCGTCGCGGGGCTTTGATCGGCGTCGTGTTGGAACTGCACCAGCCGCCCGCTGCTTGTTGTGCGCCCGGGTACATTTTGATTTTGCAAAGGGGGGTGATTGAGGGTGGCCCCGCGGCGCTGTCTGGTCTTTTCCAAGAGCTAACCTTCTCTGGCAGGCGGATACGGCGATACTATTATAGATTGTTTTTCCAATCCAGCTTTTGCATAAGCTACGGGCAGTTTCCCGCGCAATCTGTGAAGCAGGTCACACGGGTTGACGCGATGTTAAAAACCCCATACGACGCGCTATCTCTGACGAGAATCAATCTGCAGGACGTGTTACTCATGTCTGTGCAGGATCAACTGATCAGCTGATGCCCGGCGCTGTCTATGTTCCGGGTTTCGTTTGTGAAAAAAGGGTCTGGAACAACGGACCCGCAACGAAAAGGAAGATACCACGTGGCACGTATTGCCGGCGTCAATATCCCGACTGCAAAGCGGGTTCCAATCGCCCTCACCTATATCACTGGAATCGGTAACAATTCCGCAAAACAGATTTGCGAAGCTGTTGGCATCGATCCATCCCGCCGCGTTAATGAGCTCAGCGACGCCGAAGTTCTGGCCGTGCGCGAGCATATTGACGCCAACTTCACCGTCGAAGGTGACCTGCGCCGTGAAGTGCAGATGAACGTCAAGCGTCTGATGGACCTTGGGTGCTACCGTGGCCTGCGCCACCGTCGTAACCTGCCGGTTCGTGGTCAGCGTACCCACACCAACGCTCGCACGCGCAAAGGCCCTGCTAAGGCCATTGCCGGTAAGAAGAAATAAGGGAGGGTCTGACCAATGGCACGTGATAAAGTACGCGTTAAGAAAAAGGCCAGCAAGAACATCGCCGCAGGTGTGGCGCATGTGAACAGCTCCTTCAACAACACCAAGATCCTGATTTCGGACGTGCAGGGCAATGCAATCGCATGGTCCTCTGCCGGCACCATGGGCTTTAAAGGCTCGCGGAAATCCACACCCTATGCGGCCCAGATGGCTGCTGAGGATGCGGGCCGCAAGGCACAGGAACACGGCGTGAAGACGTTGGAAGTTGAAGTGCAGGGTCCGGGGTCGGGCCGTGAAAGCGCGCTGCGTGCGCTGGCTGCTGCCGGGTTCAATATCACTTCGATCCGCGATGTGACGCCAATGGCGCACAACGGCTGCCGCCCACCCAAGCGCCGCCGCGTCTAAGACATTTACCAGATTTGGGGCCGTGTGTTTGCGCACGGCCCCCATCCGCTTTTTTGAAACCTCGAGCGTCTGCACCTTACGGACATGGGGCGCAGACAAGAATGGAGGGACGCATGATCCACAAGAACTGGGCTGAATTGATTAAGCCACAACAACTTGACGTCAAACCGGGCAATGATCCGGCACGTCAGGCAACCGTCACGGCCGAACCGCTTGAGCGGGGCTTTGGCCTGACAATGGGCAACGCGCTGCGTCGTGTGCTGATGTCATCGCTGCAAGGTGCGGCGATTACCTCTGTGCAGATCGACAACGTATTGCACGAGTTTTCATCTGTTGCCGGTGTGCGTGAAGACGTCACCGACATCATCCTGAACCTCAAGGGTGTTTCCATCCGTATGGAAGTCGAAGGGCCAAAGCGCCTGTCGATCTCTGCCAAAGGGCCGGGTGTTGTGACTGCTGGTGACATTTCGGACTCCGCAGGCATCGAAATCCTGAATCGGGATCACGTAATCTGTCACCTCGATGATGGTGCGGATGTTTACATGGAACTGACGGTCAATCAGGGCAAAGGCTATGTTTCTGCAGAAAAGAACAAGCCCGAAGATGCGCCCATTGGCCTCATCCCGATTGATGCGATCTATTCGCCGGTCAAAAAGGTCAGCTATGACGTGCAACCGACCCGCGAAGGTCAGGTGCTGGATTATGACAAGCTGACCATGAAGGTTGAAACCGATGGGTCACTGACGCCTGACGATGCCGTAGCTTTCGCCGCGCGCATTCTGCAGGACCAGCTGGGCATCTTCGTCAACTTTGAAGAGCCAGAATCCGCGTCCCGCGCGGATGAGGACGATGGTCTGGAGTTCAACCCTCTGCTGCTTAAGAAAGTGGACGAGTTGGAACTGTCGGTACGCTCTGCCAACTGTCTCAAGAATGACAACATCGTCTACATCGGTGACCTCATTCAGAAGACCGAAGCGGAGATGCTGCGCACGCCGAACTTTGGCCGCAAATCGCTCAACGAGATCAAGGAAGTGCTCTCTGGCATGGGACTGCATCTCGGCATGGACGTCGAGGACTGGCCGCCGGACAACATCGAAGATCTGGCCAAGAAATTCGAAGACTCCTTTTAAGGGGTCTTCGATCAAGACGCTCGCTTCCAGCGAGACAATGCCCGCAGGTGCGGGGACGATCCGGGTTGCAAGGCCCCAAGGAGAACCGGGTGACACGCATCACCCGGTCAGACAAAGCAAAACGGCCCGTAGAGGGCACATTTAGGAGAAGAAACAATGCGTCACGCACGTGGATACCGCCGCCTGAACCGCACACATGAGCACCGCAAGGCGCTCTGGGCCAACATGGCAGGCTCGCTCATCGAACATGAGCAAATCAAGACAACTTTGCCCAAGGCAAAGGAACTGCGCCCGATTATCGAAAAAATGATCACGCTGGCCAAACGCGGTGATTTGCACGCGCGCCGTCAGGCGGCATCAAAGCTCAAGCAGGACGCATATGTTGCAAAACTCTTTGACGTGCTTGGACCGCGGTACAAGGACCGTCAGGGTGGCTATGTGCGCGTTCTGAAAGCCGGGTTTCGCTATGGCGACATGGCACCCATGGCCATCATCGAATTCGTAGACCGCGACCGCGATGCAAAAGGTGCTGCCGACAAAGCACGCCTTGCAGCAGAAGAAAGCGCCGAAGAGGCATAAGTCCTTTGGCAGCTCGTGCTGGAAAAGCCCTTGTCCCATGCGGGATGAGGGCTTTTTTCATGCGCATATCAGGGGCTGCGGGGTGATATCGTGCGGCCTTGCAAATGCGATGGGGAGTGTGCTGAGCAGTTTTGACGTTACCGCAGGGCGATCACAGGGGCATGAGAGAAATGGGAGGCTGCGGGTGCGGTTTGCCCGTTTATAGCCGTGCGAGGACTCGAACCGAGATTCATTTTCCGGTAGCAGGGTAAAAGAATGGAGTAGGGTATGGATCTGTTTGGCCAGTCGGGCGGAAATGATAAAACGCCACAGAACGCAAAGACGCGTCCGCTGGCGGATTTGCTCAGGCCGCAGTCTCTTGACGAGGTCATAGGTCAGGAAAAACTGCTGGCTGAGGACGGTCCTTTGGGGTCCATGCTGGGGGCGGGTCGCGTAACGTCTTTGATCCTTTGGGGGCCACCCGGCGTTGGGAAAACGACGATTGCCCGACTTCTGGCGCATCAGACCGATCTGCATTTCGAACAGATCAGCGCGATTTTCAGCGGCGTGTCCGATCTCAAGAAGGTCTTTCAGGCGGCACGGGACCGCGCGGTGATCGGGCAGGGGACATTCCTTTTCATTGATGAGATTCATCGGTTTAACAAGGCACAGTTGGATTCGCTGCTGCCGGTGATGGAGGACGGCACCGTTACTGTTTGCGGGGCGACCACGGAAAACCCCTCGTTCAGCGTGAATGGTTCTGTGCTCAGCCGCTGTCAGGTGATGGTGCTGGAACGCCTTGATGTCACAGCGCTGGCAGGGTTGCTGGCACGCGCAGAGGCGCAAACCGGACAGGCGCTGCCGCTGACGGATGATGCCAAATCGCTGTTATGCGCAATGGCCGATGGGGACGGTCGTGCCCTGCTTAATCTGGTCGAAAGCGTGCGTGCATGGCCGCTGGATCAGACCTATTCGGCAGAGGATATCGCCGGTCGGCTGACCCGGCGCGCCGCATTGCATGACCGCGCCGGGGACGGTCATTACGCGATCGCCAGTGCGCTCCAGAAATCAATTCGCGGATCTGATCCGGAGGCGGCGATTTACTGGGTGCACAGGGCGCTTGAGGGGGGCGAAGACCCGCGTTTCATTCTGCGGCGCCTGACCATGATCGCCTGGGAGGACGTAGGGCTGGCGGACCCCGAGGCCTCGCGCGTTTGCCTGAGCGCGTGGGACACCTATGAAAGGCTCGGCAGCCCGGAGGGGGATCTGGCCTTGTCGCAGGCGGCAATTTATCTGGCGCTCGCGCCGAAATCGAATGCCGGATATGTGGCGCATAAAGCGTCGCGTGCGGATGCGAAACAGTCCGGCTCGCTACCCCCGCCGATGCATATTCTGAACGGGCCGACAAAGATGATGCAGGACCTTGGTTTCAGGAAGGGCTATCAATATGACCATGATGCGCCGGAAGGCTTCTCGGGGCAGAATTACTTTCCCGACGGTCTGAAAAGGCCGCAGCACTACGCGCCCGTTGAACGCGGCTTCGAGCGGGAGCTTGCAAAGCGCGTGCGCTACTTTGACAAGTTGCGTCAGGAGCGGGACGACAATGCGACGTGATCTGCACGCCATTGCGGCGCGGGCGGGAAACTTGACAACGGGTGCTGGACGCGGGACAGACCGCGCATGATGAAGTCTTTGATCCTTGTGGCCGCCGGGGGCGCGTTTGGTGCGTCTTTGCGCTATTTGCTGGGTGTCGGTGTCTATCGTCTGACCGGGGGTCCTACGGGTTTTCCGGTGGCGATCATGATGGCCAACGTATTGGGGTCGATTGCCATGGGGTTTTTCGTGGTCTGGGCGGCGCATCGCGGCCTGACGCATCTGAGCCCCTTTGTCATGACCGGCGTTCTGGGCGGGTTCACGACGTTTTCCGCGTTTTCGCTGGAAACGGTGACGTTGTTTGAGCGGGGCGAGGTCTGGCAGGCGGGGCTTTATGTTGTGCTCTCGGTCGGGCTGTCGGTATTTGGATTGATGGCGGGCCTCTGGGTCGCGCGTGGAGTATTTTTATGAGCGCAGTGCAAACACTGACCGTCGGCGAAGATGAGGGGGACCAGCGGCTGGACCGGTGGTTCAAAAAGCAGTTTCCCCTGATCAGTCAGGGGCGCGTCGAAAAGATGTGCCGCAAAGGTGAAATTCGCGTGGACGGGGGCCGCGTCAAGGCGGCGACCCGTCTGGAAGTGGGCCAGCAGGTGCGTATTCCGCCCCTGCCGGACACGGCGGCACCGGCGCCTGTCGCGCGCTCTGCGGTGTCGGCGGCGGATGCCAAGCTGATCCAGTCCTGCGTGATTTACCGGGATGATCATATCATTGCGATCAACAAACCTGCGGGCCTGCCGACGCAGGGCGGGTCCGGTCAGACGCGCCATGTCGATGGGCTCTCTGAGGCGTTGAAATTCGGGTTTGAGGACAAACCGCGCCTTGTGCACCGCCTGGACAAAGACACGTCCGGGGTTTTGCTGCTTGCGCGCACGCGGATGGCGGCCAAGGCGTTGACGACCGCGATGCGGCACAAGGAAACGCGCAAGATCTACTGGGCATTGGTGGCCGGGGTGCCGACGCCTTACTTGGGTGAAATCCGCTATGCGCTGGTCAAGGCGCCGGGGCATGGGCGGCGGGGAGAGGGCGAAAAGATGATCGCCCTGCCGCCCCGCGAGGTCGATGAGACGCCGGGTGCGAAACGCGCGCATACGCTTTATGCGACGCTTTACCGGGTGGGGTCACGCGCGTCGTGGGTCGCGATGGAGCCGATCACCGGGCGGACCCATCAATTGCGCGTTCACATGGCCGAAATCGGGCATCCCATTGTCGGTGATGGCAAATATGGCGGTTCGGGTCAGGAAAACATGGGCGATGGATGGGGCGCGCAACTGGGCGGTGTGATTTCCAAGAAGCTGCACCTGCATGCCCGGATGATGCGGTTCGAACACCCCGAAACCCGCAAACCTGTCACGATCACGGCGGATATGCCGGACCATATGAAGCAAAGCTGGGATACCTTTGGCTGGACCGAGGATCTGGCCGTCGAAGACCCGTTCGAGGCGCTTTGATGAGCACGCCGCTGCGATTGGTGATATTCGATGTGGATGGCACTTTGGTGGACAGCCAGGGCGACATTCTGGGCGCGATGCGCCATGCCTTCGGCGCGGTGGACCTTGAAGTGCCCTCGCGAGATGCGGTGCTGGGTATTGTCGGGCTGTCGTTGCCGGTGGCCATGGCGCGTCTGGCGCCGGATGCGGGTCCGGCAGTGCAAGACGAATTGGTTGAGGGGTACAAATCCGCCTATGTCGACATGCGCGCCAAGGTTGGCGCGGCGCAGTCCAGCCCGCTTTATCCCGGTGCGCGTGACAGTCTGGAACAGTTGCATGCTGCGCCCGAGGTCTTGCTGGGCGTGGCGACGGGCAAGTCCAAGCGCGGGCTCGACAGCCTGATCAAGGCGCATGACCTGGGCTCGTTTTTCGTCACACAGCAGGTGGCTGATTTTCACCCCTCAAAACCGCATCCTTCCATGATCCTGCAGGCAATGGCGGACACCGGGGTTGATCCGGAAAACACGGTGATGATTGGTGATACCAGTTTTGATATGGAGATGGCGCAATCTGCGGGCGTGCGCAGCATTGGTGTCAGTTGGGGGTATCACCCGGTTTCCGCGCTCACGGGCGCGGCTGAAATACTGACGGATTTTGCCGCTTTGCCAACCGCCATCTCACGGCTTTGGGAACGATAAAAGATGAGTGAATGGAAGGCAAAGCGCTTCTGGAAAGAGGCGGCCGTTGACGAAACAGCGGAAGGCTTCGGTATCTCTCTGGATGGCCGGCCTGTCAAAACGCCCGCGAAAAGATCCCTAATTGCGCCAACGCGCCAATTCGCGGAAAGAATTGCCAATGAGTGGAATGCGCAGGGCGAGGTTATTGACCCCGGTGAAATGCCGTTCACCCGCAGCGCGAATGCTGCGTTGGACAAGGTTGCGGTGCAACACGATGAGGTTGCGGATATGCTGGCCGCTTACGGGGACAGTGACCTTTTGTGCTACCGTGCTGAATACCCCGAACGGCTCGTGGCACGGCAAAGCGCGCAATGGGACCCTATTTTGGACTGGGCTGCTGGCGTCTTTGGCACGCGGTTGCAGACGCGGGCGGGTGTCATGCACGTGCCTCAAGAGCCTGAAGCCCTTGCAAGGCTGACGGAAAAGACACGTAAGATGTCGGCATTCGAACTTGCGGGTTTTCATGATCTGGTGAGCCTCTCTGGCTCACTGATTCTCGGCTTCGCGGCGACCCATGATTTTCTGTCTCCCAAGGCGATTTGGGACATTTCACGTCTGGACGAAATCTGGCAGGCGGAAGAGTGGGGTTCAGATGAGGAGGCAGAAGCTGCTGCAGCCGTGAAAGAAGCCGCATTTGTTCATGCAAAGCAGGTGTTTGAGCTGTCACGTGACTAAAAGTTGCGCGGGTTGGTCAAGTTGACGTTAGGATAGGTTCTCTTGTGGCGAAATAGGTAATCCTACCCTTGACGTTCACACCCTAAACCGAACAGTATTGCGACCACTCGGAGCACACAAAGTGCTCAAGTGTCACTGCCGGTTTTACGACCGGTCGACCCGCTATTGAAGAAGCGGAAAATCAGGAAGAGGTTTAAAATGAAAAAATCAGTACTTTTAGGTGCGCTGACGATTGCTGGTCTTGCGGCCGGCGCCGCGGCGGCCGGTACTTTGGACGATGTAAAAGCGCGCGGCACGTTGAATTGCGGCGTGACAACCGGTCTTGTCGGCTTTGCCGCGCCTAACGCTGATGGCGAATGGAATGGGTTTGACGTTGCGATCTGCCGGGCCGTTGCAGCTGCCGTTCTGGGCGACGCGACAGCCGTTGAATTCGTGCCGACAACAGGTAAGACACGCTTTACAGCGCTTGCCTCCGGCGAAATCGACATGCTGGCCCGTAACACCACATGGACGTTTTCCCGCGATGTTGACCTGAAATTCACATTCGTCGGCGTCAACTACTATGATGGCCAAGGCTTCATGGTGCCAAAATCGCTGGGCGTGACATCCGCAAAAGAGCTGGATGGCGCAACCGTTTGCATCCAGACGGGCACAACCACAGAGCTGAACCTTGCGGATTTCTTCCGTGCCAACAACATCAGCTATGAGCCCGTTCCAATCGAGACAAACGCCGAAGGCCAGCAACAGTATCTTGCCGGTGCGTGCGACACCTACACGACAGATGCATCCGGTCTGGCCGCGACACGCGCAACGTTTGAAAATCCGACAGAGCACGTGCTGCTGCCCGAAATCATCTCCAAAGAGCCGCTGGGCCCGCTTGTCCGTCACGGCGACGACGAATGGGGTGATGTGGTGCGCTGGACGTTGAACGCGCTGATCACAGCCGAAGAGCTGGGCGTCACATCCGCCAACGTAAGCGAAATGGCGACCGGTTCGAACAACCCTGAAGTCAAGCGCTTGCTCGGCTCTGAGGGCACTCTGGGCGAAATGCTCGGCCTTGAAGCAGACTGGGCGATGAAGGCAATCGCGACACAAGGCAACTACGGTGAAATCTTTGCCAAGAACATTGGCGAAGAAACCCCAATTGCCCTGTCGCGTGGACTGAACGCACAGTGGACAAACGGTGGCCTGATCTACTCGCCGCCGTTCCGCTAAAACCTGAAAAAGCAAGGGCGCAGATTTAATTCTGCGCCCTTCGCAGTTTAGACGACCAAAAACCAATTCCCGGCAGGCCAGAGACGCACAAGCGTCCATAAAAGCGAATAGCCGGAACCACGGGGAAGACAATAATGACAATAGTGACGGACCCACCGAGGGGGTCGTTTCGGCTATCCATGCTGATCAACGACACACGCTACCGGTCGATGACATTTCAAGCGATTGCGCTGCTTGCGCTGATTGTGGCCATTGCCTATCTCGCGAACAATCTGCTGACGAACCTGGCCGCACAGGGTCTCAACATCTCTTATGGGTTCCTTGGCGATCCGGCAGGCTATGACATCAACCAGCGTCTGATTGAGTACGACAGCCAGTCGTCGAATGCGCGCGCGGCAGTTGTCGGTATCCTCAACACGCTGCTGGTGGCCTTTCTTGCCTGTATCATGGCGACCGTGTTTGGTGTGATCGCGGGGGTTTTACGTCTGTCCAACAACTGGCTTGTGGCCAAGTTGATGTCTTTTTACGTCGAGATTTTCCGCAACATTCCTGTTCTGATCTGGATCATCATCATCTTTACGATCATGACCGCCGTCATGCCCGCCCCGCGCGCCTTCAGAGGCGATGAGCCCGAAGCCACGATGCTCTTGGGCGCTTTTGCCTTTACCAACCGCGGTATCTACATTCCCGCCCCGATCTGGGGTGCGGGTTCAATGGTCGTGGTTGCGACCTTCATTGCGTCGATTGTGGGCGTCTTTGCCTACCGGCGCTATGCCACGAACCTGCTCTATGAAACAGGGCGTTTGCTGCCGATGGGATGGCCGAGCCTTGCCATCTTTTTCGTACCGACCATCGTAATGTTTTTCATCATGGAGCGTCCGGTCAGTTTGGACATGCCAGTTCTTGGGGGCTTCAATTTTCAGGGCGGCATCCAGATTGGTGCCCCGCTGATCGCGCTGTGGTTCGCCTTGTCGATCTACACCGGTGCGTTCATCGCTGAAAACGTGCGCGCCGGTATTCAGGCGGTGTCCAAAGGTCAGACTGAAGCGGCATCCGCCTTGGGGCTGCGTCCGGGACGTGTCATGAACCTTGTTGTGCTGCCACAGGCCCTGCGCGTGATCATTCCGCCGCTCATTTCGCAGTACCTCAACATCACCAAAAACTCATCGCTGGCAATTGCTGTGGGGTATGCGGACATCACCGCGACGCTGGGCGGTATCACCCTGAACCAGACCGGTCGCGCGATTGAATGTGTTCTGTTGCTGATGCTGTTCTATCTCGTCATATCGCTGTCGATTTCGGCGATCATGAACGTCTACAACAAAACCGTCACCCTGAAGGAGCGTTGAACAATGACTGATACAAGCCAACACTCCGCTTCGTTCGTTCGCACCGAAACCATCCCTGAGCGCGCGCCGCCGCTTGCGGCATCCGGCCCGGTCAAATGGATGCGTGAGAACCTGTTTGCGACCCCCGCCAACAGCGTTCTTACAATCGTTGCGGCCTATTTCCTCTACCTCATTCTGGCAGGGACGTTACCATGGCTCTTGAATGGTGTCTGGTCCACCGACAGCCTGTCTGAATGCCGTGACGTGCTTGATGGTGCCGTCGGTGCCTGTTTCTCGGTTTTGACCGAGCGCTGGAACCAGCTGCTCTTTGGGTTCCAATACCCGAGCGAGCTTTACTGGCGGCCGGGTCTGGCCCTGATACTGTTGTTTATTGCGGGCGCGCCGGTGCTGTTTTTCGATCTGCCACGCAAGCTGTTGATCTTCACGGCGCTTTATCCCTTCATCGCCTATTACCTCATCTGGGGTGGCGCGCTGGGCGTGCCTGTTCTGGCGCTGGTGGGCTGTGTCGTGGGCTATCTTGTCTACCGTCGCTTTGTGACGGGCAACTTTGCAATAGGCTTTTTCGGCGGGATTGTTGCAGCGGTGTTCGTCTGGATCCTTGGCGGTTTGCTGATCCCCGAGAACGCAAATGAAACCGCGATGATGACGGCGGTGCCAAGCCGTGACCTTGGTGGTTTCATGCTCAACATGATGCTGGGTGTGACCTGTGTGTCGCTATCGGTGCCACTGGGGATCGTGCTGGCGCTTGGGCGTCAGTCGAGCATGCCGCTGATCAAATGGATTTGTGTTATCTTCATCGAATTCATTCGTGGCGTGCCACTGATCACCTTGTTGTTCGTGGCATCGGTGATGCTGGCCTATTTCTTCCCACCGGAATCCACGGTCGATCTGTTCTTGCGTGTGGTGATCATGATCACGATGTTCTCCTCGGCCTACATCGCCGAGGTGATCCGGGGCGGCCTCGCGGCTCTTCCCAAGGGACAGTACGAGGGGGCGGATAGCCTTGGGTTGGATTATACGCAGGCGACCCGTCTGATTATCCTGCCGCAGGCGCTTAAAATCTCGATCCCCGGGATCGTGAATGTCGCCGTCGGTCTGTTCAAGGACACCACACTCGTGTCGGTCATTTCGATGTTTGACCTTGTTGGGATGATCCGTGGACCGATCCTCGCCTCAACGGATTGGGGCGGCGTGTATTGGGAGCTTTATGGCTTTGCTGCGCTGCTGTTTTTCGTCGTGTGTTACGGCATTTCGCAATATTCACAATGGCTCGAGCGTCGTCTCGCGACCGATCACAGATAAGGAGGCCTGACCAATGGCTGAACAAGCAACTCAAATGCAGGTCTCTGACGAGATCGCGATCACCATCAGCAATATGAACAAATGGTATGGCGCGTTTCATGTGCTGCGCGACATTGACCTGACGGTGAACCGGGGCGAACGTATCGTGATCTGCGGGCCGTCGGGGTCGGGCAAATCCACGCTGATCCGTTGCATCAACGCGCTGGAAGAACATCAGCAAGGCTCCATCACCGTGGATGGGACGCTGCTGTCGTCCGACCTCAAGAACATCGACAAGATCAGGTCTGAGGTTGGCATGTGCTTTCAGCACTTCAACCTCTTCCCGCATCTGACGATCCTTGAAAACTGTACGCTGGCGCCGATCTGGGTACGCAAGACACCCAAGAAAGAGGCCGAAGAAACGGCGATGCACTTCCTTGAAAAGGTGAAAATTCCGGATCAGGCGGGCAAATACCCAGGGCAGCTTTCGGGCGGGCAACAGCAGCGGGTGGCCATTGCGCGCTCGCTCTGCATGAAGCCGCGGATCATGCTGTTTGATGAGCCAACCTCTGCGCTGGATCCGGAGATGATCAAAGAGGTGCTCGACACGATGATCGAACTTGCCGAAGAAGGCATGACGATGCTGTGTGTGACCCACGAAATGGGATTTGCGCGTCAGGTTGCCAACCGGGTGATCTTCATGGATGCCGGGCAGATCGTGGAGCAGAACGAACCTGAGGCGTTCTTTAACAACCCGCAATCTCCACGCACGCAGCTGTTCCTGAGCCAGATCCTCGGGCACTAAATCGGTTCACGCTTGGACTGGATGCGCCGCCCTCTTGGGGCGGCGTTTTCCGTTTAGCCCGTCAATTCGCGTGGTACGATGAAATCGATCACCCGGCCTTGATGCCAGCCGACCTCCTGCCAGCTGCCCACATCAAAGTCGCAGACAAGCGTGGCCCCCGTTGGGTAATCCGCAAACCGCTCATGCACAGGGGGTGACTCCACCAACAGGCTGGCAAACTCGCAGATGCCGTGGTTGTGCCCGATCATCAGCACGCAATTGCCTTTGGCCTCGTGCAACGTTTCGATCATGACGCGCGGTTCCGCCAGATAAAGCGCCCTGATGAACCGTGTCTGCGGGGCGGGAGTAATCTGCAGCCCCATCAGCGTCTGGCCCGTCCGCTCGGCGGAGGAGCACATCACCTCATCCGGGACATGCCCTTGCGCGCGCAGCCAATCGCCCAAGGCACTCGCAGCCCTGCGCCCGCGCTTGTTGAGCGGGCGGTCATGATCGGCGGTGCCAATGTGGTTCCAGTCTGATTTCGCATGACGCATCAGGATCAGTCGAAGCATCTGTTACCCTTTGAATGTGGTCATATGATAGGCCGATTGCGCCGGGGTGCGCGGGTATTGCTGTGAGACCGGGCAGATCCGCCGCGCCGCGCAGCCTCGCGCCATGCAGTCCTGCCCCTCGGCTTGATCGAGGAATGTCTTGCAGGCCACCACATCATAGTTTTTCCCGTCCAATGCATCGACGGGGCAGGTGGTGGTGCAGGGCTGATCGACACAGCTCAGACAGGGGTTGGCAGGGGGGGCGGGCAGGTCAATCTTTTCGCGCAGCGCAAGCGCCCCCCGAAAGGACACGAACAGGCCAGCGGTATCATGCACAAGCAGCATGATCGGTGAGGCGTGCACCCGACCGGTTTTGAGCGCCCAAGAGAAAAACGGCTTAAAGGGCGGCCCGCCGAACGGGTAAAGTGCCCGCGCGTCCAGATCTGCGGCCCATGCGCCGATAACGCGCGTCGACCAGCGATTCATCGGGTCAGGCTGGCCGTCGTTCCATTCAGCGCTTTGTGTAAAGCTCGCCCAGAAACCGGGTTCATGCGGGCCGAGCAACAAAAGGGTCTGAAAACCCGGCGGAACATTATCATCAGCTGTGGGATGGAACCCGCCAAGGATGCTCAGGGAACGGGTCAGGGCCGCCGCCTGAAGGGTCTCATATGTCACTTGCGCGCGAAGGGAAGGGAGAGCGACCAACTCAGCTTGCTGGGCCGGTCGTCCTGCCATTCAAGCCCGACCTGCATCTCGTCATGCCCGGCGGCGGGTTGCGCGATGTAGGTGCCGAACAGGCGGTCCCAGATCGACAGCGCAAAACCGTAATTGCTGTCGTGTTCGTGGCGGTGCACGGAATGATGCACCCGGTGCATGTCAGGGGTAACCAGAACCTTGCGGACAAGGCGGTCCACTCCTTTTGGCAAGGCAAGGTTCGAATGATTGAACATCGCGGTGCCGTTCAGAATAATCTCAAAGAGGATCACGGCGATGGCTGCCGGCCCCAGAATATAGACCAGCCCGATCTTGAGGAGCATGGACAGGGCGATTTCCACGGGGTGAAAGCGGATTGCCGTTGTTACGTCCATATCCACATCGGCATGGTGCACGCGGTGCAGGCGCCACAAAAGCGGCACCTTATGCGTAATGAGATGCTGCAGCCAGATCGCGAAATCAAGGATCAGCACAGCACAGAGCACCTCGACCCAAAAGGGCAGCGCAATCAAGTTGAACAGCCCCCAGCCGTTCGCCTCAGCGTCCATGGCAGCACCCACCGCCAGCAGGGGCAGGGCAAAGGCCAAGGCGCGCAGCGTGAGCGTGTTCAGAACGGTCACGCTCCAATTCGTGACCCAGCGTGCACGCCGCGACTGGCTGCGCACGCGGCGTGGCGCGAGCGCCTCAAGTGTTGCCAGCAGCGCGAACAGGCCCACGAATATGCCAAGACGAATAAGTGCTTCGTTTTCCATCTGTCTAACCTAGTCGCCGCAGCGTTCATAACAAGCCATGTGCTGACACATCTGCGTTAGAAGAAAGCGCGTCTCGCCCGGTGTCGCAGATTGCTATTCTGCGCGGATGATCGAGCCTGCGCCATGTTCGGTAAACAGTTCCAGCAAACAGGCATTCGGCGCGCGTCCATCCAAGATCACAACCGCGCGCACGCCCTGCTGAATTGCGGCCAGCGCTGTTTCTGTTTTCGGGATCATGCCCCCGGCAATCGTGCCATCCATTGTCATCTCGCGGATCTGCTGCGCGCTCAGTTCTGTCAGCACATCGCCTGCGTCGTTCTTTACGCCGGGCACATCCGTCAGCAAGAGCAGCCGGTCCGCCTTGAGCGCTGCGGCAACCGCACCGGCAGCCGTGTCCCCATTGATGTTGAACGTTTGACCAGAGCGATCCGCCCCCAAGGGCGCGATGACGGGGATGTATTCCTTTTCGGCCAGATCACGCAACAGACGCGGGTCAACCTCTTGTGGTGTGCCGACAAAGCCCAAAGCGGGGTCGGTTTGAGTGCAGGTGATGAGACGCGCATCTTTGCCGGAAATACCCACCGCGCAGCCGCCCTGACCGTTAATCGCCTGAACGATCCGTTTGTTGACGAGGCCACTCAGCACCATTTCGACCACATCCATCGTAGCGCTGTCAGTGACACGTTTACCGTTCACGAACTCGGATTTGATGTCCAGTTTGTCGAGCATCGCGTTGATCATCGGGCCACCGCCGTGCACTATGACCGGGTTCACGCCGACCTGCCGCATGAGCACCACATCACGGGCAAATTCGTCCATCGCCTCATCGCTGCCCATCGAATGACCGCCAAGCTTTATCACCACCGTGGCCCCGGCGTAGCGTTGCAGATAGGGCAGCGCCTTGTTCAGCGTGCTTGCGGTAGAAATCCAGTCGCGGTTCATATCTTGGGTCTTCATCTTGGGGCCATGGGTTCGGTTGGGGCGTGTCAGGTCAGGTCGGTGATAATCGAACGCAGTGTGGGAATGCCCCATCCCTTTTCACTCGAGGTGACAACAAGTTCCGGGAAGGCGGCGGGGTGTTTTGACAGGGCGTTGCGTACCTGATCCAGCACCTTTTCGCGTTCTTTTTCCTTGACCTTATCGGCCTTGGTCAGAACGACCTGAAAGGTGACGGCGGCACTGTCGAGCAGGCTGAGGATTTCCTCGTCCACTTTTTTCGCGCCATGCCGGGCGTCAATCAACACAAAGGCGCGTCGCAAGGTCTGGCGACCAGACAGATATTGCTTCAGCAGCCGTTGCCATTTTTCGACCACCGGCACCGGCGCGTTTGCATAGCCATAGCCAGGCAGATCGACGAGGTAATGGCTCTCACCCGCGGTAAAGAAATTGATTTCCTGCGTACGCCCAGGGGTGTTGGAGGCGCGCGCAAGACCTTTGCGACCGGTCAGTGCGTTGATCAAAGAGGATTTGCCAACATTTGAACGCCCGGCAAAACACACCTCCATCCGGTCAGGATCAGGCAGGCCGGACATGGCGACCACACCCTTTACGAATTCCGTTTCGCCCGCAAAGAGCAAGCGGCCCTTTTCGAGCGATTGATGGTCAGGGTCCTGCGTGACCGGGAAGGGCAATTGCATCACAGCACCTCAATCTGATCGCCGACACGAATGGTGCCACCTTGTTTGACCTCAGCGCGGACAGAAAAGTCCTGATGCCCCCAAGTGTCCAGCGCGGCCAGCGTATCTGCATCGCGCATGCCGGTGTCCGGATTGGCTGTGGTGGCAAGGCAACGATCAGTCCGTTCGCGCACCGTAAGAACGCAGTCGCCGATGCGGACGTCCTTGCCGAGCCAGTCAAATTCAACCCATGGCGCGTCGGTTTCAAACCAGATGTTGCCCCGCCAGCGGTGGATTGACAAAGGCTGGTTCATTTGGGTTTCGACGGCTTTATGGGACGCGTGGTTGCACAGGGTGACCGAAGGAAAATCGCTGTCGGTAAATCCACGCCCCTCCAGCCTGATAATCCGTTTAGGCAACGCCCGGTCCTGAGGAACAAGGGGGCTGACCCAAGCGATAAACGCATCCGTGCCGGTATCCGGGTTAAACGTCAGGTCCGGTCTGTCGGGGTGTGACAGGGTGAGGTCACCCGTCGCTTCGTTCAGGCTGGACGTAATCGCCATGAGGTTTGGCGCCTTGGACACGCGGCTGAAGTTGGCGCAAGGGACCCACATGCTGCCGTCTGCTTTTGATGCCTCATGCGCGACAGCCCAAAGCCGGTCAAACGGCATGGACTGTCCTGCTGTCAGGGTCGTTTGCCGCAACGCCTCGCGCCCGTGGCTTTTGAGCGGATGGCGCAGCAACGTTGTGATCGTGGTCATTTCGAGTCGGGTTTTGTTTTCTTCTGAAACCCGCCTTTTATGTTGCCAAACACATCCGGTTTATACCCCTGGCTGCGCATGATCATATACTGTTGCGCGAAGGTTATCGTGTTGTTCGCGATCCAGTAGACGACCAAGCCACTGGCAAAACCGCCGAGCATGAACATGAAAACCCACGGCATCCATGCAAAGATCATCTGTTGTGTCGGGTCTGTGGGGGCGGGGTTGAGTTTTTGCTGCATCCACATCGAAATACCCAGCAAAAGGGGCAGGATACCGATAAAGATCAGCGCCATGATTGACCCCGGCTCTGGCCCGTCAAACGGCAACAGACCATAGAAATTCATGATCGACGTGGGGTCCGGCGCGCTGAGGTCCTGAAACGGCCCGAAGAAAGGCGCGTGGCGCAGTTCGATCGTGACGAAAATCACCTTATAGAGCGAAAAGAAGATCGGGATCTGGAGCAGGATGGGCAGGCAGCCCGCAGCCGGGTTTACCTTTTCCTTCTTATAGAGCTCCATCATGCCTTGCTGCATCTTCTGACGGTCGTCGCCAGCTTCTTCTTTCAGCTTTTCCATCTGCGGCTGAAGCTCTTTCATCTTCGCCATGGAGACATAGGATTTATAGGCCAGCGGCAGCAGGATCGCCTTGATGATCAGGGTCAGACCGATAATCGCCCAGCCCATATTGCCGATGAATGCGTTGAGGTAATGCAGCAAAAAGAAGATCGGCTTGGTCAGGAAAAAGAACCAACCCCAGTCGATGCTGTCGATGAAACGATCGACGCCATCGGTTTGATAATTGCGGATGGTTTCCCATTCCTTTGCCCCTGCAAAAAGCTGGGTTGTGGCGCTCACGGATGTGCCGGGGGCCACTGTTTGCGCCGGAAGGACGGTTTCGGCCTGATAGATATCGGCACGGGGGCGATATTTGGTCGTCAGTCTTGCCGAGGCGCTTGGATCAGGGATCAGAACCGACATCCAGAAGTGATCGGTGAAGCCGATCCAGCCGTTCAGTACGTTTTCAATACGTTCTGCGGGCACACCTTCTCTTTGATCTACCGGGAATTCCGGGATGTCGTCCCAGTTGGTTTCGGTCAACTCGCCATCTGCCATCGCGACGACGCCTTCATGCAGGATGAAGAAGTTTTTCAGATCAGCCGGCTCACCATGACGTGCAAGGATACCGTAGGGGGCCACCGTCACCGGGGCATCCGACGTATTCGCCACCGATTGCGTGATCTCGAACATGTAGTTGTCGTCAATCTCAATGATGCGGGTAAAGGAGAGGCCCGCGCCATTGTTCCATTGTAGCGTGATGGGTGCGTCAACCGAGAGGATGTCGCCGTCGATGACCTGCCATTCGGTATCCGGGCCGGGTACTTGGGATGGGTCAACGCCCGCGCCAGCAGCCCAGCCATAGAGGGCGTAATAGGCCCCGGGGCTGCCCACGGGGGAGAGCATCGTAACGATATCCGCATCGTCCTCTTGGGTTTCGCGGTAGTCTTTCAAGGACAGATCGTCGATCCGCCCGCCAAGCAGTGAAATGGAGCCCTTCAGGCGATCCGTGGCGATTTCGACGCGTGGCGCTTCTTCAAGCGCTGCGGAGCGGGTTTCGCCCTCGATCACCACGGATGGCGCGGTGTCGGATGTCACGGATGGCAGGCTGCCTGTGGCAGCATCGGGTGTCAGCTCCGTGGAGGTCTCACTGGTGAGCGGTATCTCAGGTTCGGGTGGGGGGAATAGAACAAACCACACCAGAATCACAACGAAACTGAGTGCTGTTGCAAGAATTAGGTTCTTGTTTTGGTCGTCCATCGGGGCAGCCACCTGCTCTGTTGAGTATCAGCGTGGTTCAACAGAGTGTCGGCACAAAGGTCAAGCAGATTCGAGGTTTTCCCCATGATCTGCTACCGATCGTCGCTTGCAGCAGCGCTTGCTTGGGTTTGGACGGCTTGCAGAGCGTTTCGGTTTGCCGAAATGAGCCGTTTTAACGGGACTTGTTGGTCAGGATCTGTGGCGTCGCTTGCAGTTTGGCGTTGTGATTGGCGATCCAATCCAGCGTTTGGTCAAACGGCATTGGTTTCCCGATCCCGAAGCCTTGCACATGATCGCAGCCCAGTTGAGCAAGCAAAGCGTGTTCGCCAGCAGATTCGACGCCTTCGGCCAGCGTTTCCACCTCAAGCCGCTCTGCCATAGTCAGGATAGCGCTGATCATGCGTTGTTGTTCAGGGTCGCGGTCCGCTTTTATGACGAAAGAGCGATCTATTTTGATTCTGCTTACGGAAAACCGGCGAATGGATGAAATGGATGCGTGCCCCGTGCCGAAATCATCAAGGTCAATCCGGCAGCCAAGTCTGCTCAGGCCATTGATGTTGCGCGTGATTGTGTCGTCTGGCGAATTGGCGACAACGGTTTCCAGAACCTCGACGGCCAGGCGTTCCGGGGCAAGATCAAACCTGTCCAGCTCCCAGGTTATTTTGTCGACAAGTTTGGGATTGCTCAATTCCGGGCCCGCAAAGTTCACACCAACCTGCGGCACGTGCACGCCAGCGCTGTCCCATGCTTTCAGGGCGGTGAACGCATGGAACATCATGACTTCCGCGAGCTTTTCCAGCATCCCGGCCTGTTCAATGGCGGTCAGAAAAGCAGCCGGTGAAACCATGCCACGATTAGGGTGGTTCCATCTTGCGAGGGCTTCAAATCCGGTGACAAGTCCCGTGTCAGTCGATATCTGAGGCTGGAACCAAGGTCGAATTTGCCCTTTTTCCAGCGCCTGAACGACTTCTTCGCGCTGTTCTGCGCGAATTTCTGACTTACGTTGCATTTTGTCTGAGTAGGCGCGTACCGCTCCGGGGCCGTTCAGATGAGCCTCCCTGAGCGCGTGGCCTGCCGCTGCCAACCACGCGTCGCCAGAGCGCGAAATCACCTTTGTTTGCTGGCAAAATCCCACTGAACTGGTAACATGAACCGAGATGCCATCGACGGGTATGGGTTCTTCCAGAGCGGCCTGAATCCTGCCCGCAAGCTGGATGCACAGTTCAAGATCCATCTGACGCACCGGCTCAAGACATACCGCGTATTTGAACGTATCCAAATGCGTGACGGCATCCCTGTCACGCGTTACAGCAACAATCCGGTCGCCGGATATTTTGGAGATGAGATCCGCCGCGGTCTGTCCATATCGTTCGACCAGCGCCGTGTGATCGTCGATTTCAATCTGGAAAGCGGCAGAGATCAATCCGTCCGCACGCGCATCCTTGAACCTTTGCAACACGATGTCCTGAAAGTCATCGCGCTGCATCATGCCCATCACCGAAGTTTGGGTAACCGGGGTGGAAGCTTCTGGGGGTTTTGCGCGGGTCAGGATGACGAGTACGGGAAAAAACAAGGCTGTGACAATCAACGCCACTTCGCCAGCATACCAATACAGCCCGAGACATACTGCAGGAATGAAAGCGAGGCTTTTCGGGCTAAATACACATGCGCCAAGTCGGACTCGTGCTGAGGCGACGGCCTCTGCCAGCACTTTGAACATGTCATCCCTCTCGTAAAAGCGCTTTGCGCAGCAGTAAACGACAGAAAACTAGCCCAAACAGAATGACGTCTCGGTTAACAACCGGGTGATTATTACGGCGCTATTGCAGAAAACTTGAATTATTTTCGCATGAGACCGAGAAAGTCGAACAACTCCGTGTCCAAAAGGTGCGACGGGCGTGCATGCGTCAGTGCCTTGAACATGACCTGCCGGCGTCCGGGGCTGTTTTTCTCCCAACCCTCAAGGATGGCCTTGACCTGTTGGCGCTGCAAGCCATCCTGACTGCCGCATAAATCGCAAGGGATGATCGGATAGTCCATTGCCGTCGAAAACCGATCGCAATCGACTTCACTGACATGCGCAAGCGGGCGATAAACGAATAAATCACCTTCTTCGTTCACCAGTTTTGGCGGCATTGTTGCCAGCCGCCCACCATGAAAGAGGTTCATGAGAAATGTCTCGAGTATGTCGTCGCGGTGGTGCCCAAGAACGACAGCGGAACACCCCTCTTCGCGCGCGATACGATACAAGTGACCGCGCCTCAGGCGAGAACAAAGCGCGCAAAGCGTCCGCCCTTCAGGCACTTTATCCATCACGATGGAATAGGTGTCCTGATATTCAACACGGTGCGGCACGCCCATCTTTTCCAGAAAAGCGGGCAAAACGGTCGCCGGGAAACCCGGCTGTCCCTGATCCAGATTGCACGCGAGCAGTTCAACCGGCAGCAATCCGCGCCATTTCAATTCGTAAAGGACCGCGAGTAGGGTGTAGCTGTCTTTCCCGCCGGACAGACAGACCAGCCATTTTGCGCCTTTTTCGATCATCCCATAGCGATCAATCGCTTCGCGCGCCTGCCTCACAAGACGCTTGCGCAGCTTGCGAAATTCAGTTGTTTTGGGTGCCCCGTGAAAAAGCGGGTGAATTTCATCTGAATGATCGAGCATCAGCGGCGTCCTGTGGTTGGCTTGACGTTCTATACTGCGAGAACAGATGAACCAAAAGAGCCTCGATATCCGTGAATTTTGCCCAATCGCGAGGGTTGGCGCCTCGGATTGCAGGGTCAGGGTTTGCGCGAACGTTCGGGCACGGGGTCATAGCCGCATTTCCCCCACGGGTGGCAACGCAAAATGCGCCGCAGCGTCAGCCAAGCACCGACCAAGCCCCCGTGCTTTTGCAAAGCTTCCAAGGCATATGCGCTGCAGGTTGGTTGGTAACGACAGTTGTATCCGACCCATGGGCTGAAAATCAGTCGATACGCGCGCACAGGCAGCGCAAAGAGATGGGCCAGCGGGCTCACCTTGGCGCTTTGTGCAGTTTGTCCAACGCGACGCCAAGATCATCCATCAACTGGGAAAACGACCGCTGCGCCGTCTCTTTAGCGCGTCCGATGAAAACATAATCGACACCCTGCTGACCATGATCGGTCAGCGTGAGCCGCGCGATCTCGCGCAGGCGGCGTTTGGCGCGGTTCCGCGCGACTGCATTGCCGACCTTTTTGGAACAGGTGAACCCGACGCGGATGCCCTCCGCTTCGCTTGGCGTGCGCTTACGCATCTGAAGGATGAAGCCGGGGGTGACAACACGCGGCGCACGGGCCGCGCGCAAAAAATCGGATCGCTTTGTAATCCGCGTCAGACCTGAAGAAACCGCCGAAAGAGGAGCCCCTTTGGCGGTTGATTTCAAAGGTTTGACATGCAGCGGCATCATCTATCGTGACCCCGTTGGGATCAGATCAGGCGCTTAGCGACTTGCGGCCATGTGCACGGCGTGCGTTCAAGATCTTGCGGCCTGCTTTGGTGGCCATACGTGCACGAAAACCGTGGCGCCGCTTGCGCACGAGGTTTGAAGGTTGAAAGGTGCGTTTCATCGCTCCGTCTCCATTTTAAACTTCGGAGCGTGGCGGAATCGCCCCGCATCCGGTCATATTCGAAGCCCGTCGTCTAAAGCGCATCTGACGGCAAGTCAAACCCTCACGCCGGGATATTTGCACCGTTTTGCAATAATTCGACCACGCGGGCAATGAAGATGTTTCAAGAACCGGCGTGACGCAGGGTAAAACCGCCCATGCCTGTCACGCCACATCAAGCGCGCGTGAGGGGGCTATCGCCACGTCGGCCCAAGCGTCATGTAAAGTGTCAATTGCAACCGGGCTGCAAAAGGTGACAGTAATGCTTGAGATGACACAAACCCAAAAATCCGGCTGGACGCGCCGCTTGCCACTGCTCCTTATACTGTTGGTGGCGGCTGTCGGTGCGTTCACGCTCAAGGACTACCTCTCGTTCGAGGCATTGCGCGACAATCGTGAGGCGCTGATTGCGGTGCGCGACAGTAACTTCGCGGTAACCGTGCTGGGCTTTCTGCTGACCTATGTTGTGATCGTTGCATTCTCACTGCCCGGCGCATTGATCGCAACGCTGACGGGCGGCTTTCTGTTCGGCACGTTTGGCGGGTCCGTGCTAAGCGTCACGGCCGCAACGCTGGGGGCGACGGTCATTTTTCTGGCCGCGCGGAACGGTTTGGGTGAAAAGCTCAAGGCGCGAATGGATGCAGCCGATGGCACCGTGGGCAAGATTGCCAAGGGGCTGGACGAAAATCAGTGGTCGATGTTGTTTTTCATGCGGCTGGTGCCTGTGGTGCCGTTCTTCGTGGCCAACCTCGTTCCCGCTTTTCTGGCGGTGCCGCTGCATCGCTATGTCATCTCGACCTTTCTGGGGATTATCCCCGGCTCGCTTGTTTATTCATCGGTGGGTGCGGGGCTGGGTGAGGTGTTCGCCCGAGGCGAGACGCCCAACCTCGGCATCATCTTTGAACCGCATATATTATTGCCGATCCTGGGGCTGAGTGCGCTATCGGTGCTTCCCGTCCTCATCAAGGCCATCACTGGCAAGAAAGACCTCTGACATGAAACGTATCAAAACCGATGTCCTGATCATCGGCGCCGGGTCGGGTGGTTTATCTGTCGCCGCGGGTGCCGCCCAGATGGGGGCTGATGTTGTGCTGCTCGAAGGGCATAAGATGGGTGGCGATTGTCTGAATTTCGGTTGCGTTCCGTCCAAGGCACTGATTGCCAGTGGCAAGGCGGCGCATAGCCAGCGCCACGCGTCGCAATACGGCGTCGCCAATGGCTCGGGTGCGGCTGATTATGCCGCCACCAAGGACCACGTGCACGACGTCATTGCGCAAATTGCGCCGGTCGACAGTCAGGAGCGGTTCGAAGGTTTTGGCATCAACGTCATCCGTGAGTACGGGTGTTTTATCTCGCCCACTGAGGTGCAGGCGGGCGAGACGGTGATCACCGCCCGCCGTATCGTGATCGCCACAGGCTCATCACCGCTGGTGCCGCCGATCCCGGGGCTGAGCGATGTGCCTTTTGAGACAAACGAAACAATTTTCGATCTACGCGACAAGCCAGAACATCTGCTGATCATTGGCGGCGGCCCGATTGGCATGGAAATGGCACAGGCGCACATCCGTCTTGGCTGCAGCGTGACCGTGATCGAAGGGGCACAGGCCTTGGGCAAAGATGATCCCGAACTGGCGGCGGTCGTTCTGGACAGTCTGCGCGCGGAAGGCGTCATGATCAGGGAACAGACCAAGGCAGCACAGATCAAAGGGGCGGCAGGTGCGATCGAAGTTATCAGTGAAACTGGCGAAACGATTGCAGGCACGCATCTTTTGATGGCCGTGGGGCGCAAGGCGAATATTGACAACCTCGGGCTCGAGGCAGGCAAGATCAAAGCCAAGGGAAACGGAATTGAGGTAGATGCAGGTATGCGCACCAGCAACCGCAAGGTCTATGCCATTGGCGATGTGGCAGGCGGGCTGCAGTTTACGCATGTGGCGGGGTATCATGCGGGTGTGATCATCCGATCCATGCTCTTTGGACTGCCGTCAAAGGCCAAGGTGTCCCACATCCCATGGGCGACCTATACGGAGCCTGAACTGGCGCAGGTCGGATTGACCGAAGCACAGGCGCGCAAGGAACATGGGACCGCTCTGGAGGTCGTGCGCTTTGACTATGCCCATAATGATCGCGCCATTGCAGAGCGCAAGACCACAGGGTTCATCAAGCTGATGGTGCACAAGGGCAGACCGGTGGGCGCGTCCATCGTCGGGTATCAGGCGGGCGAGTTGATCAACCTCTGGGCGCTGGCGCTGGCCAACCGTATGAAGATGAGCCAGATCGCCGCCATGGTCGCCCCCTATCCCACCATCGGAGAGATCAACAAACGCGCCGCAGGGGCCTATTACAGTCCGCGACTTTTCGACAATCCCAAGGTCAAAAAGATCGTGGGGCTTGTTCAACGCTACATCCCGTGAAAATCTGACATATGTTCAATTCGCTTTCAGGTCGTCTCATCATTCTGACAACCATCTTTGTGATGATTGCAGAAGTCCTGATTTTTGTGCCCTCGATCGCGCGGTTCCGCGAGGATTATCTTAACAACAAGCTGGAGCGGGCGCAGATCGCGTCGCTGGCCCTGCTGGCGGATGATATGCTTGACGGCGAGCTGGAAAAGGAACTGCTGGAGAACGCGGGCGTTTTCAATGTGGTGCTGCGTCGCGATCAGGTGCGCCAACTCGTGCTGTCCTCCGATATGCCGCAAGCCATCGCGGCCACATATGACATGCGAGACAACTCCGCTGTGGTCTTGATCCGCGATGCGCTGGCGCGTTTTGTCTCACCGCAAAACGAGGTGATCCGCGTGATCGGGGCGCCTGTGCGCGATGCGGGCCTGCTGATCGAAATCACGATGGAGACTGATCCATTGCGGATGACGATGATAGATTATGGCATCCGTATTCTGATCCTCTCGGCTGTGATTTCGGTTATCACCGCCTCTTTGCTGTTCGTGGCGATGCGGGCCCTGTTGCTCAAGCCGATCAAACGGGTGGTGGGGGACATGCAGAATTACGCCGCGGCCCCCGAGGATGCGCGCCGCATTATTGTGCCCTCTGCCAGTGTGACCGAGTTGCGCGAAGCCGAAGAAGCGTTGCAAAAGCTGGAAACCGACCTGACGCAGGCCTTGCGCCAAAAGGAGCGGCTGGCGCAGCTGGGTAGTGCTGTGAGCAAGATCAGCCACGATCTGCGCAATATCCTGACCTCGGCTCAGCTATTCACGGACCGGATCGAGATGAGCGAGGATCCGACCGTCAAGCGGATGGCTCCCAAGCTGGTGGGCTCGATCACGCGGGCAGTTCATCTGTGTGAAAGTACGCTGGCGTTTGGCAAGGCCGAAGAACCAAGCCCGACGCTCACGCGGCTTGCGCTGCGCGATCTTGTTGATGAAGTGATCGATGGGGAGGTGCTGGCGATCGGTGATCATGATGTAGAGATCGTCTGTAAAGTCCCCGCAATGATGATGGTGCGTGCAGACCCGGAGCAGCTTTACCGTGTCATTGCAAACCTGATGCGAAACGCACGTCAGGCCATCACTGCGACCAGTCAGCCGGGACAGATCAACATCGAGGGCAGGGAGGACGCAGGTGCGTGGTATGTCGATGTCGCAGACACAGGCCCGGGTTTGCCCCCAAAAGCGCAGGAGTTCCTGTTTGCCCCTTTCCAAGGCGGCGCGCGCAAAGGAGGATCAGGCCTTGGGCTCGCGATTTCCGCCGAGCTCGTCAAAGGTCACGGCGGTATCCTTGATTTGGCGTGGACCGGACCGGACGGCACGTGTTTCACCATTACGCTGCCCAAAGGGGACGGCACATTGCCCGATCGGCAGCTGGATACATAAACTGCGCGGAGTCCGCCGAGGCCGCACATACAGGCCGAAAACGGGGGTGAAAAAATGACAGCAATTTTGATGCCTTTGGGCTTGCATAAATCATAAGGCATCACTAAACCACGCGCTAGTGGACCGATAGCTCAGCTGGATAGAGTACTTGACTACGAATCAAGGGGTCGGGGGTTCGAATCCTCCTCGGTCCGCCACTACCCCATTTTTCCGAATTTGACTTGGCCGCTTTGAGCGGCTTTTTCTTTGTGGTATGCTGAGCTTAGCTCACTTTGCCGATTAGCTTGAGTTTTCTTCGTTGATGTCTATACTCGTTTCTTGAGTGGTATTAAATGTGGTATTTTTGAAATGGCCCTATCTGGCAAGCTGACGAAGAAACTGGTCGAGAACCTTGGCGCTGGGCGGCATGGGGATGGCAATGGCCTTTACCTAGTCGTTGATCCTTCTGGGGCACGGCGTTGGATCGTCCGGGTGGTAGTCAAAGGGCAAAAAAATCGCAAGGGTGCGCCACTGCGGACGGATTTTGGCTTAGGTGGGGCCGATATCGTCACGATCAACCAAGCCCGCGAACGCGCACTGGAATATCGGCGCATGGCCAAGACCGGCCTGAACCCACGTTTCAATGCCAAACGCGACATCCCGACTTTTGAAGAATTTGCCAAACAGGTCCATATTGACCGCATGCCGACGTGGAAGAACGCCAAGCATGGCCAGCAATGGATCAACACGCTGCGCGATTATGCCTTTCCCAAGATTGGCCGGATGCCGATTGATTCTGTTCACCAGCCCGAAGTCATGATGTGTCTTGCCCCGATCTGGACCGCAAAGCACGAAACGGCCAAGCGCTTGGCGCAGCGGATCAAGACGGTGCTGGACGTGGCACGCTCGAAAGGGTTCCGCGACGGTGAAAACCCTGTGACGGCTATCAAGGAAGCGGGCGCGCTGCCCAAGGTCAAGGCCAAGGTCAAACACCACAAAGCGATGCACTGGCGCGACGTGCCTGCCTTCTACGCTGATCTGAGAATGCGTAACGCGATGGCGGCAAAGGCGCTGATGTTTACCTGCCTGACCGGGTCACGCACGGGTGAAGTGCTGGGCATGCAGTGGGGCGAGGTCGATCTGGACGCGCGCGTGTGGACCTGTCCGGCCATACGCATGAAGACGGGCGAGGATCACCGCGTGCCGCTCACGGATGAAATGTTGTCGGTCATTGAACCGCTGCGCGCGATGCAGTCGGAGTATGTCTTCGAAGGGCAAAAACGCCACAAGCCGCTGTCGAATATGTCAATGCTGATGCTCTTGCGGCGGATGCAGGTCGAAGGCGTGACGGTCCATGGCTTCCGCTCGACCTTCCGCGATTGGGCGTCCGAGGTCGCAAACGTGCCGCGTGAAGTGGCCGAAATGAGTTTGGCGCACCAAGTTGGGTCAGATGTAGAGCGGGCCTATGCAAGGTCGGACCTGCTGGACAACCGGCGGGTGCTGATGGAACGGTGGTCAGAGTTTGTTGCAGATGCATCAAAGCCCAACCGGAGCGCCACTTGATGTTTGCGCCAAAAGGATACACCCCACTCGCCACTCTTTGGAGCGATTTCGAGCGGCAGTATATTGGATGGTCGCACCATCGGGCTTGTGCACATTTTCAAGCGCATGGTTTTGACACATACACATTCTTTGGCTCTCCGCTGGATCTATGCGAGGATCTGTTCCTGACTGCACTCTCGGATGTTGCGCTGACGCTGTTTACCCCATCCAGCGATATCATTACGACCCCGTCGACACTGCCCAACTCAAACGCCAGCATTTTTACAAAAACGACAGTGTACGAGAGCATGGCAATTGTCGCCGACCCAGATGAAGCCGGTTTGGAAAATGAGTGGTTGGTTCAGATGGGATCGACGCGTTTTGGATTTTGGCCACACATGGAGGCGAACTACGCGACGTGGGATTTGGAATATTGCTCTGGCGCGCGCGCAAAAGCCGAAGGCGATGGCACGGATGAACTGCAATTTTACACGCTGCCTTACTGTTTTGAACGGGGGACTTACACAGTTCCAAGAGAATTGCCGCCTTGGACAGTAGATATGATCGATGGATCCTTTGCACGGAATCTGTCGGGCTCGCTCCTTGGCAGCTCGATTTGTCTGGGTGACAAAGTTGCCAACAACTGGCGGCGCCGAGTGACAGAAGACCAGCTGGAGCTACTCTTTATGCGATTTATGGGGAAGCGCGACGCAAATACCGCAGCCGAGCTTACGCCGAAAGTAGGGCGGCCCAACAAGCGGATCGCAGCTGCTCAAGCTTACGTCGATCTGGGCCTGATCGACAGTCAAGCGCCTTGGAAAGAGAAGCGCATTCTCGTCGAGGATCATCTCAAAAGTAGTATTGGTCTGACCACTCTAAAGAATGCGGCTCGGCTCGCTAAACAGATGCTGACGTCCAAAAAATAGCATTTGATCTTCTATACTGTCTTTCGGAGGGTCTAAAACTATGTCCAATAGTCGTCAAAAACCCGGTCAAAAAATCACCGAGGTATTTTTGACTTTTTTGACCGCTCCCGCTCCAACCAAATCAATGCTTGTTCAATGCCATCTTGAAACGCTGAAAGGCATCAAAGAATGGCAAACCTGTTTGAGCAAAACCGAACTTATGTCCTCGGGGATCCTGAACTGGATCTGTTGGGGGACCGCGACAAGCTGGCCCAGTGGCGGCACAAGGGCATGGGCCCGGCATACTACAAGCTTGGCCGCAAAATCGTTTATCTGGGCGCAGACCTAAACGCTTGGGCCGAAGGTCAGAAAACAGATCCGAGCAAGTTTGAGCAAAACTGATGCGGTCAGGGTCACATAGACCTTTGGCGCGCGCTTTACCCTTTGCCGCATCCGTGTCGCGTTTAGTGAGGTTCAAAAAGTGAGCCGCTTGTACAAAGGCATCCGCGCCAAAAAGAACCGTGTGTACATGGTCCAGGACCTTACAAGTCTATACAGAGTTTCCGCAAATACGTTATCAAACTGGGTGAAGGCAGGCTTGCGGCCGTCGGACAAAACCACGCCTTACGTGTTCCGGGGTGCTGTCGTTAATGCGTTCCACGAAGATCGTCGTACACGGTCGAAAAAGAACCTCAGAGCGGGTGAGTTCAAATGTGGAGGATGCAAGCTTGCGGTCATTCCGGACCTAAATTCAGTGGAAAAAATGACGGCAAAGAACGGCACGAGCATGCTCATCGCAAAATGCCCCGAGTGCCCAAGCCGCCTAGTTAAGATCGCTTCACAGGCAGATTATGATCTTTTGGAGCGACACCGCAATCCAAATACCACCGTGGGCTGCACACACGAAGAAAACAGACCAAGCCCCGGTGGTATTTGGATCAAAGCGGAAAAGACTGTTGCAGAGACAGGCTCTTTGAACGACCGGACGATTTACAAGTGGCAGATCTACGCGGGCCGTTTTGAAGAGGCGACGATTGTCCAGCATCTCGCAGCAATTCGCTACTGCGACGACATCACTGGCGGTAAACCGTTTGAGCAGTTCACAGTTAAAGACGCCTCTCTGGTGCGGGAAGCGCTGAAACAGTCGTTGCAGGCGCAGGATGGGTCCGGAAAATCAAAGTCGACAGTGAAGCACACCGCCTCACAATTGGTGGCGTTTTTTGAATGGCTCCGGAAACAGGATGGCTTCAAGCGCCTGCCGCAAGATATCCCTGAATACTTCAAGCTTCCGCGCGCGGCCTATTCCAAATCGCTGCCCCGTATGCAAAGAAAATACGTGTCCGTAGAAGAGGCTGAAACGGTCTTGATGGGTATGTCGGCACGATCACATATGGACCAGCGTGCGCGTGCTATTTTTGCCATGGCATTTCTGGGGGCACTCCGAGCGGACACCTTGGTGTCACTGCGGATCCGACATGTGGACACTGTTAGACGGATTATCGTGCAGGATGCCACCGAGGTACGTGCAAAGAACGGGAAAAGCCTTGTTATTCATTGGTTTCCGATGCCGGATATCTTTGCAGGCGTCATCAAGGAGTGGCTTTTGCTGCTAGAGCATGCGGGCTTCACTGAGCGGGACGCATTGTTCCCGGACAGCGCATGGCTGACAGGCGCAAAAAACCCGAAATGGGCAAACCGTGAAGCGATTCTGCCGATGTCGACAGCACATGCCGTTACTGAAGCCTTTGCAATCGCCTGTCGCAACATTGCCACAAAAATCACACCGCACTCCGCAAAACACACGATCGCTGCCGAACGCGACAGACGCCATCTAACGTCAGTTCAGCGCAAAGCGTGGTCGGAAAATATGGGCCATGAAACAGAGCAAACCACACAGAGTCATTACGGCAAACTGACGGAAAATGAACGCTTGTCGGCCTTTGAAGAAATTGTAGAAAATAAAACGATCAACCCAAGCGTGCTGTCAACGGAGCAAAAAGCAGAGATGTTTGACGCCATGCTGGCCAAGCTAAAAGGCTACTGAAAACCCCGTCACGCAACCTGTGGGCTGTGAAACGGCCTTGCCTGACAGCTTCCCAGAAAAGACCCAGCCACACTCTCGCGGCTCCTCCACCGCACGCCTGCCTGCGGCCAGCCAGGAAAACTCAGCGGAAAAATCCAACTTCAAACGATCCAATTTTCATGGAGCAGAGCACTGTGTGAACATCTGCTGCACGATCCTTAATAGCGCCGGATTTTAGTGCCTGAATAAGGCCACATAGTCCTGGAACATGAATAACCTGTTCCGCCGCTGCTGGGTAATCTCCACCAGAACACCATGTTGCACCAAGTCGTTGATAAGCGTTGAGGCAGTATTGGTAGTTCCTTCAATCCAATCGGTCGCCTGACGCACATCTACGATTGGACGCGCATACAGATTGCGCATGACCTTCTGTGCGTTGTCTTGGCGGCGTGAACTGAAACGGGGAAGGACCTCAGCATCAATTCGCGCTTTCAGCGTTAGGATATCCCTAAACGCATTCGCAGAAGCCCGTGCAGTTTCAGCGACGCCATGTACGAAGAATATCAACCATTGGTTTAGGTGATTGCCTTGACGGACGGCCATTAAGTGATCAACATATGCGGTCTTGTTACGCTCAAAGTAGTCAGAGAGGTACAGTGCGGGCTTTGCTAATAATTTTTCTGACGACAGGAATAACGAGATCATCAAACGCCCCAGCCTCCCGTTACCGTCCAAAAACGGGTGTATCGTTTCAAACTGATAATGTGCGATTGCAATCCGTAACAACGGGTGGACGTGGATGTCGGTGCTATGCAGGAATTGTTCCATATCGCTCATAAGGTCCAGCACATGGTCATGATGCGGCGGCACAAAGGCCGCATCACGTAAGCTCACACCGATCCAGTTCTGGCTGACCCTAAACTCACCAGGCATCTTAGTTTCACCCCTAACACCTTCCATCAGGGTAGCGTGTGTTTGGCGCAAGAGCCTGTTAGACAAAGGAAGTTGATCCAATGCAGTAATGGCTGTGTTTATAGCGCGAATGTAGTTCTGGACCTCAACCCAATCGTCAACCTCTTCTGGGGATATGTCATCAGCATCCTTGAACACATCCTCGATGTTTGTTTGTGTTCCTTCTATTTTGCTAGACTGTGAAGCCTCTTTTGCCACGTACATCGAAATGAAAAAATCTATGTTGGGGATTAGCTGGGAAAATGCGTTAAGTTCGCCAAGCGCACGATCTGCTTCTCCAAGCAATGTAGTTAGTTGTGGGTCCGTTATGTTCCACTCGTGACATATCTTTGTGGGTAAGAACGCACGATATTCATAGTGGTTCTCATAGGCACCAGCAATGTAGTCTCTTATGTCCATAATTCAGATACCACCCTACTTTCTGACTTAACTATATTCTTATGTCAGGTTTAGGGTGCATCACAAGTCATGTGTCAGGTTTTAGGTGATTTTCCGATATAAGAGTGTGGCTATGTCAACTTGAGGGTCAACTTGCACGCCCTGAGTATATAGCCGTTTTATCTAATGACATTAGATGAGTGGCGACCCCGATTGGACTCGAACCAATAACTTGCCCCTTAGGAGGGAACCGTTCATAGCGTTATTCCTTCTTTGATTTCTGTGGTTTGGGTGTTTGTACGGGGTGTTCCTGTACATGGTTTGTACGAAAACGGGCCCTGACATCGGCCTCATCCGCCTCTGCGTGGGCATAGATACGCATCGGCAGATTGGGGTCCGACCAGCGCCCAGCCTTGGCCGCTGTGACCGGATCGACGCCTTGACGGACGACCAATTCGGTGAAGAACCCATGCCGTCCTGCTGGGTGCGCTGAGAGGTACGGGATGCCTGCGCTCTTGCAGATCGTTTTCCATCGCGTGTTGTAGCCAGTGGAGCTACCATAGCCGAGCACACGCGGCTTCATGAACTTGCCGGTCTTGCGGTTCTTGGGGCGCTTGGGAGGCAATGCCAGAAGCTCGTCCATCATCTGCGGCGAGACAGTGATCCAGCTTTCCGGGTGGCCCTTCTGCGCCTTGATCCTGACCTTGTTCTCGGTGGGACGCAGATCGTCAGGCTCTATCGAGACAGCCTGATCGATCCGCGCCGCCGTCTCGAACATAAACCGAACCAAAGCGGCGTTGTAAGGATCAGCGGCAAAGCAAAAGGCCTCAATCCATTCCTTGTCTGCTGGTTTGCGCTCCACGCGGCTCAACTTGCCGCGGCGCTTGTCCTGAGCGATCCGCTCGAACTTGTCATAGGGCTTCACCCGGATCAGCGGCGTCCCTTCCAGCTCGTGCGCGTTGTTGATCACCGCACTCGCTGGCGTGACGATCTCGCGCCACCAAGTATCTGTCGAAGCCTTGGGTTTCAGTTTTGGGCCAAGTCCCTTCAGAAGCGCGCCCGAAATGGCACCTAATGGCATGTCGCCAATCTCTTCGACAATCGGGATCAACTGCTTCGCGGTCTTGGGCGAGGCATTGTAGAGCATGATTGCATCCGAGAACGTCTTGCTTGGCTCATCGCCAACGACATGGCGACGTATCTGCAGCTCGGTTTCGCGGTTTATCCAGTCCCGTGCGCCCGATTCTGTAGATGCCTTAGTGCTTCGCCGGTATGGGCCTGCGATTGGCCTGCCGTTGTACTCGACCCAGCCCTTAGCCCAGAAGAAGCGACCCCTCTTGTAGATTTGGAGCGGCATGCCTGGCCTCCTTCAAATATCTTGTCGATCTGCGCCGGTGTGATCAGCATGGTCCGCCCAAGGCGATAGAAAGCACCTGTCTCATTTGCCCTCTCGCGCAAAGTCCGTTCTGAAATGTCGATGCCCATGCCGGACATGACATCAACCCACTGGGCGGGTGTCTTCCCAAGCCCTAGGATTTGAGAGCTGTCTGATTTGTCGGTCTCTGCCATTTCAGTCGTCCTTGTCCGCTTGAGTTGAAACTGCACGCCGCATGGAATCGCTTGTTAAGCACCATTTGACGTGGTCAGATGGGAATAACCGGAATAGTTCGTCATTTTTTGCAATGTTCGCGAAAAAATACGATCTCGTCAAATGGAAACTGCGAATGGCGCGGAAAGACGCTGAATTGTTTGCTTCGATGGGTGCGCGACTAACTATTGCGCGCAATGAAGCGGGACTATCTCAGGCTGCGATGGCTGAAGCGCTTGGTGTCTCACCGAGGGCATATCATAGCTATGAGAAGGGCCAGCGCGGCATTCCAGTTGAAGCTTTGGTGGCGTTCGGTGAACAATTCGATGTCGATGTGCCCTGGCTGTTATTGGGCACTAAGGCGATACGCGCGGGACACGATTTCAACGCTTTGAAAGAGATCGAGACCTCGCTCGATCAGCACCTGAATGAAGAAGACATCAAAATCAAAAGTGAAAAGCGCGGGGCCATCGTCGCGCGTTGGTACCAGTCGCATGTCGAGGGGCGGGAAGTAACGGATGATGACGTACACACATGGATCGAACTCGTAAGGGAGTAAGCAAATGCAAAAACCAAGCGACCAATGGAAGAAACTTCGCCGCGCAGCACTGGAACGCGCGCGCCGCAATATGATCGAACCTTTGGAGGTCGTACACCTCGCACTTCTCGGAGCCAGCGCACTGTACTTGGCTGGATTTCTGCGCCTGAACCTATTCGGTCAAACCGGCGAATTCTCGCTGGCTTCCGGAGCCTTCATTCTGCTGGCAGCCGCTGCCGGACTACTTGTGCCTGTTCTGACAGGATCAGCATTGACCCTGCACTTCACCGACCGACGCCTGGGAAAACTCCTGCATGAATGATACCACTGCAATGATGGGCTCTCGGGCGGCACAGCGTCTGGCGCACGATACTCGCGCGCAGCGAATGGGCCCATCCTGAATGGCCTTCGGAGTGTTCATTCACCGCAGTGACTCGATCTACGATGACGTTCCCTCTGAACGCTATCAGTTCCCGCCCCAATATTTGTCCCGCGCGCAGCAATGCGAAGGCGATTGGATCGTTTATCTTGAACCAAGCAAGGTGAAAGACACGAAGGGTTACTTCGCAGTCGCAAAGGTGCAAGAGATCATCTCCGACCCCCGAAAATCTGATATGTACTTGGCCGTGATCGAGCCTGGGACGTATCTCGATTTCGGCGACCCTGTGCCTTTTCGCGATACTGATAACATCGTTGAGAGAGGCCTGCTGAACGACGAAGGCCGCATCTCAGGGCGAGCGCAAGCAGCAGTCAGAACGCTATCGCCCGAAGACTTCGCCCGAATTATTGAGCGCGGGCTAGAAGCTGAAGACGACATGCTGCCCCGTGTAGGAGACCATGCGGTTACACTCGGTTTCCAAGATACCCAAGCTCCTTTTCGCCACATGCCTGCGCGCCAACGCGTAGCCCAACTAACCAGCCGTACCGTTCGAGATCGCAACTTTCGGAAGAATGTGCTGCGTGCATACGGTGAGCGTTGCGCCATTACCGGCCTGCGTTTGATCAATGGTGGTGGGCGGGCGGAGGTAGAAGCTGCGCACATAAGGCCGGTTGAGAATGATGGACCTGATATCGTGAGCAACGGCCTCGCCCTATCCGGGACCGCTCATTGGATGTTCGATCGAGGTTTAGTAGGTCTAGACGAGGATTTTCGGATACTGGTTTCGAGACAAAGTAACGATGCACAAGCCATTCTCACCATGATAAATCCTTCTGGGAAACTGTTGGCACCTGAACGCCCGGGAAACCGACCCAGACTAGAGTTTGTTAACTGGCATTTTCAGAACTGCTTTAAGCAATAGCTCGGCAAAGCGCCCCAATTCGCGGACATTCAACTGCCATAGCAACTGGCAACCTCATCCAAGGAAGTTCAGCTGACCGCGAATCCGATTTGATAATGACTCCCAGAAAACAAACCCTTAGGTTGCATTCTGGGTGTAAACAAATTCATTTGGCCGAGATCGATATGGCAAAACAGTCGCTTGAAATATTTGAAGTTGCGCTCATCAAAACGATGATTGAGCGCGGCTATGCCAACAAAACAATACAGTTCTACTTCAACAAGCCCGACCGAGCGGTGAACTCTGGACGGATTAGCGAGATCAAGGGTGGCGACCGTTGGCCAGATGTCGAACCTGCGTCGCAATTTGAGCTGTATGAATTTATCGATCATCACCCGTTGCGAGAGCAACTGGGCATTAAGGAAGAGCCGGAACCACCTCGGCAGGTTGATGCAGCATCTATCTTTACGGTCAAAGACGACGATCAAATAGAGCTATTGCCCGACCCTATTGAGGCAGTGGGTGAGATTGCTGAATCCCTTGATGAACTCTACCAAGAGCTTCAAGCAAAAAGCTCCGATGTTCTCGCTCTTGGGCACAATCTTCTGGGCGAAGCCGCTCGGCCCGTTGAACAATTTGACGCTCTGATCCAACGCGAACGGGCCGAGGTATCAGCAGTGCTGCTTTGGTCCAAAGGCAACCGACTTAGAGCAACACTTAATGCGCACGACGCGGTTGCTAACCAGGAAGACATGCATCCCTCAAAACTAGATGGTGGATGCGTCGAACAACTTCGAGATCTGATCCACGCTTTCAACGTGCTAGTGGCCAGCGATCCAAGGACGGCTGAACTCGATAGAATTAGCTTGGGGCCAGAGGACAGGAAGCAGGCCCTGCAGGCATTAGATGAGTTTCGAGAAGTCTTGGCCAATGCTGGTGAGATTTCTACACCGAATGCGCTCGAAGCGATTAACGATCAAATTGAGGCAAGTGATACAGCACCGGAGACGGCGGACGGAGACCGAGATGTTGCGCTTGCGCAAGGCACGGCTCAGAACTACGCGCAAACCGTTATTTTGGGTGCATATAGAAGGTTGCGTTCTTTCATTGGCGAAGAGATTTCTTCTGCCTGGAAGGACTTCAAAACAGGAGTCGTGCGGACCGTATCCGGTGCGGCCGGTTTAACGCTTGTAGCGTTTGTCGCACAGCATGCCCCTGCTTTGCAGGCGTTTATCGCGGCCGTAAAAGCCAACCCAGCTGTACAAACCATCCTCGAGTTCATTCTCAACATCATTTGACATACGCCGCTTCTCAGGATAGAACAAAGCACGAACTTCCAGAAAAAATTCCCAGTGGATAACTCAGATTTTAGACTTCACCACACCATCAGTTGTGGTAGGTTGGTGGCATAATAACAATATAGGGGCGAGGTGGATGCAGAATACGTCACATGCGGTTATGGCTCAAAGGGTAGAGGCGAAAGACAGTCTTGATGACTTTCCAACTCCGCCTTGGGCCACACGCGCTCTGCTTGAGCATATAATCGAAAGAGGCGGGTATACGGATACGCTCACTTGTCTTGAGCCAGCGTGTGGCGCTGGCCACATGGCAAAGGTTCTCAAGGAGTACTTCGGAGAGGTAGGGGCTTCTGACATCCATGACTATGGCTATGGCGACGTGGCAGATTTTACTAACGGCGTTTACGAGACCGGATCATGGGACTGGGTAATCACGAACCCTCCGTTTCGTTTGGCCGAAGACTTCGTCTTGCGGAGTTTGAACGTGGCGCGGCGTGGCGTCGCTGTGCTTGTTAGAACGGTGTTCATTGAAAGTATTGGTCGTTACGAGCGTATTTTCGTGCCGCATCCGCCGACTCGAGTGGCTCAGTTCACGGAACGCGTGCCCATGGTAAAAGGTCGCTTAGACCAAAAAGCTTCCACTGCGACGGGATATGCCTGGGTAATTTGGGAGAAGAGCTGTTCACAAGGTACATCCATGGTTTGGGTGCCCCCGTGCCGCAAGGCACTTGAAAGGCCCGACGACTACGAAATTCCTGCCGGCAGAGCACGCCAATTGAAAGAATCTCCGCAACCCATTAAACAAAGAGAACTTTTGCTTTAACGGGTTTCCAATAATGTCGCTTCTAAAGATACTTGAACCTGAAGTTGAAGCGACAGTTCAAAGGCTCCGAGCTAAGAAATTCAAACCTGATCCCATTGCAGGAGAACACTTCTCACGAATTGTGAGCGTTATGAGCTCTGCGTACAAACGGCACGGCTTCATTATTGAACGCGCTATCCTTGAGCAGCTTAAATTCTGTCCCGATTTTGAGGTCTGGGAGGATAGTACGTTTCAAGTTCCAGCAACTGCTGACCACATCGTCGATAGCGCTATCAAAGACCCAGAACACATCTATGGAACGGAAACATCTTACCGGGAAGGGCATCGAACCCTCCAGGTTGATGCGATTGTCTTCAACAAGCTGAATGGAGAGATCAGCGCGTATGAAATAAAGCGCGGCTCCGGGCTGCACGACGCTGGCAAACGCAGGTCAATACTTCGAGACTTGCTGTGTCTTCAAATTCTCCTGAAATCCTACGCTGAGCTGCGTGGCTACGAAGTCACGAAGGCCCGGGCACATATCATCTTTTATTATGGAATGTGCTCGATCAAGAAGCCGTTCAGCCTTACGAAAGATGAGCTAGACGAACACTTTGGGTGGCCGGTTTCCGATGCTGTTGAAGAAGTGAATGGCGTCTTTAGAGAAAGACTATTCTCCATTTTAGCCAGCCCGACTTGACCGGAATATCTTGTGTTCAAAGGTTTTTCGTAATCTGCGCAGTGGAACTACTCGCAGCCTCCGGGATGTATCACGTATTGACACATGCATCACATTGTGATACGTCCTCGGAATGATCCAAAATACCAAGGGCAAATTCGCTGCCAACGCCGTCAAAGGCAAGTACGGCAAAGGCTTCCCGGGTGACTTGGTGAAGCGCACGCGGGCGATGCTTTCGGCGTTGGATGCTGCGGTTGTTGTCGAGGATTTGCGGTTCCCGCCCGGCAACCAACTGGAAGAACTGAAAGGGGATCGGGCCGGGCAACACTCCGTGCGGATCAACGGGCAATGGCGCATCTGCTTTGTCTGGACGCCGAACGGCCCCGCTAATGTCGAGATTGTGGACTACCATTGAGAGGATATGCTGATGAGCTTGCTTGAAGACCCGATGCACCCCGGTGAAGTCCTGAAGGAGCTTTACCTTGATCCTCTGGAGATGGGGGCCATCGCATTTGCACGGCGTCTCGGTGTGCCTCGGACGCGGATCGAGCGGTTGATCAAGGGCACGACCGGGATCACCCCGGACACGGCACTGCGCCTCGCCCGCGTATTCAACACGACCCCGGCCTACTGGGTGAACTTGCAGACGAACTATGACATGGCGCAGGCGGCCAAGGAGATCGACGTGTCTGGTATTGAACCCTTAGTTGCTGCTTAAGCTGAAATGGAAGTCAACAGTGGCCTTGGATGGCGCTCTCGGCAGCTGGGTTCAAATTTATGTTTGAGAAACCCGAAAGTTGTGTTTTGCTTCCCATATATTCAGAGATGTTTTGTAGTCGGCGAGGTCGTGGGGTGAGATTTTTTGCAGTATTTGTCCTAGTTCTTTCGGTATTTTCGGCAAATGAGGCCGATGCAGGCCTCAAAAAGTGGCTAAAGAAAGAAGTTGTCCCCACTATAACGGGGAAGAGACCTCTTAAAATTGACCCCAACAGAATATCGATCAAGCACAATGGAAAAAGGGTGTTTGAATACAAGGATGATAGCTTGTTTATTCAAGCCGGTGATGTGAAATTTCAAACATCTCAACTTCGCAAGCGGATCGCGCAAGCTGGAGCAATTTACTCAGGAAACACGGCAGTTCTGTCCGATGTTCTTAACGAACAACTGCAGAAAGAAATTGCAAAGGCTGAAGCCGAAGGCATTATCACAGTTTCATCTGAGCCTCCAGCTTCCGATCCCGTGGCAGCCAACCCAAGCCCAAATCCTGAGACCGTGGATTTGTTCAATCGTAGCCATCATTCGATCAGATATGTCATGAACTCCGAAACATTCGAGTTACCATCGGGACAAGGCTATCGGCATACCAGCCAATCGGGCGAATTCTTTCTACAATTGGATGAGGATCTTGGGCCAGATTTCCGCGTGGGACGCTTCTATCTGACGGGCGAGGGTTACGCATTCACGCCAAACAAATCATTGAACAAACTAGAAATTGAGAAGTTTAAGTGACTGGAGGAACGCCCCATGAAACGTAGAAAATTCTTGTCCAGTGTCTTATGCTATTCTGTAGCAGCTGTTGCTGCTCCCGCGGTTTTTTCTAGCCTTTCAAAGCGCAAGATAGTTTCTCTTCCTTCGTTCTCGGGCATTCTTGAAGTTGAACTTGAAGCAACGCATGGAGCAACCGCTGGGGCAGCATTCGCACAGCAATATCAATACTATAATAACGTGTATGGATACCAGCGCATCCTTCAACACCAACAATACTATGCTCAGCAGCAGGCATTCGCTCGATGGCAAGCCTACCTTCAACATCAAGCTATGCAGCAATACATTTGGATGCAGCAACAGCACATCGCTGCGATTCAACAGATGATGATGCAGCGGCCAAATTACCGGATAAGTAATCCAAACGTCTGGAATTCCGTACGCAGCATCTACGGTTTTGGCCAGCGAGGGCCGCAAGACGTTATGGTCGGACTGAACAGAAATTTACGTCAAGTCGAAGTCTCAGACTCCTTACCGGCTGCTGGTGCTCTCTTCGAAACATTAAAATCTGTAAATGTACCCAGAAATGATGTTGAACGGTCGGTTGGACCGCAGACCAACGAGCAGCCCGTGAAGATATCACTCCCTGACGGAAGCCTTATGGATGGCAAAGCATTTCGAAGTGAAGCAGGCGCAATCGGGCAGTCAGATAATATCGTTCAAGCATCTAATGGCCAAGTTGGGAAGTTGGCGAAGTATGTTTTGGATGGGCAAGGTGAAAAGTATCTTGTGATCTAGCCTGACCGTTATCAGGAAGGCCCACAGTATCTTGACGCTTCTACGAACTTCAGCACTTTCATCTCTTTGAAGATGGTTAATGCCGCAACCCCCGCTCCGCATGCGCCTCCTGGCTGTCTAGCTGTCCCTCAATCTCTCGGCGGCGGCCTTGGCTAAGGTCAAGCTCTGCTGCAAGCTCTCGTCCAGCGTCTTGTAACTCGCCTCGTCGTTCAGCAATCCGCTCAAGGCCTTCATGGATGCGGCCTGCGAACGAATGAGCAAGGTCACGCAGTCTTTCAAGCCAGCCATCTCGTTCTCGATCCTGCCGGTCGAGCGTGTCTCCAAGGCGGTCAAGTCCTTCGCGGAGGCCTCTGAGGCCGTCACCAACCGCTCGACGCAGGCGAGCAAGTCGCGTTCCAAGGCTGTCAGTTGGGTCATCTAGTCCTCCTCGATCCGTATGCAGGTCACTTGCCTGCCGCCTATCGTGCAGGTGCGCAGGCGTGTCTTTGACGGGTCCAGGATCAGCCATGTCCCTTCCGGTCTCTCGATCCGCGTCAGGCCCAGTTCCGTCAGCTCCGAGCGCGTCAGATGCACCGTCCAGAAAAAGCTCGCGGCCATCATCGAGGCGACCCCCGTCAGCACCATCGCCGCGATCAGCCAGGGTGAGATCGTCAGCCAAAGGCGGATCGACCTCAGCCGCGTCTCGAACATACTCGCTGTCTCGGTCTGAAAGCGGCGTGTATCGCCCGCGATGGTATGCTGCGCGGCGCCCACAATGTTCTTCAAATCGATCCTGAAGCTCTTGAGCTGGGACGAGATCGAGGCGACGTGTTCGGCCCTGATCGTGTCGAGCTCCGCGTTCAGTTTCTCGCTCAGCCGGGTCGGCTTGCCAGTCTTCATGGAAAATCTCTCCTTTCAGACGCCAGCGCTCGCCGGTGTCTGGGTCGCGGGCGGTGATGTAGGCCTTGCCGGTGCGCGGCAGGTCGAAGCCTGCGTCGGTAAGCGCGTCGATCATCGTAGCGCGGTCGGTGATGAGGCCCATATCGATCTGGTCCTGTATCCAGGCGTGCAGCTCGTCCCGGCCCTGGGCACGGGTCGGGGCCTCGACAGCGTCGCGGACCTCTTGCGCGCGTTCCACATCCATCGGATCAGCCCAGCCGTGGCGCTGGTTCATCACATCCCGCAGGCTGTCATAGGTGTCTTGATAGCCCGGCGGCGCGATGTTCAGGCTCTTACCCGTCGTCAGCTCCAGGCGCGGCGTGCAGAAGTGAAGCTCAACCCGGCCTTCGTGGCGATGGCGGACCCAGAGCACCTCATATTGCTCGGGGTCCAGCCCCGCGAAGGCCAGCCGCTCGAACCCGTCCATGGTCTCCGCCTGTTGGTCCTCGGTCGGGTCGTCGCTGTCGGCAAAACTGATCACCCCCGCGCGGTAGGTCCACTGGTGACGGCTGGCGTCGATCAGGGCTTCGGTGCGCTCAGGATTGCCGCGCAGCACCTCAGGCAGCGGATCGCGGGTGACGGTCACGGGCTGGCCGTCAGCATCGCGGATCAGGTCGCGATTGCTGTCATAGGCCAGCACGCGCTCGGCCACGAGATAGCCGACCGGCCCTGCGCCCGCACCCTTGCCGTTGGGGAAGAACTTGATCAGCACCGTCGCGCCTCCTCAAGGAGCGCGGCGAGTTGGCGTTCGATCACCACAAGGCGACGCGCGACGGTCAGCGTATCGAGGTCGGTGCGTCCGACCTTCATGGCGTGGTTCAGCCAGCGCGCGATCTGGTTGAGGTTGCCGCCGATACGCCCGACGGCCAGCACAAGCGCCGGATCGACGCGCGGCACGGGCTTGCGACGACGCGCCTCGGTGAGACCAAGCGCCTCGCGCAGAAGGGTAGAGGCGGACAGGCCAGCGGCCTCAGCCTTCGCGCGCAGTTGGGCCTTCTCAGACGCTGTACAGCGGAAGACGAAGGTCACAGTCAGCGGCTCTTTGGCGTGGGCTTTGCCTGCGCCGTTGGGGTTCGAAGGGGAGGCGTGCCGCCCCTCGCAAGGTCCCGTGTCATCGGCGCAGCCGTATGACATGGGTCGCCTTGCTGATTGCGCTTCGGTGGGATCGGTGGTGCTCATGATCTGAGGCCCGCTGCCTGGAGCTGGGCCTGCGTCACCAACTTTGCGGCCAAGAGCGCGTCGATCTGGCCGGGCGTGATGTGTCGGCAAAGAGGGTGTTTGTCCGCCACCCAGCTCGCCAAGCCCGCCAGCATCTCGGCTTCCTTGGCCTTCGTCTCTTCTCGGCCCTTGGTGATGTCCTCGACATACGCCCGCCAGCGCCCAGACTTGAACCAGTTGTCTGAGAAACAGACCTTGGAGCGGGTAAAGCCTGCGCTCTCCGTCGCGTAGGCTTTCACAGCCTGCATCAGGTCTTCGGCATCAACGCCTTCGTCCAACGTCGCCCTGATCCGTACGAGACACTCAGCCTTCCCGCGCAGACGGTCAGACGGATAGCAGGCCAATATCTTCTCGGCTTCTTCATCCTCCACCGCCACGCGCTCGCGCGTAGGAGGTTTATGGATGGTTTTAGGATGGTTTGGGGGCCGTGGTGGCCCCGGTACCCCGGCCACTGTGGCCCCCGTTCCGGGTCCAGTCTGGACGGGGTCCACTGTGGCCCCCGTCTCTATATCGGGTTCGGCAGTCAGTTCCAGGGCCTCGATCCGGGTGAGATCGATCCGGTAAACGACGGTGAACCCGTTCTTGCATCCTCGTGCGCCGGTCTCGACCAGGATGCCCTCCTTAAGAAAGTCCCGGATCGTGCGCTTTACGGTGGTTTCGCCAAGCTCCGTATGCCTCTGGATCGTCCCCTTGGAACACCAAATGCCTGACCCATCGTCCGACGCCTTATCTGCCAGAAACATGATGATCTGCTTGCGCGTCGCACTCCCAAACTTCCGCTCCGCACATGCATTCGCCACACGCCAGCTCATGAGAACGCCCCAAATGCCGCACGGACGTGCGAATTTTGTACAGATTTTGTACGAGATTTCGGCCATTTTCGGAGAAATCGGCGGAAATCCAAACGGGACTTTCTGCACGCTCCAGCAGAACCCCTTACAATTAAGCCATATTTTTCAGGCAGTTTTGGCGACCCCGGCAGGATTCGAACCTGCAACCTGCCCCTTAGGAGGGGGCTACTGTTTCCAGTGGAGCCACAGAACCTACAATGCTATTTGCGTTAGCTCGTACCCGAGGATCAGACATGTGAGCCACAATTTCGGTTAGATCAATTTCTGACAACCGCGCGAATGTGATTTTATCTTTCAAGCTAGCCTCCTTCGACATCTACTCTCGGGCTTTCGAGTCCTTGGGGTCACTGGGGAGTGCAAAGCTCTGTGGACTTGGCAACTTCTCTCAAGCCTCTATACATCGTGCGCAGCAAGCCAAGCGCTAATGATAACTTTGTGCCGCGCGCCGTCATAACTGGGAAAATGCCCTCCATGCACCACACGCACCGGCAAATCGTAAAGCCTCGCCATTGAGCGGTGATAGTCTATGAGATCGGCGTGATAGGTGTCTTCGATCAGAGGGCCGTCATAAACGATGTCTCCTGAAAACAGAGTCTCCGTTGCAGCTTCCCATAGTGCTATTCCACCCGGCGAATGCCCGGGCGTGTGGATCACTTCGAATTGCCGGTCGCCCAGATCGATCACATCGCCATCGTCCACCAGGCGCGTAGCTGGGGCAGACTTCACCTTATAGGTCGCAGATTGATAGGGTGCAGGCGGTAAGCGGTCAAAAATATCGTCAGTAACATAGGGGTCAGCCAAGGTTGCTGCACGTGTAGGATTTGCCAGCAAATTCGCCTCTGTCCGGTGGACGCACCGATTGTCAAATTCATGGTGGCATCCGATATGATCGAAATGGGTATGGCTGGCGACGGCCGTTAGCGCACGTTCGGTGACCAGCGGCACCCAATCACGCAAGGACACCACCCCCATGCCGCTATCCACGAGTAAATCCTGGTCACGCCCGCGGATGTGCCACATGTTGCAGCGATAAAATGGTTGGATGAAAGGCTCGTCTATCAAGGTAACGCCGTCGGCCTTGGTTTGGAGGCGATACCAGTCCTCAGGGCGTGCATGGTCCATCTTTATAGCTCCTTTGGGAAGACACTGATTGTGTCGGCGCTTACCGACAAGGTTAGCATCGCACCGGCTGCCGGCATCTCACCGGGTGGCAGATGCGCGATCAATACTAAATTTGGCGCGACATCCGGTACCAGATGCGCGCGAATATGCGTTCCGAAGAAAGCGGCATCGCGCACACGGGCGCTCCCCAGCGTGATTTCAGCTTTGTGTGTGCTTATCGCCTCTGGACGCAGGCATAATGTCGCAGAGCCCAGGAATGGCGCGTTTACGGGTAAGGGGCCAAGGGGCGTCTCAACCCGCTGCCCTGTGACCTGTGCCGGAACATGGTTCATCTCACCCATGAAGTCGGCGGCAAACAAGCTGGCGGGCTGGCGGTAGACGCGCGCGGGCGGGCCCTGATCCTCGATCTTTCCGGCATTCATCACGACGATGCGGTCTGCAATCGCCATCGCTTCTTCCTGATCATGCGTTACATGGACAAAGGTGGTGCCGACTTGCCTTTGGATAACCTTCAATTCGTCCTGCATTGCGCGGCGGAGCTTTAGGTCAAGCGCGCCAAGCGGTTCATCCAGCAACAATACGTCCGGGCCCACTGCCAGAGCGCGGGCAAGTGCCACCCTTTGACGCTGGCCACCGGATAATTCATGTGGGCGCTTTGATGCGGCATCAGCAAGCCCGACCAGCGCAAGCTGCGCCTCCGCCTTTCGGTGGCGTTCTGCACGGCCCATACCGCCCATGCGCAACCCAAATCCGACGTTGTCGCGCAAGCTCATATGCGGGAACAACGCGTAGTCCTGAAACATCGTGGTTGTCGGGCGCTTGGCCGGAGCGACCCGTGTCATATCACGCTCCCCGATCATAACGCTGCCTTGGCTGGGCGCGATGAAACCGCCCAACACTGAAAGAAGCGTGGTTTTCCCGCAGCCAGACGGCCCCAGAAGAGCAACATATTCGCCGGCCTCAATCATCAGGTCGATGTCCTTGAGCGCTTGGAATGTGCCGAACCAATGGTTCAATTCCTTGAGTGTGACAGGTGCGGTCATGACTGGCGCTTTCGAAAAACAAGAAGTTCAAGGATGAGAACAACGGCAATAGAAACAAGAAACACAATGCTGCCGATCGCATTCAACCGCGGTGACAGGCCGGACCGGAGCATCGACCAGATTTCCACTGGCAAAGTCACGTCAAAACGCGTCAGCAGGAACGCGATGATGAACTCGTCCCAACTGAACGTCATCGACAGGAAAAACGCCGCACCAATGGCAGGCGCCAGCATTGGAACAGTCACCAGCAGGATAACCTGCGCTTCGTTTGCGCCCAAATCACGGGCGGCACGTTCAGCATTTTGTTGCTGCGCGCCCATCGCCGCGTAGATAATTGCAAACGCGAGCGGCAAGTTGATGACGACGTGGCCGATTCCGGCAGTCATCAGAGACAGGCCCAAACCTGCCTGCGTCAGGACAATCAGCAGCCCCAAACCTACAATCAGGTAGCTGACCGTCAGCGGCGCGATCAATAGTCCCCTGACAAGGGCAGATCCCGGTACGACATGTCTTGCCAGCCCGTAGGCCGCCAAGAACCCGAGGCTGACCGCAATCAAAGACGAGATGAACGCCACCAGCACTGAATTGCCCAAAGCAGCCGTGAGCCGGGTGTCACCCAGAACATCAGCATACCAGCGCAAAGATGGACCGTTGAACGGCGGTACAGGCAATTGTCCGTCCTGAAAGGAGAACAAGACCAGCGTACCAACGGGCAGGTAGATAAAAACAAAAGCGGCCGCCAGATATATCCATGGCAATATGCGCGTCATAGCCGGTCCAATCGCAACCAGCGCACAGCTGCAATATACACCAGCGTCACGATGCCCATCAGAACGATCGCCAATGCAGCGGCCAGCGGGAAATCAGCGCGTCGGCCCAGTTGCACCATAATGACTTGCGGCACTGTTAATTCTGTATTGCCACCCAAGATCTGCGGGGTGACGTAGTCACCAATGCAAAGCACGAAGGTTAGGAAAGCCCCCGTCACGATCCCGGGCAGGGTCAACGGCAGGATCACATGTCGAAAGGTTTGAATTGCGCTTGCGCCCAGATCTTGCGCAGCACGCCGGTAATTGGGCGAGAGTTGTACCAGATTGGCATAGATCGTGAGCGTCAGGAGCATCACAAAGAAATGTACAAAACCTGTAACCGTCGCAAAGCGGGTATTGGCCAGCGTCAAAGGTTCTGCGATCAGGCCAATATTCATCATGGTTTGATTGACCACCCCATCACGCGCCAGCACCAACAGCCACGCATATGATCGCACAACATAAGATGTCCAGAACGGCAAGATCGCCAACAATAGCACCAGTCGCTGCCAGCGCTTGGGGACATTAAACGCAATGATCCATGCCAGCGGATAGGCCAGCAAGACCGAAACCACGGTCACGGTGATCGTAATTTCGAGCGACACAACAATCGCACGCCACAAGAACCGCTTTTCGGCAAGTTCTGCATAGTTCTGTAAAGACAGCCCCCAGATCAGCGTGCGTCCATCGAGCGTTGCAAGGCTCATTGCGCCCATGACGATGAAGGGCACGATGAAAAATGCAAGCGTCCACATCAAAGCCGGGGCTACAAAACCCCGGCCCTGCCCGCGCCGACCGGTAGCGCTCATTCGCCATGCCCTACTGTGATAATGTATTCAGCCACAGGTCCTGCATATCAGAATCCAGCGCATCGTCGGGTGCTGGGTAAAGCTGAGTGCGGGCCAGATAATCGGGTTGCTGGTCCCACCGCAGCACAGCTTTCTGATCGTCAGTCAGAACATCACCAGCGCTCGCATTTGCTGGCATTCCCCAAAAACACGACGACGTCGCCAACCGTGCCTGCCCTTCGGGGCTGACAATATATTTAATGAACTCAAGCGCCAGATCGGGCTGTTGTGTGCCTTCAACGACACCGATCGACTGGGTCCACCGCACCGCACCTTCGGACGGGATCGTCCACGTCAGTTCAGGTTGTTCTTCGGCCAGCACAGCAGTCAGCCATTCACCCCCGCCGACGACAATATCGACTTCACCTGTTGCCAGCGCTGTTTGCGCGGCGACTACGCCGGCAACAGATGCAGCACGCGACCGCATCGTTGTCATGACGCTACCAATTGCATCTAGATTATCACCACCAATGTCCGCTGTAGCGATCCCTTGCGACATCGCAGCAAGTCCCATCACAGGGAGGTAGTAGTCATAGATCGAAATCCGGTCCTGATACTTTTCGGACCAGACAGTTGCTAGCGATTCCATGTCCGCTGGGTCAACCTTACTCGTATTATACGAAATGGTGTTGTAGCCGAACTTTTCGGTCACGGCATAGGTCACGCCATCAACTGTGTTGACGTCTTCCATGACGACCTCAGGGAAAAAATCATCGATAGGAAGTTGATCCGCATCCAGAGGTGCCAAGATGCCCGCCTCCACCGCGCGGAAAACGTCGATGCCGTCGATGACGAGGACATCCCAATCTCCGGGGCGCGATTGGTCCAGCAGTGCGAGTGCCGCGCCAGTCCCTTCGTATTCGCGCAAATTGACGGTGACGTTATGCATCGCCTCAAACGGGGCAATCAATTCGGGATCCATATGATCGCACCAAACCAGAGCATTCATCTGCTCTTGTGCGGCCACAGCACCTGCCGCGCAGGTCAAAACAGTTGTGGCCAACAATGCAGAAGTCAGATTTTTCATGTCCAAGATTCCTTTTCGATGTGGAGTTTGACCGCTTATCGCGGAACTCTTGATAAAAAAGTTGAAGTCATTCATCTTTATAGTCAACACTAAATATTTTTGACGCGACAAGAGGACGAGTAAAAACAGATGGCCGGATTGCGTGAGAAACAGAAAGCAGACCGCGAAAGGCGCATTTTGCAGGCAGCGGTGACTAAGTTTCGGGCAGATGGTTATCGCGCCGTAAGAATCGAGGACTTAGCCGAGATGGCGGAAGTCTCTGTCGGCACCGTTTACAATTATTACCAGACCAAGGGCGATATACTGATGGCCACCGTCACAATGGAGGTCGAAGAGGTCCTTGAAGCTGGCCTCGCGATATTAGCCGATCCACCCGAGGCTGTTGGTGACGCATTGCTCGCTTTGATATTTTCATACTACGATCACTCCCTAAAATATCTGTCTAAAGAAATGTGGCGCAGCGCGATGGCACTGGCGATAGAGGCCCCCGGCACACCCAACGGGCGACGCTACTTTGAGATGGACCAGCGCCTTGCCGCGCAAATGAGCGACCTTGTTGCTGAGTTGCAAAACCGCGGCTCAGTACGGCGCGATATTGATCCCGGACTGGTTGGCATTTTACTTTTCAACAACCTTAACCAAATGTTTTTGGAATTTGTCACACAGGACGATATGCAATTGGACGTCCTACGGACGCGGGTCGCAGCACAAACACTGGCGTTCGGTCAACTGATTGCTTCTGATTTGTGTAACCGGGTCGATCCATGAACGAACGTTTTAGGCTGTGCATGATCTCCAAAAGCTGCCGAAGGAGCAGCCACGATGAAACAGCGCTTTACCCGCAGCGCTGACTGCGATTCAGACTATAACGAAAGTCCGGTTTCCGCCAAAAACTTCCAAAAATACTATGCCGATTTGGCCTCCAACTTGAGCCAATAGCGTAAGTAGCGCCGCTGACCCTTACGCGTAACCGCTCCGGATTCAACCAGATCATGTAGGTCCCTTATCGCAGTTGCCCGCGACGTGCCTATGATTGAAAGAGCGTTCTCAGCGCTCAGACCAACCGTCAGAGTACCCTACCGTTGGGTGCAGAAATTCGGGCCGGAAGTCCGCAAGCGCGCATACGGCCAGCACCGCGCATGGCGGGGGCTTCAAGGGCATGTGTCCTCTCGGCAGATCACTTCGTGATTGCCTGCCGGGTAATAGATTAGACCTACATCCGTTTAGATGGGCGTCGGTATTTTCTTTGGCGAGCCGTCGATCAGCGTGGCCAGCTTATCGATTTTCGATTGAACGTTCGGCGAAACGCCAGCGCTGCAAGGACTTTCATGCGCTAGTCCAGTGCTGTCCACGGTCAAATGGATAGGCTTGTCACTTCGGGAGATGGGTTGTCTCGGCATTGGCAACTCACCGCCGCGACGAGAGAGAGTGGAGAAATCCGGCACCGTGATTTCAATTCCGAGAAGCTTGGCAGTGCTCCGCATAAGGCCTTATGTCTGACGCAGCGGTTGATTGAAGACGACGCCCAGTGTGAGATAAAGTTCGATCGCCAGATCGCAATGGCGACTCTGTCCGCCACGCGTCCTTAGGCGCGGCGCTGACCACAGATCAAGCACGTCTTCGCTGACCCAAGCCGTCAGGTCACCGCGCTGTCGCAGGCCTGCGTTGTATTCAGACTAGTTGGTCACTCGATACTTCTGCTTCGGGATCTTATCACGACGATCAGCGTTGAACTTATGCGGCATTTACGGCATCCTGAAAGGAAAGGACTGCAGCGATATCAGCCCAGAGTTGATCCCTGCAACAACGCCTAAGTGATATGCCTGTTTCACGCAGCCAATAGAGCAAGGTCTTCTTCGCATTGCGCCCACGTGGCGATTGCGGTGCTTCAATCTGAAAACCCAGGCCCGTGACTTTCCCAGATTGATCCTTCACAAGGAACAATTCCGCCAGAAATGGAACGGCTCTTTCACCGCGTTTTTTACGACAATCCACCTGCGGGATGTGCATCAAATGCGTCGGGGTGACCATACATTGCTGGGGCGTGCCATATTATTTTGACAAATCTGACCTCTTCCCTACACTCGTCTCAAGACTATCGTTTCTTTTGGGATGCAAGGCGAGCTATCGAGATGCGCACCCAAAGACCGTTCCCAACCCAAATTCCGACCAATCACGCCGAAAAGATGCCCGGCTCACGCACAAAAGGTCCGTTGGGCGAACTGCAAACTGCCGCACAAAATAGCCCGGCGACCCAGTCTCTGCGTATGTTGCAACGCAGGGCGGACCAATCCGCGAAAAGCGCAGCCCGCGAGACTTCTGATAACAGTGGTGTTCCGGCACGGCTTCGCGCAGGGATTGAGACGATGTCGGGGGTTTCGCTAAAAGGGGTCAGGGTTCACCGCAATTCTCCCAAGCCAGCACAACTGAGGGCTCATGCCTACGCGCAGGGTCGCGACATCCACCTCGCACCCGGACAGGATCAGCATCTGCCCCATGAGGCCTGGCATGTGGTGCAACAGGCCACGGGGCGGGTGCGAGCCACGGGCGCTGAAGGGGATCAGCCGATCAATGATGATCCGGGGCTTGAGCGTGAGGCGGACCAGATGGGAGCGCGCGCGCTTTCTCTCAGCCCAACTGCTCCACAAGCGCTGCCTTTGCAGCGCGTGCCAGATAACAAGCCGCCGGTACAACGTGTCTATGCCAACCAAAGCGCAATGGATCAGGCGCGCATCGATCAGGAAGCCGATACGAAATATGCTGAGAAGGCACTCGTTTTCGAACTTGGAATGGCCCAGAGGATCATGCGCAATCCCAGAGTCAACGCCTCCATCGACATTATGCTGGCACGGCTAAAGACCATCGTAGATCAATGGGCGCAGCATACAGGTCAAACACAGGCTGCCGTCTATGAGCATGAGTTCGGCTGGCCGCCTGGCGATGAATATTACGGCGCTTTCGATATGACGGCTGAGAATATCGCGGCCGTCTTCACGAACCCCAATCAGCCCCTGCGCAGCAAACTCAAACTTATCTACAACGCCGTGCGCAATAATGCGCTGGCTAAATGGCTGAAGGTCGCCGGGCTGGAGCTTGATCGTGCAGCGCGGCGCAAAAAACCCAAATCGGTCAAGGTCCGCAGTGAAGCTGTCTCGACTGATCGCAGCGGTCCCACGGAAAAACGCGTCGCCCGCAGCAAAAAAGAAACCGTCAAACCCGGTTTTGCCGAGGCATCTGGCATCGCGGGTTTTCACGACGATGAGGAAACGCAAGAACTGATAAAACATGCAAAGGATGAGAAACTCCTCTCAGGGGGGAAATTTTCGCTGGGGCGGCGGAACCTTTTTGACCATGCGCACGAAAGCAAGGCTCTGGGGTGGAAGCCCGCAACCGTCAAGACACATGGTGAGCGCTTTGGTGATACCAGCAGGGGCATCCCGGAAAACCAAAAGCGACACTTGAACGCTGACATGGTGCCTGACCTGACAGATGAAGAGATCGATTTAATGATGACCCGCCGTGGCATGACGGACGTGACCCCAGCGAGCCGCGCCATGTTCCGTCAGACGGATCAGAACAACCGGGGGGCGCCGCTGACCTGGACCCAGGGTCGCAACTATTATGAGGTGGATCTTGGTTCGGACAGCGCCAAGGAAGCAGCCAAGATCAAGGCGCGCATGGAATCCGGCATCTCTGGCTCTACTGATTTGATGATGCATGCGGGTGAGCATCTCGGGATCAGAGTGCTTGAGCAGAAAATGCCGCTGCGGATGGCCCTGGCAGGTTGGATGATTGCCGCCCGTGATCACAGCTTTTATGAGGTTTTCAAAGCGGCCGAAGCCTACGGGGCTCCCTTCAACGTGGACGAAAATAATATCGGGTCTGAGTATGAGGACGGGCTCAACCTGTTCCCGATGCGGCGCGCGGATTTTGCAGACATCCTGCCTGCTGAAGGAAACGTCGCGCAAGTCTTTCCGTCGCTTTATCAGACGCAGGCCTGGAAAGATTATCGCGCGGCCCAGATCGCAGCACCTGGCTCAGGCGAGGCAGCTGTTAAAATCGATCTGGTCAATGCGGGGGTTCAGGCACTTTCGTTGAACGTGATGAATGAACGTGATCTGGCCGCAATGGAGCAATTGAAGGATGCCGTGCAAGGTGCCAATCTTCCGAATAATCCACCCAGAGCGGTCCGGCTGCAAACGATGCAGCAGATGAGGGATGAGCCTGCGTTCATCTATTTGGGCAATCTGTTTGGGCGAGACAAAGCCAACCGGATACTGATCGAACTGATGGCGCAGACCTATCAGATCGCCGGCCTGACGGAAGTAGACCCGGCGGAGTACAAACCCGGGGATCAAGCCCACGTTGCACAAGAGCAATTGTGGAAGGCGAACCTCAGGAAAGTGGGGATCCCGGATGTGATTGTGGATCATGTCGGGTATCACGATCTGTCCGGACTCGACAGCCTGCGACATGTGATCAGCATCAGGCCGACGCCTGCACAGGGTGAGATTAATCCTGACGCATACATCGACTATCTCGCCGCACCGCCACCAACCGGGCTACAAAATCTGGACCTGGAACGCTGCAAAATGGTGGTGGGTGCTCTGATCCGCTATTATCATCCGGGCACACCGGAACCGGCGGATCTTCAAGGGCAGACAAGTCGCATAAACCGGATACGAGAGATCGAACAGGTCATCAACATGGAGCGCACGAGCGGCACCTGGTACTCTTGGGGGCCAGGCACGCGGCATGTTAACTACATAGATGCACCCTCCTTGCGAGAATTCACACAGTTTGTGACCAGCCCGCAGGGTCCTGGTCTTTACGTGTCGAACAATGCGACATCGACCAGTGGTTACGGCGCAAACGTCGGCGATCGGGTTCTGGTCGTGAAGATGTCGAACGTGCCAACCGTTAATCAAAGGAACCCAGAGCAGATGAACAGGTTGAATCGGTTGTTGGGCTTTGGGGTGGCACCGCTTCAAAAATCAGGGCTCTTTGATGCCAATATTCGGGCCGAGTTTTTAATGCGCTATGGCGATGGTTCCGTTGGGCGTTTAACCACCAATAAAGGTGTTACCATGACGTTGGATTTGAAGGAGGCACCGGTGGACCATCTGAAGGGGCGGTTTCCTGACCTCACCCGTTGGCAGGGGCAGTCACGTAACAACTTTATCGCGCAGGCAGCGGAGTCCAATCTGTCGCTTGACGACTGGGGGTAGCAAAGATGGGTCCACTCGAACGCATGATCCTAGACTACTTTGCCGGCCAAAACTGGCAGGTGGAGCGGCATGATACCGAGCCCTACGTCCGGTTTGAATATGCTAATGAGACGGGCAGCTGGGTGTGCCTGATCTGGTTGATTGAAGAGCTGTCGCAAGTGCTGATCTACTCATTACATCCAGAAAAGGTCGCAACAGACCGGCGCAGCGCTGTCAGCACCTTCTTTACTTACGTGAACTATGGTCAGGTCACGAGTTGTTTTGAGATCAATCTTGAGGATGGTGAAACCCGCTGCCGGACAGGTGTTGATTTCGGAGCGGGAGAGGTTGAGACTGCTCCTTTTGCATCGGCGCTGCAAACGAACTTGCTTCTCTTTGGCGACCATTTGGCCGCACTTCAGCACGTCATCGCGGGTCGCTCCGATCCAAAAGACGCAGCGCTCTCACTTCTCGACGACAGACCCGATCTTGATATGCGAGGTGGCGACACCTAAGCCGAGTTGTCTCTGCGAGATTTGGATGTAAACGTGTTTGAATACTGATGGGGTCAGTTGCGGATAGGGGCGGAATCCTGCGCTCAGGAATTTTAAGGGTATTTTTAGGCCGCCTGTACTCGCGGGTGATTAAAATACGGCCGCTATCCAAGCGGAGAGACGTGACAGAACAGGTCTTCTGGATCGTAAGTTCCAGCCTGCCTGCGTTTGGCGATGACTTTCCCGAGATGTTTTGTGTTCCAGTAAATGAGGATGGCAGCCAGTAGGTTGAGACCTGCGATCCTATATTCTTGAGCTTGGCTCGACTGACCTGCTCCCCTTTGAGTCCGCTAATTTACGTTAGCTCTGTTCGGGTTTTG
>NZ_BPES01000018.1:0-78937 GCF_019654895.1 Roseobacter sp. OBYS 0001
ATGATGCTCCATCCTACTCATGAGTTGGAGCCTCCAGCAAACCCGGCGCGGTTCACTTCTTTACGAGGCCGCGCTCGTCATCCTGACCCGATCAAAGGCGCAAAGTGACCTGCAAACATGTGCACTCAAGCTCAAAGAACGTGTTGGCACGAAACGTGCAGCAGTTGCATTGGCGCGCAAATTGGCGGTCACAATGCACGCGATGTTGAAAACTGGATCAGTGTTCAACCCGATTGCTCAACCAAAAGGCCTCTAAAGACCCAATTGCGCTCGACAGCCTGAGCGCGACGAGACGTCCCCGCCGGGACGTGGGTTGAGCCATTCCGTTTGATGGGCTGCACTGGCATTCACTGTTGAGTGCGTCATCCACATTGGAAGCTATGCCTGCAAAACCCGTCATGCGGCGGCTACATATCGACCGCAAAGACGACCCTGCACCCGGTATACGAATACTCAAACCTCAGGATCACAGCGCAAAACCAGCTTTGCCATACACGTTGGAGCCTGAAAAGGTACCGCGAACGCTGGTTTATGGAAAAAAGTGCTTGCGAAACACTATGCGATTAGACGACCCCATCAGCTTTATCCGGAATGCACGTTTCGTCACGGATATGCAGTTCCTATTTGCGCCACAACCACAAGCACAACTTCGGGCCGCCTGACGCATCAGTTTCGCATGCGAAACTGTTCAGCACTGCCTTTGGGTCAACCAGTGCCGCAGGTCGGCCAAAAGCGCTGGCGTCACATTGGCGCCTGCCAGCACGACCCGCCCCCTGCCCGCCTCAAGCGTCACACCGGGCAGGACTTCCTCAACATGTTTTGACGGAGCTACCCTGCCCGCCTTCAAGGCCGCATCCAGCACCTTGCGCTCGGCTGCGGCGTCCTGTGGCGCGGCACCGCGCAACGCTTTTATCAGGTGAGCCCGAAAACGACCGCCCCCCTGCAGGGCTGAAACCAGCGCCAGGCCGACTTTCTCCGGAATGGCCGCCGGGAACCGCAGATCCGCATCAAGATGCTCTACCAGATGGGTGAAGGTCATGATCTTGGACCGTTTGGGGGCGCGAGCCGCGGAAAACAGGCTCTGTACAGCTGAATGTGTGTCTGGAAAGACGCCGGTGCGGGCCGCCTGCACGGCGATGCGGGCGCGTTCATAAAAGCTCAAATCAGCGCGGATCTCGTTTTCCTCGACCATTGCAAGATAGGCCGCCCCGACATCCTGAGGCTGGCGCAGAAAAGCATGGATAGTCTTGAACCGGTCCTCGCCGGTCTCCTCCGACAGGGCCTGTAGTGCCGTGAGCCGCCGCCAGCCTGAAATCAGCCCATAGCGCCCCTGCCCCAGGTCCAGCACCTCGATCGGTATTTGCTGGCCGCGCGCGCGCAGGCTGTCTTGCAGCACCGCCATCTCGTCCGGTGCCAGCGCCACCCGGTCACGCACCAGATGGGTGGCGTCGATGGCCTCAAGCGGCAGCGACAAAACCATACGCCCCTCGGCGCGTGCCCGCTGCAATTCGCCTGCAACCTCCTCAAAGGCGGAATGTTCGGCGGCATCCCCTGTGACATCCGCAATGGGTGGGCGGCGTGCGCTATAGCCAACCCAGCCAAGGGCCGCCTTGGTCTCGAGAGGGGCATCTGTCAGCGTGGCGGGGCTGAGACGTTTACGCTTGGCCATGAGGTTTCCTTTCGCAAAACGGCAAGCAGGATAAGGCAAGACGGCTTACCACCGGGTTTACCTGGCGCGCGCAGAGACTGATATAGGCTCTAACATGGGACATTGGGCACTTTCGCATGCGAAAATTCATTCCGCTGCCGTCTCTGAGGCCCCTGCCCCATGCGCCAACTCATCTCGCCGCCAGACCCCGTATAACAGCCGCTTGAAAGCAGCATAGGTTTCGTCAAAGGTCGCCCTGCCCCGGGCATAGGTATCGCGGTTGAAGTCGCGATAATCCGCCTCATAGATGCCATTGACGCTTTCACCGGCCTGCCCGATCAGCGCTGTGAAATCCTGCCGGAAGGGCGAGAGCGTGCGCCCCATGTAGCTTTGCATCAGGCTGGCCATTTCGCTTTGCTGAGAGGCATCAAAGCGGGTGATCACGGTTTGCACCGCGTCCCATTCAAAGGCGAGTTCCTCGCGGCCCAAGGCACGGGCGGCCATATTCTCGCCCTCCTCAATCGATGAAAACGTCGCATGCAGCATGTCGAAAAACCGCCCCGTGCTGTCAAATTCCACGAAAGAGGCCCCGACAGGCACCAGCAGGATATCGGCTGCCGACAACCCGTTGATGGTGAGATAGCCGAGGGCAGGGGGGGTATCGAGGAAAATGAGATCATACTCCTCCAGCACCGCGCTTTCGGCCAGCGCATCGCCCAAAGCGTCCCACAGCTTCCACGACCGGGCGGCCATGCGCCAGACGGGGATCTGAAACTCGGACCAATAGAGGTTCAGCTGCGCGCCGATCAGATCAATATTGGGCCAGTGCGTTTTTTGGATGATATCGCGGGGCGTGATCTTGAGCGCCTCAGATAGGATGTCATCAAAGGGCAGGGGGGTCTCACCGCGATCCAGTCGGCGCTGGTTTTCTGCCCGCAGATGGGTGGCGTAATGTTTCGCAAGCAGGGGAAAAACGGTCTGCCATTCGTCGTCAACCTGCGCGCCAAAAATCGACGACATGGACCCCTGGCTGTCCAGATCGACCACCAGCACCTTGTAGCCATCCAGCGCCGCAGACATCGCCAGATGCGCACAGGTGGAGGTTTTGCCGACCCCGCCCTTGAAGTTGGCCACAGCAACGATTTTCGCAGGCAATCCCTTGGGACGGTAGGGCAGGTATTCCTTGGCTTTGGAGCCTTCCTGCCCGAAATGTGCCCGCAGGCGCAGCACTTCGTCGAGGGTGAACCACTTGGCGCCGCCCTCGGTCTCGGAAATACCCTGCGGCAGGTCGGGGTTCTGACGCAGCACGCGGCGGAAATGCGCAGGCGCGACAGGGATCAGGTATTTGGTGATCTCCCATGTGGAAAAAGAGCGCAGATGCCGGGCCCCGCTTTCATCCAGACCACGGCCTGCCAGATCGTTGCGCCCCTGGTTGCAGGCCTGAGCGATGCCCAACAGGGCGGTTGTGTCCATGGGTGGGGGGAGTTCCGCACGTGCCTTGTCGGGGGATATATTGAAATAGGGGGGGCTATCGGTCATCTGCTCTGATTCCTTGGGGAAAACGCTTGTAACGCGTTTTCCCCAAGATGCCATAAAAGGGAGTATATGAGAAGAGGGTTGTTACTTCACACTGTTTTTCTCAGCAAAATAGCGACGATTCGTATCCGCGCAGGTCTTCGAAAGGCGGTCCGACCCTCAGCAGTCTTAGTTAATGATATGTTATTATTAGTTACAAGGAATATGTGCTGTCGGAAAAAGGCGTGTATTCAACATGTTCTGAGCTCTTTCCAAAGGAGTGCTGACTCTGAAACCCCGATAGGGTGACTCTGATCCCCCGTTTGAGTGACTCTGAAACCACAAAGCTCTTCCGGTTTTTCTGGACGCAGTTATCCACAGGCTTTAGGGTCCGTGTAAATGAAACCCCGAAAGGCAATCGGGGCAAATATGGGCCTGCCAACGTGCAGTTCCTTGAGGCAAATTCCAAAAGGTCGGGATCAACCCGGTCGGAAAGTGAGCAGGCATGAGCGGGGCAAACCCGACGGGCAGCGCGATGGGTCAGCCCATCGGACAGAGTGACTTTTTCGTGTGCGATTTTTTTGCAGCCGTTCCCAAACACGACCTGGCGGCGATGGAGCATCCGCTGTTTTCGCTCTCGACGCGGCCTGACAGGCGCATTCTGAACTACACCCACAATGATGCTGAAATCACCATCACCCCCAGCGTGAAGGGGCGGGCGACGATCTTTGATGCGGATATTCTGATCTTTTGCATCAGCCAGCTGATGGCCGCGATCAACGCGGGCAAAAAGACCTCACGGCATCTGACGCTGACGGCGCATGATCTGCTGCTGGCCACGGGGCGCGAAACCTCAGGCGATGGCTACAAACGACTGCGCGATGCCTTTGAACGCCTGGCAGGCACGCGCATCACCACCAATATCACCACCGGCGCGCTGGAGACGACCAGCGGCTTTGGTCTGATCGAGAGCTGGGAGATCGTGCGGCGCACGCGGGCAGGGCGCATGGTGAGCGTCAGCGTGACCCTGTCGGAATGGCTTTATCGGGCGGTGCTGAGCAAATCGGTACTGACGCTCAGCCGCGACTATTTTTCCTTACGCAAACCGCTGGAGCGGCGGCTTTATGAGTTGGCGCGCAAACACTGCGGTCGCCAGCCCGTGTGGCGCGTGTCGGTGGAGACCTTGCTGAAGAAATCCGGCTCGACCTCTCCCCGACGGGTATTTCGCGCGATGCTGCGCGAGATCATCACTCGCGACCCGCTGCCGGAATATACGCTGGTTGAGGACCCGGGCGATATCATCGCCGTGCGCCCCCAGACGCTGGTGGATCTGCCCGAGCGCGCGCCGCAGCTGTCGCCAGAGGCGCTGGAAGAAGCCCGCCGTCTGGCCCCCGGCGCGGATATCTACGCGCTGGAGGCCGACTGGCGCACCATGTGGGCCACCAGCGGCGCCCCACGCCTGTTATCCCCCGACAAGGCGTTTCTGGGTTGGGTCAAGAAACGGGAGGGGTGAGGGCGTTGCTTTAAAGCGCCCGGCTCGTAACTTGAGACATAACACGTATCGTCGTTGTCCCGGGAATGAGAAGCAGGGTAGGGTTGCCGCGATACGTGTTTGGAGCCAGGCGTGCTTTGCTTTGCGTCCGCTCATTTGTATTCGATCAGTTCCGCATCCCGGGCCCGCCACCGCCGCCATAGATAATCTAGGACGCCTTGCGCTTCGGCAAATTTTCCGACTGTCAGCAGGATGGCTTGTTCCCATGCGGTGCGGGTGCTGCCATTCCGGCGCGCAATCCGGACGACCTGAAGCGGGTAAAGCACCAGAGCCAACAAGGCGACGGGACCGATGGCAACCCACCCCAGTACCGTTACTAAAGGGATCACCACGGCCCACAGCACGGTCCGTCGCACCTCGGCAATGTCGTGGCGTTCGGGTGCCTGCCCGTACATCGCTGCACCTTGGGCATAAGCATATCCGCCGCGCCGGGCGCGCTGCCAGAACTGACCGAACCGCAGCATTGCTGCATCGTGCAGGGTCATCTCTGTGTCCAGCCGCCAGATTTTCCACCCGAGCCTGCGCATCCGCAGACACATTTCGGGCTCTTCGCCGGCGATCAGGGTAGGGTTGTATCCCCCCACAGCCATCAGCGCGTCCCAGCGCATCAGGGCGTCCCCGCCACAGGCGCGCGCCTCCCCCACGGGCGTGTTCCATTCTGCGTCGCACAGCCGGTTATAGACGGAGTTTTCAGGAAAGCGCTCGCGCCGACGGCCACAGACCACGGCTACCATTGGGTTTTGAGATAGAAACGCCAATGCCGCATCGACCCAATCCGGGTCTAATATGCAGTCGCCATCAAGGAATTGCACGAAACTTGGCACCGCACCTGATTTCAACGCGTCAATTCCCGAATTGCGCGCGCGTGCCGCAGTAAAGGGGCGGTCGGTATCCAAGGAGACGACCTCGGCCCCGGCGCGGCGGGCGGCAGCAATCGAACCATCCATTGATCCACTGTCCACGTAAATGACCCGCGCGAACCTCTGGTCCAAAGAAGCCAGACAGGCCACCAAGCGTTCCCCTTCATTACGCCCGATGATGACAGCGGCGATATCAGCCGTGGTAGAAGACCGCACGGGGCGACCGCATCCATCAGTGCAGGGTTGCGCATTCATCTGCAGGAACCCAGTCTGGGCGGCACATCGGGCCCGTCTGTAGAGACCGCAGGGCGTAAAGGCTGAGGTGTTGGGTCATCGCTGGTGAGGAGCGTTTTCAGCCAGGTCGCCTCCTTGTTGATGTCGAAATCGGCCTCGACCTTTGCGCGACCAGCCTTTCCCATCTGTGCGCAGACCTCAGGATGCGAGAGCAGGCGATCCATCCGCGCAATGAGTGTCTGCGTATCACCTGCGGGAATCACATGGCCTGAGACACCGTCCTCGACCAACTCCCCCACGCCCGCGACCTGGCTGGCAATCACCGGAAGGCGCGCGGCCATCGCCTCCATTAAGACCACGGGCACCCCTTCGGCGAAGCTAGGCAAAACTAACATATCAGCCTCTGCCAGCAAATCCGCCACAGCATCTTGCGAACGATACCCCAGAAACTTGACCATTTCGCCCAGCCCGAGCCGTGCTACCTGCGCTTCCAACTGCTCCCGGTGCGGCCCATCCCCCACGATGGTGATACGCGCATCCGGATGACGCGCGCGCAAGGCAGCTGCCGCATCCAGCAGCAGCGGCACGCCCTTGACCGCATCCAGACGGCCTACAAAGATCACACGTTTGGCAAAGGCGCTGCGTGGGGCCTGGCCATATTTTTTTGGATCAATACCGCAATGTACGATTTTCAATTTTGACCAATGCGCCTGATCTGCAAACATCATCCCTTGGGCACGGCAGAAATGGCTGATGCATGAGACGAACTGCGCGCGGGCCATTTTTTCGTCGATGCGCCAATGCATGGGTTCATAGAAAATCGCTGGGCCATGCATTGTGAAACTGAACGGGATGCCGCTCATGCAAGAGGCCAGCATCGTGACGGAACAGCTGGAGTTTGCAAAATGGTTGTGAATATGACGTACCGATTTCATCTTTAAATGGCGCGCGAGAACAGCTGCTTCCAGGAAGTAAAAGAGCTGCCATAGGCCGGAGCGCAGACCGGCAGGGCGGGTGCGCCATGCCAGACCAATTGCCGCTCCCCAGCGACGCGGGCTCTGGCGGATTATAGCTGCATGCGCGTGGATCAGGGTTATGGGAGACTTCGCCGCTTCCAGAATGCCGAACGTATTCGCCTCTTCTGCTTTCTGTGCCTTTCCTACCACTGTTTCGGCAGGTGCGCGCCGCACGGTACAGGTTTCGACAGACAGGCCCAGGTGACGCAGGGCCATGATCTCACGCTGGATAAACGTATGCGAGACCTTGGGGTATTCGCCGGTCACATAGGCAACCGGGCCTGTCATTTGATGGTCAATCATTTTGCTTCCTTTTGTCCGATAGGCCCAAATCTCGAGGTGCGCCTACTACGGTATATGGACGTTGAAGGTAAAGCGACAGTTGCGACCGATCAAAGTCAAGGCATCCGCGGGGCGAGGGCCAGCTGCGCCTCATTTGAAAATGCTTACCGTCCCCGGGTCCATTCAGATGCGGGACGCCGGACCCTTACTGCAATATGAACCGCCAGATAAACCGCGAAGCTCAGAGGTTTGCGCAGAGCCAGTGCCAGAAGGTATCGCAGACTAGGCCATTCCGTGTGGTCATTCTCCAGCAGCTCAGGATAAAGGCTGCGGATTTCAGCGACACCGGCGTCCTGACGGCGGCGGACCTTGGCTAGGTTTGAGAACCCTTCGATCATGGGCCAGTGATAGCGTGCAGGCACCTCAATACGCTCGGAGGGTGCGAAATTGAGCCTTACAAATGTATCATCCGAGATGATCGCGGGAAAGGCCTGCCATCGGCGCCGTCCTTCGGCGTTCAGGGCAAAAAGGCCTGCACCTGTCGTCCCGTCCTTGAAAAAGGGCAACTGCTGCCAAAGATCAGCATAAGCGCGTGTCACAAAGGTGCGTGCGGTTGAGACGACCTGAGACCCTGTCGCATAAAGCGCCTTTGTGGGGCTCAACGCCGACCTGATCTGCCCAATCAAATCAGGATCACAGATGATATCTGCATCCAGATAGATGCGGAGTCCCGGCTCCAGCCCTTTTTCAGCAGCGTTAAGAGCAGCCGTTTTGCCGGGGTTTGGCAGATCAAGCACCTCTAGCCTGCTATCCCGTTTTTCGAATTCGTTAGCTTTCGCGCGGGCCAGAGAAACAGTTGCGTCCGTACAGGCATTGGCCGCAACAATGACCCGCATCGCACCAGCAGTATCATCTTGCGCAACGAGAGCATTCAGGCAGGCTTCAATATAATGCGCTTCGTTGTGTGCTGGGATGATAATGGCCACAGGTACATTCATATCGACTACCTCTGGCGCTCCCCACCGTGTTGAAACGACAGTGTTTACGGTCATGGAATATTGACCCGTCGCGGGTCGGTATGCATCGCGAGGGTCTGGCGGTACATATTGGTAATGTAGCCGCAGCCAAGAAGCGCGATCGGGGGAAGACTCTGTGCGTTCATTACCGGTACCGGGGTTTAATGCGTGCAAAGTGTACCCTGATTGCCCTGCATCTGTATAGGTGCTGCGGTTTTGTAAGTTACCAAAGTCTAATGGCCTCTCCACGCGTTTCGGCTTGCGGCTTTTGGGACGCTATCGTCAAAAAGAGGGGGTTAGCGAGTGTTCTGCGGCGCATTGATCGCGAAATGATCCCTTTGGTAAAGCGCGCGTTTCGACATAACACGTATGTCAGCGCACTCCTCCATCACCCTGACGCAGATTCATGACCCCGCTCCAACACCCAGTTATAAAACAGCGATACCTGCCGGGCCTTGGCTGACCAAGTGAATGCCTGCATGGCGTGAGCGGCTGCACCCATACTTGACAAAACGGGGGCATCGGTGACAAGCGCTTGAGACGGAGTCCGTAGGGATGCCACGATCTCGGTGTAGGTGCCGATGGGAACTTTATACCATGTGGTCTCAGTAACGAGCTCTCCGGGACCAGCGTAATTTACCGCAATCGGTACAACACTGCGGGCCATGGCTTCGGGCACGACGCCGCCGCCAAATTCCCGAATGGAGGGCAGGGTTATCAGATTGGCGCGGGACAGGAGCGTTTGTACGTCCGTATGCGTCAGCAGACCATGAAACGTCACAGCGCCTTGTATTTTAACTCACTTCTGTCATTAGATTCTTGGAAATTACCTTTTGGCTTGGCTATAGCTTTACCAAAAAGGTAAAAAGTATGCTTTTCGATTATCGTGAAGACGGAAGCAACGTAATTTATCTATTGGACGGGAGGAGCGTAGCCAATGAAACTTGATGTTGGTGTTTTTGCATACAATGAAGCCAAAGGCATCGCGGAATTCCTTGAAAACCTCTTGTCACAATCAGCCATAACTTCGGGTGAAATGGACGTCCAACTTTTTTTGCTCGCAAACGGCTGCACTGACGACACCGCAGACGTTGCGAGGGCTATAATTGACAAGCAAAATCATTCCAACGTCAAAATATGTGAACTTACAGCGTCAGGCAAAAGCCGTACATGGAATACCTTCGTCCATGAAATTAGCCGAGGGGATACCGATATCCTGGCATTTCTGGATGCGGATATCGTATTCTCTACACCAGACGTGTTAGCGCAATTAGTCGAGCAGATCGAGAAACAACCAGAGGCTGCATGTATTGTCAGTAGGCCGGTCAAAGATCTTAGCTTTATGACCAGTGAGCTAACATTTGTGGAGAAGCTCATTGCATCAGGCGACTCGGCAGACGCGAACTGGCACAAGAGTATATGCGGTCAACTCTACATTATGCGCGAGCAAGCTGCCCGCCAGATCTATTTACCGATAGGGCTACCCGTTGAAGACGGGTTCATTCGCGCGATGCTGTTAACCGACAACTTAACCAAGGAAGAAGACTTTGATCGCATAAACGGGCTTGCTTCAGTGTTTCATATTTTCGAGGCTGAGCGCACCATTTCAAGCCTTGTGCGACATCAAGTTCGCATAATAATAGGTAGTGCAGTCAACGCAGCAGTATTCAGTTTCTTGCGCAAACTAGAGCCAGAACGGCGTGTAAACGCCCTAAAAGAAGCCTCTAGGAGTGAAAGCTGGCTGTCTGAAGTGCTCAGGCAGGAACTTCCTGCTTGGCCGCACGGGTGGGTGCCGGTTCACTTTCTCGTTAAACGAACTTCAAATGGATTAAAAACACGCGGCTTTGGACCTGCAGGGTTATCAAAGATTATACTTGCTTTTTTCTTTGACCTTGTTGTGTACGTACTCGCCCAAGCCAGAATGATGAGAGGGACTGGCGTTGGTTTTTGGTGAGGCATCTCGATGGGCGAAATTCGATGCATGTTCTCTTGATGTGACATTGCGATTTTGCGCTTAATATATAGCAAAGAAAATTAGGGTCTGTTGACGTTCAGGATTCTCAAATCACCTGACTTCTGATTCAAGGTTGCAAACAGAGGAGAGCAACCTTGGCCCGAAGAATTTTGAGTGATGCGCAATGGGCCATTATCGAACCGTATTGTCTTGGGAAGTCCGCCGATCCGGGACAGACAGGTGGTGATCCTCGCTTGTTCGTGGAAGCGGTCCTGTGGATCGTCCGCACCGGGGCGCAGTGGCGTGAGCTGCCGGTTGAGTTCGGCAAATGGAACAGCGTGTTCAAGCGGTTCCGCAGGTGGGTCAACGCGGACGCGTTCCATCGCATGTTCAAAGATTTAGCTTCAGACGCCGACTTGGAATACGGTAACCGCCCGATTAGCACCACCTGCCGCGCGAGATGATCAGATCTTATAAGACGTCGTTACTGACGTGGATAATGACGTCGTATGGGGTGAGGGCAGATTTTGCGACATGAGGTGATTGTTGGCATTGAGCGTCGGCGGTTTTGGCCGGACGACTTGAAGTTGTCGATATTGCAGGAGGTAGGGATCTGTGGTGCGACCGTGACGGAGGTTGCTCACCGTCATGATGTAACCCGGCAGCATATCTATCAGTGGCGACGGCAAATGAAGGACAAGGGCCTCTGGCCAGAGCCCGAAGGCATTTCTTTTCTGGCCCTGGATGCGCCAGAGCAGTCGGCGGCTTCCTTGGCCAAACCTGACGACGGTTTGCGCGCTGAGATCGTATTCGCAAATGGCCGTACACTGCGCTGCCCATCCGGTATGGCCGAGGCGGAGATCGTATGCTTGATCCGGCTGGTTGAGACGGCATGATCGGCCCCGGCACGGGAGTCCGTGTTTATCTTGCCTGCGGAACGACAGATATGCGCAAGGGGATCGCTGGCTTGTCGGCCTTGGCTCAGGATGTTCTGCGGCAACGTCCTGCGAGCGGCGCAGTTTTTGCCTTTCGGGGTGGCAAGGGCGACCGGATCAAGCTCTTGTATTGGGATGGCCAGGGGTTTTGCCTGTACTACAAGGTGCTGGAGAAAGGGTTGCGGCGGCGATTTGCGCGTCCTGGGTGAGGATGTCAGCGAGTTGATCGACATGATCGCAGCGCAGTTGAAAGTGATTGAGATCGCGCGGATCAAGAAATCCTGCCGCCGGTGTGAGAAGATTGTGCAGGAGCCTGCACCAAGTCGTCCGATCCCGCGCTCCATGGCCGGACCCGGCCTCCTGGCTTACATCCTCACGTCCAAGTTCGACGATCATGTCCCGCTTTATCGCCAGCACGAGATTTTTGAGCGCATGGGCGCGGACATTCCGGACACCACCTTAGTTGACTGGTGCGGCGCGGCAATGCGGGTATTGGCACCGCTGATTGAGCGCATCGAAACCGATGTCATGGCGAGCGATATCCTGCACGCTGATGATACCCCGATCCGGGTGCTGGATCGTTCTGCTAAATCGAAAGGCTTGGGCAAAGGCGTTAAACAGGGACGCATCTGGACGTACTTGCGTGATCAACGGCCATGGGCCGGGCAAGCACCGCCGGGTGCAGTCTATTACTTCTCGCCAGATCGAAAGGGCGAACACCCCCGTAATCATTTGCGGCACAGCGCCGGTATTCTGCAGGCCGATGCTTACACCGGCTTCAAAGCTCTCTACGAGACACGCGCCGATGGTAGCGCCCAGTTCCGCGAAGCGTAACCGCGCGATTGGTACCGCCTGCCTGATTTTGGCTTGTTGCGTTAAGACACGTGCATAACGACGTCGTTAGTGACGTGTCTTATGTGGAGGGTGTCATGCGCGGTGAGGTTTTAGGTGTTGAGCGTCGGCGTCGCTGGAATGACGATGACAAGTTGGCGATTGTTTCATCCGTCGGAATTGACGGGGCGACTGTCACGCATGTTGCGCATAGGCACGATGTGACGCGCCAGCAGATTTACAGATGGCGACATGAGCTTAAGAAGAAGGGGCTGTGGCCCACCGGCGAGGGTGCAGTTTTTCTGCCAATTGACTTCCATATTGCAGAGGCTGTGACACCACCGCCTGAGCCCACGCCGCCATCTGCTGTGGAGCTTCGCTTGAGCAATGGACGTTGTTTGCGATTTGACACTGCCGTGGACGCCGCCGCGCTGACACGACTGATCCGCGCGGTAGACGCGGCGTGATTGGTCCGGGAACTGGGGTTCGGGTCTATCTGGCTTGTGGCGTCACGGATATGAGGAAAGGCATCGCGGGCCTTTCGGCTTTGACCCAGGATGTGCTGCGTCAGAAACCGGCGGGTGGTGCGGTGTTCGCTTTCCGGGGGCGGCGAGGTGATCGGCTGAAGTTGCTGTATTGGGATGGCCAAGGGTTTTGCCTGTACTACAAGGTTCTAGAGCGCGGCCGATTTCCATGGCCAAGCGCCAAAGATGGTTCTGCGCGGTTGACCTCTGCGCAGCTTGCGATGCTCTGGGAAGGGATCGACTGGCGACGTCCGGATTGGGGCGCTCCGCCCGCGCGTGTAGGGTGATTTACGTCTGTATGGGCGTTATTTATATGGTGCCTCAGCCTGCTTTTTGGTAATCAGACGCATGTCGAAACCCGCTGAAAACCTCTCCGATGATCCTGCTGTATTGAGGGCGATGATCGCAGAACTACAGGCTGAAAACGCCAAAATCTCGGCGACGCTGCGGGTCCATGATCAGCTGGTCCAGGCGCTTCGTTTACGGATCGCTAAACTCCAGAAGCTGGCTTTCGGCAAGTCCTCGGAAAAGATTGAACGCGAGATCGAGCAACTTGAACTGGCGCTCGAAGACTTGCTGGTTGCCGTGGCCGAAACCGATGATGCGCCCATCGATGAAGGGTTGGACGAACCCTCGCAAGAGGCTGCCGATGCGCCCGTTTTGCGCCGCCGCCCGCGCGTCTCGGATATGACCCTGCGGGAGCGCCATGAGCTTGATCCTGGCACGTGCTGTCCTGACTGTGGTGGTGATCTGCGCGTGGTGGGAGAGGATGTCAGCGAGTTGCTGGATATGATCGCGGCGCAGATGAAAGTCATCCAGATCGCCCGCATCAAGAAATCCTGCCGTCGTTGCGAAAAGATGGTGCAGGAGCCCGCACCGAGCCGCCCGATCTCGGGCAGCATGGCGGGACCAAACCTGCTGGCCCACATTTTGGTCTCCAAATTTGATGATCACCTTCCCCTCTATCGTCAGCACGAGATATTTGCCCGCATGGGTGCCGACATCCCAGAAAGCACGCTTGTTGGCTGGTGTGGGCGGGCAATGAAAACCCTGTCGCGGCTTATAGTGCGGATCGAGGCCGACATCATGGGCAGCGATCTGCTGCATGCGGACGATACGCCGATCCGGGTGCTGGATCGGTCAAAGCGCGACAAGGGTCTTGGAAAAGGGGTCAGACAAGGCCAGATCTGGGCCTATGTGCGGGACCAACGCCCCTGGGCGGGGACTTCACCACCCGGTGCCGTCTATCGGTTTGCGCCAGACTGGAAGGAAGAGCATGTCCTTAGCCATCTGGCTGACGCGCGCGGCATTCTGCAAGCCGACGGCTATAAGGGATATGCCAAACTCTACGTGCCTGAACCGGGTGGCGTGCCGCGTTTACGCGAAGCGGCCTGTTGGGCGCATCTGCGGCGTGACTTCCATGATTTTTGGGCATCGACCAAATCCGAGATCGCCCGCGAGGCGCTCGACCGGATCGGCAAGCTCTACGACATTGAGCGTGACATCAACGGTCAACCCGCTGACGTCCGTCATGCCGCGCGGCAAAAGTTGAGCAAGCCAAAGGTCACGGCCTTCTTTGCCTGGTCTGAACAACAACTCCTGCGCATTCCCGGCAAAAGTGATCTGGCCAAAGCCTTCAGGTATGGGTTGAGCCGCAAGGATGCGTTCAGCCTGTTCTTGACTGACGGTCGTGTGGCCATCGACAACAATCCCGCCGAGCGTGCCCTGCGCCCGATTGGAATCGGCAGAAAAAATTGGCTATTTGCAGGGGCGGATACCGGTGCAGAAACTCTCGCACGCGCCATGACGGTCATTGAAACGGCCAAGCTCAACGGTCTCGACCCGCAGGCCTATCTTGCTGACATTCTCGACCGCATTCACGATCATAAGGTCAACCGGCTGGATGAGTTGCTGCCGTGGAACTGGGCACCGCTGAACGCGACCCATTCAGAGGCTGCCTGATGGCTGCGGTGACACATGTCTGCACCATCGACTATGTCGCCAAAATGCTGAGCGAGGACGTCGAGCTTCTCGAAGCGATCATCTCCAACGACGACAACCTCACATATGGCAACATCGTCAGCGTATATGCCGGCGCTGACGAAACCGTCTCCGCACTGACCGACGACGGCATCACGGAGCTGAAGGACATGATCGGCGACGCCCGCGCAATCACCAAAACCTGGCATGAATTCCTTGATGACTTCGTAGATGACGCCGAACTTGTCGCCCGCATCAAGGCTAAATCACCGCGGTAACAATGGAGCGGTTACCGCGAAGCTGCCTGTTGGGCACATTTACGCCGCGACTTCCATGACATTTGGACAGGAACCAAATCCGAGATCGCCAAGGGGGCACTCGACCGAATTGGTAAGTTCTATGATGTCGAGCGGGAGATGAAAGGTATGTCTGCCGATGAGCGCCATGCTGCCCGGCAACAGCAGACCAAACCAAAGGTGGATGCGTTCTACGCCTGGGCCGAGGCCCAACTGACGCGCATCCCTGGCAAGAGCGATTTGGCCAAAGCCTTCCGCTATGGCCTCTCCCGCTGGCTGTCCTTCACCTTGTTCCTGGAAGATGGGCGCGTGGCCATCGACAATAACACAGCCGAGCGCGGAATGCGCCCTATTGGCGTTGGTCGCCGCAATTGGCTCTTCGCCGGATCAGACACCTGAACTGCCCAGATTATGGCGCTGAGGCATTACCAATTGAACAGATCTTCCCCAATTGGGTTTTCCGAGTTGAAATCGGCAATAAGTTGTTCGGCAGATATGGCTCCATCGGTTCCAGAAAGCGAGCTTACGCTTAGGAAATCACGGCTACCGGCAAAAGCTAGGATTTCGATATTTGCCAACCGATCTTCAGCGTCTTCTCCGGTAACGTACAGGACTGAATTTTCATCAAAACGGAAGGTGAATTCATCGCTATGTCCGTCGAATAGGGCGATATCCACGCCGGCCCCGCCATTGAGACCGTCCGTTGATGCGCCACCGACCAAAAGGTCCGCGCCATCACCTCCAAGCAGGTAATCGCGCTGAGCAGTGCCGACCAGAATATTTGCTCCGGCTGTTCCGTTTGTCGTGACACCTTGCAAGAATGCCGTCTCGTCGCGACCTTCGTTGATGCTGCCAAACTGTTCGGCGGCTGAGGTATTGTAGTCGTCATAGGACTGTGAGATCGGGTTCTCGTCTTCTAAATGTGATCGGGTATCCCAAAGACCAAACGGCGTCTCACCCAGGTGAGCAAAGTCATTGACAAGTGTACCGCCTTCCTCCCGGAAGATCTGGGCGGTGATTTTGAGAATTTCCCCCATCTCTTCACTGAGGTTAAGCGCTTGGAACCATTCAGATTCTGCATCGGCGTTGTAGTTTTTCGGTGCAATATGACTGTCTGATTCATACTGGATAAGCTCTAGCCCCCAATCGTCAGCCATACGTTTGTTTTCGGCAAAGTTACCACGCAGATACCCTTGAAGGGGGTCGGTTATACTGTTGCGGAACGAACCGTTGGCTTCACGCACTACAAGCTCGAGTTCCTCCTCGGACAACGAATCAAGCCCATTTTTCAGATAGTCCGCTGCACGTTCGACAAAGAACTGATGTTTTGTCTCCGTAGCACCGCTTTCGAAGAGGGCCTCGGATTCGTCATACCAATGTTGCCGCAAATCATCCAGTCTCGAATTATTGATCCCTTCGAAGTAGCCAGTGACCGCGAGCGTATCGAAGACATCCGACATTTGACCGTCCTGATCATGCTCAGAGAAGTAACGGTCAACACCAGCTTCCACCATCTTCGCAACTTCAAAGTAGACGGTCTGGGTGCCCAGCACCAATTCTGCATCTACCCGCCCCATTTCGGTATTGAGAATGTTGCGGATCTCTGCTGAGCGATACCCGTAGTATTCTCTGGCATCGCGCAGGTTTCCGGCATCTTCCCCATCTGAGCCCAAAAGCGAGGCTTCCCGTACCTGCTCGAAACCGTACGCCCAGTTCCAGACCTCGTTGGAAAGCTCGAATTTCGCGACCAACCCATCGTCCAGATGCTCGTCTACATAAGCGGCAAGCGCTCGGACGTAGTCATCATCTGCCTTGAGGGGAATATTGAACCAGGGATCAGCGCCTGTTTCATTGGCAAGCTGGACCATGACCTCAAAAGGAATTTGTGATCCCAGCGCGAGGGCCCCTTCTTCTGCAATCTCAGGTGAGCTTGTTGCATTGACGCTTCCAGCCCAGGTCGCGCTGTCGACAGAGGCTACATCCTCTAGCGTTTTCACATCTGAGCCGTTCGTTTGCATCCAGCTCAAAAAGCGAAGGGTATGGTGATCCTCAATTAACTCAAGATACCGCGGGTCAAAGATCGCACCGACGTCATGCATGTCCTTGTACTCAGCTTTCACAACCGAGATATCGCGGATGTTGTTCCCGAGACCTCCCGGGTCAGTATCCAAGATTTTTACGATTTTCAGGTCGTCTTCATAACCCCATGTACCGGTCATGCGACCGCCGAGGATATTCCCGTTGGCATCCGATATGACTTCCTGAGAGGACACTTCGAATCCTACAAGGGAAATTTCACCTTCGCCTTTCCACTCGACCACGAAATCCCCGGAGGTCTCTTCACGTATGAAGTCATTTTGATGGTGGATTGAAACGATCATATCATATCCTTGCTGCCAGCCGGGCAGCGCGTCGTTTCCTTCATACATCCGCACCGGATAACCGTTAGCATCCACATAACCCTGCTCTACCAATGCCTCAACTTTGACATTCTCGCCGTCAGCATCTCGGATTGATGGGAATGTGGCTTGTTTCATCAGGTCGAGAAACGCTGGCGATTTCCAATAACTGAAACCACTCAGTCCAACCGCTAAGGACGGATCCGCTAGGCCAACGCCTGCGTTTGCCGCCGCCTGGTCCACGAGGGCTTGCGCATAGCTCTGGTCTTCCTCGGCTGGCGTTATGTCTACAGACACCGCAGCCGTGTCTGATGAGACACCATCGGTAAGGGTATATTCGAAACCTGCGGTTCCTTCCGCTCCCTGCGCTGCGGTAAAGTATATCTTACCACCTTCCATAAAGACCGTTGCCCCGTCAAAGGCCTGCACAGCCGCGACGGTAAGGGGTCCACCATCTGCGCCAGCGTCATTTTCCAGCAGATCTTTTGTATCGAGAACGAGGGTCGTACCACTGGTTTTGACGAAACTGTCGTCGCTGGCCACCACAGCTTCGGTTATAGGCGTATTGGGTGCATTCTCCGGATGCATCAATCTGCCTTCATCAAGAATTTCGCGGGGGCCGCCATTGACAGAATGCTCGATTTCGAGCGTGCTGCCACCCCTCCAGTCGAAATAATCCACGCGAATGTCGTGCCAGCCGGCCGTCTGTACCTCAATGACGCCCTCGGTCTCGGCTGCTCCCCTGCGCCCTTCGTAAGCCGCAGTATCCTGCCCATCGATCTGCAATCGGAACCCATCGTCGGTGAGGTTGTAGAAGGTATGCACGCCTTCCTCGAGCCAGATCTGCCCGGTCAGGCGAATTGCCGCCTGATCGAAGTTCTGTGTTGCATCGGCATCCGCCGAAAGGCTTTCCGCGTCATGGCCCAGCATTTGGGACAGGGGGTTGTAGCCCCAACCGGTTCCTTTGCCGTATTCCACACGTGTAGAGATAAAATCCCCGTCCGCTTCGTCCTCCATCAACGCAAGGGCGTCGCTCATGGACATCAATTCCGTGTCCGAGAAAAATACCTCGCCATAAAGGCCTTTGGGCAGACTATCGTTGGTGATAGCCCCATTGGGGTCCTCGTGCATCAATCGACCTTCGTCGAGAACCTGCCGGGGTCCCCCGTCCACAGAGTGCTCAATTTCGAGCGTACTACCGCCCTTCCAGTCGAAATAATCCACGCGTATATCATGCCAGCCTGCCGTCGTTGTCTCAAAGACGCCTTCGGTCTCGGCTGCACCCCTGCGCCCTTCAAAGGCCGCAGTGTCCTGCCCGTCGATCTGCAACCGGAACCCGTCGTCAGTACGGCTGTAAAAGGTATGCACCCCCTCCTCAAGCCAGATCTGCCCGGTCAGGCGAATTGCCGCCTGATCGAAGTTCTGTGATGCATCTGCGTCAGCCGAAAGGCTTTCCGTGTCATGGCCCAGCATTTGGGACAGGGGGTTGTAACCCCAACCGGTCCCTTTGCCGTACTCCACACGTGTAGAGACAAACTCTCCGTCCGCCTCGTTCTCCATCAACGCAAGGGCGTCGTCCATGGACCGCAGTTCCGTGTCAGAGAAAAATACCTCACCGAAAAGGCCTTTGGAGGAAAGAGCTGATACTGCAACCATGACGAAAATGCTCCTGGAAAAGAATGATAGGAGCTTGGATCGGTTGGGATTGTGGTAAAACTGATACCGCACAGCGTCTTTTCCTTGGTAAGTTCGTGTTGCCGCGTTGACATAATCGCGCCATTTTCAAGGCGCTGGAGCCTAAGGCATTCAAATGCTAGAGATATGACAGATGCCCTAAAAACACGACAAAAATATCTAAAATTTACCCTACCGGGATCGAAGAACGGCCAGATTAGGCAGCGGACTCATAAAACTCGATCCACAGCCTGACCGATGCCAGTTTGATCATCGATAGGAAATTGCGTGACGTCTTCTCGTATCGGGTTGCGATGCGGCGGAACGAGGCTTTCAGCCTGCCAAAGAAACGCTCGATTTTGTTGCGTTCCCGGTAGATTTCAGCATCAAATTCGGCGGGCAGTTTGCGGTTGGCCTTGGGAGGGATCACGTCGATAGCGCCCTGTTCCCAGATCAAGTCTCTGATCCAGTCTGCGTCGTATGCTTTGTCCGCGAGCACATGTTGGCCAGGTTGCAAATTATCCAGTAACGTCTTGCACGGCGGTGCGTCATGGGCTTGGCCGGGTGTCAATTCATATCGGATCGGCAGCCCATCCTGGTTGGTAAGTGCATGTATTTTCGTGCCTAATCCGCCCCGTGAGCAACCTAAACAGCGGCGCGGGTCTTTTTTTGAGAGTCGTGGCGGAATGATGCGCGCGTACGCTGGTCCCTCCGACCATCACTGTGTCCACGTTATGCGCGTCGGCGATGGCGTCCATGATCCGGTCCCAGTGGCCCGCATAGCTCCACCTGTTGAAGCGGTTGTAGACCGTTGTCGGTGGGCCGTATTCGCTGGGCAGATCGGCCCAAGGGATGCCGGTGCGCAGGACGTAGAAAATGCCGTTGACCACGCGGCGGTCATCTACCCGCTTCTTGCCGCGCGTTTTGTTCGGCAAAACAGCTTTGATGAATTCCCATTCCAGATCGCTCATGTCTGATCGCGCCACTTGCATCCTCCCACCCGTTGTTTGGACGAAATGAATCACAAACCTTTGCCTCTAAACAAAAATTAATGAGTGTGCTGCCTAGTTGCGCGCCTCTCCAAGATAAAGACTTACCTCTGGTAACTTTGCAATTCCAGCTTGACATAACGCTACAGGCGAACGTTTTTGTATGTATTTCAGCAAAACAACTGGAACGCTTCTAGGGTTTTGTGTAAGCGGTGTTTTGACCCGACCTTCCCCTTGAGTTTTTGATCTGCGATTCCAGCCCTTGTATTTTTGCGAGGGAGTTTCTCCATGGAGATATCCGATGAGTTTCTCACGGATGGCGATGAGGATCGTCGTAGGTGTCCGCGTTGGCCGCGCGATCTGAAGGCGCGGATCGTGGCTGAGACATTGGTTGATGGCGCGACGGTCAATGGGGTTGCAAGGCGTTATGGCTTGCGTCCGAACCATTTGTCGGAGTGGCGTAGGCAGGCCCGTGAGGGCAAGTTGGTTTTGCCGAACCTGGATGAGGTTGTGTTTGCGCCTTTGGTCGTTGCGGAACCGGAGGTATCGCGGCCGATGTCCGCTGAAGCGCCATCCGCATTGGAGACGATTGATCTGATCAAAGGCGATGTGACTGTCCGCTTGTCCTCGGCGACACCCGCACAGCGTATAGCTGAGCTGGTGGCGGTGCTGTGATCCATCCATCCCATGGGGTGAAGATCTTTGTGGCGACGAAGCCAGTGGACTTCCGCAAAGGTCATGATGGTTTGGCTGCGCTCGTGCAGAGCCACTTGAAGATGAAGCCCTTCGATATCGCCGTTTACGTATTCCGTGCCAAGCGGGCTGACCGCCTCAAGATGATCTGGTGGGATGGGACTGGGCTGGTGATGGCCTACAAGCGGCTTGAGCAGAACCAGTTCAAATGGCCCACCATCAAGGACGGAGTTTTGCGCCTCGACCCTGCGCAATTCGAGGCGCTGTTTGCCGGTTTGGACTGGCGACGTGTGACGTCTCTGGACGTGCCGTCTCCGGCTGCGGCCGAGTGACTCGGGGGGTGTTTTGGACGGGCGGTTATCGCCCTTTTTTGATAGGTCTGCGCTATGACTGCGCCGGACCAATTGCCTGACGATATCGATGCCTTGAAGGCGATGATCATCGCTTCGGAAGAGCGCAATGCGCGCAAAGATGTGCGGATCGAACGTCTTGAGAAGCTGCTGTCAGACTTCAAGCGCGCCCTGTTCGGGGCAAAGTCTGAGAGGGCCCATCCGGATCAATATCACCTAGCGCTGGAGGATATAGAGACAGCAATGGCTGCGGTGCATGCCGAAGACGAAGCTGTTGATCCGCCGAAGACAAAATTAGCCAAACGCAAACCTCGCGGCGTGCTACCCAAACATCTGCCACGTGTTGAAGAGGTCATCGCACCAGAAAGCACCACCTGCGCCTGTGGACATGAGCGTCACGTCATCAGCGAAGATGCGAGCGAGCGGCTGGACATTGTCCCCGCCCAGTTCCGCGTGATCGTCACCCGCCGACCGCGCTATGCCTGCCGCAAATGCGAGGGCAGCTTTGTGCAGGTACCGGCAGTGCCGCGTTTCATTGAAGGTGGCATGCCAACCGAGGCAACTGTTGCCACTGTCTTGGTCTCCAAGTTTGCTGATCACCAACCCCTGTTCCGCCAATCACAAATCTATGCCCGCCAAGGCGTCGAGATCGAACGGTCTACTTTGGCCTCATGGGTCGGTAAGGCAGCGCATGAACTGGTGCCGGTCTACGACGCGCTGCTCAGGCATCTGAAGACATCCACCAAACTGTTCATGGACGAGACACCAGCGCCTGTTCTTGATCCTGGCAGGGGCAAGGTGAAGAAAGGGTATTTCTGGGCACTGGCCCGTGATGATCGGGCGTGGACGGGGCCAGAACCGCCAGGTGTTGCTTTTACCTATGCACCAGGACGATCCGGCAAATACGCATCCCAAATATTGCACGGCTTTAGTGGCATACTGCAGGTGGACGGCTATGCCGGATACAACCGCGTGCTGGATCCACGGGACAATGAACCAATCCAACTGGCCTACTGCTGGGCGCACGCGCGACGGAAGCTCTATGAGCTGACCGAGAACAATGTCGCGCCCATTGCTGAGGAGGGTCTCAGGCAGATTGCGGCGCTTTATCGGATAGAGAGCAAAGCCCGCGGGCTGACAGCCGAAGAACGCCAGGCCATCCGGCAAGACCGATCCGCACCGAAGATTGCAGCGTTCAAAGAATGGCTCGATAGCTCACGTTCGCAGGTCTCTGCCAAATCCCCAACGGGTGAAGCCCCGAAGTACATCGCCAAATACTGGGACGGCTTGATCTTGTTCCTGACTGATGGCCGGATCGAGATGGGTAGCAACGCCGTCGAGCGCACCATCCGCCCCATCGCGAATGGTTGGTCATTATGCACCCCCTTTTTAAGTGCTTGTAAACATTGAAAGCTGCTGGTCGCTTTGTCTGCGACACGGGCGCTTTTTGCGGCGTAGTGCTTGTATTACCTGACCAGATTGTAGGTCTTCGGTCCTGATTTGGTAAGGCGCGCCATCGACAACCTGTTTTGCAGGCAGAATTGCGTCCTTGATCAGCCGTCGGATCACGTGATTGGTCACACCGAGCTCTTTTGCGGCCTCAGATATGGTGCGCCACGGGCTATCCTTGTCAGCGGAGAGGTAGCCGCGGATGTTGTTCACGCGCCTTATGGAGGACACGCGCTTTGCATTCCATGTTTTGTCCTGACCGGTGCGGATGCCCATGCGGTTCAGCGAGGCCGCAATGGATCCATCTGACCATCGCCCTGCCATCTCGCGGATGATCGCTAAGGCCTCCTCGCTGGTTTTTGCACCATGCTCGCCAGTCTTTGGTTTTTTGACCCGCAATTCCGTGTGTCGCCCGCCTTTCCAGTGGACGACCAGCACAATCTCACGGCTTGTGTCATCCACATCGGCGACGATGTCCTCGATCAAGGTCCGGAGCAGTTGCTGGCGAGCACGCATGCTCACCGTAGGTGCCTCCCATGCGGCTTTTAGATCCTGCGCCAATCCGTTCAATGCGCTTGGATCAAAGGTCTCGTGCGCGTCTGGAGAGCTCGCCATGCGTTCCTTGAAGGCTTGGACCCGCGAGAGAGCTTCCTCCCAGCGTTTCTCCAGCGTCGCGGCTATCAGGCGGTTCTCCGGGTCACACGCCGCATATCGACGTTCTGCAAGCGTGGCGTCATATTCCGCTTGCTTCAGTTCCAGCTCCAACAGCTGGCGTCGATCTTCCTCTGCATTGCTCATGTAGATTTGCGCCTGTAGCGCTGCCTCAATGGCCAGCGGGGCAACGGCTTGCAAAACGGCGCTAACAATGGGGGTCTCTGCGCGCGCACCACCGAATGTGAAGCACCGCTTTTGGCCCAAAAGCAGGTTGGGATTGTCACACCGATAGACAGGACGGTGTGTTCGGCCCGCATAGACAACGTGCAGCCGTCTCCCACATTTGGCACAGGACATGAGCCCGGCGAGCAAAGCTCGACCACCGCGGGCCGACTTTGTCCCACCGGCCTTGCCAAACGCATTGCGCGCGAGTTGCGCCTGATTGCGTTCATACGCCCCCAACTCGATATAGGCAGCGTGGTGGTCGTGGAGAACCACCTCCCAATCCTCGGGCGATTTGTGATTTTTGTAGCTGACATGGGCGCGGCCGTCCCTGATCTCCGTCTTCTTCCCAGTTTTACCATAAGCATAAACGCCTGCGTAGAACGTATTTTTGAGAATGCTGATGACATTGCGGTACCGGATTGGCTGCCACTCAAAAGATGTCAGCCGGATACCGTCCGATGGCCGTGGAAAATGGATACCCTGATCAGCCATCGACAACAGGACCTGTCTGGCGCTGCCAAGTTCTTCAAAACGAGTGAATATCCCGCGTATCACCTCCTGAATCCGCACGTCTGGATCAAACATGATCCCGACATCTCGGTCCCAAAGATAGCCAATCGGTGGGGTGTAGCGCAGTTCGCCACGCCTGGCCTTCGCACGGGCAGCGTCCAGCATCCGCGTTCGCAGTATCCCCAGTTCAAACTCGCTGATGCTGCCCTTCATGCCTAACAGAAGTCGGTCGTTCGGGAGGCGAGGATCATAAACGCCATCGTGATCCACAACGCGTGCCTCAACCATGCCACAGATCTCAAGAACATGGTGCCAGTCCCGTCCGTTGCGGGCCAATCGAGAGACTTCTAAGCAAAACACTGCACCAACTTCGCCAGAACAGAGAGCCGCAACCAAACGTTCGAATCCCGGTCGGACAGCGCTTCCACTCGCGGATATCCCGAGATCATCGTCGATGACATCTACCGCTTGGAAACCGTACTGGCGTGCAGAAGACACCAGGTCGTATTGCCGCCGTTGGCTCTCAAGATTGGTCATGACCTGGCTTTGTGTCGATTGCCGGACATAGACTATAGCCCGGCGCTGCAACAACGCAGGCGGCAATATTGCGATAGGTGTGAGGTCATTGTTACCCATCATTTGATCCCTCCTGTGTCAGGCTGGCCGCTTCCAGAAGCAATTGTGCAAGAGCCTGCCTCAGCATCTCTCGCTCCTGCTCGTTCATCGGGGCAGTCACTGGCGGATGAAATGGAAGAGGCAGTTGCGCCAGATTGGTTGTTCTGAGGGTGGTCATGTTCGGCTTCCTTCGATGAGTCGCTCTCATCAAAGCTTCGCCGAAAACCTTGCAATGTCAGAATTGAGGACAAATCCAGCAATCCGGCCACCGACACCTCCGGTGATCCCAATGTCATCAGCCCGCAAACTGTAGCATCCAGAACCCAGGCCGGAGCCATGACAGCAACGCCCGGATCTCGTTCAATCCCCACATACGTCCCATCGCCGCGCCGATAGGACCTATAGACTTTTACATTGGCACCAAAATATGCGTGCCACCTATACTGCACGCGATAAACTGACCCGACATGGGCAGAATGAACGGAAACTGGCCCTTCAGCGCAAGAACGCGCTCTTCGCGGGCCACGACGCCGGCGCCCAGAACTGGGCCATGCTCGCATCGCTCATCGAGACCTGCGAACTCAATAAAATTGAGCCACACAGCTACTTGAGCGGCGTGCTTACAGCCATCGTCAATGGCTACAAAAAAAGGACATCGACCAGCTGCTACCATGGAACTTTAAAGGCTGAAGCAACGCTTACCGCTGACATCGCCAAGTCAGAATATCACATGGCTGAAGTGTGGGTTTTCGGCAAAACGACCCCCTGTGATCAAAGCGCGGTTTTCACAGTGTCCAACACAGCCGCGAGCAGGGTTTCTGCGTTAGCGCTCTTCTTCGCCTCAATATAAACCCGCAGTTCAGGCGCATTTCCCGAGGGGCGGACGTGGATGACGTCTCCGTCTGTCAGTATCATGCGTAACCCGTCCGTCAGATCAAGGTGTGCCTCGTTCTTGCCCAGAGCTGACAGGAAATCAGCGCGGGCAGCGGTATCGTTCTGCCAGCGTTCGATCAGGGTACGGCTTTTGGCCGGGTCCACTTCCTGTAGCCGGTCTGCGACCGTAACCACGGGAGGCTCTTGGGCCACGCGAGCAGCTATACCTCCGCGCCCGGCATAAAGCGTCATCAGGATCGGCAGGGTGCAGTCGCGCGTCACGAGGGCAGGGAGGGGACCTGCGGGGGCCATCGCGTCGAACCCCAGAAGGAAGCCGCCGTTGGCTTCATAGCCTATGACCCGGCCCTGTGTCTCTTCCATCGCGGCGATGACATAGGGCGATCCGATTTGCGTCAGCTTGACCTCTTTGAAGCCCTTCTGGGTCACCCCACTATTCGAAGAAATCGGCGTTGCGATGACCTCTGCCCCCAAGGCTTGTGCTGTGATCTGGCCCAGAATGTCACCCGGCACCACGCGGCCCGTTTCATCCGCCAGCAGGGGGCGATCTGAATCGCCATCGGTCGACACGAGCGCGTCCAGCCCATGGGCCCGAACCCACGCCACGATCTGCGCGCGGGTGTCGGGGTCGACAGCTTCGGTATCGACGGGGATGAATGTGGCGGATCGGCCAAGCTCGACCACCTCGGCCCCCAGACCGTTCAGGATCTGCATCAGGTCATCCCGGCCCACCGCGCTATGGGTATAGACGCCGATGCGCCGACCACTAAGCGCCGCCGCGCCGAAGGCATTCACATAGCGCGCGACATAGGCCTGCGTGGCGGTGGTATCCGTTTCCAGCGTGCCGGGCGTGGCTGGTGGCGCAGGTGTTTCGCCCAAGTGCTGCAGGATCGCGGCCTCGTCCGCCTTGGTGATCTCTCCTTGCGTGGTATAGAATTTCAACCCGTTGCGATCGGCTGGGATATGGCTGCCGGTAACCATCACGGCCCCCGCACCCCGACCTTGCGCCGCCAGTGCCAGCGCAGGTGTGGGCAGGGCCCCGCAGTCGATCACGCGGATACCCCGCGTGCGCGCAGCCTCCATCACATCCCCTGCGATGCGCGGGGAGGAGGGGCGCAGGTCCTGCCCAACACACAGAATTCCGCCCGTATCGCAGGCGGTCAGAAACGACTGCACATGGGCGGTGATGAGCTCCGGCGTCATGCCGGTGACCAACCCGCGCAGCCCGCTTGTTCCGAATTTGACCGTCATGAGGCGCCCCCTAAAGCTGGCTCAGATAGGTGCCGTAATCATTCTTGGCGTATTTTTGCGCCTCGCGGGCGAGATCCTCGCGACTGATCCAACCCAGTTCAAAGGCAACCTCTTCGGGGCAGCCGATCTGTTGGCCTTGCCGTTTTTCGATGGTGCGCACGAAGTTGCCCGCATCGAGCAGGCTGCCATGGGTGCCGGTATCGAGCCATGCATAGCCGCGCCCCATCCGCTGCACGGTAAGGGTCTCTTCGGCCAGATAAATCTCCAGCAGAGTGGTGATTTCAACCTCACCGCGCGCAGAAGGTTTGACGGTGCGGGCTTTGGCGGGGGCGGTTCCATCGACAAAATACAGCCCCGTGACCGCATGGTTGGAAGGCGGCACCTCGGGTTTTTCGATAATCCCGCGCACCACGCCATCATCGTCGAAATCCACCACGCCGTAGCGCTGCGGATCGGCCACCTGATAGCCAAAGACGGTCGCGCCCATGGGCTGCGCATCGGCGGCAGCCATCAGGTCAGGCAGGCCCTGTCCGAAAAAGATATTATCCCCCAGCACCAGCGCCGAAGGGGCCCCGGCCAGAAAGTCCTCCGCCAGAATAAACGCCTGCGCGAGGCCATCGGGGGAGGGTTGCACGATATAGGTCAGTTTGATGCCCCATTGCGCGCCATCCCCCAGCATGCGCCGGAACTGATCCTGATCGCCGGGGGTGGTAATCATCGCGATCTCGCGGATGCCCGCCAGCATCAGCACCGACAGCGGATAATAGATCATCGGCTTGTCATAGATCGGCAGCAGTTGTTTCGACACACCCAGCGTGATCGGATAGAGTCGCGTGCCCGAGCCGCCCGCCAGAATGATGCCTTTGCGCTGTGTTTGGGGGGGGGTCATTAGGTCGTCTCCTCAGGTGTTCAGATCGCTCAGGACCCCGGCCAACCCTGTGCGCCAGTCGGGGCGCTGGATGCCAAATGTCGCTGTGGTTGTGCTGCAATCGAGGCGTGAATTCAGCGGGCGTTGCGCCGGGGTCGGGTATTGGGACGTGGGGATATCGGTGACATCGACGCTGAGCGCGCTTTGCGCAAAGATTTCGCGCGCGAAATCGGCCCAGCTGACATCCGGCGCACCGCTGAAATGATAGGTGCCCGATTTTGATGGGTCTTGGGTCAGCGCGCGCGCAATTTCCACACAAGCGGCGGCAATATCGCGTGCCGGGGTCGGCCCACCGATTTGATCCGCCACGATGGTGAGGGCGTCCCGTTCTGCCCCCAAACGCCGCATGGTTTTGACGAAATTGGCGCCATGGGCGGAAAACACCCAGGATGTGCGCAGGATTGCATGAGCGCCACCTGCCGCTGCGACACCCTTTTCCCCGCCCAGCTTGCTGGCCCCGTAGACGCCCAGCGGGCCGGTCGGCGTGTCCGGTTGCCAGGGCTTCTGCCCGGAGCCATCAAATACGTAATCGGTGGAGATATGCACAAAAGGGATGCCCCGCGCAGCAGCGGCCGCTGCCATCGCAGTCGGTGCCATGGCGTTGACGATCATCGCCGTGTCGCGGTCCTCTTCGGCTTTGTCCACTGCCGTATAGGCGGCCGCATTAATCACCGCATCCGCGTCACACCCGGCAATCACCGCCTCACAGGCCCCGGGGTCAGTCAGATCCGCCACGTCCCGTCCCAGACAGGACACGCCGTCGAAGCGCGCCAGTTCCATGGCCACCTGGCCTGTCCGGCCAAAGACGAGAAGACGCTTCACGCAGCGCCTACAGCATCTAACATGGCCAGATAGAGTTGTGACCCCCATGAGCGTGACCTGTCATAAATTAGATCGCAAACATCTGCTGTGCGCCGAACTAGCTCAGCATAGGTCGCGTCCTTCTCAATAAGCTCGGATAAACAAGCGCGCAGTGCCGCGCCGTCGTTTGCCGGGAACACCAGTGCGCAGGGGGCAAGCAGATCCTTGGCAGGTACGACAGAGCTGAGGACGCTGGGCACACCGTGCGATGCGGCCTCAAACCCAACAACGGCCAATCCTTCGTTAAAGCTGGTCATTGTTGGGCAGACGAGAAGATCAGCTTCTGAGATAGCCTGATGAATACCCTGCGCCGATAAGCGCCCCAGCAACTTCACTCGGGAACTGCCTAACGCTTCAACACGTTCCCGCAACGCAAAATCCGCACTCCCTGCCCCGGCAAAGCTTAAAGACAGGTCAGGATGGTCACGCATCAGGCTGGCAAATGCCTCAAGCAGCAGGAAAACACCTTTATTCTCCTCAACCCTTCCAATGAACAGCAGACGTCTGGCTCTTTGACGCGGTGTTTCCAAATATGTACTCGGTATTTGTGGACACACTAATCTGCCGGCGACCCGACCATCGGTCAACCCACTGACCTGCCGGGCACACTCGTTCGAAATACAAACCGCCGAGCTGGGATAAGTGGCTTGGCGCCGTAACAGCCTGTATTTGAGATTACCTTGGATTCCCACCAACGGACGCCCCATCGGCCAGAATGTGTTATGGATTGAAAGAATGACTGGGGCCCGTCGCGAAAGTGCAGGCCATGCCGTGGCAGGAACATGGGACGATGCAACGATTAAATGAGGCCTGAAGGCATCCATGGCTGCAAGCGTTGCACGAATGCGGCGTGATTGACCAAGTCTGTAACCAATGCGCCCACGGTAGCTGAGGGAGGGAAGACGCACAAACTGAAAAGGGTCAGTGCAATCAGATGGCGGCTCCACTTCGCAAAGAAGCTGCCCGTGCCCATCAAGCAGGGATGCAAGCTCATAGAACATTGTCGAGTACGCAAAAATCGGAACACGAGCATCAGTCTGCCCGTTCTTCCATTGTTCATAAGTGCCGACAACATCGCCAGGACCCGTGATATAGCTGATACGCAATTCGTCTGTTGGCATGAGGCCAAGGCGAGATCGCAGCATTACACCGGCCTCATCAGGCAGGCGCAGACAATCGATGCGGGATTTACTCTCACTCAAAGCCTTATCCTTTACCTATGCGCTTTCCAACACCCTCACGATCCTGCAGGGCGCGCCACCAGTCTTCGTTGTCGAGATACCATTGCACGGTTTTTTTCAGCCCCTCCTCCAGGGTAACGGAGGGGCGCCAGCCCAGTTCTGTGGCAATGCGGGTGGGGTCGATGGCGTAACGCAGGTCGTGGCCGGGGCGGTCGGTGACAAAGCGGATCTGGTCCGCGTATTGGGTCTTTTTCGGAATTTTAGTGTCTAATATGGCACAGATCATCCGTACGATATCGACATTTTTCACCTCGTTCTCCCCGCCGATGTTATAACTGCGCCCTAGCGCGCCCTTTTGCAGAACAGTGAGCAGCGCGTCCGCGTGATCCTCGACATAAAGCCAGTCACGCACGTTCAGCCCTTGGCCGTAGACAGGGATATCCTTGCCCGCCAGCGCGTTCAGGATCACCACGGGGATGAGTTTTTCGGGGAAATGGTAGGGCCCGTAATTGTTCGAACAATTGGTCATGACGATCGGCAAGCCGTAGGTCTCATGCCATGCGCACACAAGATGGTCGCTCGCGGCCTTGGAGGCGGAATAGGGGCTGCGTGGGTCATAGGGGGTTTCTTCGGTGAACTGTCCGGTCTCGCCCAAAGACCCGAATACCTCATCGGTGGAGATATGATGAAAGCGGAACCTTTGGGGCCTATCTTGGGCTGTCCAATAGGCGCGGGCGGCTTCCAGCAGGTGATAGGTGCCGGTGATATTCGTCTCGATGAAATCGCCCGGTCCGTCGATGGAGCGGTCCACGTGGCTTTCTGCGGCCAGATGCATCACCGCATCGGGTTTATGGGTGGCAAAGATCCGGTCGAGGGCCGCACGGTCGCGGATATCGGCGTGCTCAAAAACATAGGCGGGGTCGTCCGCGACACTGGCCACATTCTCAAGGCATGCCGCATAAGTCAGCGCATCAAGGTTCACCACATGGTGTCCTTGTGCAATTGCCTGCCGCACCACCGCAGAGCCGATGAACCCCGCGCCGCCAGTCACCAGAAGTTTCATTGCGCCCCCTCCCAGACGAACGGGCTGTCGAAATCCGCAAGCCCTTGGGCTGCAGCGTCTTTGTATGACAAAACAGGCTCTATATTGCCCAAACCCCAGTCGATTCCGATGGTCGGGCAGTCAAAGCGGACCGCTCCGTCACATTCGGGCGCGTAATAATCAGAGCATTTGTAGATGATTTCCGTCTCGGGCTGGCGGGTTGCGAACCCATGCAGGAAACCGGTGGGCACCAGCATCTGCTTGCCATTCTCATAGCTCAACTCTTCCCCAACCCATTGCCCATAGGTGGGCGAACCGCGCCGGATGTCGACAGCCACATCGAAAAACGCCCCACGCCCGCAGCGCACGAGTTTGGCCTGCGCATGGGGGGGAGATTGAAAATGCAGGCCCCGCACCGTGCCTGTCTGCATCGACAGGGAATGATTGTCCTGCACCCAGGTGAAATCCAGATCCTGCGCGGCCATCTCCCGCGCACTCCAGCTTTCGCTGAAAAACCCACGCTCATCCCCGAACCGTTTGGGTGTCAGAACAAAAACACCGGCCAATTTCGTCTTTTCAATCTGCAACTCTTTATCCTCGCCCTGATCAGGCATTCCATACACCGGGCATGGCGTTGGTTAAACAAGTATCCTTACCATGGGGATATCAGGGGCGGGCTCACGCGGGATGTGTGGGATCCGTTTACCTAAAATCCTCATCATTTGTCCAAACGCCGGTTTTGCGCCCCGGAACCCCATGGTTTCTCACCCTTCGTCAGAGGTGGAGTTGGCGTTTGTGTAAGCATTCAGAACGGTCCCGATAACGTTGGTCTGTTCGCTGATCTCACGCTCGCACGTGTCAAACTGGCTATAGCGGGTCGCATTGGCGCGGGCGACGATCAGCGCACAATCCACATTCTTGAGAAAAGCGCGGGTGTCGTCATTGACCAGCACGGAGGGCAAATCGAAGATCATGATATCAGGCGCATAAGTCGCCTCGATGTGGTCGATGACATAAACGGATTCCTCCGCCAGCAGCAGACGGGTCGGGTCGTTTTCTGCACTGCGGGCCATCGAAACAGCCACGTTTTCCCCGATCCGCAAAGCCTGTTCGCTGAACGCCGTGCGCCCGGCCAGCAGATCCCCGATCCCATGCGCGGGCTCTGCTTCGAAAAAGGAATGGACCGAAGGATCACGCAGATCGAGGTCCATCAAAATGGCGCGCAGGTCTTTCTGGCGGCCCAGCCCCAGCGCCAGATTACAGGCAGTGGTGGTCTTGCCCGAGTTTGGCATCGGGGAGGTAATGGCCAGTCGTTTCCAGCCGTTCTGGCGCATCTGCAACAAGACCTTGGTGCGCAGGATATCGAAAGGCGCGGCACTGGGTCCGGCCTGGCGGGTCACGATGCGCTGTTCACTCAGGTGTTTGTCGGAGACGTCAAAGGAGGACAGCCCTTCCCATAAAGCATCCTGAGGAAGGATCTTGCCCGTACTCTGCCTTAGGGCACTGTGCGGTTTTTCCCGGAATGTCCCCATGGGCGTGCCCCGGGCCTGACGTGCTTTTTCCAAAGCGGCTTGCAGTTTTTCCATACGCGACGTGACCTTTTACCTTACCCAAGCCCCAAACGGGCCAGACCCTTTTGCACAATCAGTTCCAGTGGTAGATACGTGCTGTCGATATACCAAAGAGCCAAAGGAACACTTATCAACACGAAAACCGTAGCACCGATGATGCTTGCGCGGCGGATCAGGCGGCGGCGGCGGCTTTCCATATAAGGAATGGTTGCGATAGGGGTGATATCAAAGCGGCTGACCAACTCTGCCGGACGGCGGATGGTCCGGTTGAGAAATTCAAGCAGGGCAAAATAGGCCCCCGCCAACCCGATGCCAACGGCAGCCCCCGCAATGGCGATCTTGGGCCGGTTCGGGCCGGTCGGCTCATTGGGAACGGTGGCGCTTTCGATGATGGTGATGCGCTGACCCTGTGCAGTGGTTTCGATCCGTTCACTCATCTGCGAGGCGTTCAGATTCAGCACGGCAGCATTGTAGCGGCTTTCGATGATCTCATATTCGCGCTCCAGCCCAGTCAGAATGATGCCATTGCTGGAACTGCGGGTGATCGCTTCCTGTAGCTGAGCCAGCTCGCCTGACGTGCTTTCGATGTCATTCCCGATAAAGCTCAGCCGGGTATCGATCTCGGACAATGTTGCGATCAGGATGGGGTCTTCGGCGGCCTCTTCATCTGCATTTGCAGCCACATTCTCTCCCTGTTCGGCGAGGACACTGGCCTCCAGCCGTTCGATCAGGGCACGCAGGCTGACGATATTGGGGTGTGTCTCGGAGTAGCGCGATAACTCCTGGTCGAGCTGGGCTTCCACCTGCTTCAAACGCTGTTCATCGGCACTGAGAGAAACCTGGCTTTCGCCCTGTCGGACCCTGCCCGTTGCCTCATAGATTCGAACGATATCCGCGCGTTGTGCCTCATAGACACTACGCTCGCGCTCCAGCCGTTCCAGCCGTTCTTGCAACAGCGTTTGCCGCCCCAGCCGGTAGCTCTGATTTTCGGGCAGGGCCGCAACATTGTCGGATTTAAACTGCGAAATCTCGGCGCTTTGCCGGGCCAGCTCTTCCTCCATACGCTGCACTTCCTGTTGGAAAAACTGCAAGGTGCCTGCTGCCCGTGCGATGCGGAAACTGGCGTTCTCGTCCAGAATAATGGTGACATATTCATTGACGACCGCCGCTGCGATCCGGCCGGAACGCGCCTCAAAGGAAATGCGCAGAACGGTCGCCTGATTGCGCCCCTCAGTGCGCCGGATGCGGGTGGCGGTGCGCATCGCTTGTTCGACCTCATCGGGGTCCATTGCACGCAGGTCTTCGAATACGTTCAGCCGGTTGGCGATATCGATCAGATTGGCCCGGGTCAAAAGCCGTTCCTGAATGATATCAAGCTGTTCCAACGCATCTGTCTGAATGGTCGAGCGGACCATTTCATCCGGAATTTGCGGTGCTTCGACCAGTAGGCGCGCCTCTGTGGACCATGTCTCGGGCAGCTTCAGTGCGGTGATGACCCCAAGGCCTGACCCGAGCAACACGAACAGCATCATCACCGGCATGCGGCGCACAAGAAGTTTCCAGTAGAATGCGATATCCAGATTCATTCTGCAGCCTTTTCAGGAAGATCCACCCGGTCGGTCAGGACCAGCAGCGGGGGGGCCGGTTTCAGGATCAGCCCGTCGCGGATCAGCTCGTTGAGGATCGGCTTGCCGACAACCGTATTGCCCGCACTTGCCGCATAGACCAGCGCGAGATCGCACAGCTTGTTGATCGAGCGCGGAATGCCTTCTGCCTCAAGGTGGATATGGCTCAGGGCAGGGGCGGTGATTTCATCCCCCGTGCCACCGACCCGTTGCAGACGGTGTTTGATATAGGCCACGCTGTCGGCGCGCGAAAAGGGGGCCAGATGATAGGTTGCGGTCACACGTTGGGCAAACTGGCGCAATTCGGGGCGTGAAATCAGATCGCGCAGCTCCGGCTGGCCGGCCAGAATGATCTGCAACAACTCGTCCTTGCCCGAATTGATGTTGGTCAGCATGCGCAGCTCTTCGAGCATCTCAGCGCCCAGGTTCTGCGCCTCATCGATGATCAGCACCACATGGCGCCCGGCGGCATATTCACTCACCACAAAGTTCTGGAAATGCTGGAACAGCGACACGTAATCCGTCTCGGATGGCAATGCGACATCCAGCGCATTCAGCACCCAACGCAACAGATCGCCCCGGTCCCCCTGCGCATTGGACACCAGCCCCAGCGTGATGTCATCCTCCACCTTGCGCAGCAAAGCCTGCAGCAACATCGTCTTGCCCATCCCAACCTCACCGGTCAGCATCGTCAAGGGCGCATGCGTCATAAGCCCATATTCCAAAACGGAAAAAGCGCGCGTGTGTGATTTTGACAGGAACAGGAAATCAGGATCGGGCGACAAAGAGAAAGGTCGCTCGCTGAAACCGAAATGTGTATTGTAAAGTTCAGCGGCCATAGCTCTGAAACTTTATCCTTATCCTGATACCGACAGCAAAGACGTAATCATCTTGCGTAATAGTTACCAGAAGGGGCTGTATTGCCAAAATAAGTGTATTTCAAGGCTCGCATCTCGCCAGATGTAGCATTGATGCCCTTAAATTTGATTCGAAAATACCGGCAGACAAGACCGACAATGACGAAGTTAATTCCTGTCGTCTGACAATTAACCACATCTACACCTAATTTTTTCTACCTCTGCGGGTAAAATGTTGATTTCAGCAAAAATTTCTATCAATTCTCCTAAAAATTTACCAAACAGCGCTCACTGGGCTATGCTTGAGCCCGGACAAAATGCTAACAATTGTTCCAGTCGTATCTGGAAGACTTTATTAGGCATTTTTGCGCATGTGTTCTGTAAGTCAAAACGATGCGCGTTGTGTGTAACAGTATTTGGAGCCGGGTCATTTCGTCCGGAAGTGTGTATGACATTACATTTTGCGCCGCATGTTGTGGAGATTGAAGAGCAGTCACAACAGATCCAGAGGCCCAAGGTGGCGTCCGGGCCCACCAAGGGCGTTTATCGGGACAAGATCAAGCGTTTCTTCGATATAGTGGCGACTTTGATCATAATACCTATTATATCACCTGTTATCGCGCTCATGGCTTTGATCATCGCGTTTGACGGACACAGCCCGTTCTACACACAATTGCGCGTCGGCAAGAATGGCCGGATATTCCGGATATGGAAGCTGCGCACCATGGTGCAGAACGCAGATGACCTGCTTGAAGCTCATCTTGCAGAAAACCCCGCCGCCCGTATCGAATGGGACACGACGCAGAAGCTCAAGAATGACCCCCGCATCACTTTCGTGGGCCGCGTTTTGCGCAAGACGTCCGTTGATGAGTTGCCCCAATTGCTGAACGTATTGAATGGTACGATGTCGCTTGTGGGCCCCCGGCCGATGATGGTGTGCCAACAGGCGGCCTATCCCGGCAAAGGTTATTACGGCCTGCGTCCCGGAATCACCGGCCCGTGGCAGGTTTCAGACCGTAACACGGTCAGCTTTTCAGACCGTGCCCGCTATGACGATGAGTATTATCAGACCGTTTCGCTCAAAACCGACGCCCTGTTGCTGCTGCGCACTGTGAGCGTCGTTGTCCGCGGGACGGGCTACTAAAGCGTTTGACGAAATACCTGAAATATCATGCGCCGCGTAACGCGTTGAAATCCTTGATTTCAGACAGCGTTGAGAGGTCCGGGTTTTTCGCATAACGCTATAGGCGGTCCGCAAATTGTGACCATACATGTCTGTCTGGCTCTGGCGTCTGAAACCGCACTGGCATAAACTTTTAAGACTCATCTTTTAAAGAGAGTTTTCAAACTGTGCGGAGAGTTGGATTGTTCAAGATTATTCCCATCATGCTGGTTGCGGTACTCACGCTCAGCGCCTGTAAATCATCCGAGGAACGCGCTGAGGAATACTACCAAAGCGGACTCGAGCTTATTGAGGCGGGCGATTACGAGCGCGGTATGGTTGAGTTGCGCAATGTTTTCGAATTCGACGGCAGCCACCGCGATGCACGCTTTCTGCTGGCCAACATCATGCTTGAGAATGGCAACATCCGCGGTGCTTATGGCCAGTTCCTGCGCCTTGCGGAACAATATCCGAATGATGCCGAAACCCGCATTCTGCTGAGCGAGATGGCTTTCAACGGCACCAACTGGGAAGAACTCGAACGCCACGGCACCAGAGCGGTGGAGCTTGCACCGGACGACACGCGGGCCAAGGCCATCGCCATTGCACTGGCGTATCGCACGGCTTCTCTGGCCAATGATGATCCCGCGCGCCGTGATCAGGGACGCGCAGCACAAGACCTGCTCGCGTCGCTGCCCGACAGTGTGATGCTGCGCAAACTGTTTCTGGACACGCTGGTGCGCGACGGTGACACAGAGCAGGCGATGGCTGAACTGGAATGGCTGATCGAACGTGAACCTGACAACATGCTGTATTGGCGCCAACGTCTCGGTATCCTGCTGCAGAACGGCGATATGGAAGGGATCGAAACACAGCTGCTTGAGATGGTAGACCGCTTCCCGGAGGATGTGGAAACCAAGCAGGCACTGCTGCGCTTTTATCTCTCCCGCGAGCAGAACGCCGAAGCAGAAGCTTTTTTGCGCAGGCTGGCCGATGCGGCCGCGCCCGGGGATAACACCCCCCGCGCCGATCTGGTGAACTATCTGCTACAGACGCAGGGGCCAGAGGCCGCCCTTGCCGAACTGGACGCCGCCATCGCCGAAGAGGAAGACCCCATTCCCTTCCAAACCGTGCGGGCGGGAATTATTTTTGGTCAGGGCGACACCAGCCAGGCGATTGCAGATCTTGAGGATATTCTCGCCGGCGCTGAGCCTTCGGAGCAGACCAACGATATCAAGGTCGCTCTGGCGCGCATGCTGCTGTCAACCGGCAATGAAGTTGGCGCGCGCGCGCAGGTCGAAGAAGTACTCGTCGCGGATGAAGGTCACCCGACCGCCCTCAAGATGCAGGCCTCCTGGCAAATCCGCGCCGATGACGCGGATGCCGCGATCAACAACCTGCGGCTGGCGCTGGATCGTGACCCTGAGGATGCACAGGCCATGGGGCTGATGGCCGAGGCCTATGCGCGCACCGGACGCCTTGAGTTGTCACATGATTTTCTGGCTCTTGCGGTGGATGCCTCCGGCAATGCTCCCGAGGAAAGCCTGCGCTATGCGCGGGTCCTGATTGAACAGGAACGCTATCTGCCCGCTGAGGATACTCTGATCCCAGCGCTGCGCCTCGCCCCACAAAATATCGAGCTGCTTTCCGCTCTGGGTAACCTCTATTTGCTGATGGAGAACATGGGACGGACCGAACAGGTGGTCAACACCCTGCGCGGGATCGAAACCCCTGCCGCGCAACAAGCCTCCACCCGGCTTGAGGCGCAGTTGATCAGTGTGCGCAACGGCGTCGAAGACGCGATCAGTTATATCGAAGGCATCGCCTCTTCTGATGATGCGACCCTGAACAGTCAGGTTGAACTGCTGCGCGTCCGTCTTGGGACAGGCGATGTTGACGGTGCCTTGCTGCTGGCCGAAGAATTGATCGCGGAAAACCCGGATAATCTGGCCTTGCGTGCCATTGTAGCCTCTGTCGAGGCGGCGGCAGGCAACCCCGAGGGGGCGGCGGCGATCTACCGCGAGGTTGTGACCGCAGAGCCACAAGCTGCAAATGTCTGGCTTGAACTGGCCCGGGTCACGCAACGCCTTGAGGGTGACACCAGCGCCAGCGCCATCGTCGACGAGGCCCTTGCGGCGGCGCCCGACAACGGCAATCTGCTTTGGGCAAGTGCCTCCTACAAGGAACGTGCCGGGGATATCGACGGTGCAATCGACATATACGAGTCGCTTTATGCGCGCGATTCAAGTTCTGTGATCGTGGCCAACAATCTGGCAAGCATGCTGACCACCTATCGCACCGACGAGGCAAGCCTTGATCGTGCATGGGCCGTGGCACGGCGTTTCCGCGACACTGAAATCCCTGCCCTGCAGGATACATTCGGCTGGATCCTGCACCGGCGCGGCGAAAGTGAAGAGGCCCTGCCCTATCTTGAAGGCGCAGCACAGGGCCTGCCCAACGACCCGCTGGTGCAATATCACCTCGGCAAAGCATATGAGGCGCTGGAACGTCCCGAAGATGCCTTGGCGCAGTTCCGCAAGGTCGTGCAGATTGCCGGCCCTGATGACCAGCGCGAGCAGGTGATCGAAGCCCGCGACCTCATCGCTGCCACGGAAAACTGATCGGTTGATCCCGGATCAGCGCTTTGCGCCTGCTCCTCCGTGGGGCGGGCGATCGGGTTGAAATCACGGATCCTGCGGGCCTGTGACGTCATAACTACATTTTTGACTAATTTTTACCTGAGCTTAATCAGTTCTTTTCATGCAGGAGCTGGCAATAGATGATGGCCCAAAGCTGCAATGGAGCAGAAACGACGATGCAAAATGTCAAAAATATTCTCATGGGGCTGGTTCTGGTACTGGTGGCCAGCATGGCGCAGGCGCAATCGGAGTACCGGGTGCAACCCGGTGACGGCCTGAACATCGAAGTGCTCGAAGACGCCAGTCTCAACCGGTCTGTCGTGGTTTTGCCCGATGGACGTTTCAACTTTCCCTTTGCGGGCACCGTGCGGGCCAGCGGTCGCACCGCTGTACAGATCCAAAGCGATGTGACGACCGCTATCCAGTCCAATTTTGCGAACCCGCCCACGGTTTTCGTCTCGGTCATTCCCTCCGCCTCGAATGTGCAGGAAGCCGCGGATGGCGACATGATCGACGTCTATTTTCTGGGAGAGGTCAACACCCCCGGCCTGCTTGAAGTCAAACCCGGCACAACCCTGTTGCAGGCGATTGCTGTCGGCGGGGGCGTGACGCGCTTTGCCGCCGTCAAGCGCATCCAACTGCGCCGCACGAACCGGCAAACCGGCGTGCAAAACGTCGTAACACTAAATTATAAGGCCCTGGCAAACGGGACCGCGAGCAATGTGATCGAGCTGAAGGACGGAGATGTCATTCTGGTACCGGAACGGCGTCTGTTCGAATAAGACCCATTCGCACAGGCACATCATGAATACAGGCCGCGCGCGCCACAAGGTTGGCGCGTTTGCAGCCCTGTGCGGCATCGGCATTGCCGCCCATGCCCAGGAGGCCCTGCCCCCCGGCATCACCGCCAGCTTCGATGTCACCCAGCGGCTTGAATACAGCGACAACCCCGATCTGGATATCGAGGGTGATCCCGATTTCTTTGGCCGCACGATCCTGGGCTTCAATCTGGAAAGTGCCACTTCCCTTCAAAACTTTTCCCTCGGCCTTGGCACCGATATCGAAGAGGGCCGCAATGACAAATCCAGCGTCGATCTCACGAATACGTTTCTGCGACTGGGCTATGACCGGGCCACGCGCAACGCCAGCATCGGAACCTCGCTGAGATACCGCGAATCCGACGCCACTACGACATTCTTTGATGATGATTTCGACAATGACAGCAACGCAATCGATCAGGACACCGGCACCCGGCAAAACTATGGCTTTGGGCTGATAGGTGCGATCGGGGTAGAAGCCCCCATCGGCGCCAGTTTCGACGTTGATTACAGTGAAGTCCGCTACAGCGGGACAGACGACCCCGATCTGACCGACCAGAGCACGTTGGATACCTCTGCACAGGTCAGTTTCCGCATCGACCCCCGCATCATCCCGCGGCTGACAGCAAAATATTTCAACTTCGACGCCCGGGGCGATGGGACCAATCGCGAAACAACCGGCTTTGGTGCGGGCGTCCTGCTGGAGTTTTCCCCCCTCCTCACCGGTGATTTTGAAGCAACCTATGACTCCATCGAGCGCACCGGAGATGAGGTCGCCACCGACGACGGGGTCAGCTTTAGTGCTGAGTTGACGCGGGATCTGACGAACGGGACACTGGGGGCGCGGCTCAGCTCCGAGGTGAGTTCCAACGGGGACGGGCGGCGCGGGTTTTTCACCGTCAACCGCGACATGGATCTGTCCCGGCGCGCGGCCCTGTCGTATTCGCTGGGCGGCACCCGCAGTGAGAACAGCAGCTTTGAACCTCTGGTCGATGTTGATTATGTCTATGCCCTGCCAACCTCGCAGATCAGCTTTGGTCTGTCGCAACAGTTCAACACCAACAGTGATAACGAAGAACAGATTAACACCACCCTGAATGCAGGCTACCAGCATCAGGTCAACAGCCTGTCGAGCATTGGTGCGGATTTCTCCCTCTTTGACCGCAACGAACTGGGGCCTCAGGCGGATGATGGACGGCGGGTTGATTTCAGTCTGTCCTACCAATACGCCCTTACCCGAGACTGGGGCCTCGTCAGCGGGGTGTCCCATATCCTGTCCACATCCGACAGCGAGGAGGATCGCAGTTCCAACACCATCTTTGTCGGGCTGCAAAGGAACTTCAGTTGGAATCCCTGATCACCCCCCTTGCCAAGCCATGACAGGGCTGTTCATTGTTGAACATGGCTAAGGATAGCGTCTTTTCATCCGCGCCCGGCCTTGCGCCGCGCACCAAGATCCCGGGCAGCAACGTTTTGCTTGTCCTGATTGCGATCTGCTGCGCGCTCGAATTCCTCCTGCAACTCAGTGATTTTGGCCTGGTCAGGCCAGAGCGGCTGCGGGGGATGGCCTATGAATACGGCGGCTTCTGGCCTGGACTTTTGAAAGACTGGAACCCCAATTTCGCCCTGCAACCCTACGCCATGTTTCTCAGCTATGGGTTTTTACATGGCGGCGTGATCCATCTCATCGTCAACATGTTCACCCTGTGGTCTTTGGGCGCTGCGGTGCTCGGCCGTGTCGGGGTGCGCGGGTTTTCCATCCTCTATGTTGCCTCGATCCTCGGTGGAGCCGCTGGCTATGCGGTATTGGCGCCCGGTCTACAGCCGATGGTCGGTGCCTCAGGGGCGCTCTTTGGCCTCGCCGGCGGAGTGTTGGCGTGGATGTATGTGGACCGCTTCACCTTTCAACAAGGCCTGCTGCCCATCGCCCAAGCCGTCGCCCTGCTGATCGCCCTCAACCTCATCCTGTGGTGGGCCATGAGCGGGCAACTGGCCTGGCAAACCCACCTGGGCGGCTTCATCGCAGGCTGGATCACCGCCCTCCTGATAGACCCCCGCCCCTTTGATCCGGAAGCTTCAAAAACAAGCTAACTGGATCACCCGAACCGTGCCCGCAGATACATCACATGCCTGACACTTTTGGCATCAGGGTGAGACGGCGATCTGCATTCGGCCGACTTCTGTACGTCCTGCTTCTGATACAGAAAACCGCAGATCCACTTTGCCTGTGAAGCCTTTGGACGGGGTATAGTGCCAACCTCCATCGCTATGACGGACAGTGCCCTGCGCCGGCCCTTCGATGATGGCATGGATCTGGTCGTTTTGCGGGGTGTTAAAGACCTGCGGCAAGGGGGCGGGCTGGCCTGCGTGGGTGGCCAGCGTCATGCTCTGCACAAAATTCTCGTTAAGGCCGCTGAACGCCCCTTGAGAGAGCGTGTAAAAAGACCCTGCATAGACATCCTTGAGGCCGTAAGCGCGCACCATGTAACGGGCATCTGCCACGGGCGCGGTATCCAGGAAAGTCAGGGCGGTTTGAGGGGTGCCCCCGTCCAGGGGTTCGAAATAGTCTTCAGGTGCCGCGCGCCAGATCCGGTAGCCGGTCACACCGCCGTCGGGGGACGCCTCCCATGACAGCTGCACCCCTGCGTCTGTTTGCTGTGTCCTCACCCGACCAGACGGGGCCTGGGGAAAGGCCCGCAGCGTCGGATCGCCCAGCAAGTTCACCCACACAGGGTTGCGCCAGAGGTAATTGCCGGTGGGAAAGTAATCCATCGTCTCGCGGTAGGGTGCGGCAGCCACGCCGTTGTTGACGGTGCGGCGGTGCACCTCTCCGATGGTACCGCCCAAGGCCATATGGTGAAGCCACCACGCAGGCCGCCCGCCCCAGCCCACGGCGAGCGGATACCATGGCTGCGCCAAGAGCGCTGTCATCGCATTGAAAGGGCGTTCGATCTTTTGCTTGTTGCTGCCGAAGTTGATCGCAAAGACCGCCTTGTTGGCATATTCCGCCGCATAGTCACTGCCTTTCCAATGCCCGAAGTCCACCCCCCAGAGCCAGGGTTCGCGCTCACCCACATCGTGATGTCCGCCTGCCTCAACCGCCTGTGGGCCTACGATGTTGCGCAGCCCATATTGCTCGGTGGTCAGGTGGTTGCTCTGGCCGTAGGCGCCGCGTAAATCCCCCAACAACCCCATGCGCCAGTGGTGGTTCTTGTCGAAATAAGCCCGCAACAGAGCCACTTCGCGCGCCTTGTCGCCCTCACTGACCGGTGACAGATCAATGCGCCCGATCTGCATTTCTATGGCATCACTAGGCAGGGTGTTTTCCAAAAGAACACCCCCGGGTGTCGCGCGCCATTGCCCGTCCATCTCAGCATAGAAAAGATCTGTCGCGTGGGGCTGTGCTTCGTGCCCGTCGGGACCCACTCGCCCGCTGAGAACAATCGGAACGTGGCCAATCAGAATGACAGTATGTTGCCCAAAGGGATCCTCCGAATACTGGCCCTGCAGCCATGTCTTGACCGCCAGCGCGGCCGTCAGGTTCCGCGGCAGATCTTTCAGATCACCACGCGGGGCGTCAAAGCGCTGCACCTGCCAGCCATCCCCCAGCAGATCACGATTGAAGCGCTGCAGGTGGGCATCCAGATCAGCGGCGATTGTTTCATCAACGACCAGATAGGCGGTGCCACGCGCCTCGGTGGCGGGGATCTCGACCCCGGTCGCCCAATAGCCCACGTCCACGATGTCACGCGCCGTGCGCATCACCTGATATTCGTAAGCCACGCCCGGCTCGGTCGTGTCATCGGTAAAGCGCAGGACCGGCCCCAAAGCAGGCCCCAGCGCTTGCCAGCTGTCCGCCCCCGTCTGCCCCAGAGTGCGGCGATTGACGATGACGCTGCCCACGCGCGGTGGATCCGCGTCAAACCAGCTCAGCTCTACCGCGCGGCCATTGGAGGCAATACTGCCATCCAGTGCGAGAGGTTTTTCCACAGATGTCTGCGCCGTCAGAACGGTCGCGCCAAACAAGACACTCAGGATAGTGGCGAAGATAAACACGCGCATTATTCCGCACCTTAGGAAAAAGATGCGAAATGTGCTACGGCTTTCGGAACCCGTCACGGGCAGAGATCACCCCCTTTGATAGGCCAGTTCCATGCTGATCGCTGAGATGCCAGAATTTGTCCAGATACCTGATGAACAGGCAGTCGCTTTGTTGGGTCTTGCACTAATTGCACATGACAGTGGGACACCTCGAAGAAAACGCGCTATCGGCAGCGGACGGCATTTATTGCGGTATGTCATGTTCCAGGCAGCTCTAGTCGCGAGCCATAACACCCGGGAATTAAACCCTTCGCAGACTGCCTATGCGTGATAGCCATTCAACTCGGGCTGGTCATCAAAGGTAAGCAATGGGGTGGATTGTCGAGGGAGCTCGACACAACCAAGCAGCGATTTTAGACACTGGTGTCTTTGCAATACGCCGATTGGCAATCTTGCGGCGTTCGCCCAGACTAAGGTGGAGGTAGCAGTGGCCTATAATCAAACTACATACAATTCAGTCGTTTGGTCAAGATGACCTGCTGCCCTGAAATGTCTGGTGTTTTGAGTTAGCCCTGTTCTCCAACAAGGAGACAGACGATGAAGAGAAGCGGTTTCAGCGAAGAGCAAATCATCGGGATATTGAGGGAGCACCAGGCTGGGCTTGGTGCGAAGGAATTGTGCCGCAAGCACGGTGTGAGCGATGCTACATTTTACAAATGGCGATCCAAGTATGGTGGCATGGAAGTGCCTGACGTGAAGAAGCTGAAGGGCCTTGAGGCGGAGAATGCCAAGCTCAAGAAGTTGCTGGCTGAGCAGATAATGGATGTGTCCACTCTCAAGGAAATGCTGGGAAAAAACTTTTGAGGATGTGGCCATTTCCGCCATTGGTCCGAGGACAATGGACGCATGATCGCGACGCAATGCTGCGGCCTGGGCCATGAAAGAGAAGCGATACAATCAGAAGCGCGCCTGCGCGTTAGCTGGGATCGATCCGCGTGTTTATCGTCGGACATCCCAGCGACCAGCGGATACTGGTCTGCGGGATCGGTTGAAGGAGCTGTCGTCTGAGCGGCGACGCTTTGGATATCGACGGCTGCATATCCTGCTGAAACGCGAAGACTGGCACGTGAACTGGAAGAAACTGTATCGGATTTACCGCGAAGAAGGATTAACAGTCCGTAAACGGAGCGGTCGCAAGCGTGCGGTGGGCACCAGAGCACCGATGGCAGTCCCACAGGGGCCGAACCAGCGGTGGTCGCTGGACTTCGTGTCCGACAGCCTGTCGTGTGGCCGCAGGTTCCACATTCTCAATGTTATCGACGACTTCAGCCGCGAATGTTTGGCTGCTGTGGTCGATACCTCTCTGTCTGGTGACCGTGTGGGTCGTGAACTGGACCGCATTGCTGAGATGCGTGGATATCCATTTATGGTGGTCAGCGACAATGGAACCGAACTGACATCGAATGCGATCCTGAAGTGGCAAGAAGACCGCAAGGTTGATTGGCATTACATTGCGCCCGACAAGCCCATGCAAAACGGTTTTGTGGAAAGCTTCAACGGACGCATGAGAGATGAATGTCTGAATGAGCATCTGTTCGACAGCCTAAGTCATGCCCGCAATCTGATCGCAGCGTGGCGCACCGACTTCAACAAAAGCCGCCCGCATTCCAGCCTCGCTGGCCTGACACCGTCGGAATATGCTAACCGGTCAAAGAAAGACCAAAACCTGAACAGAGCTAACCAATAAACGCGGACTCTAAGGGGAGCAGGTCAAAAAAATTACACTTCATTTGTAAATCAACCCAAATTAAACTCAAAACACTATAATCCACGCTCGATCTTTGTGCATTAATAATTCTAATTTGGGAAGAACCCGTGGCGCATAAGTTATTACGTTTTTCGCTTGTAGCTGGTATAGGATTTTACGAAGCCACCACTGCGCTCTACCATCATATTGCTGTTTGGAAACATCTGGCGCATACGCACTTTCGGTATTACGACTGTTCCTTCGATCATCTCCGCCCATTTTGGCAAGCGACGTCGCCAACTGCGCATGAAGGCTTTTTTGACAGGAGTAGGATAAAACCACCAGAACGGCATGTTGTTGTGAGCTTCGATGGGAAACCACACCGAAGGAGTTTGGACCCAATGTGCTGGCGCTAACCTATGAACCTCAGATGCGAGACGGTTCTCATTTTCTTCGCCTCCTACATGCTCGATTACTGAATTCGAGAATGCGATATCGAAACTTTGGTCGGCGAAGGGAGCAGCGCAGGCATCTCCTTCAAGTACGGTAATTTTGTGATGCGACGATCCGTCATAGGGCGGATTGTAGCCAGGCAAATTTAAGATAGTGATATTCATTACTGCAGAAACATTGTCCCAGAACTCGGGTGCCCCTCCAAGATCTACGATTCGCTCACCGCCTTTTATATCCATGACAGCCATGAATTTCTCGGCGCGCCGCGCGCGGGAGCGTCGCGAAAACCATAGTTTCAGTTTGGACACTCTATGAAAAATGAAATAGCCCATGTCTAGCACCTATTTTATATTAGTAATTAGATCCCAGACGCTAGCACTGTGATTGTAAATTTTTTGACGCCGATACACAAGTTTGTCACTTGACAACATGGGGTTGCGCTATCCATGAGCACTGACAGATGAATGGCAATTGTCTAAAACTACAAAATATTCTGCTTCATATACATAACGTCGCGGCTCTGAAAAGAGGCTCAAGCCTTACGGTCAAAGCGGCGCATCGCACCCAGACCACCGAGACCGGCAATCAGCAGGAGTGCAGAGGCAGGCAGAGGCACGGGAGCGATTTCTATCAGCTGCAGATCCCATGTGCCGACTTCGTGGGTGCTTCGGTCGGCTGTCGTCGCGAACTGACCGAAAATCGGATCGACGGAGAAAAACAGGCCGTCTCCGGTCAACTCTCCAAGATCAATTGAGCCAGAGGTTCTGACGGGGTTGTCTTTTGGTCCGGTAGTGAAATCGTAACTGCTCCCGCCGACGATGGTGTTCCCCGAAAGCGTATCGCCCACGACGATCTGACCATCAAAGTTCGGGTTTGTCCGGGCATATTTGACCTGCCAGTTAAACGTGACTTTGAAGACTTTGCTGCCCAGATTCATGGTCCAGTTATCAACAAACCGCAGCGCGCTCGAGCTGCTGTTGTCGCGGTGGGCAACACCGCCCCAGATGGTGGCATCACCGTCGAGACTGATCTTTACCTTGTTGAAATTCGTTCCGAAGTCACCAAGATTGTGATCGGCAGGGCAAGCACCGTCAATCGGCGGCACACCCCCTTCACAGATATTTCCTGATATTGCATTCGTCGCGCCCGATGTCATGGTCGCTGCACTAGCTGCAGTGAAACTTCCACCGACAGCGAATGTCGCTGCCATCAGAATTGCCGTCAGCTTCATATTCGTACTCCTTGAGATGTCGGGCAGCTTTTCGCCGCGACAAAAACTGGTAATCAGGCGCGCAAATAACGCGAATGCCTGAGTTTATTTATATCGATAAGTTTGAGGAATGACAAAGTCTCAGCGGCGCGTTAACCAAAAAATAAGACCACCTACGGCGATTTAGTTTCCCGTTTGGTCCGTTCCGGTTCGGCAAATACTCGCCATGCGAGCACCGCTGCGATTTTTCACTTTTATCGTTTTCTTGGGCGCAAGGTGATTCGTTTGCGCGATATCCGCAAAAAGGGCGCGTATCAGAAGCAGGATGCAAAGCCGCGAGGCGTCCTCCTATCATGCCACCAGAAAGAAAAAGGGCGCCCAAGAGGCGCCCTTTTAAAGTCAGATAACGGAGTGCTTCAGGACTTGCGGCCAAAGCGGCGCATCGCGCCCAGACCACCGATGCCGGCGATCAGCAGAAATGCCGAAGCTGGAAGAGGTACTGCCGCGATATCGAGCCTGTATTCCATAACATTTCCATCAGTCGCGCCACCAGAAGCATCTAGACTGAATGTTGTTAATGTAGACAGATCAACCACTGTGGTAAGCGAATAAACCTCAGGGCTTACGAGGTTACTGATCGTACCAATCGTTGAGGTACCAAGCATCCAAGTCGCATCGAACGGAGATTCCGGGGTTTGCACATTGCGATTGGTGTCTGTGATACGAATGCTCGACAATGTTAGTCGGTATTCGCCGGGGCCCTGCAAGTTGAAGACGTCGAGGAACCTATTGTTGTCCAGACCACGGATACCACCAAAGACGACCCCTGAGCCGGTTCCGCTGAAGTTGATGTTGACTGTCGGGCCATTGGCTTGCCCGCCATCGCCAAATGTCGCGTCGCAGCTCACACCCAGCGGAAGCAGAGAGTTTGGTCCTTCACAAACCGACCCACCGTTGTTCAATGTCGCCGCGCTGGCACCGGTCAATGTGGCTCCAAGTGCGAAGGTCGCCGCCAAAAGGGTTTTCGTAAATTTCATGTCTCACTCCTCATATACCCGCGCCGCTTACGGGCATCGGATGTACTGATATAAAACCCGATCACAACTGATCCGGAACTTAATAAAGTCTTAATTCAATAACTCAATTTTAAAACAATTACAAAGGATACGTGACGTATAAAACCATGAAAAAGCCGGAAAATATGCGGAGAAATGGCAAAAGGAGCCAGAATGACCTCGCAGTCCCGTCGGCGAATACACGCCAAACGGGAGGTATCTGCAAGATTTCACTTTTCAGCAGAGATCATGGACCACAGGTGATTCGTTTCACCAGGATCCATCATGGGGGTCTGCAGCGACCGGGGCAGGCCGTCAGTCGCGTGCGTAAACATCCTCGTAGCGAATGATGTCGTCTTCGCCGAGATAGCTGCCGGTCTGCACTTCGATCAAGACCATGGGCACTTTGCCGGGGTTTTCCATGCGGTGCGTGGCCCCCAGCGGGATGTAGACGGATTGGTTCTCACTGACAAGTTTCACCGTCTCGTCCACTGTGACTTTGGCGGTGCCCTCCACCACGATCCAATGTTCAGACCGGTGGTGATGGCTTTGCAGCGACAGGGCGGCGCCGGGATGCACATGGATGCGCTTGACCTGAAAGCGCTGGCCGATCACGAGGCTTTCAAACCAGCCCCAGGGGCGGTGATCTTTGGGGAAGGATTCAGCCTGCAGCGCGGATTTCTCTTTCAGCGCGGCCACGGCCAGTTTCACGTCCTGCGCGCGGGATTTATCCGCCACCAGCACCGCGTCGGGCATGGCAACGACGATGGTGTTTTCCAGCCCGATGCCCACGACCTCGAGCGCAGCACTTTCCGAGCGCAGCAGCGTGTCGTGGCAGTCGATGGCGGTGGCATTCTCTGAGGTAGCAACGCCTTCCGCATCCGGTCCGGTTTCGGCCCAGACCGCGTCCCAGCCGCCCAGATCAGACCAGCCTGCTGAAAACGGCACGACGCTGAGGTTGTCGGCCTTTTCCATGACTGCATAATCGATGGATATATCTTCGGCGCGGGCCCAGTTGTCCGGGTCCAGCCGCAGGAACCCCAGATCTGCCTTGGCTTGCGCGTAGGCACTGGAAACAGGCTCTAACAAAGCGGTTGCGTGGGCTTTGAAGGCGGCAATGATGTCACTGGCGCGGAACAGGAAGATGCCGGCATTCCACATGAAATGCGCATCTTTCAACATCGCCTCGGCCCGGGTCTGGTCGGGTTTTTCGACAAAGCGTTTCAGCGGCGCGGGGGTCGTACCCTGAGGGGGGTCCACCAGTTCCAGATAGCCATAGCCCGTTTCGGCCTGCGTCGGCGTGATGCCAAAGGTCACCAGTTGCCCGGCCTGCGCGGCGGTTACCCCGGCGTTGACCGCTGCACTGAACGCCTGCGCATCGGGGATCACATGGTCAGACGGGGCCACCAGCATCAGCCCGTCGGGATCGCTTGCGGCGATATGACAGGCGGCGGCCAGCACGGCGGGGGCAGTGTTGCGCCCCGCAGGTTCGATCAGGATCGCGCCGGGGTCGATGCCGATGCCCTGCAATTGCTCAGTCACGATAAAGCGGAAATCAGAGGCCGTGACCACCACGGGGGGCGCATAGGCTGCACCCGAAAGTCGGCGGGCAGAGGCCTGAAACAGGGTCTCATCCCCCAGCAGGTTTGCGAATTGCTTGGGGTAGGATTTGCGCGACAGAGGCCAGAGCCGCGTACCGGAGCCGCCGCATAACAGGACAGGGGTGATCGTGCTCATGGGGGCGCTCCTTACTGCAACTGCTGACTGCTTTTCAGGTTTCAAAGCCCGGTTCAAGACGTTAGCCGGACGGCCGTCCGGGACCTCCAAAACAATTAACCCGGTTTTAGAGGGTCATTCGTTAAAGAGTTCCCATCAACATCATATTTTCGTCAGGCGGGGTATGATACTATGGAAATGAGCGCAAAAACCTGCCATTGCGGTGCCATTAAGTGCCAGTGTTTGGGTGTGTGGGAGTATTTTTATGTCGGCCTCTGATTTTCAGACCTCGGTGCGGGGCGGCTTTGCGGCGTTTTTGAACTGGGGCGTGTTCTGGCTGCTGGTGGCCGTAATCGGCGCCGGTATCTTTTTCGCCGACGGGATCGACGCCCTGCTGGAGGCATGGCAGCTTCCCGAATACAGCCATGGCCCGCTCATTCCCGTACTCTCGGCATTTCTGTTTCTCAAACAGTTAAAAGACTACCCGATCAACCCGGATGTCTATCGCAACCGCTGGCCCGGTGTGGCGCTGGTGACGCTGTCGCTGGTGATGGCTGCCTTGGGGATCATGGCCGGCATTGGCGATATCGTGGCCTATGCGCTGATCCTTTGGGTCGGGGGCGTGCTGCTGATCAGCTGGGGCTGGGACACGGGCAAACATTTCTGGCCCGGCGTCGTGCATCTGGTCTACATGCTGCCGCTGCCCGGTGTGGTCTATTATAAAACAACAACTTACCTGCAGTTCGTTTCCTCCGAGCTGGGCGTATGGATGCTGCGTCTGTTTGACGTGCCGGTGTTTCTGGACGGCAACATCATCGATCTGGGCATCATGAAGCTGCATGTGGCCGAGGCCTGTTCGGGGCTGCGCTACATGTTCCCGATCATGAGTTTTTCCTATATTTTCGCCACGCTCTATAAAGGGCCAGCATGGCACAAGGTCTTTTTACTGCTGGCCGCCGTGCCGATCGCAATCTTTATGAATTCGGTGCGGATCGCCGTGGCGGGTGTCATCGTGCAGTATTACGGGGTCGAATGGCTGGACGGCTTTACCCACTTCTTTGAGGGCTGGGTGATCTTTCTGGCTTGTATCTTTATCCTGTTCGGGCTGGCCTGGCTGATGCTGTTTCTGCATCCCGACCGCCCGACGCTGGTTGACGCGCTTGATCTGGATACCTCCGGTCTGGGCACGCAGCTGGGGCGCCTTCAGTACATTCAGCCTTCCAAGGCGCTGGTGTCAGTCTCTGCGCTGATGCTGGCCGGTGTGCTTGCGTTGCAGGCGGTGCCGGATCGCGGCAGCCTCGCGCCCGAGCGTGACAGCTTTGCGCTTTTCCCCCGCACCTTGGGCGAATGGCGCCAACAGGGCCCGCGCCAGATGTTGTCACAGAGCGTTGCAAGCACGCTGGGGGCAGATGACTATCACCAGATCAATCTGGTAAAAGCTGATGATCCGCATAGCGTTGGCCTTTTCATGGCTTGGTACGACGATCAGAGCGACGGCGGCGTGCACAGCCCCGAGATATGTCTTCCCGGTGCCGGTTGGGAAATCGCTTGGCTGGAGCGGAGTGACATTACAGAAGCAATGGACACTGATGTACCTTTCCAGATCAACCGCGCCATCATTCAAAAGGGTGAAACGCGCATGATGGTCTATTACTGGTTCCAGCAGAAAGAGCGCCGGATCGCATGGGATTTCGCTGCGAAGTTCTGGCTGATGGTAGACGGCATCACCTCAGGCCGCACCGACGGTGCGATGATCCGCCTAACGACCCTGATGGACCCACGCGAAGACGACGCAATGGCCGAGGCGCGTTTGCTCGAAGTGCTACGCAAACTTCAAGATCCCATCGAACGGTTCATTCCAAGCGGGTGAATGCCCTGACTGGAATGATCAAACTCTGGGCAACTTTTTAGATAGATCAACTTGGCAAAAAGTTATTGAGGCCCAATCTGTGACCGCACCGTATCTACAACTGCTAGGAAACGGTTGTCTCGGTAGTTGAGTTTGTGAACAGGTGAAAGCTCAAGAAAAGATGTCATTTCCGCGATTAAATCATTAGGTGACGTGTCGATATCACAAGATGCGCGTTGTATCATTTGAGGAAGCCGATGCCATAGAGTCAAGCACGCCTCCCATTCGCGTCTTACTTCAGGGTCAGTTCTGATCAGGAAAGAAAGGTGGTAATTATGTATGGCGTAAGGATAAAAGAAGCAACCACGGCCTTCTTCGGGGTTGGCAAACCATGTCCGACAGCCTGTTTTATTAAATTTCGTATATTGAAAATAATCTGTCAGCTTGAGATAAAACAGGGCCTTCTTCCAAGAATGCAAGCTTCTTGGCGATTTGAAATAATTCAGGTAAAAGTCACACCACCGTGCCATCAGTACTGAATGGGTTTGGGCCGCAAGAAACCAGTTTTGCATTATGAGATCTGGATCCCCGCTGGAAGTGAAGGCGAAGAATGTGCTTTCGCGCATTATCGGCGACAGCCATTCGTCCAAACTTCGCGTTGGCAAAAGGGTAGCGTCAACCCACACGCCACCATATTTTTTCAACATTAAGGACCGCAATATATCTGCTTTAACCTGTGGGGTTAGGAGTGATGGTTCAATACCCTCACTCCTTAATATCTCCGAGGTCTCCGGATCCGCAAAGACAGTCAACTCATAGTCTGGATTAAACTCGCGCCATAACTGAATAATTTTTTGAATGTGTTTGGGGGCGTGATCAAGGCCCTGATGCCAAGCACACCATATTTTTTTTGGAAAGTGCTGTTTTCTATTCATTAAGACAATGTTACTTTATGTGGTAAGTCTTTAAGGGTGATTTCTGCTACACAGACATCGTAGAGCATATTAACATTAGCTCAACCTTAACTATTTCATTTTGGCGATTACAATCAGTTTATTTAAATTTTTTGTACGTGTTATACTTTTGATCAGCCCCACCTGAGTGTTCCAGTTTGATGATGAACGCCTTCTGCGCGTCCGTGAACTTAGATGCTGTCTTGCGTTCCCGCTCCTCTCCCAGCCAAGGAAAACCTAGCGGAAAAATCTAACCAAAAAAGAGGACGTTTCTAGGGATCACAGCAGACTAATCTGATCCAATTTTGCGACGACATCTTCTCTTTTATAACTGAACTGTGAATTCAGCATCGGCATGTAACGCTAGTAGGTTAGGCCTCGCCTACACTAAGACCATCCCGCGTGCCGCGAGGCGGGTGCGGTGCGGTGATAGATGTCTTCCAGTTCCGGCACGCTGCGTGATCCTGCGAATACGATGGCTTCGGCGATTGAGATCTGACCACTGAAATTGGCCCGGTCGAAATGCAGGTTGCCGATCCCGATTGTGCGCGGTGAGGTGGTCTGGTTTGAGGTGGCTGTCAGAGCCTCATGGCCTGATGCAGCACCGGCAAAGATGACGTAGTCCCGCGTGCTCACGTTCTTGGAGACCGCCACGAAGACGAAATCGGTCATATAGGGGGATGCCGTCGTGACGGCAGGATTGCCCCAACCACCGCGCATGTTGGCGTAGATGCTCGTGGGTCCGGCGGTATAGGGCGACACGCCGTTGCTGCCCGATGTTGTGAGCGTCCCCCCGATCATGGAGTTCGTGCTGCCCGCCAGCCGGAAGACAAAGCACATGGTTTGCGCGTCCGCCTCGGCAATACCCGTATCGCGTCCCTGCATCACGCCCGCAGGGCTGGTCATGTAGCCAGCCGACAGGGCATGGGCGGGGCCTGTTGCGATGCGTCCGCTGACAAGATCGGCATAGGTGGGATTATCATCGCCAAAAAGCCAATGCGCCGTGGCACCTGCTTCGGGTGCCGGGCCTGTGGGCGGCAGGGTCGCGGCGACAGGTGTGGCCGAGATGATCGCTGAGGCAGGCCCGGTGCCTGCGCTGCTGACAGCGCTCACCCGCCAGCGGTGAAGCACACCGTTGGTCAGCCCGATATCGCTGTAGCTGCGATCTGTTGAAACGCCATCAGCGAGCGGGGTGAACCCGGTGCCTGCGTCGCGTTCGATCAGGTAATCCGTGATTTGCGCGCTGCCGGGCGCGGTGGGGGCCGCGGTCGTATTGCTTTGTGCCGCAGCCAGCGCAGCCTGATACCGCGCTCCAAGGGAGCGCAGGGCGGCGGCGTCAAAGTGGTTGGCATCAGCAAGGCTGAGATCGTCCGCCGCAGCAAAGCCCGTATGCGCCACCCGGTCCGGGGTGGTGGCGATCAGCGCTGTAATTGCGTCGCGGGCGGCGTCTCCTGCAGCCAGACCACCCAGAATAAAGGGCGTTGTGGCATCGGCGGTGGTCACATCGCTGCGGAGGGAGTGGATCATGGTATCCAGTAGCTCTGCATAGGTGTCGGGGACGCCTGCATCGGTCTCGCCCTGATGCCACAGAAAGCCTTTGAAGAGGAAACCGGGGTTGGCGGTCATCGCCGCGTTGATCCGGGCGACGGTATCGGTATAAAGCCCATCGCCTGGGTTCCACGCCCCGTTTGAAAACCCCGTGCCGCCCTGCGCACAAGGGATAAACAGCAAGGTGACGTTCGGCTTGTCGACCAGATAGTCGATGGCAAACTGGATATCGAGCCCCATGTCCCCCGGCGTCGGATTGCCATGGGCCAACGGTCGCGAGGTTGCAGGCCCGTCGCTCGGGTTCCGGGCCGGGATGATGGCGCCGTCCTCGTCCCCGCCCCGCCCGATCTGCAGCGTGCCTTCGGGCCATTTCGCGCCGCCATCAAAAGCGGCGCGCCCGATCATGTTGGACTGGCCCATCAGCGCAAAGACATGGGTCTCGCGCGGTTGCGCCACAGCCTGCGGCGTGCCGGTCACGCCGGTGCTGAGCTGGTAGACCACCAGTTCGGTGCCATTGGCCAGCGCCGTGACGGTCAGGTTCAGATCGGTGGTCGAGATCGCATTGCTCAGCGTGGTGAGCCTGCCCCCCTGCACATCTGCGGATGGGACGATGAGAAAATTGTCGGGCATGTCGCCTCCTTAAGGGGTGATCGTGAGGGTGGCGTCGCCAAAAAGGGCGGTGAACGCGGCGGCGGGGGCTGGGCGCTGAGGGGTGATCTGCACCGATCCATCCCCAAAACTTACTGTCAGGGGCAGGCCGGGGGTCGCGCCTTGCACGTCAGACAGACCCGTCTGCACCATGCGCGACAGCAAGGATGTGGTCAGGGGCCCCAGCGGCAGAGGCGCAGGCGTCATGTGTTCAGCGTCACTTCGAATTTTGCAGCACCCGTGGCGATGATCCTGATGGGGGGTGTGTTGGCGCGCTCCACTCGGGTGGGGCCGGCTTGTGTCAGCGTGTACTCCGCCGCATCCGGCGTGACCCAGTTGCCACCGCTGTCGCGAAACTGGATCTGGGCAGACCCGCCATTTGGTTCCACGACGATGGTCATTGGCCGGTGGTGTTTCTCTCCGGGGTCAATATCAAAGGGGGTCGTGCTGTCGTTCCATGCCATGGTGTGGTCCTTTCGGGGGGTAGGGCGGCGGTGAAATCCGGGCGTGGGCCGTTTGCCTCTGCCCGCGCGGCAGGGCTGCGGGCGGCGCAGGACGGCCCGTCTGTCATTGCCGGAATATCCGCGCAGCATCGCAAGGCGGGGTAAGCGGCGCGCTAACAGACCAGACGGTGGCGCAACCTCTTGTTAAGGCATGTCGCGGTTTGCCTCGGGGATCAAATATCACCCAACGTGTGGAAACCCCTGATTTCAGACAGCACCGGGTGCGTCAGCTTTGACGCAGAATACTGCACCGCAAGGTTTGAAATCCGAGATTTCGCGTGCGAAACCGGTGCATTCTCCTTAGAAGGCGCGCAGGACGTGCGCCTTTCAGAGGCTCGCAGGAAAAACAAGGAACGGGACATATGAAGATAGCGGTTGCAGGCATAGGCTATGTGGGTCTGTCCAACGCGGTTCTGCTGGCGCAGGACCACGTTGTGGTCGCGCTTGATCTGGATGCGGACCGTGTTGCCGCGCTCAATGCCGGGCAGGCCCCGATCATGGACCCCGACATTGAGGCGCGCCTCGCACAAGGCGGCTTGAACCTCACCGCGACGCTGGACAAGGCCGCCGCCTTTGAGGGTGCCGATTACGTGATCGTGGCGACGCCCACGAATTACGACCCGCAGACGGCCTTCTTTGATACCTCGTCGGTGGAGGCCGTGATTGGCGATGTGATCGCCCTGAACCCCACCGCCACCATCGTGGTCAAATCGACGATCCCCGTGGGTTTTACCGACCGGGTGCGTGCCGAGATGGACACTGATCAGGTGATCTTTTCCCCGGAATTCCTGCGCGAGGGCCGCGCGCTGCATGACAACCTGCATCCCAGCCGGATCGTTGTGGGCGAGCGTTCAGACCGCGCGCGGATATTCGCGGATATGATGCTGGCGGCATCGGATGAGACGGATGTGCCGGTGTTGTTGACGGGGGCATCAGAGGCCGAAGCGATCAAGCTTTTCGCCAATACCTATCTTGCGATGCGGGTGGCCTATTTCAACGAGCTCGACAGCTATGCCATGGCGCTGGGGCTGGACAGCCGCGAGGTGATCTCGGGTGTCAGTGCCGACCCGCGGGTGGGGAATTTCTACAACAACCCGTCCTTTGGTTATGGTGGGTATTGCCTGCCGAAAGACACCAAGCAACTGCTGGCCAATTACAGCAATGTGCCCCAGAACCTGATCCGCGCCATTGTGGATGCCAATACCACACGCAAGGATTTTCTGGCTGACCGGATCATCGACAAAGAACCCCGCGTCGTGGGTATCTACCGGCTGGTGATGAAAGCCGGGTCGGATAATTTCCGCGACAGCTCCATTCAGGGCATCATGAAACGCATCCGCGCCAAGGGCATCGAGGTGATCATCTATGAACCCCACCTGCCTGAAGAGAGTTTCTTCAACTCGCGCGTGGAACGTGATCTGGAGGTCTTCAAACGCGAGGCCGACGTGATCGTCGCCAACCGGCGCGAAGCCGCGCTCGAAGACGTCGCCGACAAGGTCTTTACCCGGGATCTGTCCGGGGAGGATTGAGCCCAGCCGCCCTCTGCGGGGCATTGACGATCTGGTCTGCGATCAAGGCTGCCCCGGTGATCGAGATATGGTCGTCATCAAAATAGAGCGCCCGCCCGTCATGGCTCAGATAGCAGTGTGATGTGTCACAAAAGGTTGCCGCCGGGTCATGGATATGCACGGCGTCCGGGATGTCATCCAGCCGCTGCAGCACATAGGCCATGCGCGCCTCCCACCATGCACGTGGCACGCCCGCAAGCGACAGCTTGTTGGGTGCCCCCGCGCCAGGTCCGGCACGGCGCACCATCTGGTTGATATGTGCGGGCACTTCGGGGGCCTGCAGGACCAGATGCACGGTCTTGCCATGATCGACCAGCGCCTGCATCATCGCAACATAGGCCTCCCAGACCTTCGTGCGGGTCCGGGCGTCCACGTCATTGGGTAGAGAGGGGTAGATGCCTTCATGATTGCCTTTGAGATAGGCGGCGATGCGATAAGAGATGACAACCGTGTCGATGGTATCATCCGCCAGCAGATGTTTCATGCCCCGCGCTGCCCATTGGCTGCAGGGGTCGCCCGTGTCCATGCCAAAGCGGGGGCCGCATCCGGAGGCAGAAAAATGTGCAAGGCTCTTTTTCTGTGGCTGTAGCGCTCCGGCCAGCCCATGGGCCAGCTCCACCGCGTGACTGTCGCCGATAATGGCCCATGTGGGCGTGTCGCCGTTATAATGGCACGCGTCCTGCGGCAGAGCGACGTTGTGGCAGCGCCCGCGACTGGGAGAGGAGGTCGCGGAAGCGAACAAATCCTGTTTCAGGGGTGAATAACGCGCAGGCAAGCCGTCCTTCAGGTGTAGCGTGATGCCAAGGGCGGCAAGCCCCGCAAGCATGGCCCCACTGGCGCCAAAGATCCGGGTGCGGTCGATATACTCCGGGGCGCCTCTTGCGATCCGGAACGGTGTTTCGACCCAGCGCCAGCTTGCATAGGCCAGCAAGAAGGTCACCAGCACAAGCCCGGCCATGATCACCCCCGGCGGATGCCCCGCATTGGCATAGCGGGTAAAGGCAAAGAGCGGCTGGTGCCACAGATAGGCGCTATAGCTGACCAACCCGATCCCTACGAAAGCGCGCTGACAGAGCAGGGCATGCACCACTGTTCCCTGTCGGGCGCACAGGATGATCAGGACAGAACCCAGAACCGGCACCATTGTGTAGAGACTGGGAAAGGGGGTCTGCGCATCAAAGACAAAGATCGCGTAAAGCACCATCGCCAGCCCCAAAAGGCTGCCCGCCTGCGCCAGCCAGGCTGACCCCGGCAAATCAGGATACCGTTGCAGCGCAAAGGCCACGAAAGAACCCGCCAGCAATTCCCACCCGCGCGTGGGCAGCATGAAAAAGGCAAAGGATGCATCCTTTGTCACCAGCACCTGCGCCGCCAGTAAGCTCAGCGCAAAGACCACGATCAACAAAGCCAGCGTGATTTTCTTGCCCCACTGCCATGTAATCATCAAAAACAGGGGAAAGAGGATGTAATATTGCTCTTCCACCGCAAGGCTCCAAGTGTGGAGCAGAGGCTTGAGCTCAGAGGCGAAATAGCCGCTTTCCTGCCAGAAAAGCACATTAGACGAGAACAGCGCGACCGCCGCTACGCTCTCCCCGAAATCCTTGAGATCCTGCGGGACCAGCAGCATGAAAGCAAAAGGCAGGCAGGCTGCGATGACCACAAACAGAGCCGGCAGGATACGCCGCGCGCGCCGCTCGTAGAAATTGATAAGGCTGAAGGTGCCCGCGTCCAGTTCACGGATGAGGATGAAGGTGATCAGGAACCCCGAGATGACGAAAAAGACATCGACCCCAACGAACCCACCCGAAAAAATCGGAACGCCTGCGTGAAACAAAACAACAGGCACCACGGCCATGGCCCGTAGCCCATCGATTTCAGCGCGGTATTTCATGTGAAAAACCTTTGAAGCGTTTGCCAAGAGAAAATTCAGCAGCCGCCCTTTAAGGACAAAGGCCACGCCTCTGCGTATATTGTTCCCGCCTTTACGAAAAGTAAAAACATGTGCGTTTTTAGGGGCTGTTGACGTTCACCTTGTATGAATGAGAGTTGCGGCGATGGATATGAAGGCTTTTGAAGCTCAGGTCTGTTTTACAAGAGCGCATGGCTATCCCTCTGTTTTCCTTCAGTTTGCCGAAGTAGTTTTAGATTAGGTGCTGCCATTTGTGGGTTTCCTTGTCGAACTCTGCCGAGAACCTCCTGTTGGATTTCGGCGATATGGCCGTGGTTCATGCTGAGGATGAATCCGTTGATCCCCCCAAGGCGGCAGGAACAGCAAAAGAAAGTATTGGAAACGTTGTGACTTCCCTTGGTCCTGACATGCGGTAATCTAAACAAAGACTTAGCTTTATTAAACCATAATTCAGGTGTGATGTTGGTAAATGAAGGACAGCTGGAAGGAGAAGGCATCGACCTTAGCCAAAGGGCTAATTTTGGACTTCCCCTTGATCTGCTTTTCCGCCATCACCGCAAGCATCATGAAAACAGCATTCATCACAGGCTCGGCGGGATTTATTGGCTATTCCACTGCGCGTGCTTTTCTCAAAGAAGGCTGGCGGGTGATCGGACTGGATGCGCTGACCGATTACTATGACGTCACACTCAAGATGCGCCGTCACAAAATGCTGGAAGAGATGTCCGATTTTGTTGCCGTTACGGGCCGTCTCGAAACACCGGGGCTGTTGCGTACCCTGTTCGAGGATCACCGGCCTCAGCTTGTGATCCATCTGGCCGCCCAAGCCGGAGTACGCTATTCCATCGACAACCCGGCTTCTTATGTGCAGTCAAACCTCATTGGCACGGCGGAATTGCTGGAGGCGGTGCGCGCGCATCCCCCCGCCCATACGCTGCTGGCCTCGACCTCCTCGGTCTACGGCGCCAATACCGAAATGCCCTATGTAGAGACACATAAAGTCGACACGCAGATGTCATTCTATGCCGCCACCAAAAAGGCGACCGAGGCGATGGCGCACTCCTATGCGCATCTTTACGGGCTACCGATCACCATGTTCCGGTTCTTTACCGTCTACGGCCCCTGGGGGCGTCCCGATATGGCGCACTTCAAATTCACCAAGGCAATCCTGAACGGAGACCCCATCGAGGTTTACAACCACGGCAACCAGCAGCGGGACTTTACCTATATCGACGATCTGGTCGCAGGGATCGTAGCACTTGCCGGGGCCATCCCGGACCCGAAGGCTCCAGTGCCGGGTGACAGCCTCTCGCCGGTCGCCCCCTTTCGCGTGGTCAACATCGGCAATGGCACGCCAGTCAAACTAATGGAGTACATCGCCGCGATCGAAGCCGCCTGCGGGCGCAAGGCCGAAAAGGTGTTTCGGGACGCCCAACCCGGCGACGTACCCGCCACTTGGGCGGATGTCTCCCTGCTGCAAACTCTGACAGGCGCGCGCCCGGCCACAGATGTCCGCTCAGGCCTACAAGATTTCGTCGATTGGTACCGCAGCTACTATAACGCGTGAAAGCGCACGCCACTCAAAAAGCACCAAAGCCCGCCGTTAACGATGGGGCCTCGAGGGCAGCTCAGCGCGCTTTACGATCTGGATAAGGTTGGTCACAGCTACCGTCAATTCCACCGAAGCCAACTTGTCCACACAGACCTGTTTGCAGGGCACCGATTGCTTTTGCCATTCAGCCAGTCCTGCCAGAACGGCTCATCGTTTTCTGCGCTCTACATCGACACGCCGCCTTGGTCGATAGGTCCGTCAAGAAGAGTATCATCATAAAAGTTCTACTTTTGTATATATCCTGCTGCTGTTCCTCTTTGATGACCGCCCCTGCTCCCAAGTTTTTTGAGGACACTAAGCGCGTTGTTCCCGGACTGGGCTTTCTTGATAGTACAGTAAGTTTCGATCCCTTTGATCTTGAGCAACTTACACTGGCGCGTCAGGCTCAGTTTTGTATTGTCTTTGTAGATCATTTTGCGGCGTATTAATGAGCTTACCACCTCTCGGGGCATTTCCGCGCTGTCTCACCTACCTGATGCCTTTCGACCCGGCGACATCTGGCTCGCCAATTCTCGGCGGTACAGTGATTTGAAACAAGCTTTGCTGCCTATTGAAGTCGCGAAGGCCACACCTCGGTTGACTGTTCCTTTAGACCCAAACAAACAGCTGAATGAGCGAAAGGCGCGCATGGCTGATGGGTTGAAACGCCTGGCCTTTGCCTCCAAAGCCTAAGTCATTCCGGATGGTACCATTGAAAACGGCATCCTGAAACTTGACCGTTTAACTGATGACGTTCCTGAAGAGGCAGGTGGGCTAGTTGTGGATCTCGACCGACGTCAACTCGATGTACGGATCACCGATATGCCGCTAGAAGTGGACAACGCCATCGGCTTTACAGATACTTTCACCAATCTCCGTACCGGTGCGCCCTGCAAAGACAGGGTTGGGTTACTCAATGTGCTACTCGCCGAAGGTCTCAATCTTGGCCTGAGAAAAATGGCCGAAACCACCCACACGCATGATTATTTCCAACTCGCGCGCCTGTCGCGTTGGCACATTGAAAGCGATGCCATCAATCGAACGCTGGCCATGGTTATAAAAGCGCAATCTGCATTACCCATGGCCCAGTCTTGGGGCGACAGACGTACGCATCGGCCCGCAACATTTCGTCGATTGGTATCGCGAATACTGTGCGGAATGAGCTCGCGGTTGAGGTAGCAAAGCCTTAACCAACACCCCCAAGGGTGATACCAAAATGCGTCCCAAAAGAGTATATTGCAACCTCAAGGGGAGGGTCCGCGGCCCATTCTCGCTGTGCCTTTCGTGCGTGTTAAACCTGTATCGTTGTTAAAGAGGACCCCGCGTGATGTTGAGACGTTTGTTTTTCTGCGCGACCCTCAGCATGCTGGCGGGCGGGGCCTCAGCTGCGACACTGGCCGCGATCTCTGATACGCGTGCGGCGGTGGCAATGATGGACAAATCTGCGTCTTCGAGCTTGATTGACATTGGATTGTGGGATCTCGCGCCTTTGCTTGTGATCAATGAGGACTTCAGCCGCACGGCCTATCTGTCTCCTTTTGGCGAAAGGAATAGACCTAGGGACTTCTGGACCATCAGCAAGAAATTCGCGCCGGGTTGGGACAAGGGAAAGCAGGTGTTGAGCAAGACAGCGAGCTCAAAAAATCCGACACCCTTGGCCTTGGTGGACCGGGTGCGATGGCTCACGCGTTTTCGGGGCGAGAGGGTCTTCTTATCAGACAGGGGCACAATTGACCGCGCGCGTGGTCGAGGAGCTGCACCGGTAAGTTTCATGGCCGATAATGGAGATAAACCCGGAGGCACGCTGCCCTTCTCGGAACCCGAGCAAACGCCTGATCCTCCGGACGCCACGGCCATCGCTCCCGTGCCCCTGCCCGCAAGCGTCCCATTGATCCTTACAGCCTTTGGTGGGGTTGTTTGGCTGGCGCGACTTAAAAAGAATGCCAAAGCATCCTAAGCCTATTTTGCACCGGATCATCTGACTGAAACGTGGGCCGATTGTCTGCTTTGAGAAACACCACCACGATCAGCGACATTTTGCAGACAGTGCCTGTGACATCAACTTGCCCATGCGAAAACACTTGAATTGAGGGCCGGGGACGCCGTAAAGACCCCTGAACCCGCTATTATGCAGGCGCAGAAAAATCTGTTTTGACCCTTAGGACTTCGTTATGAATGCTTTGAACCTTGCCCCGATCCCTGAACTTTATGTCTCTTACGAGTCTGCGCAGAAGTTGAAAGCAGAGGCTGGCAACCTGATCAGCTGGGATCTCACGCCGCGCCAGATCTGTGATCTGGAGCTGTTGATGAACGGGGGGTTCAATCCGCTCAAGGGGTTCCTCAGCGAAGCGGATTACAATTCCGTCGTCGACACCATGCGCACCACTGATGGCGCGCTTTGGCCGATGCCGATCAATCTGGATGTGGATGAGAAATTCGCCGAAGGGCTGGAGATCGGGCAGGACATCGCCCTGCGCGATCAGGAAGGTGTGATCCTCGCCACCATGACCGTCACCGACCGTTGGGAGCCCAACAAGGCCCATGAGGCGGAAAAAGTCTTTGGTGCGGACGATTCTGCGCATCCGGCGGTGAACTACCTGCATAACCACGCAGGCAAGATCTATCTGGGCGGCCCCGTGACCGGCATCCAGCAGCCTGTGCACTATGATTTCCGTGCGCGTCGTGACACGCCAAATGAACTGCGCGCTTATTTCCGCAAAGTGGGCTGGCGCAAAGTCGTGGCGTTTCAGACCCGCAACCCGCTGCACCGCGCGCATCAGGAACTGACGTTCCGCGCGGCGCGCGAGGCACAAGCCAACCTGCTGATCCATCCCGTCGTGGGCATGACCAAACCCGGGGACGTCGATCACTTCACCCGCGTGCGCTGCTACGAGGCGGTGCTGGACAAATACCCCGCCGCCACGACCTCCATGTCCCTGCTGAACCTTGCCATGCGCATGGCCGGCCCGCGTGAGGCGGTCTGGCACGGTCTGATCCGCAAGAACCACGGCTGCACCCATTTCATCGTGGGCCGCGATCACGCAGGCCCCGGCAAGAACTCCGCCGGTGATGATTTCTATGGCCCCTATGACGCGCAGGACATGTTCCGCGCGCATCAGGAAGAAATGGGCATCGAAATGGTCGATTTCAAACATATGGTCTGGGTGCAGGAACGCGCCCAATACGAGCCGATGGACGAGATCAAGGACAAGGATGACGTGACCATCCTGAACATTTCGGGCACCGAGTTGCGCCGCCGCTTGCAGGAAGGTCTTGAGATCCCCGAATGGTTCTCTTTCCCCGAGGTGGTGACCGAGCTGCGCCGCACGCGGCCCCCCCGCAACCAGCAGGGCTTTACCGTGTTCTTCACCGGGTTTTCCGGCTCGGGCAAATCCACCATCGCCAATGCCTTGATGGTCAAGCTGATGGAAATGGGCGGGCGTCCTGTGACGCTGCTCGATGGCGATATCGTGCGCAAAAACCTGTCCTCGGAACTGGGGTTTAGCAAAGAGCACCGCGATCTGAACATCCGCCGCATCGGCTATGTCGCGAGCGAAATTTCCAAGAATGGCGGCATCGCCATCTGCGCGCCCATCGCACCCTACGCCACCACCCGCCGCGCCGTGCGCGAAGACGTGGAGGCCTTTGGCGCGTTTGTAGAAGTACACGTGGCGACGTCGATCGAGGAATGCGAACGCCGCGACCGCAAGGGGCTGTACAAGCTCGCGCGCGAAGGCAAGATCAAGGAATTCACTGGCATCTCCGATCCCTATGACGTGCCCGAAAACCCCGAACTCAGCGTCGAGACCGAGAATGTGGACGTCGACAACTGCGCCCATCAGGTGTTGTTGAAGCTGGAGAGCATGGGCCTGATTTCGGCCCGTGCATGAAAAGTTTGATGTGAGCAAGCGACCCCGCGTTCCCGTTATGGCAGAAGCGGCCATCCGGAGTGGACAAGCATGCCACTGGTGGGTTGATGAATGGCGCGGGCGCCATCTGAGCTGGTTAGGGGCTGTTGACGTTCACCGGGTCTGGATGATTGTCGCTGCAATCGAGATGAAAGCTTTGAAGCTCTAGTCTGTCTTGCACGAGCGCATTTCTATCCCTCTGTTTTCCTTCAACTTGCCGAAGTAGTTTTCGATCAGGTGCCGCCATTTGTAGGTTTCCTTGTCGAACGTCGCCGGAAATTTCCGATTAGATTTCGGCGGTATGATCGGGATGATGTCGCGTTCCAGCAGGTCATTTCGCAACCAATCTGCATCGAATGCACTATCGGCCAACAAGTGCCCCGCAGACAGATCACGAACCAAGGTATCAGTCTTACGCAAATCGTGAGCCGGTCCGGGCATGAGGCAGAAATCGACGAGGTTGCCGAGTGCGTCTGTCAGAGCCAGTATCTTTGTCGTTATGCCGCCACGAGAGCGTTCGATGGCCTGGCAAAGAGTCCCCCTTTTGCGCCCTGACCCGAGCGGTGTACCTGGAGAGCACCAAAAACTGTGGGGCAAACCGATCACCTGTCCGGAAGCCAAACTTACTGAGGGAAATATCCGGATTTTCTGCAAACAGCTCAAATGACCCGTAGTGAACAGGTAATCCCCCCATTTTCAGAGGGGCGCATCAGTAGAACCTAAGCTGCTTTCAGTTTCTGCATCGGGGTCATCCCGCCGATGCCCATATTTGGCCTTGCGTTGTTGTATGACGAGACCTTGTTCGCCATTGGTTCGAGAACAACGGTCGGGTGACACCCGAAACGGAAAATGGCAATTGATTGGAAAACGGGATGTTGGCATGAGCTGGAAAAACAGAGTGGGAAGTGCAGCAATTGGGCCATGTTGCACAGATCAACTGCAGCTCAGAACGCGCCCTACCGGAGACGGAATTCAGGCGGTGCGTTCAAATCTTGGGCAGCCCAGTCCGGACATCCGGTTGAGAACCCGGACGCCAATCTTGGCTTCTGTTCTCTGATTTTCAAAGTTGCGTGTCTTTAGCTTGGGCCCAATAATTGTTTTCCAGCGCCCCATGAGAGTTTCACCTCGGCTGCGTTGATTGTAGCCAGCGGCTTTCTGCCAGGCTATCCGCCCGCGGGCTGCGATCTCGGCGATATGGCAGTCACGTGCCGTTGGATCTTTGGCCGCATTGGGGCTCAGTATTACGTTTTTGGGAGGTGGGATCGTGACCTCGATCGTCGATCCGAACCGCGCGGCAAGCAAATCAGATGTTGGTTCTCCGTCGTAAGCGCCATCCGCGAGGAACAGATCAACTGGACCGTCGACTTGATCCAAGAGATCTGGCAGCGCCGTCGGATCGCCGATAACATCGGTGGTCAGGTCGGAGCAGACGATCTCCCCGCTGACAAGATCAAGACCGAGGTGCAGCTTGCGCCAAGAGCGCCGTTTGCGCTTTGTTTTATGCTTGTGCTCAAGCCATTCGCCGTCGCCAAAGATTTTCAGACCGGTGCTATCAACAACTAGCTGTATCGGTTTGGCGCTCTTGGCCACAGCTTTGGCTGACAAGTTCAGCCCATTGCCCCGGCGCGACAAAGTGGAGAAATCCGGCACTGCGATCCCAATTCCCAGCAGTCTCGAAACGCTCCGCATCAAGCCTTGGGTCTGGCGCAACGGTTGGTGGAAAACCACTCCCAGCGTCAGGCAAAGCTCAATCGCAAGGTCCGAATAACGTGCTTGTCCGCCCGGCGTCATTCGACGAGGTGCCGCCCACAGGCCGAGCGCCTCTTCACCAATCCAAACCATCAGATCACCGCGCCGCCGCAGGCCCTCGTTGTACTCAGACCAGTTGGTCACCCGATGCTTTTGCTTGGGGATCTTGTCACGATGATCGGCGTTGAACTTGTGCGGCATTTACAGCATCCTCCAGCGAACAGACCGCATCCGATGTCAGTGGGCCGGGGGTCCATGCAACAACGCCGTTTGTTGTCTTGTTCATGATGCTCCATCCTACTCATGAGTTGGAGCCTCCAGCAAACCCGGCGCGGTTCATATCGAACTGTTCTACAACCCAAAGCGCAAGCATACGAACAACGGCATGCTGGCACCCGTTGACTTCGAAGAAAGACAGCTCAAACTGAAAAAGGCAGGTGTCTAAGAAACTAGGGGCACCTCATTGCGAATAGAGGCGGAAGCCTACACTCTCAAAAGCGTTTTTGAGCTTTTCGACACGACCAGACGTGTTGAATGGACCTGTCACGCTTTAGTACTTTACTCAGTTGACTGAGCTGCCACATCAGGTGTAGGAACGAGCCTCAAATAAATTTTTAGTGGGGTAATTTTGAGAATTTCCAACTCTGTCTTCCGTCGTATTAAGCTGCAAATTCTGAGGCAATCGAATCCTCAACAGCCCCGTATTTTTGGTGTTGGATTGTCAAAAACTGCTACGACATCACTGTGTGATGCATTAGAAATTCTAGGCTTCAAGTCTATCCACTATGCTCCGATTTCTCGAATAAAAGGTTCGGCAGTTCACCTAACGTGGCCATGGTGGATCGAAGACTATGAAGCAATGGCAGATTTACCCGTTGCATGTCTTTACAAGGAACTAGGGGCGCGTTTTCCAAATGCAATATTTGTATTGACGGTTCGAAACGAAAGAGAGTGGCTTGTATCAGCACGAAAACACTTCAGTTTACCGGCTTATAATCGTGCGAAACATCAATCCCGTTTTCGCCAAAGCATCGCTCTAGACAAACACATGTATGGCAGTAACGTATTTGAAGAAAGCTGTTACCTTGAAGCATTCAGAACCCACAATGAAGCCGTACGTCGACACTTTGCAAAGCATCCAAAATTTCATGAGTTAGATATTTGTGGGGGTGATGGATGGAATGAATTGTGCAAAATTGTTGATCGCCCGATCCCGGATAGCCCTTTCCCAAGATCTAATGTTAGGGTTCGTGGAAATTAGAGCGTGTCGCGTTTGATCGGTTCGGTATCCTGCGGCTTTGAAGAAGTTGTCGCATTACTCGTCGGTGAACGGGCCGGATGCATGGCTATCCCTGCTTGGTGGTCAGCGACAACGGAACAGAACTGACATCGAATACGATCATGATGATCAGCCCCACCTGAGTGGTCCAGTTTGAATGTTAGTGCATGATTGGCCTGGGTTCCATCGGGACGATGGTTTCCGGAGCGGGTGGGCGATAACCCAGAGCACTGTGGGGTCGTTTGGTGTTGTAGTGTTTCCTCCATTGTTCAATCAGGATTTGCGCTTCCCGCAAGCTGTAGAAGACCTCCCCGTTCAGCAGTTCATCTCTGAGCTTGCGGTTGTAGCTTTCAATGAAGCCGTTCTGCTGGGGCTTTCCAGGCGCGATGTAGTGCCAATCGATGCCTGTATCCTGAACCCACTTGAGGATCGCCATGCTGGTGAACTCAGTGCCGTAACACCTTCGGAATAACGCTGATTGAGAGGCTATGATTGCCTGCGCAGCCGTCAAATAGCGCAGCAGGTGGTCATAGCCGGGTCTCAGGTCCCTACAGTGGTTTTGCACAAACCACACCGCAAAGGAGACCGACTATGACCGAGATGACTATTGCACAAGATACACCTGTTTTGGTTGCCATCGACATTGCCAAAGCGCGGCATGAAGTTTTGATTGCTGTTCCAGATAAGAAACGCCGACGCCGTTTAACCGTCTTGAACAGCCTTGCCGACTTTAACCGCCTCGTCACCGCGTTGAAGGAATACGGACGTCCAGTTCGTGTAGCCTTTGAGGCGACCGGTAATTATCACCGGGTCTTGGCGTACCATCTGGCAACCGCAGGCTTTGAGGTAAAGCTCGTGTCGTCGGTTGCTTTGGCGCGTACGCGGGAAGCACTCAACAACAGCTGGGACAAGAACGATCCCAAGGACGCGCAAGTCATCCTGCATATGATGGAGATCGGGAACGAGCAGTTTTACCATGACCCACTGGTGCAGGGTACGAACGACATTCAAGAGCTGTCCAAAACCCATGATATCATCTCCAAGTCAAAGACCGAGCTTTGGCACCGCGTGCTGACACATTATTTGCCGTTGTACTTTCCCGAAGCTGACCGCTTTCATCGCAGCTCGCGCAGTGATTGGTTCTTTGCATTCCTTGAACGCTATCCATCGCCGCACATTATCACCGCCATGGGCAAGGACGCATTCACCACTGACGCTTGGGATGTTGTGGGGCGCAAGGTCGCGAAAGAGCGTTTGCTTGGAGATATTTACGAGACAGCCAAGTCTTCTGTAGGATTGCCGGCTGCCCCAGATTCTGATGCTATCAGTATGTTCCGCTTGGTTCTTGGAGAAGGTCGCAGTCTCATAGCGCAACGCAATCAAATCGAAGCTCGCGCCGTCGCGCTTCTCAAAGATCTGCCTGATTATCAGTTGCTGACATCAATACCTGGGATCGGCCCGATAAACGCCCTGACCATCCTCGCAGAAGCTGGCGACTTGCGCCGCTTTGGACACCACCGGCAATTTCTGAAGTTCTGCAGTATGGACCTGGCAACCATCCAGTCCGGCACATTCCATGGCCAAACCAAGCTGTCAAAATACGGGAATGCCCGCTTGCGCCGCACCCTGTGGATGGCGGGCCAGGTTGCCATTCTCCAACGTACCAACAGCTTCCGTGACAAGTTCGAGCGCTACATCGCCAAGGACCGACAAAACACCCATTTGCGCCGAAAGGCATATACCGCAATCGCTGCGAAGATGGCCCGTACTGTTCACGGGATCATCAAACATGGCGAACCCTATCGCCCCTTCTTTGAGGGGTGATTGATCACAGAAGGACCTTTCTCTGTAAGGGCCGTGGAGGCAGACAACTGACCTCGTAGATAATGTTCAGGCCTTCTGTGTTAGCGACCCGATGATCTCGTCTTAAGGACGGTGAGAGCCGCAAAAGCGTACTCTGTGTTTGTTATGGGAGAGACTGTCGTTGACCAAAAAGCCGAACTGAGGCATTTTCTGAACGTGTCGAAGCACCTCGATACGACAATGACCTGATGCCAAATCAACCAGTTTTTCCGCGCATAGGACGTTGTCCGACCTGATGTAGGCTGGAACGCCACGCAAGATGAACAGGTCCGTCAACGCATCGATGACCTCTGCCGAGTTCAGCTTCCGTTTCGCCCGGATTGCCAGACATTCCCGGCTGTGTTCATCCAAGATATTGAGCGTCCGGAACGCCTTTCCATCCTCGGTTCGATGATGCACAAAGTCATACGACCAGACATGGTCACGATGCTCAGGTCGCAGCCGAACGCATGAGCCATCGTTGAGCCAGAGCCTCCCTTTCTTAGGTTGTTTCATTGGCACTTTAAGCCCTTCAAGTCGCCACAGACGCTCGACACGCTTGTCGTTCACCAGCCATCCAGCGTCTCTAAGCAGGGCGGCAATCCGACGATACCCGTATCGACCATACTGGCGAGCCAGCTCGATCATGTCGGCAACCAGCTTGTCCTCGGCAGCGCGCCCAACCGGCACCCGCCTTTGTGTGGATCGGTGCTGCCCCGGGACGCGACAAGCACGACGCTCAGAGATATGGAACTGGCTGCGCACATGCTCAATGCAGGCACGACGACGCGAAGGGCTCAGTAGTTTCCCCGTGCAGCCTCAGACAGGATCAGCTTGTCCAGCGTCAGGTCCGATACGGCACGCCGCAACCGGTCATTCTCCTTCTGAAGCCGTTTGAGCTCCTTCAGTTGGTCGGTTCCCATACCGCCATATTGCTTACGCCAGCGATAGAACGTTTGTTCCGTTATCTGAACCTGCCTGATCGCATCGATCCGCGGCATCCCTTGGCCGCACAGCACCTCAACCTGCCGTAGCTTCGTGACAATCTCTTCCGGCTTGTGTCGCTTGATTCCCATCTTTGATCCTCCGTTTCCTAATTATAGGGGCGGACCTCTTCAGTGGGGGAGGATCAGACGAAGGCGCTTAAAGGGGGATTGAGCACTCAGCCGCACTCGACCCCAAGTAGCCCAGAGCGTTAAGGTCTATATCCACCATTTTGGCCAATCGAGTGTTGCTTTGTAGAAAGATATCCTCAATTCGGGATTTAAGAGCAGCACGTTTGCGGTTTTCTGCGCGCTCGTGCCAGCTGCGCGGGACAAGTCTATCTATACGCTGCACCAATTTGAAACGGAGCTGAAAGAGCCATGACGCGGACGGGCTCAGAGGATATTTACGGATGACCCCGTTGGTCAAACGGTAAAACTCCACCGTCAGGGCACCCCATCCCGTGTTTGATTTCCGGGCGGTGTCGGGCTGTTGCAGCGGCAGGTCGGGAAATGTAAAAATCCGCTGTGTAAATACATGCGGTTTTGACTTCATCAGTTCCAGCGGCAGGGCCAATACATTTTCCACACCAAAAACATCGCGGTACATCTGCAACAAACGGTCGTATTCGAAAAAGGACAACCGGCACAGCGGGGCCCAGCCGGGGGGCTCTTTTCCTGTACCGATGAATTGCTCAAAACTGTGCTGCCCGCCGTTACGGACATATTCGCCGTATAGCGAATAAATGATCGAGGTCTGTTCGCGAAAGATCAGCAGAACCTTTGCCCTTGGGAAGGTCTGGTGTAGCCGGTCCGCCACATAGGGCGCATAGTATTTCCCGTGATGCGGGAGCGAGGACAGGGCCTCGTGGCTGATCACGGCAACGGGCGCATCGCTCCGGTCTGCATGTAAGGCCGCATCAAAGGCGGCACGGCTCACCGCGGCATCAAAGCACAGCGGATCAAGTGCGGCAAATTCCGTGACCGCCCGGTGTGACATCGCCCCCCAGGGCGCGCTGAAACCATAATCGGGTCGGCAAAAAAGCTGCTTTTGCAACCATGTGCTGCCACATTTGTGCAGGCCCACGTGAATGAGAATTTGGGGTTCGGCTTGCATGCCCTCACTCTGGTTGAATGTGCCACCTCGTACCGAAGGCGAACGCCCTATGAGGCGCATGCAACCATAATATGAGTTCAGAAATTATTTTTCTATTAATAGGCGATCTCTGGATGTTGTGTTTTCAGGCCATGACGCGACAGCCCCTCCTCCAAACCTGCCGTAAAATCCGGCGCTCTTTTCCGGGATGCGCATCAACCCGCCGATTGTCCCAGCATTTTTATCCCGCCGGGCTATGGTAACGGATTTTCCCATGCTAGAGCCTGCCACGACAGTCCGGTGGCCGGCATTCCCGCATGTGTTCAATCGCTTTGCGTGCGCGGGCGCCTCCGCCTGCCGTCGGCTATGACAGTTCTGACAAGGATCGCACATGAAAATTCTAATCACCGGTGGGGCAGGCTATGTGGGCAGTGCTTGTCTGCGCTATGTGGCTGAACAGGGCCATGACGTCATGGCCTATGACAGTCTGGTCATGGGGCATGAACAGGCAATGGACGGCCATGCCTTTGTGGAAGGCGACATCGCTGATACCGCCCTGCTGACTCAGATGCTCAGGGATTTTGGTGCCGATGCCGTCATGCATTTCGCCGCCGCGACCTATGTGGGCGAAAGCGTCGAAAACCCCGAATATTACTACCGCAACAACGTCAGTGGCACGCTCAGCCTGCTGAACGCGATGCGCGCGGCGGGGGTGAACCGGCTGCTCTTTTCCTCGACCTGCGCGACCTATGGCATGGCCGAGGCGGATACCATGTCCGAGGCCACGCCGCTTGATCCCTTTTCACCTTACGCCCGTACTAAGCTGGCGGTGGAATGGATGATCCGCGATTTCGCCCATGCTTACGGCATGGGGTTCACGCTGCTGCGCTATTTCAACGCGAGCGGGGCGGATGCGGACGGGCGACACGGCGAAGATCATACGCCTGAAAGCCACCTTATTCCGCTGGTTTTGCAGGTGCCTTTAGGGCAGCGCGACAAGATCATGGTTTTTGGTGATGACTATCCGACCCCTGACGGTACTTGTATCCGCGATTATGTGCACACCCGCGATCTGGCCTCGGCGCATATGCTGGCGATTGAGGCCACCGAAGTGGGCACCGATGAGATTTTCAACATCGGCACCGGCAACGGGCAATCGGTCATGCAGATCATCGAGGCCTGTGAACGTGTCACGGGCCAAAAGATCCCGCGCGAGATGGCCGCCCGCCGCCCCGGCGATCCGCCCAAGCTGGTAGCCGACGCCACCAAGCTGCGCACCAAACTGGGCTGGGTGCCGGAATACAGCGATATCGAAGCCAATATCGCCACCGCCTGGGCCTGGCACAGGGCGCATCCTAACGGGTATCGCGGCTGATCCGTCCCCTTGACGGTTTGGAAAGAAAAACGCCCTATCGGTGATGTGATGATGAACTGGAGCACGGATAAAGCGCCTGTCGTGGTGACGGTGCCGGAGCGGGCGGGCCTGCTGGAGGATTTGCGCGCGCGGTTTGAAGCGCAGGCGGGGTTTTCCGTGGCGACGCTGAACCTTGATCATGTGGTCAAGCTGGGGCGCGATCCGCTGTTTCAGGCGGCTTATGCGCGCCACACCCATGTGACCGCTGATGGCAATCCGATCGTGTGGCTCTGTCGGCTTGCCGGGCAGCGCGACGTGGCGCTGATCCCGGGGTCTGAGCTGATCGACCCTGTGGTGGCTCTGGCTGTGGAAACAGGCACTAAAGTGGCACTTTTCGGGGCAACTGATGCGTCCCTGACCGAGGCCGCTGAGGCGCTGGAGGCAAAACATCCGGGTCTGCGTGTCGTGTTGCGGCTGGCCCCGCCCATGGGGTTTGACCCTGACGGGCCGGGCGCAGATGAGGCGATCAGGGCGATTGGTGAAAGTGGCGCAGGGCTGGTGTTTCTGGCGCTTGGCGCGCCGAAACAGGAACGCTTTGCCGCGCGCGCGCAAGAAGCGCTGCCGCAGGCCGGGTTTCTCTCCATCGGCGCCGGGCTTGATTTTATCTCAGGCGCGCAAAAACGGGCACCGAAATGGGTGCGCGCAATTGCAGGGGAATGGATCTGGCGCATGCTGTCCGACCCCCGCCGCCTCGCCGCCCGCTACGGCGCGTGTATTCTCGCGATGCCGGGCCTGACACTGCGCGCAATCATGCTGGGACGCAGGCCATGAGTGTTGCTGTCATCATTGTAAACTACGCGACTGCCGAGTTGACACTTGAAGCAGTTGAAAGCGTTATCTCACGCGATCATGGTGGTCGCCATGTCGAAATCCATGTGGTTGATAATGCTTCACCGGAGAATGACGCGGTGGTGCTGGCCAAAGCCATTGAGGCGCGAGGATGGCAGGATCACGTCACCCTATATCCAGAGACAGAAAACCACGGCTTTGGGCGCGGTTGCAATGTGGTCCTGCACCACCTGACAGAGCAGGAGACTGCACCGGAGTTTGTGCTACTGCTCAACCCCGATGCCCAGCTTCAGAACGAGGCAATCGATTTGCTGGCGCAAGACCTCGAGGCGCATCCGGAGGCTGCCGCGACAGGGTCCGGTATTTCATTACCTTCCGGAGGTCCTGTCAGCGCGGCATTCCATTTCCCCACACCGCGTAGTGAAGTTGCAAAAGCCATGCACTTTGGGCCTGCCTTGCGCCTTTTGCGGACACGTATCGAGGCGCTACCGCCCGAGACCCCCGCGGGCGAGGTCGATTGGGTTGCGGGGGCCGCCGTGCTCTTTCGCTTTGCGCCGCTGAAGGCGGTGGGTTTCTTCGACCCGGTCTTTTTCCTCTATTACGAAGAAGTGGACCTTATGCGGCGACTTACAGTTGCGGGTCATAAGGTCCGTTACTGCCCGCAAGCGCGAGTGCTGCACCACGAAGGGGCCGCCACAGGCGTGCGAAGCGGGGCTGCGGAGCGCCGCCGCCGTCCTTCCTATCTCTACCGGTCCTGGCGGCATTATTTTTCAAAATCGCTGGGGCGGCGGCGGACACTGGCCATGGCGCTGGCTATGTTGGGGTCGGCGGGGGTCGGGCGGATTATCGGCGTGTTGCGCCGCAAACCCTCGCCCCTGCCGCTTTCATTTTTCCGCGATCAGATGCAGATGGTGATCGGACCTCTCTCAGGCCTCAGACGCGATCTGGTTTATGACGCAGAGATGGCGCGCTTTGTGCCGCGGCGCGTTTTCACCGAGGCTGAACGCGGTTATATTAACACAAACCCCTCCGAGATCGGGTTTCTAGCACTGGTCGCTGAGGATTTTCGTACACATGAGAGTGATTTTTTTTCGCAAGGATTCTGGGCGCTTTTCTGGCACCGCTTCGGCAACCTGCGGATGTCGGTGCGACACAAGCTCGTCCGAGCACCACTGACACTGATCTACCGCATCACGTACAAGCTCAGCCAGTGGATGGGTGGAATAGATCTGCCTTTTGCGGTCATCGTCGGACGGCGCGTGAAGCTGGAACATTTCGGCGGGATGATCCTTGTCGCCGAACGGATTGGGGATGATGTCATCATCCGACAAAATACTACCATTGGCATCGCCTCAGTAGCTGACTTACAGGGTCGCCCCTCGATTGGGAACGGAGTCGATATCGGTGCCGGTGCCGTGATTATTGGGAGAATTCATGTCGGTGAGAACGCGGTAATTGGGGCGAATGCTGTCGTTTGCCGGGACGTTGCAAAGGGCAGCACCGTCGGCGGCGTTCCCGCGCGGCCCCTGCGTGTGAAGCCACGCAAAAGCCGCAAGTAAGTAGCTAAAGCAATCAGAATCTGACGTACCACCGGAGAGGCGCCGAGGTAACCGACGAAGTACATTGTAATGTGTCGCCGCTAATATTAGGGAGTTTTCAAAGGCCTTTTTTGGGGAAGTTAGTGCTGCCACTCATAGTGCTGCCCCCCCGTTTGCGGGTCTCACGAAATAAGCAGTTGTATCGCATCCCAGTGAAGCCAGACAGCACCAGCGGAGATCGTGAAGCCGAGCCCCATCAATCCCAGTTCACCAAGCGGGTCCCAGTTTTGATAGCGACGCAGGAACACCACAAGAAGAGGGTATGTAAGAAGTGGTGCCACTCCAATAGCCAGCGCTGCACCCGCAACCCCAAAGGACTGGACCGCACCATAGATTAGGGCCAGTTGGCATGTGGCGGTAGCTACATTCATAATCATGAACCGTAGGCTGTCTCCCTTGCTCAGCGCGGCATTCATCGCCCCATTCAGTACGATTAGCGGGACACTTGCTATGCTGAGTAAAACGCTGATTGGCCCAGCGAGCACATAACGATCATCATATAGGACTTCAATCAACCAGGGGGCACAATATGCCAGGCTGCAACTTAGGGCCAGCGCAGCTGCTGCGATCAGCCGACGGGTCCGAAAAATCTTGAGTTGGTTACTGGGATGCGTTGCTGGATGGCGTAGTCGGTATAGTGGGAATACCACAGAGCTGGCGATAGCTGCCGCCAACGTTAACGGCAGCGTGCTCAGTGCAAAAGCGATCCCGTAAATGCCCAAAAGGTCGATAGGAACGAAAAGGCCCAACACTGCCCTGTCACTTTGCGTGATCACATAACTAGCAACTGTACTTAGAAACAGATATTTACCGAGTTGCATAACCTCCCGCAGGGCCTGCTTTTCCAATCGCAACCTGTTTCTATGCCCTGGGAAAAAACGCGCATAGACCACGAACCTAATTAACTGTGAGGTAACGCTACCAATCACCAAGGCCCAAACTGATCTGAAGAAAAAAGCCATAACGCATAAAAGAACTACACCAAGGACCTGACTGATCAGGGTCAACATGCTGTACTTCCCCAATTGCAGATTGCGTTGCGCACTTAATATTTTTGTTGGAAAGGCGCCTGCTATAACAAGTGAGACAGCGGCGACAGGTAGCATTTGTACCAGCAAAGGCTGATCGTAGAAGTTGGCAAATGTCGGGGCGAGCGCGCAGACTACCAGCCAAAGTAAGATACCTCGGATCAGTTGAAGGGTCCAAGCGGTGTTCAAAAAATCAGGATCCTCACCGCGAGGGCTCTGCATGACAGAGGCTCTCAGACCAAAGGTTGAGAACATCTCGAGCCCGATAATGATAACATGAATCAGCGCAATTAGTCCGAAAGCCTCTGGAAACAGCAGGCGCGTAAGCACTAGATTGGAAGCAAACCGGACAATATGCCCGCCACCCATCAACAGTACCGTAGACAAGGTACCGCGCAAGGCACGTGCCCCAAGCCCATCGCGCATCAGCCGTGACTTCACCCAACTGATCACATGACCACCTTTTGTCTTTGCTTCACTGTTTTGCTATATACTCACGGTACGTTAACCACCAGTTCCCATAAATCTTGAAAAGTGTACTAAAACCGTGTTGCCGCCCATTATAGCCATTCTAAGCTGGCCCGTGATCACGATTGCTCTGTTCAAGAGCCTACCGCTTAAGTCAGCCTTGCTGGCGGGTTTGCTGTGGGGCTACCTCTTACTGCCTGAGCGTTTTAGCATCGACTTTCCACTGGTGCCACCAGTGGACAAACGCTCTATCACGGTATTTGCGATCTTGATGTGCCTCATCCTGTTCAGAGAAAATACACGGCAACGAGGCCGCCAACCGGAAACAGGGTCGTTTAGAGAGACAAACAGGGCATTCAGGTTTGTACTTTTCGGTCTCATCGGGCTATTATTCCTCAGCCAAGTCATGACTGTGCTTGATAATCGCGCGCCCTTGATTATCGGGCCGCTCATGATCACAGGGCTCGGTGTGCGGGATATTATAAGCAGCATCGTCAAGAATATTGTCCTGATCGTACCTTTCTTTCTGGCATATCGTTTCTTTAGAACGCCGGAAGATCATCGTTTCATCCTGAATTCTCTGGTCTTGGCAGGGTTGATCTATGCATTCTTTATTTTGATTGAGGCACGGCTCAGCCCACAATTGAATAACTGGGTATACGGATATCATCAGCATTCCTTTGCCCAACACATCCGGGGAGGCAGTTTCCGTGCCAAAGTTTTCCTTCAACACGGGCTTTCGGTAGGTTTGTTCATCCTGACGACAGTGCTAGCCGCAGCGGCCATGTCGCGCAACTCTGCCTATCCGGCGCCAGGGAAATGGCTGATAGCGTGTATTTTTCTACTGGCGATTCTTGCTCTAAGCCGCAATTTGGGGGCTCTGGGCCTTGCACTCATGTTTTTGCCACTCGTTTTTCTGCGCATCGGACTGCAGGTGCGTATTGCTGCTTTGATCGCCATTGTGTTTGTCAGCTATCCCGCGGCTCGACAGGCAAACCTCATCCCTCTTGATCAGATTTCGGAGTTTACAACAGGAATATCAGAGGACCGCGCTGGTTCTTTCATGTTTCGTTTGCATCACGAGGACAAGCTGATGGAGCGCGCCTCAGAGAAACCATTGTTTGGGTGGGGTAGTTGGGGTAGGAACCGCATATATGACGAGCAAGGGCGAGATATCTCAGTCACCGATGGTTTGTGGATCATCGTTTTGGGGCAGTCTGGATGGATTGGGTATGTATCATTTTTTGGCATATTGATCTTGCCGGTGGTCATGCTGTGGCGGAGTGCGAGAAAACGGGACATTCCGCCTGAAACTGCGGGAATTGCTCTGATTACGGCTGCTAACCTCATCTATCTTGTGCCGAACTCCGCGCTCAGCCCTTTGGGATGGTTTCTGAGCGGTGCGTTGGCTGGATTTCTGCAATACCGTTTCATAGCCTTGGCAGATAACGATGATGTCTCGTCTAAGAATACAAAGCTTCCAGCTTCTTCGACTTATACGCGCTTTCCACCTCGGCCAGTCCGGACCTAGCCTGACAAGAACTGAGGCACCCCTAGTTTTCTGTAAGCGTTGCGTTGTCCCCACGTGGGAGCTCCAACCGATGATTGCTTTTGCGTCAGCCTGTGGCGGTAGACGAGATCAGTTTCACCCTCGCCTTTGCCGGAGGCTGATTTGTCTGAGTTACGCGGCCATGTCTGATCTTTCCAGAGCTGCGTAGAAGTTTGCCTCTGCTTCGGCTGGCGGGATATTCCCGATAGGTTCCAGCAGGCGGCGATTGTTGAACCAGTCGACCCATTCTAGTGTGGCGTATTCGACGGCCTCAAAGCCTCGCCATGGCCCGCGCCCTCGCAAAACACTGGGTTGGCAAACACCGGCAGAAGCTCTCGACCGGCTGCTCAAAAAGGATATGATCGAAGGTGTTGCGACGACCGGTTGAATCCGCCTTGCGATCCGCGATCCGAGTGGTGCACCAGTTGATCTTGTTCTGGCCTGCGTTGATGAATGGCCTGTTCCAAAGCATCCAGAACAAAGCCTGCATTGGCTGTACGGCTTGCGCGCCAGCCAACGATCCTGCGTGCAAAGACGTCGATGACAAAGGCTACGTAGACGAACCCCTGCCACGTTGCAACATACGTAAAATCACTTACCCATAGAACGTTGGGTGCGGGCGCACGGAACTGTCGGTTCACGCGATCCAATGGGCAGGGCAGCGCTTTGTCAGGTACGGTTGTTCTTGGCTTCTTGCCGCGAATGACGCCTTCGATGCCAATATCCTTCATCAGTCTGGCAACGGTGCAGCGCGCAATGTCAAAGCCTTCTCTGCGCATCTGGTGCCAAACTTTACGCACGCCATAGACCTTCAGGTTCTCCTCAAAGACCCGTCTTATCTCAGGCTTCAGTTCTTCGTCACGTTTTGCGCGATCCGACAGACGCGAAGGATCAGCCTGCTTGGCCAAATGATCATGAGACACGTGGCTGGGGCAATCGGCAGGACCCTGCAAATCGGCTCGACCCCATGATCCGCGCGGTGATCGTTGATAAAGCGGATCATTTCTTGAATGGGCGTTCGAGCTCCGTCCCGCTGCCCGGCAGCGCATGTTTACATGCGCGAGAGGGGGGCAAAATATGCGGACGCTTTGCGAAGGATCTCGTTGGCTTGCTTCAGCTCACGGTTCTCGCGTTCCAGCACCTTCATCTTCTCGGCTTGCTCAGTTGTGACCACGCCGCGCTGGCCGGTATCGACCTCTACCTTCTTCACCCATTCGTTCAGTGTTTGCGGCGCACAGCCTATCTTCGCCGAAATCGACACAATCGCAGCCCACCGGCTCTCATGCTGCCCTTCGCCATTCAAAACCATCCGCACCGCACGTTCGCGGACTTCTGGCGTATACTTGTTTGTTGTCTTGTCCATGATGCTCCATCCTACTCATGAGTTGGAGCCTCCAGCAAACCCGGCGCGGTTCA
>NZ_BPES01000019.1:0-72072 GCF_019654895.1 Roseobacter sp. OBYS 0001
CCAAAACCCGAACAGAGCTAACGTAAATTAGCGGACTCAAAGGGGAGCAGGTCAACAGCAAGCTGTACGAAGCATACCAAACGATGGCCTTAGCATTCGACCAAAAAGCGAAACACATTGATCACACCAGCGGCGGACGCCCAGAGACGCCAAGTGGACCAGGAGATGCGCCCATGCCTGATCTGACTACGAACGAAAGTAACAAAGTCGACGAGGTAATGAACAAACTCAAACCCGGCGTCTATCGCTAATCCGGCGCGTGTAACTTTAACCCCAAACGGACCTTAGACTTCAGTGTGTGATAAACATCATCGGCTTTCTCTTACACTGCCCCCTCAATCGAAGCCGCCGGCACCATTAGTGCCGCGCTGACCGAACGTCTTTTCATGTGCTCCTCGAACCATTAAGCGCCAATCTAGAGCACCTGCTTTTGTTGAAAACTCAGGCCGATCTTGCGCCCTAAGTCAAAAACGCCATTTGCGCTGCAGCCTTGCAACGTCCTACCGATCCTGCGCACCGCGATTGAGGGCGCTAACGCCGACGATATGGCATGGGTCTCCACCGAAACCCGTACGACCAAAACTCAAACCATCGCCCCGACCCAAAGACCCGCGCCAAAGACCGTGTGTGCTGCAAGGCCAAGCGCTCGCGCGCGCCACGGCGCGGGTGTTTTGGAGGCGGCGATCCCGGCCCCCATGGCCGGTTGCATCAGGAACCAGCCAAAGCCGATCATCACAATCGAAAACACCCATGCGGGCAAAAACGTAGGCTCCGCCAGCCAGCCCGGCCCCATCAGCACCGCCAGCGCCACGCCGTAAATCACCCCCACCGCATAATGAAACGCCCAGCCGATCTGCACCTCGCGCGGCATAGGGGCCACAGCGCCAATATCGTCGTGAAACACGCGGCCCTGCGCGACCTGCACAACCCAGCGCCCCGCACGGCCCCAGTTGGACAGGGGCAGACCGGCCAGCCGGTTCAGCAGCAGCCCCCAAAGGTCCATGGCAGCGGTTGCCACCAGCCCCATCACGATACCCTCTGTCATTATAGTCATCTTTGCGCCTCGCCCACGGGTCCAGAGGCGTTCTTTCAGGTTGCGCCTGATTTGACCAGCCCCGCCTGAGGGCCAGCCCCCTTCAGGGATCCTCGCGCATGCCGGGGCCCCATCCGGGCCTGACGCCGCTCTCCTGCTCTGCGGCGATGATCCGCGCGCGGCGGTTGCCCAGCGCGGTCTCCTCCTCCATCAGCCCCGCCATCTTCATCGCGAGCCATGTGTTCAGAATGCGGTTGATCCGCCCCTGATAGCCCTGCCCCATGGCGCGGAACATCTTGGCCACGGATTGATCGAGGTACAGCGTCGTCTTCACCTTCGGCTCGTGGCAATCAATATCTGCCTCGATCATGTGCCATGCGTCCGGCACCTCTTCGCGCAGCGCACGCAGCGGCAGCGTGTCTTCATCCGCGCGCCACAGGTGGTACATCAAACGGCGGCGGGCGATGTGCTCGGTTTTTGTCAGGCGCGGCATGGGTCGTCTCCTTTGAGCGCAAGCCTGCCAGAGCAGCGTTATCAAAGGCTGAGCCCTGCGTACGCCGCGCACCGACGTGATACCGACGTTATACCGACGGGGAACCGATGCCGCTTTGGGCTGTCGCAAGAACGCCCTTTACGCTAGACCTTGGGCACCCAACGAGACGGAGTTTCCATGCCTTTCAGACTTGCCTTATGCGCGCTCATCCTGCTGACCGCCTGCGGGACACAGTATCGCGACACCGACGCGCCGATCAGCGCGCAGGCCGACTTTGACGCGGCGCGCTATCTGGGCACATGGTATGAGATCGCCCGCTACCCCGTGCCCTTTCAGGAAGGGTGCACCGCGACCACGGCCACCTACCAAGCCATTGATGATCAAAGAATTTCCGTGCAGAACCAGTGCCGGCAGGGCGATCCCACCGGACCGCTTGACCAGATCAAAGGGACTGCTCGCGTCGTTGCACCGGGGCAGCTGACCGTCCAGTTTTACACGGTCCCCTTCCTGCGCGCGCCCTATTGGGTCTTATGGGTCGATGAGAGCTACCAGACTGCCGTCGTGGGCGTACCAAACGGGCGCGCCGGCTGGATTCTCGCCCGCAGCCCACAAATAGCGCCCGAAACGCGCGCCATGGCGAATGATATCCTGCGTCAAAACGGCTATGATCCCGACGCGCTGATTGAGACGCTGCATGCACCGTAATCGCTTGTTTTATCGTTGAATTCTGCGGGCCAGGCCCTCGCATACGCACCGAAGCCCCGCTTTGCCGCGTAGCCTGCCAGCGCACCTCCCCGGCTGCGACAACACGCTCCCCGACACAGGAACGCAAAAAACGAGCCGGTACATGACCGGCCCGTTGAGTTGAAAAGACATCGCGGAGGAAGAGAGCCGCGTGCCCGCCGAATGAACATGTAACCCATCACACCGCCCTGACGCAGCACGAGAGCAACACTGTTCACCGCTAAGAAAGCACGGGGGCACGGATGCGTCTGTGAACAACTTCACACAGCACGATTGCAAGGGCGCGACGAAAGCAGACTGCCAACGGTTGCGCTGCCTGCGTACGGCGTCAGGTTGCATTTTTGACAAAATTCTGCTATGGTTTACGCGCACAACACGTCTTCTTCGACCTGCTCTCCATGTAACGGCGCTCAGAATTCGATACAGATACACTGCGCCAGGTTATCGCACGAACGCGGATAGCATTCTATATAGGAGACACGGGAAATGGCCACAGGCACCGTGAAATGGTTTAACACAACAAAAGGCTTCGGCTTTATCGCACCCGATGGCGGATCAAAGGACGTTTTCGTTCATATTTCGGCGGTCGAGCGCGCTGGTCTCACAGGACTGGCCGATAATCAAAAGGTAACTTTTGATATTGAAGATGGACGCGACGGGCGCCAATCCGCAACGAATATCGCATTGGCCTGACCACAAGCACCTTCCGCAAAAAAAGTCGGCAATTCCATGCCGACTTTCCCATACAAACCGCGATTGCTGCACGAATTTAGAGCAGAACCTGCCACACCAGCAAGCTAGGGGCCAGCAACGCAAAGCCGATGCAGAACAGCTTGGCAAAGTGGCTTACTTTTCCAAACAAGCCACCGCCTGTCGCGCCTTCACCATAGCCAACCACTGCGGCCATTACGGCGTAACCACGCGCAACGCGCCGCGTCTGAGCGTGCTGCAATCCCTTCAGGGCAACCTCATTGACCTGCCGTTGGCGTTCATGTTCTTCCAAGTGATTCTCAAGATTTTCCATGTTGGTCATGTTAACGTAGACGCTCCCGACTTAAAGTTTAGGGTTCAAGATGGGGCCAAAATGACCAAAGTCCAGACCGCAAACTGAAAAATTAATTTGGCCGCGCACCGCAGTGAGCGCTTTGCATATTTCCACTACCCTCGCATAGTTTAAATGCATGAAAAAGCCTTTAATAACATGATATCAAACCGGCCATGATGATACAGGAAAGTAATTCAACCGAAGGGTGTTTACCGACAACCGACGTCCTTGTGCATTTCGGCCCGCGACCAGCAAAGCGTGTGACGTCTCAAATTTTAGCAAAGCGTTAACCACTGCACGCCATTACTGCCGCTGTTAACTGCTTGTTCATATTTACGCAGCTTTAATGCTTAACGGGTGGCGGGCGCCGAAATAGAGATTGTATCGGAGCCTACAATGACAGCAGTTTCACTTATCAATCCATATGCACCGCAGCCAGCGACCGGTGCAAATCTGGATGGCAACACAGTTTCAGGGCAGGCAGCTGTGCCAGTGTCCACGACATCAAACAGCGCGGATGCGGGCCTTGCATCAGATCAATCCGGGCAAGGCGCCGGAAACGGCACAGGCACCGGCGGCGCACATCTCACCGGCCTTTTGAAGCGCGCTCGTGATGATATGCAGGTGCAGTATCCGTCGCCAAAATCCGTGGTAGAAGCACAATCAGAAAGCGACCCTGCCACGGTTTTCCTCGCGCAAAAGGCCGAGCGGGTAGCGCAGGCGACCGCCTCTGATGCCGCGCGCGCCGAAGAGCAGGCCCGTGCCGCAAAAGAAGAGATGGAGCAGGCTGCCAAACCTGAATACAAAATGCCCAACCCTCTGCCGACAGCCCCAATCCTGATGGATGAGGATGGCGAATGACCTCTGATCGCCCGGCCTGAATGTCGCTCGTCGCATTCGGACCGGGCCCCTCGAACCAATCGGTTTTGCCGACGACACCCTGCCGTCGTGATTCTAAGTCAAGGCCAAGAAATCATTGATGCATTCGGATGCCCATCAACCGACATGAACCGGAAAAACGCTATCTCAGCGGGAACTTGCCCATTAACCAGATTTTTCGCTATGCCTTAAAGAAATAACTTGAAATTGATCGACAAAAAACCAACTTTTTGCCCGTGACGCGAGAATTAAACGACCACTGCTGCTTTCGGCCTGCCTGAAACGACACTGTTTATCAATTGATTTTGGCTGAACCGCGCTGCCGCATCCCGCGGGCAGGTTTTCTTTAGGAGACACGGATATGGCTTCAGGCACCGTGAAATGGTTCAACACCACAAAAGGCTATGGCTTTATCGCGCCAGACAATGGCGGGAAGGACATTTTTGTCCATATTTCCGCGGTTGAGCGGGCAGGTCTGACCGGACTGGCCGACAACCAGAAAGTGACGTTTGAAATTGAAACAAGCCGCGATGGCCGCGAAAGCGCCAGCGATCTTGCAATTGCGTAAAGCAGACTTCTAGCGGGTCATTCGGGCGCTTTCCGGCGCCCGTTTTCTTTTTGCAGCGGGGCCTATCGCGATCCGGCTTGTGTCACCAGTTCCGCCACATCCGGCCCGAGCGCCTCAACGATGCGCGCAACTCCACCTGCGTTCGGGTGAATTCCGTCAGGCTGCATCAATGTCCTGACGCTCGCCGGATCGCCCCCGACAACGGACAGCCCTTCAAAAAAATCCGCCGCATGTAAAACGCCGAATTCCGACGCAAGTTCCGGATAAATGGCGTCAAATTCAGCTTTGAAATCCGGGCCAAAATTACCCGGGGCCTGCATTCCCACCAGCAACACCTCGACATTCTGCGCTGCCGCAGCCTCCAGAATTCCAGTGATATTGCGACGGCTTTCGGCCGGGTCAATCCCACGCAAAAGATCATTGCCTCCCAAGGCCACGATCATCGCATCCACCTCCGGTGTGAGTGTCCAAGCCACCCGCGACAACCCGCCAGCAGTTGTGTCGCCCGAGACACCTGCATTGATCACCCGCGCCGCGATGCCTTGCGTGTCCAGCCAATCCTGCAATTGCGGCACGAAACCCTCCTCCTGCACCAGCCCATACCCCTGCGTCAGGCTATCGCCCAAGGCCGCAATCACAACGCCGTCCGCAGCGCCCCACGTTGGAAAACAAACGACAAAACATCCTATTAACTTGCGCATTCTGATCCAAGCTCCATATGCCAGAGGGAAGTCAACAACCTGTGGTACCTCATGTCTGACCCCATCTACAGCCTCACAAATGCAGCATTGTCACTGGATGGCAATGCAGGGCCTGTGGAAATTCTGCGCTCGATTAGCTTTGAGGTCCACAAAGGTGAAAGCCTTGGGCTGATCGGGCCATCCGGGTCCGGGAAGTCTTCGCTGTTGATGCTGATGGGCGGGCTGGAACGGCCCACGGGGGGGCGCGTCACGGCTTTGGGTCATGATCTGGGCGACATGAACGAAGACGCGCTGGCCCGTTTCCGGCGCGCGCATATGGGCGTGGTGTTTCAGTCCTTTCACCTGATCCCGACAATGACGGCACTGGAAAATGTGGCAACGCCGCTGGAACTTGCCGCCGATCCCGAAGCCTATGACAAGGCGCGCGCGGAACTCGATGTGGTGGGCCTTGCCCATCGCGCCGACCACTATCCGGCGCAGATGTCGGGCGGGGAACAGCAACGTGTGGCGCTGGCACGCGCCGCCGCACCGCGCCCTGATATCCTGCTGGCGGATGAACCCACAGGCAACCTCGACGGGGCAAATGGGGCGGCCATCATCGACTTGCTGTTCGGGTTGCGCGACCGGCACGGCGCGACGCTCATCCTCGTGACCCATAGCACCACGCTGGCGAACCGTTGTGATCGGATTATACGCCTGTCCGACGGACAGATTGACCCGATGGAACAGGCAGCACAATGAGCCTGGCGGTCGCAGCGCGGTTTGCCCGGCGTGAATTGCGCGGTGGCTTGCAGGGGTTTCGCATCTTTCTGGCCTGTCTGGCACTGGGTGTGGCCGCGATTGCCGCCATAGGCACCGTGCGCGTCAGCATTGAGGCTGGTCTGGCCCGCGAAGGAGCAGCACTGCTCGGCGGGGACGCAGAGCTTGATTTCACCTACCGCTTTGCATCAGAGGACGAACGCGCATGGATGCAAAACGCCGCCCGCGCTGTCTCGGAAATCGCCGATTTTCGCTCCATGGCGGTCGTCGGTGACAGCCGCGCGCTGACGCAAATCAAGGCGGTCGATAGCGCCTATCCCCTTATCGGGACCGTGGGGCTGGAGCCGCAGATATCGATTGGTGACGCGTTGGGCACCCACGGGGATTTGCCCGGCGCGGTGATGGAACGTGTCCTGATGGACCGTCTCGACCTGTCCGTTGGGGATCGCTTTGCGCTTGGCACACAGGAATTTCACCTCTCCGCCGTGCTGACCCGCGAACCGGATGGGGCTGCGGGTGGCTTTGCCCTCGGGCCGCGCACCATCGTCTTGACCACGAGCCTTGAAAACTCGTCCCTGCTGGCCCCCGGCACGCTCTTTTCCACCAAATACCGACTGGCGGTAGACCCCGGCAAAGACCTTGAGCAGCTCAAAACCGAGGCCGCCCTCACGTTTGCCGAAACCGGCGTGCGCTGGACCGACGCGCGCAACGGCGCGCCGGGCATCTCGGAATTCGTGGACCGCCTCGGCGCATTCCTCGTGCTGATCGGGCTGTCGGGCCTTGCCGTCGGGGGTGTGGGCGTGTCGTCGGCCGTGCAGGCCTATCTGTCGCAAAAGACCAGCGTGATCGCCACCTTGCGCACCCTTGGTGCAGAACGCAAAACGATATTCCTGACGTATTTTCTGCAGATCGGTGCGCTTTCGGTCCTCGGCGTTATGCTGGGCCTCCTCCTCGGGGCGCTGATCCCTGTTGCTCTCGCCCCGCTGATTGCTGCGCAATTGCCCATCCCCGCCGCATTCGCCATCTACCCCGCCCCCTTGTTTGAAGCGGCGGTTTACGGGCTGTTGACCGCATTCATTTTTACTCTTTGGCCCCTCGCACGCGCCGAGGAAGTCCGCGCCGCCACCCTGTTTCGCGACGCGCTCAGCACCGGCCAGAAACTGCCGGCCCCCCGCTATATCGCGATCACGTTGCTGGCGCTTGCAGTGCTCTTGGGCGTGGCCGGGTGGTTCTCGGGCACATGGTGGCTGACGCTGCTGACCGCCGGGGGTATCGCGGGCGCACTGGTGCTGCTGACCGGGGCCGCATTCCTGATCCGGGTTCTGTCGAAACGGGGCAAGGCCCTGTCACGCGGCAAGCCAAGGCTCCGCTGGGCGTTGTCGGCCATTTCTGGCCCCAAGGAAGGTGCCACCTCGGTCGTCCTGTCGCTGGGCCTTGGGCTGTCAGTCCTTGCAGCGGTGGGGCAGATTGATGGCAACCTGCGCAATGCCATCACGGGCAACCTGCCCGACGTCGCGCCAAGCTATTTCTTTGTCGACATCCAGAAAGACCAGATAGATGGATACACCGACAGGCTGGAAAGCGACCCCGCCGTCAGCCGCATTCAATCCGCCCCGATGCTGCGCGGGATCATCACCCGGATCAATGGGGCGCCTGCGGCAGAAACATCCGGGGACCATTGGGTCTTGCAGGGCGACCGTGGCGTGACCTATTCCGCTGCCATGCCCGAAAACACGCGGCTGACAGCCGGGGAATGGTGGGCCGATGACTATAGCGGGCCGCCCCTGATCAGCTTTGCCGCCGAAGAGGCCGAAGAGATGGGGCTGCGCCTTGGCGATACGATGACGATCAATATTCTGGGGCGCGACATCACAGGCACGCTCGCCAGTTTCCGGGAGGTTGATTTTTCCACCGCAGGCATCGGTTTCATCCTCGCCATGAACCCCAGTGCATTGGCAGGCGCACCGCATAGCTCCATCTCAACCGTCTATGCCGAAGAAACGGCGGAGGCTGAAATCCTGCGTGACCTTGCCTCGCGCTACCCCAATATCACCGCAATACGCGTGCGCGATGCCATCGACCGGGTCGCGGATGCGCTTGGTGGCTTGGCGACGGCCACCTCTTACGGTGCCGCCGCGACGCTGCTGACAGGGTTTCTGGTGCTGATCGGCGCTGCTGCTGCCGGAACGCGGGCGCGGGTCTATGAAGCCGCCATTCTGAAAACGCTGGGGGCCTCGCGCCGCTCCATTCTGGCAAGCTTCGCCTTGAGATCGGCGCTGCTGGGCGGTGGCGCGGGGCTTGTAGCGCTGGCTGCTGGGGTGCTGGGCGGCTGGGTGGTCAGCGTCTATATCCTCGACACATCCTTTATCGTGATCTGGCCCTCTGCGATTGGCATCGTGCTCGGCGGTATTCTTACCACCACGCTGGCGGGGCTGGCTTTTGCCTGGACCCCACTGAATGCCAAACCCTCGCGCGTCCTGCGCGCGCTGGAATGACATAGCCGCAGCTCCCACCCCGCGCCATTGTCAAAGCAGCCAGCCGCTACTCCGCAGCTTCCGCATAGTCTTCCATGGGCGGGCAGGTACAAACCAGATGCCGATCACCGAACACATTGTCGACCCGGTTGACCGGCGGCCAGTATTTGTCCACGCGGAACGCGCCCGGCGGGAAACACCCCTGATCGCGGCTGTAGGGGCGCTCCCAATCGCTGACGAGGTCTTCGACAGTGTGGGGCGCGTTTTTCAGCGGGTTGTTCGCGGCGTCCATGCGGCCTGCCTCAATCTCGGCAATCTCGGCGCGGATGGCGAGCATGGCATCACAGAACCGGTCCAGCTCTGCCTTGGTTTCGCTCTCGGTTGGCTCAACCATCAACGTTCCTGAAACAGGCCAGCTCATCGTTGGCGCATGGAACCCGCAGTCGATCAGACGTTTTGCAATGTCTTCGACGCTCACCCCGGCAGATTTTTCAAAGGGGCGCACATCAAGCACGCATTCATGCGCCACCCGTCCCGTCGGCCCGCGGTAGAGCACGTCAAACGCGCCCTCAAGACGTTTGGCGATGTAATTTGCGTTCAGGATCGCAACCCGCGTCGCTTGCGTCAGGCCATCCCCGCCCATCATCAGGCAATAGGCCCAGCTGATCGGCAACAACGAAGGCGACCCGAATGGCGCTGCCGAAACAGCCCCTTTCCCCCCGCCGGTCATCTCATGCCCCGGCAAGAAAGGCGCAAGATGGGATTTGACGCCAATCGGTCCCATGCCCGGCCCACCGCCGCCATGCGGGATACAAAAGGTCTTGTGCAGGTTCAAATGGCTCACGTCCCCGCCCAGATCGCCCGGACGGCTCAGCCCCACCATCGCGTTCATATTCGCCCCGTCGATATAGACCTGACCGCCGTGCTGATGGGTGATCCGTGTAACCTCGGTCACGGTCTCTTCGAACACCCCATGGGTGGAGGGATAGGTGATCATGCAGCCTGCAAGGTTGTCGGCATGGTGCTCGGCCTTGGCGGCAAAATCTGCCATGTCGATATCGCCATTGTCCGCCGATTTGATCGGCACGACAGTCCAGCCCACCATCTGGGCCGACGCAGGATTGGTGCCATGCGCGCTCATCGGGATCAGGCAGATGTTGCGATGCGCCTCCCCATTCGCGCGGTGATAGCCCGCAATGCTCAGCAGTCCGGCGTATTCCCCCTGCGCGCCGGAATTCGGCTGCATCGAAATCTGGTCATAGCCGGTGATCTGGCACAGCTTGGCGCTCAGATCGTCAATCATCTCTGTATAGCCTTTGGCCTGATCCACCGGCGCAAAGGGATGCAGCAGCGAAAAATCGCGCCAGCTGACCGGCATCATCTCTGCCGCAGAATTCAGTTTCATCGTACAGGAGCCCAGCGGGATCATCGCCCGGTCAAGCGCCAGATCCCGATCAGACAGGCGACGCATGTAGCGCATCATCTCGGTCTCAGCCCGGTTCATGTGAAAGATCGGGTGCGTCAGATAGTCGGACGTGCGCAGCATTTCTTCGGGGAAACGGTAGTCGGGCCGAAAATCATTATCGGCCCGCGTAATGCCAAAGGCGCGCCAGACCGCCTCAAGCGTATCCGGACGGCAGCGTTCATTTAGGCTGATGCCCACACGGGTTTCCCCCACGCGCCGCAGGTTGATCCCTTCATCCACCGCCGATTTCATCACCGCCGCCTGCAACGGCCCCACGTCCACCGTGATCGTGTCGAAAAACGCTTGCGGGTCGACAGTGAACCCTGCCTCTTCCAGCCCTTTTGCAAGGCGCACGGCCTTTCGGTGGATGCGCTGCGCGATGGCGCGCAAGCCTTCGGGTCCGTGGAAAACCGCATACATGGAGGCCATGACCGCCAACAGCGCCTGTGCCGTGCAGACATTGGACGTGGCCTTTTCGCGCCGAATGTGTTGCTCGCGCGTTTGCAGCGACAACCGGTAGGCTCGGTGCCCGTGACTATCGACCGAAACGCCGACAATCCGCCCCGGCATGGCGCGTTTATACGCATCCCGGCAGGCCATATAGGCCGCATGCGGCCCGCCATAGCCCTCGGGCACCCCAAACCGCTGGGTTGAGCCGACGGCGATATCCGCGCCCATGGCGCCGGGTTCTTTCAACAGCGTCAGCGCCAGTGGATCAGCAGATACAACACCGATCGCCTTATGGGCATGCAACGCCGCCATATGGTCGGTGAAATCGTTCACATGACCATAGGTGCCGGGATACTGAAAGATCGCGCCAAAGACGGCTTCGGCGTCCATCTTGTCAGGGTTGCCGACGATAATCTCAATGCCCAAGGGGGCGGCGCGGGTTTGCATTACGGCGATGTTCTGCGGGTGGCAATCCCGATCCACAAAGAACGCCTTGGACTTGGATTTCGACACCCGCTGCGCCATGGTCATCGCCTCGGCACAGGCGGTGGCCTCATCCAGAAGGGATGCGTTGGCGACCTCAAGCCCGGTCAGATCGGAAACCATGGTCTGGAAGTTTAAAAGCGCTTCGAGGCGGCCTTGCGAAATCTCGGGCTGATAGGGGGTATAGGCTGTATACCACGCCGGGTTTTCAAGGATGTTGCGCTGGATCGCGGGCGGTGTGACCGTGCCATAGTATCCCTGCCCGATCAGCGACGTCAGCACCTCGTTCTTCGACGCGACCCGGCGCAAATGCTCCAGCACCTCACGTTCCGACATCGCCTTGCCAAAGGCCAATGGCTCTTTCTGGCGGATCGCTGCGGGCAGCGTATCATCCATCAGCGCATCAAGGTTCGCGGCACCCGTCACCTCCAGCATCTGCGTCATTTCCGCAGGGGATGGGCCAATATGGCGCCGGTTGGCAAAATCATAGGGCAGATAGTCTATCGGCGTGAAACTCATGGGGTCATTCTCTTTCTGCTGGCAGGGGTCATGCGCATCGGGTGCAGCAGTTCAGGCGATAAACGCCTGATACCCTGCTTCATCCATGAAATCGTCCATCTGGGATGGGTCGCTGGCTTTCATCTTGAAAAACCATGCCTCTCCCTGCGGGTCTTCATTGACCGCACCGGGATTGTCCGCCAGCGCCGTATTCACCTCAGTAATCTCGCCATCAATCGGGGCCAGAATATCACTGGCCGCCTTGACGCTTTCGATCACAACGACTTCTTCGTCCTTGCTGACAGTTGTGCCCTCTTCGGGCAGTTCCAGAAACACCACATCGCCCAATTGTTCGGCGGCATGTGTCGTAATTCCCACGATGATCTCGTCACCTTCGGGGCGCAACCATTCGTGCTCTTCTGTGAATTTCATAATCTGTTTCCTTTTTTCTAACGTTTAAAACCTGCTGGGACAAACGGCAGGTCAACGACCTCGACGCCCATGCGCTTGCCGCGCACCTCGCCCCAAAGCGCGGTGCCGATGTTGGCAAAATCGGTATCGACATATCCCATGGCAATCGGCCCCTGCACTGACGGGCCAAAACCGCCCGAGGTGACCGACCCGATCTGCGCGCCCCCTTCGGCGGTAGCAAAAAGCGCCACGCCCTGACGCATGGGCGCGCGTCCTTCGGGGCGCAATCCGACCCGTTTTGTCGCCGGGCCCCCCGCCATTTCGTCAAAAATCGCTTCACTGCCGGGAAAGCCGCCAGCGCGCGCGCCGCCCTGACGCCGCACTTTCTGAATGGCCCAAGACAACCCGGCACCAACCGGACCTGTCGCGGCATCGATATCATTGCCATAAAGGCACAAGCCCGCTTCCAGCCGCAGGGAATCCCGCGCCCCAAGTCCGATGGGTGCTACCTCTGCGTCGTTAATAAGCCGCCGCGCCAGAGAGACCGCTTCGTCCGCTTGTACGGAGATTTCAAATCCGTCCTCACCAGTATAGCCAGATCGGGAGGCCCAGACCGCATGTCCGCATAACGACAACTCGCATGTGTCCATGAAGCGCATCGCTTCGGCCCGCTCATCCAGAGACGTGATCACACTGCCCGCCGCCGGACCCTGCAAAGCAATCAAGGCCCGGTCGCTCAGTTCGCTCAGGGTGATGTCATCCGGCAAACCCGCGCGCATCAGGGCCAGATCAGCGTCCTTGCAGCCCGCATTTATCACCACGAACAACGAATCGCCGCGGCGCGCAAACATCAGATCATCCTCGATGCCGCCTGCCTCATTGGTGAAAAAGCCATAGCGTTGCCGCCCATCCGCAAGACCGAGCACATCCATCGGGACCAAAGCCTCAAAGGCAAGCGCAACCGCTTCCCAGGACGGGCCGGACAATAGGACCTGCCCCATATGGCTGACATCAAAAAGCCCTGCATGGCCGCGCGTGTGCAGATGCTCTTTCATGACCCCCATCGGATATTGAACAGGCATCTCGTACCCTGCAAAAGGCACCATTTTCGCACTCAGCTCTGCATGTAACTCAAAAAGTGGCGTCCGCTTCTGATCTGCCATCCGGTCCCCTTAATCGTCGCCGGTGCTGCATGAAGCAATACAACGGCATTCCGCGCGCAGCTCCGAGACCTGCGCCTGAATGCCCCCTCTGTCTTTTCGCCTGAGATCGTTATCCCTTCGGCGGATGCGTCCTGCGCATCTCTCTCCAGAGTTCTTACACCACGACGGTCCTTTGGCCTGAGAGTTTCCGGGGCGGTTGCTCCTTCGGCACCAGCATTTATGCCGGTTCTCCCGTAGTGGATGACGTCACGCTATGCCGCCCCATGTGTGTTGGTCAAGTCCCCTTGTGAAGCAGCGATACCCATGATTGACTGTGCGGGGTAACACCAAAGAGACATAGATGAACGACCCCTACTTCTTTGGCTACGGCAGCCTTGTGAACACAAAAAGCCACGACTATCCGAACCCGCAGCCCGCAACACTGCGCGGATGGCGCAGGGCATGGGTTGCAACGCCCCGCTACGGTGTTGTTCTGCTGACTGGCGTGCCAGCACCGGGCCATAGTATCGACGGGCTGATCGCCCATGTCCCGGGCGCGGATTGGGCGGCCCTTGATGCGCGCGAGGGCGGGTATGCCCGCCTGCAGGCCTCACGCGATGTTGATCACGACCTCTCACACGAACCCGAGATCGCAGTCTATGCCGTGGCCCCGGAGGATATGACAGACAACAAAAGCCACAGCATTCTGCTCAGCTATCTTGATGTCGTTGTTCAGGGGTTCCACGAGGTTTATGGCGCATCCGGTGTGCAGCATTTCTTTGACACAACCGACAACTGGCATACACCTATCCTCAATGACCGCGACGACCCGATCTATCCGCGCCACCAGAGACTGACAAGGGCACAAACCGCTCTGGTCGATGAGAATCTTGATCGTCTATCGGCGCAGGTACAAGAGCGACATGAGGCGGCCCTGCCTCCCAAATTCTGAGGGTTTCGCCTCTGCTGCGGCGATTTCCTGAGGCGCACGCGCGATCACACGCCGCGCAAGCCACCATGCAAGCACACCAAAGATCACACCACCCACGGCCTGCCCGACCAAAACGCCCTGCGCTCCGAAAAAGCTGGACCCCAACAGCACCAGAGGGATCATGCCTACAGTATTGCGCCCCCAATTAAGGAAGGTCGAATAGAATGGATGCCCCAGATTGTTAAATGTCGCATTGGCCACGAACAAAACGCCGTTGAAAAAGAACAGCAGCGACAGCGGCCCGCAAAACAAAAAGACAAGATCACGCGTGACCCCCGTTGCCATAAACAGATCCGCAATCGGATCGCGCAGCGCAAACAGCACAGATGACACAACTACGATGACAAGCCCCGTAAACAGCAAGGCAGATGTCAGGCCGGATTGCACACGTTCAAAGTTGCGCGCGCCGTAATTCTGCCCAAGGATCGGCCCGACAGCACCTGATAGTGCAAAGATCACGCCGAACGCCAGCGGGCTGAGACGCCCGACAATCGCCATCCCGGCAACCGCCATCTCGCCGAAATCGGCCATGGCGCGGGTCACAATGGCTTGCCCCACTGGAGTGGCAAGCTGTGTCAGAATCGCGGGAAAGGCAATGGCGGCAATCGGCGGGAGATCCCGCAACAAACCGCGCGAACGCGGCCGCCCGACCCCGCCATAGTGCCGGATAATCGGCATCAGCGCTGTGACCGCAATGACAATGCGCGCCGCAACCGACGCCAATGCGGCACCGGTCAATTCAAGATCGAGGCCAAAGATCAGGATCGGGTCCAGCACCGCGTTGACCAAACCGCCGTAAATCGTCGCCATCATCGCCCGGCGGGCATCACCATGCGCGCGCAGGATCGCCCCGCCCATCATGCCAATCATCAGGAATGGCAGGCTTGGCACAACAATTCGCAAATACTGCACCGCAAGGTCAGCCGTGCGCCCCTTTGCCCCCAGCAGGTCCACAATCGGGGCAAGGTTCATCCAGACCAGCGCTGCAAATGCGGTGCCGAAGACGACCCCATAGGTCAGCGCGTGGGTCTTGCGCTCTGACGCGAGCGCCGCATCACCTGCACCAAGGGCGCGCGCCACCAGTGCCCCCGCGGCAATCGCCATCCCAATCCCGAAAGACGTGGTAAAAAACAGCACCGTCGCCGCATACCCCACGGCGGCGGCCAGTTCGGCCTTTCCCAACATCGCGATAAAAATCATGTCGATGAAATCAACGGCGAAAATCGCCATTAACCCCACGGATGAAGTCAGGGACATCACCGATATGTGGCGAAACAGGCTCCCCTTGAGAAACTTCGCCTGTGCCTCAGCCATACGCTAAAGGCGAACAGCTCATTCGCGGGCCTTAACGGTTTGCAACAAGGGCATGAGCATCGACATGTCCGGCCCGTGGCTTTGACCGGTCAGAGCTTTGCGCAGCGGCATGAACAACCCGCGCCCTTTACGCCCGGTTTTTTCTTTCACGGCACCGGTCCATGTGCCCCAAGTCGTCGCATCAAAAGCGCCGTCCGGCAAAAGCGCCAGCGCATCGGCGACAAATTCGCGGTCTTCGTCGTCGATCTGCGGTTCTGCACCATCGCGCATCATCACCCACCATGGGGCAATGTCCTTGAGCGTGGTGATATTCTCGCGCGTCACGTCCCAGAACTGTGCGGCCATGTCGTCAGGGACGCCCGCCGCAGATATCTCCTCTGCAACATCCGCCAGAGACAAGCCCGCCAGATAGCGCGCAGTCAGTGGATAAAGGTCGTCGGCATCGAATTTGGTCGGCGCCGAGCCAAAGCGCGATATGTCAAAGCCCTCGATCAGGTCTGCCATGTCGGTGTGCAACTCGACCGGGTCGCTGGAGCCAAGCCGCGCCATCAGGCTGAGCAGTGCAGCAGGTTGAACACCGCTTTCACGCAGATCACGCAGCGCCAGCGTGCCCAGACGTTTGGACAAAGCCTCGCCCTGCGGGCCGGTCAGCAACGAGTGATGCGCAAATGCAGGAACCGTGCCGCCAAGCGCGTTGATGATCTGAATTTGTGTCGCGGTATTGGTTACATGATCCGAACCGCGCACCACATTCGTGACGCCCATCTCCGTGTCATCGACCACCGAAGCCAGCGTGTACAGGATTTGACCATCGCCGCGAATAAGCACCGGGTCGGATACAGAAGCCGCATCAATCGAGATGTCCCCCAGAATGCCATCCGCCCATTCGATCCGCTCGCGGTCCAGTTTAAACCGCCACACACCTGCACCACGCTCAGTGCGCAAGGCGTCTTTTTCGGCATCCGACAATGCCAGTGCGGCCCTGTCATAAACGGGCGGCTTGCCCATATTCAGCTGTTTCTTGCGCTTGAGATCCAGTTCGGTCGGTGTTTCGAACGCTTCGTAAAACCGTCCCATGTCCCGCAATTTGTCAGCGGCATCAGCGTATTGGTCAAGGCGCAGCGATTGACGCTCGATGCGATCCCAGTGCAGGCCGAGCCATTCAAGGTCCTGCTTGATCCCGTCTACATATTCTTCTTTCGACCTTTCCGGATCGGTGTCGTCAATCCGCAGGATGAACGTTCCGCCCGCTTTGCGCGCAATCAGGTAATTCATCAAAGCCGTGCGCAGGTTACCGATATGGATGTAGCCTGTGGGCGACGGGGCGAAACGGGTGGTGGTCATTTGCTGTCTCCTGTTGGCGCGGTGTTGTCACAGGGCCATGTATTTGTCCAGCAACCCGGTACAGCGCCTCTGTCAACTTCTACGCGAAATTGTGAAGGTCATTCCATGCGAAAACAATGGCCCCCGCGACATTCTGCCCTATATCTGGGATCAATGACAAAACCGGGAGAACCTTGATGTCGCACACCCCTAAAATTTCACGCCGCGCTGCACTGGCCAGTGCTGCCGCCTTGCCGCTTGCTGCCGCTACGGTCGGGACCAGCTATGCAGCGGCTCCAATCACTGGCGCGCAAATGTCGCCGTTCCAACGGCTCAAGGTCGGCGGGTTTGATGTCACCACGCTGTTGGCCGGCACCGTGCCGCGCGATGATCCGCACAGCATTTTTGGCCTGAACGTGGACAAAGAGACCTTTGACAGCGTCTCCGCCGCTGCAAACCTGCCCACCGACAAGGCGCAGTTTTTCTTTACACCAACCGTGGTTAATACCGGCAGTGAATTGGTGTTGTTTGACACCGGCCTCTCCGGCGTTGGCACGGTTGCAGCACTCGAAGCGGCTGGCTACACTGCGGATCAGATTGATGTGGTCGTTTTGACCCACATGCACGGCGATCATATTGGCGGCATGACGCTTGAGGATGGCAGCCCGACCTTCACCAATGCGCGTTATGTGACCGGGCGCGTCGAATATGACGCATGGGCCGCACAAGACAATGACCGCTTTAAATCCAAGGTTGTTCCCTTCGCCGAGAAGATGACCTTTCTTGAAGATGGTGGTTCAGTTGCCTCAGGGCTGACGGCAATGGGCGCGTTCGGTCACACGCCCGGTCATATGAATTATATGGTCGAAAGCGAAGGTACGCAGATTTACCTCGGTGCGGATTTCGCCAACCACTACATCTGGTCCCTCGGGCATCCGGATTGGGAAGTGAAATTCGACATGGATAAACCGGCCGCCGCCGCGATGCGCCGCAAAATTCTGGACATGCTTGCCGCCGATAAAGTCGCATTTGTGGGCTATCACATGCCATGGCCCGGCGTCGGTTATGTCGAAACCAAGGACAGCGGGTTCACTTATGTGCCCCACAGCTACCAACTGATGCTTTGAGCCAATTGCAGGGTGGCTTTTACAGCTGCCCTGCTTTTTGCAATTGCTCCCAGCCATGGCGCAAGTGTTCGGTGCGAAACGAATGCCCGCCCTTGAACAGGCAGAACGCCAGAAGTTCACCGTCATCGTTACGCTGTTCTTTACAACTTAACCCATCATATTGCGCGGCCTCAGCATTGCCGAACTCCCCAAACGCCTCGTACATATTCAGCGCAGCAGGCACTTTCCCTTGTTTCGTGGGACCAATCGGGCGGCCAAGCAGCGGGACGGTCTTATCCTGATCCCCGTGAATGTGGACGATGCTCGCGGCGGGTGCCGCACAGGTTTCAGGCGGCTTCAGCCAATATGTCCCCGCAATCGGCACAAATCCCGCGAACATTTCAGGCCGCGCGCAGGCGAGATTCCAAACCATCATGCCCCCGGCGCTGAACCCGGTGGCGATAATGCGATCCCTATCAAGGGCAAACCGGGTCGCGGCGTCGCTCAGCACCGCATCAAAATAGGCAAATTCGGCCGCGCCGTCTGTATCAAGGTGTCGCGGGGCATTGGGGATCACCCAGTCCTGATCGCCTGATTTGACCGCAATCAGCGCCGCCCCAAGATCGGACGCCAAACCGCGCAGGGACCGGTTCCGCATAACGCCCCGCGCTGAGCCACGATAGCCATGCGCAAAGACGATGGCAGGCACCGGAACGCTTGCGTCATAGCCTTGCGGCAATGCAATGCGGTAGTGCCGCTCACCAATCATGCAATCGCTGTCAGGCCCACAGGCCGCCGCAGGCAAGGCAAAGACCGTAATTGCCAAAAGAAAAAGACCACGCAAAACCATAAAACCCATTCCTTATTGATGTGGTGTTCAAAACAGGTGGAAAGGCCCTTTGGCAAATCACAGTTTTGCGTTTCGCGTCACATGTGACGGGATCAGGGGCTGCTTTCAGCCCCGATCACGCCACCTGTTCACAATCGGATAGCGACGATCCAGCCAGAACGCCCCTTTGGTCAGCCGCGCGCCCGGTGCGGACTGGAAACGTTTGTATTCACTGATGTAAATCAGATGCTCAATCTTTTTGGCCGTCTCGGCGTCACTGCCTGCGGCGACACAGTCTTCGATCGAGCCGTTCCGGTCGACCAGTATCTCAAGCAGCCGGTCCAGTTCCGGGTAATCAGGCAGGCTGTCACTGTCTTTTTGATCTTCACGCAGCTCGGCGGAGGGCGGTTTGTCAATCACGCGCGGCGTGATCACTTCACCATCCGGGCCTTCCATCCAACTGCGGTGGTTCTTGTTGCGCCAGCGGCAGGTCTCAAACACGCGGGTCTTGTAGAGGTCCTTGATCGGATTATACCCCCCCGCCATGTCGCCATAGATGGTCGCATAACCAACGGCCACTTCGGACTTATTCCCCGTCGTCAAGAGCATTTCGCCGAACTTGTTGGACATGGCCATCAACAACAACCCCCGCAGGCGGGACTGGATGTTTTCCTCGGTCAGGTCCGCGTCATGCCCCTCAAAGAGCGGTGCCAATGTCTGCTCAACGGCAGCGCGCCCCTCCGTGATCGGAACGTAATCATAGTGACACCCCAGTGCTTTCGCGACGGCCTCTGCATCTTCGAGCGATTCCGCTGAGGTGTACTCCGACGGCAGCATCACGCAGCGTACGTTCTGCGCCCCCAAAGCATCGACCGCTATGGTCGCGACCAATGCGGAGTCGACCCCGCCTGACAGGCCCAAGAGCACTTTGCCAAACCCTGTCTTGCGACAATAATCCCGCAGCGCCTGAACCATCACGCGGTAATCCTGCTCCCACGCATCCGGGTGATGGGCCTTTTCCCCTTCGACAATCCGCCAGCCCTCAGGCCCGCGTTCCAGATCGACATGTGCGACCGCCTCGTCAAAAGCAGGCAGTTGCACAGCCAGATTGCCGCCGGGGTTCAGCCCAAAGCTGGCCCCGTCAAACACCTGGTCGTCCTGCCCGCCCACCATATTGAGGTAAATCAACGGCAATTCGGTTTCGATGACGCGCGCGACCATATGGTTCAGGCGGGTTTCGAACTTGCCGCGATAATAGGGTGACCCGTTTGGCACCAGCAAAAACTCAGCCCCGGTTTCTGCCAGCGTTTCCGCCACATCCTCGTGCCAGGCGTCTTCGCAAATCGGGCTGCCAACGCGTGAATTGCCTACGGAATAAGGACCACCAAGCGGTCCAGCATCGAAAATGCGCACCTCGTCAAAGACGGTCTCGTTGGGCAGATGGTGCTTGAGCACCTGACTGACGATTTTGCCGCCCTTCAGGATCAGATACGCGTTATATAACTTGGTGCCTTCGACCCACGGGCTTCCGATGGCCAACGTCGGCCCATCTGCACAGTCTTGTGCCAGTGCCTCGATGTGGCGCATCGCATCGAGTTGAAACGCGGGCTTCATAACCAGATCCTGCGCATTGTAGCCTGCGATAAACATCTCAGGCAGCGCAACAAGATCGGCCCCGGCCGCTTTGCCTGCCGCCCAGACTTCACGCGCGATTGCCGCATTGCCGGCCAAATCGCCAACCGTCGGGTTCATCTGGCCCAGAGTAATTCGAAAACGATCCGCCATGGTTAAGGCCCTTTTGCCTGCCCGCCTGCCTGATTTTGACCCATGTAGCAGATCACACGCCCGATGAAAGCCCAACCCCGCCTATTGCGGCAAAAGGGCGTTGCCCCCGCCCTGCCCATTGCTTAAATTGCCCCACGACATCCCGACGCAGTTTTCCAGATGATAAAGGGTAATCATGACACTTCGCCGCCTGAGCTTTTGCCTTGCCCTATTGCCCCTGCCCCTTCTGGCGCAGGACGGTGAAACACAAACCAAGCAGTACGAAGACGGCGGGGTATACGAGGGAACATTCAAGGGCGGCGTGCAGCACGGCACAGGCACCTACAAATTGCCCAACGGCTATGAATATACCGGGCAATGGGTTGACGGGGAAATCAAAGGCGAAGGTATTGCCCGTTTTCCGAATGGTTCCGTCTATGAGGGCCTTTTTGCCAAAGGAAAACCGGAGGGCTTTGGCCGCATCACCTTTGCTGATGGCGGCACCTATGAAGGCGAGTGGCTCGCCGGTGCCATTATGGGACGCGGCATCGCGCTTTATGCAAATGGTGTGCGCTATGAGGGCAGTTTTCGCAACGCGAAACATCATGGCAAAGGCACGATGCAAAGCCCCGGCGGATATGAGTACAAAGGCGACTGGGTCGATGGCGTCAAACAGGGGCTGGGCACGATCACCTACCCTGATGGTGCTGTCTATGAGGGCCGTGTCGCGAATGGAAAGCGCGAAGGCGAAGGTACGCTGACCATGCCCGATGGCCTGATCTATGTGGGCCTGTGGCGCGACGGTCAGATTGACGGCACAGGCAAGCTGACGCAGGCCAATGGCGATGTCTACGAGGGGCAACTGGTCGCGGGGCGTCGCGAGGGCATTGGCAAGGTAACCTATGCAAATGCCGATATCTATGAGGGCGAGTTTGCCAATGATCTGCGCGAGGGTCAGGGGACTTTCACGGCACAGGATGGATACACATATGTCGGATCATGGGTTGCAGGCGAGATCGAAGGCGAAGGCCGCGTTACCTATCCTGACGGTTCGGTCTATGTGGGATCATTGTCCGCAGGGCAGGCAGATGGGCAAGGGCTGATCACCTATCCGGATGGTTCTACCTATGAAGGCGAATGGAAAGATGGCGTCATCGACGGCATCGGCAAGGCCGTCTACGCCAATGGCGTGGTGTACGAAGGCAATTTTCGCAATGCCCGCAATCACGGCCAAGGTGTGATCACCGATGCAAGTGGCTATCGCTATGACGGAGAGTGGCTGGACGGGCAACGCCACGGGCAAGGCACTGCCACCTATCCCGATGGCACCATCTACACCGGCGGCTTCTCAGGTGGGCAGCGGGACGGACAAGGCAAGATCGTCATGCCATCCGGTTTCACCTATGAAGGGGCTTGGGCCAGCGGCGAAATCGAAGGGATCGGTGTCGCAACCTATGAAAACGGCGATGTCTACGAGGGCATGTTTCGCGCAGGAAAACGTCAGGGGACAGGCACCATGCGCTATGCAACCGGCGAGGAAAATTCCGGAGAGTGGGAAAACGGCATCCTGACCGACGGCGGCTGAATGGCGGTCCGCGCGACCCTTATGACGCGTTTCAAACACGGCCAGATCATCCGACCACACGCTCATATTCCGGCAACTGGCGCGGGTTCTTTCACAGCAACGCGTCGCCAGAAACCTGTTGGCACGCACGGATCGTGCCATGCGCACGCCGGTCAAATGGCTTCACCCGCATCAAGCCGGTCCAATAACGCATCCGCTTCGGCGATCACGGTCTCGCGCTTTTCCGCGTCCATCCGATCCCAGGTGCGATACATGTTCCCCATACGCGCATTGCCCGAAAACCGAGGGCGGTGACGATCCAGAAAATGCCAGTACAGCAAGTTGAACGGACAGGCCGTGTCGCCCGTCTTTTGTGCCACCTTATAGCTGCAGGACTTGCAATAGTCGGACATGCGATTGATATAAGCGCCGCTGCTCACGTAGGGTTTGGACGCGATGATACCGCCATCAGCAAACTGGCTCATGCCGACCGTGTTCGGGGCCTCGACCCACTCAAAGGCATCTGCGTAAACCGCGAGATACCACTCATGCATCTGTTGCGGATCAATCCCGGCCAGCAGCCCAAAATTCCCGGTGATCATCAAGCGCTGGATATGATGGGCATAGGCCTCTTCGCGGGTTTGGCCCACGGCTTTTGCCATGCAATTCATACTCGTCTTGCCGCCCCAATACACGTCAGGTAAATCGCGCGTCTGGCCCAGCACGTTGCGGCTGGTATAGTCGGGCCCTTCCAGAAAATAGATGCCGCGCACGTATTCGCGCCACCCGATGATCTGCCGGATGAACCCTTCCACCGCGTTGATCGGGGCATCGCCCTGCTCATAGGCGCGCGCGGCGGCTGTACAAACCTCAAGCGGTGTCAACAACCCGATGTTCAGCGAGGTTGAGATCAGACCGTGATACAAGAACCGATTGTCATTCAGCATCGCATCCTGAAAATCTCCGAATTTTGGCAAGCCTTTCGATATGAAATGATCCAGCTGTTGCAGCGCTTCGGCGCGGGATGTTGCAAACCAGAACGGGCGCAGCGCGCCAAAATGGTTTGAAAACCGCACCTCCACCAGATCCAGAACCTCTTGCACGGTTTCATCCGGCTCAAACCGTAAAGGCCCTTCAAAGGTGATCTCATCGGGTGCCGGTTTGCGGTTGTCGTGATCGAAATTCCACTTGCCGCCGCTGGGTTGAGCCCCCTCCATCAGCAGGCCCGTTTTGCGCCGCATCTCGCGATAGAAATACTCCATCCGTAATTGCTTGCGCCCGTCGGCCCAATCCTCAAACTCCTGATGGGACGCAAGAAATCGGCCATCTGGCAGCATCTCAACCCGCAACGGTGCCTCTTTGAGGTGCCCGATCAGGCGCCACTCTCCCGGCTCTGTTGCCAGTACGGTTTGCGCCCCGGTTTGCTCTGCCCGGCGCAACAGCTCACCAACGATGGACCCCGCGTTTTCGCTGTCATCCAGCTGCGCATAGGCAACGTTCCAACCTTCATCACGCAAGTGTTGCGCGAATTTCCGCATGGCCGCAAAGATCAGCGCGATCTTTTTCGGGTGGTGCTGCACATAGGAGGTTTCATCCGCAACCTCGGACATCACGACCATATCCGTCGATTTATCGGCCGCCTGCAACGCGCTGAGGCTTTCAGACAGCTGGTCCCCCAGCACCAGAACGAGACGGCTCACCACGGAACCTCTTTGCCCGCCCAGTCGAAAAACCGACCCGTCTGCGCCGGGGACAAGCCATCCACGACGCGCAACAAGTTGTCTGCCGCCTCAGCGGCAGAGACCGACGGATGCCGACCCAGATATTTTTCCGTAAATGCCGTCTGGACCGTGCCGGGATGCAGGGCCACACAAACGGAATGCGGATGCGTGCGCGCCAATTCGATGGACGCCGTGCGCACCACCTGATTGACCGCCGCCTTCGCGCTGCGATAGCTGATCCATCCGCCCACTTTGTTATCCCCGATGGAGCCGACCCGCGCGGAGAGCACGGCGCAAACCGCCGGACGGTCGCGCGGCAGTAATCGCGCAGCATGGCTCAACACCAGTGCCGGCCCGACCGCATTCAAGGCAAACTGATCCAGCATCGCCTTGGCATCCAGGTTTTTCACCGATTTTTCCGGGGCTGCGCCGTCGATTTCCAATGCTCCCGTCGCCACCACGATCAGATCATAGGGTGCACTGACGGAACCCAGATGCTGCGCCACCGAAGTGGAATTTGTGATGTCAAAGCCATCGCGACTGCGCGAAAGACCGGTTACGGCGTCTCCGCGATTGGTAGCAGCAGCCGTAAGTGCCGCCCCAATCCCGCCGGACGCACCGAGTATTAAAGTATTTCTCATTCCCAGCGACCTAGAAGGCTCAGGCGATGCTTCAACCCCGTTCATCGCACCTGCGACAAAGCCTCTTTCCATTTCGTGAAGCTGCTGTATAAATTCGATCCATGGTACAGTCAGAACATATCACTTTGACCGCATGCATCCTGCGTGCCCCGGCTGCCCTACTGCTGCTAATCCGCCTCTGAGCGTGCCCTCCGGCGCGCCCGCTCAGAGGGATGTGTTGCGCGCCACGGATTAAAGCACAGAACGAAAGATACACCATGACAGATACGACAAAACAGGATCACGTATTGATCTTTGACACGACATTGCGCGACGGCGAACAAAGCCCGGGTGCGACCATGACCCATTCGGAAAAGCTTGAAATCGCCGGGCTGCTTGATGAAATGGGCGTCGACATCATCGAAGCGGGCTTTCCTATTGCATCAGAGGGCGATTTTGCTGCCGTGTCTGAAATTGCGCGCAACGCCAAAACATCGGTGATTTGTGGTCTCGCGCGCGCCCAGATCGGGGATATCGACAGATGTTGGGAGGCCGTGAAACACGCCAAACGCCCCCGCATTCACACCTTCATCGGGACATCCCCCCTCCACCGCGCCATTCCGAACCTTGATATGGACCAGATGGCCGAACGGATCGAACAGACTGTGACCCATGCGCGCAACCTGTGTGACAATGTGCAGTGGTCGCCTATGGATGCCACCCGCACCGAAGAGGATTACCTCTGCCGGGTGGTGGAAATCGCCATCAAATGCGGGGCCACCACAATCAATATCCCCGACACCGTCGGTTATACGGCCCCGCGCGAGTCGGCGGCCCTGATTTCGATGTTGCTTGAACGCGTGCCGGGGGCAGACACGATCACATTTGCAACCCACTGCCACAATGATCTGGGCATGGCCACGGCCAACAGCCTTGCCGCCGTCGAAGCGGGCGCGCGCCAGATCGAATGCACGATAAACGGCCTCGGCGAACGGGCGGGGAATACAGCGCTTGAAGAGGTCGTGATGGCCCTGAAAGTGCGCAATGACATCATGCCGTTTCATACGGGCATTGACGCCACCAAGATCATGAATATCTCGCGCCGTGTCGCTGCTGTGTCCGGGTTTCCGGTGCAGTTCAACAAGGCGATTGTCGGCAAGAACGCTTTTGCGCATGAATCCGGCATCCATCAGGACGGCATGCTCAAGAACGCGGAAACCTTTGAGATCATGCGCCCCGAGGATGTTGGCCTGACCGAAACCAATATCGTGATGGGCAAACATTCAGGGCGGGCAGCGTTGCGCTCCAAACTGGAGAACCTCGGTTTTGAATTGGGCGACAACCAGCTCAAGGACGTCTTTGTGCGCTTCAAGGAGTTGGCCGACCGCAAAAAAGAGATCTATGACGACGATCTGATCGCTTTGATGCGTACGGCGACAGACCCGGAAAACGACCGAATCCAATTGGTGTCGTTGCGCGTTGTATGCGGTACTGATGGCCCGCAGCAGGCCGACCTTGTCTTGAATATAGATGGCGTTGAAGAATCTACCACGCAAACCGGGGACGGCCCGGTTGATGCGTCGTTCAATGCGATCAAGGCACTGGTTGCACATTCGGCACGCCTTCAGCTCTATCAGGTGCACGCGGTGACCGAAGGGACGGACGCGCAGGCAACCGTTTCCGTGCGCATGGAAGAAGACGGCCGTATCGTGACGGGGCAGTCGGCCGATACGGACACTGTGGTTGCCTCAGCACGCGCCTACATCCATGCTTTGAACCGTCTGCTGGTGCGTCGTGAAAAAGCCGGTAAGGACACCCGTGAGATCAGCTACAAGGACGTGGGCTGAGCGTTTCGGCAAGATTGCGCGCCTGATACGATAAAAAACAGATACCGTCGATTTTCCGGCGGTATCTTGTCTTGTTATCTGATAAGGTTGCAAAAAAAACATAAACAACAACCTCAAACAGGATACTTATCATGCGCCCTCTCTTTGCAGCTTTGATCGCAGCAATCCTCATGCCCGCCGCCGCCCAAGCCCAAACACTTGAGCGAATTAAAGAAAACGGACAACTGGTCATCGGCTTTCGGACCGACGCAGCCCCGCTGTCCTACTTGGGCGAAAACGAACCCAAAGGATACACGCCCACCGTCTGCTATGTATTGGCGTCAAAGATTGCAGCAGCGGTCGAACTGCCCGATATGGAAATCGTCTTCCGACCAGTGACTGCGGAAAACCGATTTGAGGAAGTTGCGAATGGCAATATCGACCTGCTGTGTGGTGCCGCCACAATCACGCTTGAGCGCCGCGAATTGGTTGATTTTTCCGTGCCGGTGTATGTCGATGGAACTGTGGTTGTGCTCAAGAAAGACGGGCCTGAATCGCTGGATGAGCTGGCCGGAATGAAGGTTGGCGTGCGTTCCGCCACGACCACGCTTGATGCATTGCAAAACTCACTGAATGCGGCGGATATCGCGGCGGAAGTCGTAGTCTTCGATGATCACCCGACGGGCATGGCCGCGCTGGAGCAGGATGAAATCACAGCCTATTTTGCGGACCAGTCCATCTTGATGAACATGGTCGCGCAAAGCGAAGTGGCGGATGACCTGAAGGTTTTCGACCAACTATTGACGGTGGAAAAGCAGGGGCTCGCCATGGCACGCGGTGATACTGAGTTTCGTCTTGTTGTCGATCGCGGGTTGTCAGAATTGTTTACCGAAGGCGCAATGGAACAGGCATTCGCGCGCGCACTGCCCAATGTGAAACCGGGTTTAGGCCTTCAGTCGATGTTTCTTTTATCGCCAACCCTGCCCTGACCCGCACGACCTGATGCGATAAAACAGGGGCGTTCATCATTTTCTTCAAAAAGCAAGATGATGCCTAGAACATCGTTAACGCCCCTTTCACCATATCGCGGCTAAGCATATAACACAGGACAACCGGGCCGCTGGGCTCGGATAAATCAGATTCGGGCAAGGTTATAAGCGTCATGGCACTATTCGATAGTTTTCGTGGTCTTTTTTCGTCAGATATGGCGATCGACCTCGGCACTGCAAACACGTTGGTTTACGTCAAAGGCCGTGGGATTATTCTGTCGGAGCCTTCGGTGGTCGCCTATCACGTTAAGGATGGCGTGAAAAAAGTGCTCGCGGTGGGCGAGGATGCCAAGTTGATGCTGGGGCGTACACCCGGCAGCATTGAGGCGATTCGCCCGATGCGCGAAGGTGTGATCGCCGATTTCGACACTGCCGAAGAAATGATCAAACACTTCATCCGCAAAGTGCACAAACGTTCCACTTTCTCCAAACCCAAAATCATCGTCTGCGTCCCCCATGGTGCAACGCCGGTTGAAAAACGCGCTATCCGCCAGTCTGTTCTGAGTGCTGGCGCACGTCGGGCGGGGCTTATCGCAGAGCCGATCGCGGCGGCCATTGGTGCTGGCATGCCGATCACGGACCCCACGGGCAACATGGTCGTGGACATCGGTGGTGGTACGACCGAGGTCGCGGTCCTGTCGCTGGGCGATATTGTCTATGCGCGCTCTGTGCGCGTCGGCGGGGATCGCATGGACGAAGCGATCATCAGCTATTTGCGCCGTCAGCAGAACCTGCTGGTCGGTGAAACCACGGCAGAACGCATCAAGACGTCCATTGGCACGGCAAGAATGCCCGATGACGGGCGTGGGACGTCAATGCAGATCCGGGGGCGTGATTTGTTGAATGGTGTACCAAAAGAAATAGAAGTGACGCAGGCGCAGATCGCCGAGGCGCTGGCTGAACCCGTCCAGCAGATCTGCGAGGCTGTGATGACAGCGCTTGAAACAACACCGCCTGATCTCGCTGCGGATATTGTGGATCGTGGCGTGATGCTGACCGGCGGTGGCGCATTGCTGGGGGATCTCGACCTGGCGCTGCGTGAGCAAACAGGCCTTGCCGTCTCAATTGCGGACGAGTCACTGAATTGCGTGGCTTTGGGCACCGGTAAGGCCTTAGAATACGAGAAACAGCTGCGTCACGCCATCGACTACGACAGTTGATCGCAACGCATTAACCGCACCCCGTCAGAGGCAGGCATGCCCTGCTCCAAATGGGGGCAGGAGACCGACGCCGAATGGCAAAGGACAGGTCAAACGCGAACGACTTTACCGGCCCGCTGCGCCGGTTATTGATCAGCATCCTGATCCTGTGTCTTCTCGGGACGTTCCTGTTGTGGCGGATCGACAGCCCGCGGGTTGAGCGGTTTCGCGCACAGGTGACAGATACATTTGTACCAAATCTGACGTGGGCGATGGCCCCGGTCACTGGCACCGTCAACCTGTTTCAGGACTTTCAAAGTTATCAACGGCTGGCGCAGCAAAACCGCGAATTGCGCTCTGAACTGCGCCGCATGCAAGCTTGGAAAGAAGCTGCGCTTCAGCTGGAACAGGAAAACGCGCGACTTCTTGATCTCAACAACGTGCGTCTGGACCCGCGCCTGACCTATATCACCGGCGTGGTTCTGGCGGACAGCGGCTCGCCTTTCCGGCAATCCGTCCTCATCAACGTAGGCAGTCGGGATGGGCTGGTGGATGGCTGGGCGACGATGGATGGCATTGGCCTAGTCGGTCGCATTTCCGGCGTGGGGGACAAAACTGCGCGTGTGATCCTGCTGACAGATGCCTCAAGCCGCATCCCCGCCATCATCCAACCCTCAGGCCAGCGTGTAATCATCTCCGGTGACAATTCCGCCGCGCCCTTCATCGACTTTCTCGAAGACAGCGATCTGGTAAAGCCCGGCCACAGGGTCATCAGCTCCGGTGACGGTGGCGTGTTTCCCGCCGGGCTTCTGATCGGTCAGGTTGCGGCCGACCCGACCGGCAAATTACGTGTCATCATGGCGGCTGATTATCAGCGCCTGGAGTTCCTGCGCGTGCTGCGCCACCACGGCAAAACAACTGTCTCTGACAATGCCAGGATCATTGGGCCCCAGCTTCCTGTTGCCGAGGCCACACAATGAGCGAGCAAACCACCACGCGCGTTTGGGGCATGCGGCTGACGTTTGGTCTGATCGTTTGCGTCATTCTGTTTTTCCATCTGCTGCCTTTGGAAACCACGCCACGCCAATGGGTTGGCCCGGATCTGATACTGGCCTTCGCCTTTGCCTGGTCACTGCGACGGCCGGAATATGTGCCGAGTATCGCGCTGGCGGTACTGTTCTTGCTTGCTGATCTGTTGCTTTTTAGACCGCCGGGGTTATGGGCGCTCTTTGCTCTGCTGGCCTGCGAAAGCCTGAAGTCCCGCGCGCTTGGATTGCGCGATGGCAGTTTTGCCAATGAATGGCTGAGCGTTTGCATCATGATGACCACGGTGGCGATTGCGTATCGGCTTGCATTGATGGTGACATTTGTCGATCCCCCGGGTTTTACGCTATCAGTCTTCGAACTTGTCATGACCATGCTGTTCTACCCCATCGTGGTCGGGATAACCCATAGCGTGCTGGGCGTGCAGAAAACCGCCCCCGGCGATCTTGATGCGAGAGGCCGGCGGGGATGACAAACGCAAGACATGAACCAAGGGGTCTGATGTGAAACGGACACGGGCAGAAACAGATTTCAGCCACCGGCACCTGTCGCGGCGCGCTGCGCTTTTGGGCGGGGCGCAATTGCTGTTTATTGGCGGGTTGGCCGCGCGCATGCGGTATCTGCAGGTCGAGCAGGCCGACGAATTCCGCCTTCTGGCCGAGGAAAACCGCATCAACGTTCGCCTCATCCCACCTTCCCGCGGGGAGGTCTTTGACAGAAACGGGGTGCGGCTTGCGCAAAACGCACCATCCTATCGCATCGTCATCATCAAGGAAGACGCTGGCGATGTGGATGCATCACTGGAACAATTATCCCGGATCATCGCCCTTGACGACAGTGCGATTGCCCGCATCAAAGACGAAATGCGCAGGTCAGCTCCTTTTCTGCCCGTGACCGTCGCGTCAGATGTGACTTGGGAAGAAATCAGCCGCGTTTCCGTGAATGCACCCGCCTTGCCGGGCATCACCCCCGAGGTGGGACTGAGCCGTGTCTATCCGCAGGGTTCTGATTTTGCTCATGTCTTAGGGTACGTGGGCCCTGTGTCCGACTATGATCTATCAAAGATCACAGACCCAGAACCCGTTCTGATGATCCCCCGCTTCCAAATCGGGAAAGTAGGGGTAGAGACAAAACTTGAACCGCTCATGCGGGGGAGAGCCGGGGCCAAACGGGTCGAGGTCAATGCGACAGGGCGCGTGATGCGTGAACTTGACCGGCAAGAAGGAACTGCCGGGTCGGATATCCAGCTCACTGTTGATGCGGCCTTGCAGGGATACGTGCAGGCACGCCTGACCGGCGAAAGCGCGAGCGCCGTGATCATCGACTGCGACAACGGCGATCTTGTGGCGTGCGCCTCTGCCCCGACATTTGATCCCAACTTGTTTGTGCGCGGCATTTCACAAAAGGACTACGGGGCGCTGACGGGCAACAAATACCGCCCCCTGGCCAGCAAGACCGTGCAGGGGCTGTATCCACCGGGTTCCACATTCAAGATGATCACCGCCATGGCCGCTTTGGAGGCCGGGTTGATCGGCCCGGATGAAACCGCTTATTGTCCGGGGCATCTTGAGGTGTCAGGTCGCCGGTTCCACTGCTGGAAACGCGCAGGCCACGGATGGGTCGATCTGCAGGATTCTCTCAAGAAATCATGCGATGTCTATTACTATGATCTGGCGATCAAGGTCGGTATCGAAAAGATCACGGCAATGGCCAATCGTTTTGGTCTAGGTGTAAAGCACGATGTTCCCATGTCAGCCGTCGCCTCCGGCCTGATGCCAACGATGGAATGGAAACAGATCTATCAGGGTCAGTCTTGGCGGGTGGGTGACACGGTCAATGCGTCCATCGGACAAGGGTTTTTGCTGGCCTCTCCGCTGCAACTTGCGGTCATGACCGCGCGAATTGCCACCGGGCGGGCGGTATCTCCGCGGCTGATCAAATCAATTGACGGCGTCGAAGAACCTGATCGCGGTGGCGAAAGCCTGGGCATGAACGAGAACAACCTGCGCAAGATGCGCAGAGCCATGTTTGCCGTCGTCAATGACCGGCGGGGCACCGCGTATGGGTCGCGCGTGATCGAAGAAGAAATGCGCATGGCCGGTAAAACCGGGACAAGTCAGGTGCGCAACATCACCGCCGCAGAACGCCGCGCAGGCGTGATCCGCAATGAGGACCTGCCGTGGGAACGCCGCGATCATGCATTGTTTGTGAATTTCGCCCCATATGACACCCCCAAATACGCGGTTGCTGTCATCGTCGAACACGGCGGTGGTGGGTCGAAAGCCGCAGCGCCTATTGCCCGCGATATCACGTTGCAAGCGCTTTACGGCGGCACACCACCGCTCGAAGCCTATCCGGCCAAGGACCGCGAACGCATCGGAACCCTGCAACAACAGCTACGCAGCATTCAGCCACAGGCCGCAATAAGCGGGCGCGATCAGGCATGAGCTATCTTGAACATAACGTCAAATCCACGCCGGTGGGGTTGCGCAAGATTTTGCACCTCAACTGGCCTGTCGCGATCCTGCTGGCCACTGTTGCAGGCGTCGGGTTCTTGATGCTCTACTCGGTTGCGGGCGGGTCCTTCTCCCCATGGGCCGAGCCGCAGATGAAGCGGTTCGTCGTCGGTTTCGCCCTCATGCTGATGGTGGCCATGGTTCCCATCTGGTTTTGGCGCAGCCTGTCGGGTCTTGCCTATCTGGGCACGCTTGTTTTGCTGATTGCGGTGGAGCTTTTCGGCACCGTGGGCATGGGCGCGCAGCGGTGGATTGACCTTGGCTTCATGCGACTGCAGCCCTCCGAATTGATGAAAATCACATTGGTGATGTTGCTGGCTGCCTATTATGACTGGCTGCCAGCCAAGAAAACATCGCGCCCCCTTTGGGTGCTTTTACCGGTCATCATCATAATAATCCCTGTTCTTCTGGTTTTGCGTCAACCCGATCTGGGCACGTCAATTCTGCTGCTGGCCGCCGGGGGCGGTTTGATGTTTCTGGCCGGTGTGCACTGGGCCTATTTTGCGGCCGTTACGGCCAGCGGTGTGGCCCTTGTGACCGCTGTTTTTCAGTCCCGCGGCACACCGTGGCAGCTGATCGAAAACTATCAGTTCCGCCGGATTGATACCTTTCTGGACCCCAGTACTGACCCCCTGGGCGCGGGATACCACATCACGCAATCCAAGATCGCGCTTGGTTCCGGGGGCTGGACCGGGCGCGGTTTCATGCAGGGGACACAAAGCCGTCTGAACTTTTTGCCCGAAAAACACACGGACTTTATCTTTACCACGCTGGCGGAAGAATTCGGCTTTATCGGCGCGATTTCATTGCTCGCGCTTTACACGTTGATCATTGTCTTTTGCGTCTGGTCCGCCATGCTGAACAAAGACCGATTTTCGTCTCTGCTGACCCTCGGAATTGCGCTGAACTTCTTCTTGTTCTTTGCCGTCAACATGTCGATGGTCATGGGGCTTGCGCCGGTTGTCGGGGTCCCGCTCCCTCTGGTGAGCTTTGGCGGGTCCGCCATGCTGGTTTTGATGCTTGCCTTCGGGCTGACGCAAAGTGCGCATGTGCACCGCCCCAGATAAAGGCCAGACAAAAGGACTGACATGACCCTGACCGTATTGTTCGCCGCCAGCAATGAGGACTGGCACAATTACAGCCGGGCGCTCAACAAGGCCTTTACCGAGGCAGACCTGAACGCCGAGCTCGTGACAAACGCTCCACCGGACGATGTGGACTATATCGTTTATGCCCCCACATCGACGCTGCAGGATTTCTCACCCTATAAAAACACCAAAGCTGTTTTGAGCCTTTGGGCCGGTGTCGAGCGCATCGTGACAAACGACACGCTCAGCTTTCCGCTGATCAAGATGGTTGATCCGGGCATGACCCAATCCATGGTCGAATGGGTCGTCGGTCATGTCATGCGGTATCATCTGGGCATGGACAGCCATATCGTGAATCCGCAGCGCAAATGGGAGTGGCATTCCAACCCGCTGGCACAGGAAAGACAGGTCTGCATTCTGGGACTGGGTTCATTGGGCACGGCGGTCGGCAACCAATTGCGCCGCATGAACTTTCGCGTCAGCGGTTGGAGCAGATCGGCCAAAAAACTCGATGGCATCGAGACCTTCCACGGATCAGACGGCCTGTGCGATGCTTTGGCGACAGGCGAAATACTGGTTCTTTTACTGCCGGACACAGCCGAAACCGAGAATACGCTGAACCGTCAAACGCTGGCCCAATTGCCCAAGGGCGCGTTTATCCTCAACCCCGGACGCGGGCCGTTGATCGAGGATGCGGCGTTGATCGAAGCCCTTGACAGCGGTCAGGTCGCGCATGCCACTCTGGATGTGTTCAGCACAGAACCACTGCCACAGGATCACCCGTTTTGGGCGCATCCTAATGTGACGGTGACACCACATATCGCGGCGGCAACCCGTCCGGTGACTTCCGCCAAAGAAATCGCCAGCAACATCGCCCGCGGTGAAAAAGGCGAGCCGTTTTTCAACCTCGTTGACCGTGCGCGGGGCTATTGAGCGCTATTCAGCGGCCAGCCCGCGCCCTTTGAGCAGCGCATCCACCCCCGGCAACCGACCCCGGAAGGCGATGTAAAGCTCTGCCGCGTCTGAACTGCCGCCCGTGGACAATATGTGCCGTTCAAGTGCCGAAGCACGTTCAGGGTCAAACGCACCGCCCGCTTCTTCGAAGGCGGCAAAGGCGTCCGCATCCATCACTTCCGACCACATATAGCTGTAATACCCGCTGGAATACCCATCACCGGCAAAAACATGGGCAAAATGCGGCGTGGCGTGGCGCATCGTAATCGCTGGCGGCATACCAATACCATCAAGAACCGCGCGCTGCTTTTCCATCGGGTCTGCAGGTGCGGGGCCTTCGTGAAACGCCAGATCGACAAGAGCCGAAGCGACATATTCCACGGTTTGAAACCCCATATCAAACGTCGAGGCATCCAGCACTTTCTGGAGCATGTCGGATGGAATGGGCGCGCCGGTCTCCGCATGAACGGCAAACTCCGACAGTACCTCCGGGACATCCAGCCAGTGTTCGTAAAGCTGGCTGGGAAGCTCAACAAAGTCGCGCGCCACTGAGGTGCCAGAAATGCTTTCATAGGTCACATTTGACAGCATCTGGTGCAGCGCATGGCCAAATTCGTGAAACAGCGTGCGCGCGTCATCATAAGACAACAGCGCTGGCTCGCCCTTGGCGAAATTGCATACGTTAATGACGATCGGTGCCTGCGGTTTGGGGAATTTCGCTTGCGCGCGCATCGCAGAACACCAAGCGCCCGATCTTTTGGACCCACGGGCGAAATAATCACCAATAAAGACTGCTACATGTTCGCCATTGCGAGTCACTTCCCAAGCACGGCAATCCGGGTGGTAAAGCGGTATGTCCAATGGCTTGAACTGCAACCCGAATAGCCGCTCTGCACAGGCAAAGCTGGCGGCGATCATACGGTCAAGCTGGAAGTATGGTTTGAGCTCTGCCTCATCCAGATCATGTTCTGCAGCCCGCCGTTTTTCCGCATAATAACGCCAGTCCCACGGCGCCAATTCATCATTGACGCCATCCTCGCGCATCATCTCAGCCAAGCGCGCGGCGTCGGCATCCGCCTGCGCACGCGCGGGTTCCCACACCGACATCAACAAATCACGTACGGCAGCGGGCGTTTTGGCCATTTCGGTTTCAAGCTTGAAATCCGCAAAGGAGGCATAGCCCAAGAGCTTTGCGCGCTCTTCTCGCAAGGACAGGATCTCTGCTGCGATGGCGCGGTTATCCGTCTGCCCCCCATTTGCACCACGTGCAGCCCAGGCTTCAAAGGCGGTTTTCCTGAGATCGCGCCGTGGGGAAAACTGCAAAAACGGAACGATGAGCGACCGCGACAGGGTCACAACCGGGCCGTCGGCATCTTTCTCGGTGCCCGCGGCGCGCGCGGTGTCCACCACGAATTCGGGCAAGCCCTCAAGATCGGCTTCGGCAAGCGGCATGAACCACGCGCGCTCATCCGCCAAAAGGTTTTGCGTGAACTCGGTTCCCAGAACGGCAAGGCGCGCCTTGATTTCCTTCATGCGGGCGTCTTCCGTACCGGTCAGTGCAGCCCCGGCGCGCATAAACCCACGGTGGGTGAGCATCAAAACACGGTCCTGTTCAGGCCCAAGGCCCAGCGTTTTGCGGGTTTCCCACAACGCGTTGACCCTGCTGAACAGGGCCTTGTTACTGGAAATCTCCGAAAAATGTGCGGCGAGTTTGGGTGAAAACTGGCGCTGCAGGTCCTCGCGCATCGGGTTGCTGTCGGCGCCTGCGACGGTGAAAAACACCGATAATACCTTGTCGAGATCCGTGCCTGCGGCCTCCAGTGCCTCGATGGTATTGGCAAAGCTGGGCGGCTCGGCGGCTGACGCGATGGCTTCAATCTCGCTGCGATGCTCCGCAAGTGCTGTGTCCAGCGCCGGCGCGAAATCTCCGTCAGAAATGGCATCAAAGGGCGCGATCTGAAAGGGCGTCGCCCAGTCTTGCAGCAATGGATTCGTCATCATGGCTCTCCGTTTTCTTGAATAGCTAGGGCGCATCTGGCGCCAGAGCAACCGTGTGTATCAGGACGCTTTCGCCTGCAGCGACCCGCAGCTCGGGCAGTCGCTGCGCGGCTTGATGGCAATCGTGCGGCTTTCACCATAAAGTGCGTCATAGATCAGCATCTGCCCCCGCAAAGGTGTCCCCGCGTCCGTGATAAGCTTGATCGCCTCAACCGCCATCATCGTGCCGATGACCCCCGGCAATGGGCCAAGCACGCCTGCCTCGGCACAGGACGGGGCCAACTCGGGTGCGGGCGCGCTGTCAAAAACGCAGCGATAGCATGGCGCTCCATAGGCGGGATCAAAAACGCTGAGCTGCCCTTCCCACTGGCTTAATGCGCCTGAAATCAGGGGGGTACCGGCTTTGACAGCTGTTTCATTCACCAGATAGCGCGTGTCGAAATTATCCGTCCCGTCCAGAACGAGGTCGTAATCCTCAAACAACGCATCAGCAATATCCGCAGTCAGGCGGCGGTTGTAGGGGCGCACCTCGACATAGGGGTTTTGCGCCGTCATTTCCGCCTGCGCGGAAAATACCTTGGCCGTGCCGATGGAGGCATCGCGATGAATGACTTGCCGTTGCAGGTTGGCGTTCTCGACCACATCATTATCAATAACGCCAATCGTCCCCACGCCACTGGCCGCCAGATATTGCAATATAGGCGAACCAAGCCCGCCCGCACCGATGACCAGAACCTTCGCTTCTTTCAGCCGTTTTTGCCCCGGCCCGCCGATTTCACGCAGGACCATGTGCCGCGCGTAGCGGTTCAATTCGCTGTCATTAAACAAGGGTCTGTCGAGGGCGTCGTCGCTCTGTTTTTCGACCGCTTGCGCGCGCGTGCGCAGCCTCGTGATCACCTGACGGTATGAAAAGATCATCAGCGCGAAGCCACCGATCAGCAACCATAGCGCCGGGCTTTCACCTGTGGCCAAACGCAGGGGATGAGCATCTGGCAACACGATGTGCATTGCCAGAACACCAACATACAAAATGCCGATCATCATCGCGCGGGCGGAACGCGGTGCACCCATGAGGCTGCCGATACCCCACAAAACGGCGCACAGCCCAAAAACCAATAGCATCAATCGCCTCCTGTGGACCCAAAACCGCCGGAACCACGATCGGTTTCGCTCAGGCTTTCGGACAATGCAAAGCTAGCCTGAACAACGGGCGCGACCACCATTTGCGCGATCCGCATCCCATGGGTAATTTCAAACGCGGCATCCCCAAGGTTCTGCATGATCACACCGACCGCCCCCCGGTAGTCGCTGTCAATTGTACCGGGGCTGTTGACCAGTGTGATCCCGTGCTTCAGCGCGAGGCCCGAACGGGGTCTGATCTGAACCTCATAGCCCTGCGGAATGGCCATGCGCAGACCTGTTGGCACAAGCGCGCGCGCACCGGGTGCCAGTATGATCGGCCCATCAGGAATGTTTGCGCGGATGTCAGCGCCCGCGGCACCAGACGTTTCATAGGCGGGCAATGGCACCGTTACATCGGCACCTTGAGCCCATTTCAGTTCGAGTGATACCAAACCTTCGGCCCCCTACGTCAACCGCTCTGCGATCAATGCGGCGAGGCGTTGTGACACCGCATCTTTGGACATTCTGGGCCAAGTCTCCGCGCCCTTTTCATCTATCAGGGTCACGGCGTTTTCCTGCCCCCCCATGATCCCAGTCGAGGGCGATACATCATTTGCAACGATCCAGTCACAGCCTTTGCGCAGCCGCTTTGTCGTCGCGTTTGCTACCACGTCATCGGTTTCGGCGGCAAAACCAACAACAAGTTTCGGGCGCTGGTCCTCTGAATGCGAAATGCTGTACAGGATATCCGGGTTCTCTGCGAAGGTCAGCACCGGCAATGCGCCGCTCGTTTTCTTGAGCTTACTGTCACTGGCAGAGGCCACACGCCAATCCGCCACGGCTGCCGCGAAGACTGCCGCATCCGCAGGCAGGGCCTGACGCACCGCGTCCAACATTTGCTGCGCAGTCTCAACCCGCACCACATCGACGCCCGCAGGGGGCGGCACATCCGCCGGGCCGGTTATGAATGAAACCTTTGCGCCCAAGACGTGCAGTGCTTTGGCGATGGCCGCACCCTGCGCGCCCGAAGAGCGGTTTGCAATATAGCGGACCGGGTCGATCGGTTCATGCGTCGGACCCGATGTTACCAGAATGCGTTTGCCCGTCAGGGGTCCTGCCTGAAAATGCGCTGTAATATCGGCCAGAATATCCATCGGTTCGGACATGCGTCCGGGACCGTGTTCCCCACAGGCCATATCGCCCGAAACCGGCCCCACGAAATGAACTCCATCGGCGCGCAATTGGCTGGAATTGCGTTGCGTCGCCGGATGCTCCCACATGCGAACATTCATGGCAGGCGCGATCATCACGTCCGTATCTGTTGCCAACAACAGGGTGCTCGCCAGATCATTGGCGAGACCTTGCGCCATCTTGGCCATCAGATCCGCCGTTGCGGGCGCCACCACGACAAGGTCGGCAACGCGGCTGAGCTGGATATGACCCATTTCGGCTTCATCCGTCAGATCAAAGAGGTCGCGATAGACTTTCGCACCCGCCAGTGCAGACACGGAGAGTGGTGTCACGAATTCTTCCGCGGCTTTGGTCAAAACCGGCGTGATCGTAGCACCATGCTCACGCAAGCGCCTGATCAGATCGAGCGATTTGAAAGCCGCGATCCCACCGCCGATGATCAGCAGAATGTGTTTGTCGTTCAGCATACTGAACCTTTGATCATAAAATCCTACGCCGCGACCTTAAGCCGGGATGCAGGCTTCCACCAGCCCACATTATTTTGCGAAAGCATCACATGGATTGCCACGATCAACGGCAGGCCCATCGATGACCGCGGCGAACGACCCGTCCGGCGTTCGGCCTGCCTCACCCTGACCAAGGCTGAATACCGCAAGATCGGGCGCTGCCTGCTGGAGGATAAACGGCGCACCCCAATCGGTTCGTGCGTGACCGTTGCCCGTAATGACGACGACAGGTCCGCCGTACTGCTCAAACGCCTGCAAAGCCGCCTGCGCCAAGGCAGCATCCCGCAGCCGCTGGACAGTGACCATCTTGGGCAGCAGATCCTCAGGCAATGCATCGCAATGCGCAGCACGCTGTAGCGCTTCACGGGCCTGTTGTTGCGCGGGCGGTAGCGGTTGGTCGAGTCCAAAACGCTGAACTGCGGCGCCGCCGAGAATACCGTTCAGGTCCTTGCTCATCGCGTCGCGCAGTTCGGCACGGGGCACGCCTGCCCCGAAAACAGCGGCGTTCGGAGCGGCGGTAAATATCGGGAAATACATCGCAAAGTCGGGCCAGCCAGACGCATCCCAGTCAAGCACGTTTTCCAACGCGACCTGATCGCTCCGGTTGTCGCTGCTGATCTTTGCCGCTTGATCAGTGGCCAGCATTTCGAAAACCAGCGCGCTTGCGCCCAGTTTCTCAACCCATGAGGCCTGCACCTCATGATGCGTTGGGTTGTCATGTTGCTCCCCGAGGAACACGACATCTGCGTCGCGCGCCTCTGATGGCGGCTCGGAAGCCGCGCTTACTGACGCCGTCGCTGCCAACACAACGGCGCAGACGCTCTTCCGGAAAATGCTAATTGACATCAGTCGAGGAAATACAAAACCTCGCGAGACTGGTTTTCCAAGTTCTTACGCATCTTGCCAAAAGCGGCTGCCTCAAGCTGACGTACACGCTCTTTACTCAGGCTCAGCTCTTGACCAAGGCTCTCCAACGTACGCGGCGCATCACGCAATTTGCGCTCCCGCACAATAAACCGCTCACGCTCGTTCAGGTCGTTCATTGCTTGCAGCAACCACGCGCGCAACTGCTCCGTATCATGATGGTGCTCAACGGTTTCAGCCGCCTGCGCGCTGTCGTCTTCCAGCGCATCAATCCACTCGCGGCCCTCATCTTCGGTCGACTGCGTCGCATTCAGCGAGTAATCCGAACCCGACAGCCGACCTTCCATCATCTCAACGTCATGCAAAGGCACGCCAATTTCGGTGGAAATCATCTGCCGTAGCTGGTGGCGGTCCAACGGCTCACCGGAGGCTGCGCTTTCGCGTTCCAACCGGGCCTGCACACGACGCATATTGAAAAAAAGCGACTTTTGCGAAGAAGTCGATCCTGTTCGCACCATTGACCAGTTACGCATCACATAGTCCTGAATCGACGCCTTGATCCACCAGACTGCGTAAGTGGAAAACCGCACGCCCCGATCTGGATCGAACTTATCCGCCGCCTTCATCAGCCCCAGACCTGCTTCCTGAATCAGGTCGTTCATGGGCGCGCCATAGCGCTTGAATTTGGACGCCATGGAAATTGCGAGGCGCATGTAGGCTGTGATTAGACGGTGCAATGACTTTTCGCAGCGTTCGTCGCGCCACGCGTAAGCCAACCTCAGCTCCGTCTCCGCGTCCAACAATTCAGCTTTCATCGCCTTACGCGACAGTGCCATATCTCTTGTAGAGTCCAAAGCCATAGCGACATCTCCCAGTCAGATGAAGCACACCTTGCCGTGTACATTTGATATAGATACGCACTTTACAGACGATTGGTTCACTTCAAAGGTTTATAAAATGTTGCCAAAACTGTCCTTTGTCCTAGGCGGTGCCGCCTCCGGAAAATCACTATGGGCTGAAAATCATTTGTTATGCAGTGGCTTAGATCCTGTTTATCTGGCGACGTCGCGCGTTTTTGACGACGAAATAAAATTTAAAATAAATCTTCACAAAAAGCGGAGGGACAGCCGATGGCTCAATATCGAGGCAGAGTCAGACCTTAGACAACCGCTTTCAGCTCTGACGGCGTCTCAAGGTGTCTTGATCGATTGCGCGACCATGTGGCTGACCAATCAAATGATGGATGGGCAAAACCTGCAGTTGGCGCAAACCGAGCTTTTAAGCGCACTCAGCGACTGCAATGCGCCCATTGTCGTCGTCTCAAACGAAGTCGGTCAGGGAATCGTGCCAGATAACGCGATGGCTCGCGAGTTTCGCGAAGCGCAAGGCAGGTTGAACATTGCGCTGGCGGCCCAAGCGGACACTGCAATCTTGGTCACTGCAGGCTTGCCTCAACTATTGAAAGGGACACTGACATGACCACCTGGCACTGGGTCCGCCATGGCCCCACCCATGCCAAGTCCTTCGTCGGATGGCGTGACGTTCCGGCTGACCTTTCAGACAGCGATCAAATCGCCCGGCTGCGCGCGCATCTGCCATCTGATGCCGTGCTCGTTTCCTCGGATCTGGCCCGCGCCCGCGATACCGCCCATGCACTGCAAGCCACCTCACATCACAGACTGCCCCATGATCCGCATCTGCGCGAGATGCATTTTGGCATTTGGGATGGGATGCATTTTGATGATGTCGCCGCGCGGGACCCGGATTTAAGCCGGAACTTCTGGGAAAACCCGGGTCACGTCACGGCACCGGGCGGCGAAAGCTGGAACGATGCCGCCGCCCGCGTCCATGGCGCAGTCGCACGGATCAGCAATGCATACCCCGGACGTGATATTATCGCAGTGGCGCATTTCGGCGTGATCCTGACCCAACTGCAACATGCCTTGAAAATCTCAGCTTATGAAACCCTTTCCCATAAGATCGACAATTTTTCAGTGACCAAGATCAACCGGGCGTGCAAAACCGACCCTGTGCCGTACATCAATCACCTTCCGTGATCCCCTTTGCCACGAAAAAGAATTGGCGTGCCATTGCCTGTAGGCCTTAGCCTGATGCCATGACATATGATCTTTTTATCGGCGACCGGACTTTTTCAAGCTGGTCATTGCGCGGCTGGCTCATGTTGGAAAACTTTGGCCTTGCGCATCGCACCCACGTGGTCGGGCTCTATGCAGGTACAATGGCACAGGACCTTGCCCATCTGTCACCCGCACGCTTGGCACCCGTTCTGCAAACTCCCGAAGGCGATGTCGTGGGCGAAAGCCTCGCCATGGCGGAAACACTGGCAGAGCGGCACCCCGACGCCGGTCTTTGGCCGGACGATCCCAGCGCCAGAATGCGTGCACGGTGGCTTTGCGCAGAAATGGCTTCTGGCTTTGCCGCGCTGCGGACAGAATGCCCGATGCAACTGCAACATGTGAATACGGGTTTCCTTGCGAGTGACGCTGTGCGGGGTGATCTGGCCCGGCTGCAAGAGCTTTGGAAAGGCGCATTCGAGATAGCCGGACGCGACGACGGTTGGCTGTTCGACAGATATTGCCTTGCGGATGTTTTCTTTGCCCCCGTCGCCGCGCGTATTATCGGATATGACTTGCCCGTGTCTGAACAGGCCCATGCCTATTGCATCCGCACTTTGCGTGATCCGGCTTTTCGCGCGTGGCGGGCGGCTGGGCTTGAAATCACCTATGATCCTTTCCCCTATCCTGCCGGTACCGGTACAAAAGCCTGGCCTGTCGGCTAGAAACGCTGCAAGGCTTTAACCTTTCGTAAACATACCTGACGTAGCCGTTAACCATAACACGCTAATGTCGGGGATATCTGTGTCGCTTACCTACTCTGTTGCTTTTCGCGGTGTCGAAGCCTGCCCGGTCGAAGTTCAATGCGCGCTGGCGCCTGGTCTGCCGGGATTCAGCATCGTGGGGCTTCCGGACAAGGCCGTATCCGAAGCCAAGGAACGTGTGCGCGCGGCTCTGGCGAGCATGGCCATCGCCTTTCCCTCCAAAAAAGTGACGATCAACCTCAGCCCCGCCGACCTGCCAAAAGAGGGTGGCCATTTCGATCTGCCCATTGCATTGGCGCTTTTGGCAGAGTTGAGCATCATTCCCCATGACGTGATCCTGTCCGTCGTCTCTTTGGGAGAGCTTTCACTCGACGGCAAGCTGGTGCCTGTTACCGGTGCCCTGCCCGCGGCCATGACAGCTGCAGAAGAACAGCACGTATTGCTCTGTCCTGCCGAGTGCGGCAAGGAAGCGGCCTGGGTCAGTGGTGCGCGGATCATCGCCGCCAAATCACTGGGCGATGTCGTGCGTCATTTCAACGGTCAGAACACGATCGCAGATTCGCAACCCGGCGAAGTGATTGCCCCGGACAAGACGCTCGAATTACGCGACGTGCGCGGTCAGGAACGCGCAAAACGCGCGCTGGAAATCGCTGCCGCCGGGCGGCATCATATGCTGATGGTTGGCCCGCCGGGTTCAGGGAAATCCATGCTGTCGCGGCGTCTGCCCGGCATTCTGCCCCCCTTGAGCGCGCAGGAAGCGCTGGAAACGTCGATTGTACATTCCATCGCTGGCCTGCTGGACGAGGGTGGCATTTCCCGCCAACGCCCGTTTCGCGACCCGCATCATACGTCTTCCACCGCGGCGATCATCGGTGGCGGGCGGCTTGCAAAGCCGGGCGAAGTCTCACTTGCGCACAACGGGGTATTGTTCATGGACGAGTTGCCCGAATTTCCGCGCAATGTGCTGGAAACCCTGCGCCAGCCGCTTGAGACCGGCAACATCATGGTGTCACGCGCCAATGCGCATGTGAAATACCCGTGCAAATTCATGCTGATCGCGGCGGCGAACCCCTGCAAATGCGGCTATATGACGGATGCGGAACGCGCCTGCGCCCGTGTGCCGACCTGCGGTGAGGACTACATGGGGCGCATCTCGGGACCTCTGCTAGACCGGTTTGATTTGCGTGTTGATGTTCCGCCTGTCAGCTACGAGGACCTCGATTTGCCTGCAAACGGCGATACCTCCGAAACAGTTGCCGAGCGCGTAGCAGCCGCACATGACCGCCAGTCCGCGCGTTTTGAGGCCTATGACGGCATGCGCTCCAACGCGGATATCGAAGGCGAAGCGCTGGAAGAAATTGCAGCCCCTGATGCGGAAGGGCGTGATCTGTTGCTGCGCGCGGCCGAGAAATTCCGGATGTCAGCGCGCGGCTATCACCGGGTCATGCGGGTTGCGCGGACCATTGCCGATCTCGATCATGCGACGGACGTGCGCAAACCGCATGTGGCCGAAGCGATCAGCTACCGCATCAATTCCTAGAGGGTCAGCGCGCCGCGGCTTTGGCCTCAATCGCCTGCCAGATTTGTGCTGCGATGTTTACCTGATCAAACCGTTCGAGTTCCTGAATGCCGGTCGGGGACGTCACATTGATCTCGGTCAGGTAATCGCCGATCACGTCTATGCCGACAAACACCTGACCCTTTTCTTTCAAAAGCGGACCGATGGCGGCGCATATCTCCTTGTCGCGCGCGGTCAGCCCCACCTTTTCAGGACGCCCGCCCACATGCATGTTCGAACGCGTCTCACCGGCAGCGGGCACACGGTTGATCGCCCCAACGGGTTCTCCATCAACAAGGATCACACGTTTATCCCCGTTTGAGACATCGGGCAGGAATTTCTGCACGATCAGCGGTTCGCGGGAAAATCCGGTGAAGAGTTCGTGCAAAGACGTGAGGTTCCGGTCGTTCGCATCCAGACGGAAAACGCCCGCACCGCCATTTCCATAGAGTGGCTTGAGAATGACATCCCGGTGCTTTTCTTTGAACGCCTTGATCGTGTCCAGATCGCGCGCGATCGTGGTCGGCGGAGTCAAATCCGGGAAATCCAGAACCAACAGTTTTTCAGGATAATTACGCACCCAGAAAGGGTCATTCACCACCAGAGTCGTGCTCGCCAATCGATCCAGCAAATGGGTCGATGTGATGTAATTCATGTCAAAGGGCGGATCCTGCCGCAGCCAAACCACGTCGAAATCAGCGAGGTTCACCTCACGCATGTCACCCAGTGTTGCGTGCGCGCCCTGAACACGCTGGACCTGCAGGTCCTGACCTTTGGCAGTTATGCGCCCTTCCTGATAGGCCAGATGGTCCGGTGTGTAGAAAAACAACGTATGACCGCGCGCCTGCGCCTCTTCAGCGAGGCGAAATGAACTGTCTGCGTTGATATCAACCGCATCAATTGGATCCATCTGGAAGGCGATTTTCATGGCAGCTCCTTGAGTTTGTGAAGCTTAAATGGCGCAGCACGCTCAGCTACGCAATGGGGAGCAGCGGAGTTTTCAGCCCTCAGACAGCGCATTTTCCAGTATTTGCACAGCACCCGTGGCATTTACCAACGCCACATCAAAGCGCATATCCGTCAACAACCCCTTTGGTTCTGTCGTCACGAACTCTTCAGCGGCGGCAAAGATACGTTGCTTCTGCTTCAAGGAAATGCGCAGTGCAGCGGCCTCAAAAGATCTGCTTTTCTTCACTTCGACGAACACAACCACGCCGCATTTGCGCAAGATAAGATCAATTTCACCCCCTTGCCCCCGCCACCTTTGTGCCTCGAATGTGTAGCCTTGGGTTTCATATTCGCGGATGACCGATGCCTCCGCCGACAAGCCCGCGTGGTATGCCATGCGTCCGGCATGAACCTTTGCGTCGCTACGGGGCAAAATTTTATCCTTCGTTCAATGCCAGCGCCATCTGATAGACTTGTCGGCGCGGGATACTGTGCGCTTTGGCCACCAAATCCACGGCGTCCCGCATGGAATGAGCCGCCAGCGCCTTTGTCAGATCCAATTCTAAATCGGAGTCCGTAATTTTCTCTGAACGGTTTCGATCAATAAGAACGACGATTTCACCTTTGACCTTTTGATCCACGTAATCAGAGGCCAATTGCGATAGCGTTCCCTTTCGGGTCTCTTCGAACTTCTTTGTGATTTCGCGACACACCGACGCCTGCCGCTCACCGCCCAGCACGTCGGCGGCGTCCAAAAGAAACGCAGCCAGTCGTTTGGGCGATTCGTAAAACACCAATGTGGCGGGAATATCGCGCAAGTCTTCCAACCCGCGCCGCCGCGCCGCTTTGGCATTGGGCATAAACCCGGCAAAGAAAAACGCATCTGTCGGCAACCCAGCAAGCACAAGGGCCGTTAAAACGGCTGACGGCCCGGGCGCGCAGGTCACCATCTGCTCTGCGGCATGGGCCGCGCGCCCAAGCTCGAAACCGGGGTCTGCGATCAAGGGCATTCCCGCTTCTGATGCATAGGCTACCGATGCACCCGCTGTTATTGCCTCGATCAGACGCGTGGAGGTCCCACCACCCGTGTGATCGTGCAATGAAATCACCTGCCGTCCGGCCAATGGCACAGCGTGTATCTCCATCAACCGTCGCAGGCTGCGCGTGTCTTCGGCGGCCAGAACATCCGCACTCGCCAGCACATCCAGCGCCCTGAGCGTAATATCGCGCGCCGTCCCGATCGGCACGCCGACAAAGTAGAGCCCGGCTGCCAAAGACACCTTTTGAAAATTCAACGCTGGACCCGCCTTTCGTGACGACTATGATCGCGGTATCTGATGCGCGCCTGTCGCGGGCGCACCTTGTCTGGAGTATCGCCTTATGTTTGCCGTTTTCCGTTCCGCCCGCAAGGGACTGCGTGTTTTGACCTTGCCATTGCTGGCGTTGACGCTGGCCGCTTGCGACACCTTACCGGTCACCAACTCGGGCGTGGCGTCGGGGGATCCGGTGCAGGTGGCACTGCTGGTGCCGAGCGGAACCGGTGACGGCGCGACCGAATCCATAGCGCGCAGCCTCGAAAACGCAGCGCGGCTGGCCATGCGTGACCTGAATGGGGTGACCATTGATCTGCGCGTCTATCCCACCGCAGCCGATGCGTCACTTGCAGCAGCAAATGCCGAAAAGGCCGTAAACGAGGGCGCGCAGATCATTATCGGCCCGGTCTATGCCGCTCCCTCCAATGCGGCAGGCCGCGCGGTTGCAGGCAAAGGCGTCAGCGTTCTGTCGTTTTCAAACAACGCAGCAATTGCCGGTGGCAACCTATTTGTCCTCGGGCAAACATTCCGCAACACGGCTGACCGGATGGCCAGCTATGCCGTTTCCCAGGGCAAGCAGCGGTTTGTCGTGGTCGCTGGCAAAGACGCCGCAGGCGCGCAGGGCAAAAACGCGATCCAGCAGGCGGTGACAGCACAGGGTGCGAGCGTTGTAGGAACGGTCGAATACGCCCTGTCCCAACAGGACGTGATTGCTGCGATCCCTGCAATCCGCGCCGCTGTGACTGATAATGGGGCGGATGCGCTGTTCCTTACCACGGATACAGCAACCGCCTTGCCATTGTTGTCGCAATTGCTGCCGGAAGCGGGCGTTTCATCCGAGGTCACCCAATTCATGGGCCTGACCCGCTGGGATATCCCGGCCCAGACATTGAGCCTGCCCGGTGTCCAGAACGGCTGGTTTGCGATACCTGATCAAGGGGCCACTTCGGCATTCAGTGGTCAGTATCAAGCGGCCTATGGCGCAGCCCCGCACCCTATCGGAGGTCTGGCTTTTGATGCAATTGCCGCAATCGGTGCGCTGGCCAGTCAGGGACAAGGCGACACGCTGACAGCCGCGGCATTGACCCAAGGCGCAGGTTTTCGCGGTGCGAGCGGCATTTTCCGTCTGAACCCTGATGGGACAAACACGCGCGGGTTGGCTGTTGCGACAATCAGTGAGGCGCAGGTCAAGATCCTAAGCCCCGCACCGCAGCGCTTTGGCGGCGCAGGGTTCTGAGGCACATTAAATGACCGTGACTGCTCTTTCGGCAGACCATCTGGAACCGCCGCAACTGATCTGTCCCCCGGAATGCATCTTTGACAGATCGGCCTTTGATAAAGCGCTCAGCGAGGCCGTCAAAACGGCTGGCAGCCCTACAGACATTCGCAAAAGCGCAGTCGACTTATTGCGTCAGGCGCAAGTCTCCGGGCGCGCCGAGATTGCAGAAGGTTTTGCCCAAGCGCCATTCGAGGCGCGCCGCCTGACCCGGTCTTATACCTATCTGACCGATCAACTAGTGAACGCGGCACTTGTTGTCGCAACGGATATCCTACACCCAAAACCCAATCCCACCGCCAGCGAACATCTGGCGGTTATTGCCGTGGGCGGCTACGGGCGTGGCGAGATGGCACCGTTTTCGGACGTCGATCTGCTGTTCCTGACGCCTTATAAGATCACCGCCTGGGCGGAGAGCGTGATTGAATCAATGCTCTATATTCTGTGGGATCTGAAGCTGAAGGTTGGCCATTCCAGCCGCACGATAAAGGACTGCATTCGCCTGGGTGCGCAGGATTTCACGATCCAGACCGCAATGCTGGAACACCGGTTTCTTGCAGGTGACAAGGCGCTCGCACAGACCTTTGCCGCGCGGTTGCGCACAGAACTGTTTGCCGGGTCGGGCAAAGAATTTATTGAGGCGAAGCTCTCCGAACGCGAGGCGCGGCACGTGAAATACGGCCAGCGATATGTGGTTGAACCGAACGTGAAAGAGGGCAAAGGGGGCTTGCGCGATCTGCAGTCTCTCTTCTGGATCGCCAAACATATTCATGGCGTGAATGATGCCGCCGATCTCGTGGGCTTGGGCGTTTTCTCTGCCGAGGAATTCGAACAATTCATCTCAGCGGAAAACTTCCTCTGGGCAGTGCGCAGCCATCTGCATCTGCAGGCCGGACGCGCCACGGAACAGCTGACCTTTGACATGCAGGTGCAAGTTGCCGACGCGATGGGATACCAAGACGCAAAAGGCCGGCGCGAAGTCGAGATTTTCATGCAGGAGTTCTTTTTGCATGCCACCGAAGTCGGCGATCTGACGCGCATTTTCCTGACCAAACTCGAAGCGGACCACGTCAAAGCGGAACCCTTGCTTGAGCGCATCTTTCGCAGGCGCCCCAAAATCAAAAAGGGCTATGTGGTCGTCAACAATCGGATCGCCATCGAAGATGAAACCGATTTCCTGTCAGATAAACTCAACCTGCTGCGTTTGTTTGAAGAAGCCTTGCGCACGGGCATGCTGATCCACCCCGACGCCATGCGGCTGGTCAAGGCGAACCTCGATATGATTGACGAGGATATGCGTACAACACCCGAAGCGCGGCGCATTTTCTTTGATCTGCTGCTCAAACATGGCAACCCAGAACGCGCGCTGCGCCGGATGAACGAACTGGGCGTTTTATCAGCATTTCTGCCGGAATTTGAGCCGATCGTGGCCATGATGCAATTCAACATGTATCACAGCTACACGGTCGACGAACACATCATTCAGTGCATCAAGAACCTCAGCCAGATTGAGCGGGGCGAGTTGGAAGAAGACCTGCCCGTCGCCTCATCCATCCTGAAGGAAGGCGTGGATCGCAAGGTGCTTTATACCGCCTTGCTGCTGCATGACATCGGCAAGGGCCGATCAGAGGATCATTCGATCCTTGGCGCGCAGATGGCCCGCAAGATCGCACCGCGATTGGGTCTGGGCAAAGCAGATACAGACACCGTCGAATGGCTCGTGCGCTATCACCTGTTGATGTCCGACATGGCGCAAAAACGCGATATCGCTGACCCGCGCACCGTTCGGGATTTTGCCAAGGCTGTGCAAACCGTCAAACGGCTCGATCTGCTGTGCGTGCTCACGGTCTGTGATATTCGCGGCGTTGGGCCGAATACGTGGAACAACTGGAAGGCCGTTCTGATCCGCGCGCTTTATCGGCAAACCAGACGCGCGCTGGATACCGGTCTGGAAGAGTTGAACCGCGAAAACCGTGGGGCAGAGGCAAAACGCGCGCTGCGCGAAGTGCTCAGCGACTGGCCGCGCAAAGATCTTCAAGTCGAGACAGGGCGCCACTATGATCCATATTGGCAGGGTTTGCATGTCACGGCACACAAGGTATTCGCAGAGATGCTGCGCGATGTCGGCGATGATGAGATCAAGATCAACCTGCACCCGGATGAAGACCGGGACGCCACGCGCGCCTGCTTTGTGATGTCCGATCACCCCGGTATTTTCGCTCGTCTGGCTGGCGCATTGGCGCTGGTTGGCGCCAACGTCGTGGATGCGCGCAGCTATACCACCAAAGATGGCCTTGTGACCGACGCCTATTGGATACAGGACGCGGATGGCAATCCATATGATGCCACCCGCCTGCCGCGTCTGCGCAAGATGATTGAACGCACGCTCATGGGCGAAGTCGTCACGACCGAGGCGATGAAATCCCGCGACAAGGTCAAGAAACGCGAGCGCGCGTTTAAGGTGCCGACCCATATCACCTTTGATAATGAAGGCTCGGAAATCTATACTATCATCGAAGTTGACACACGCGACAGGCCCGGCCTGCTGCATGATCTGGCGCGTACCTTGGCGGAATCCAACGTCTATATCGCGAATGCTGTCATCGCGACCTATGGTGAACAGGTCGTAGATACCTTTTACGTCAAGGACATGTTCGGGCTGAAATACTATTCGGCGAGCAAACAGCGCACGCTGGAACGCCGCCTGCGCACCGCGATTGAGCAGGGCGTCGAAAGGGCCGAGAGTTGAAACCCATTCGGCTCCTGTCGGGCTTTTTCACAGTTGGCGGCTGGACCCTGATGAGCCGGGTTTTCGGCTTTGTGCGCGATGCGATGATCCTTGCCTATCTGGGCACGGGGCCGCTTTATCAGGCTTATGTGGTGGCGTTTCGCCTGCCCAATATGTTCCGCCGCTTCTTTGCCGAAGGGGCGTTCAACATGGCCTTTGTGCCGATGTTTTCGAAAAAGGTCGAAGGGGGTGAAGATGCCGATGGCTTTGCCTCGGATGCCTTTGCGGGGCTGGCCACCATTCTGATCGGTCTGACGGTGCTTGCACTGGCCACGATGCCATGGCTGATTTACGCGCTGGCCTCTGGTTTTGCCGGGCAGGAACAGTTCGGCCTGTCCGTCGAATTCGGGCGCGTTGTGTTCCCCTACATCCTGTTCATTTCATTGGCGGCACTTCTGTCTGGCATGCTGAATGCGGCGGGCAGGTTTGCCGCCGCCGCAGCGGCGCCCGTTTTGCTGAACGTTTTGCTGATCCTCGCCATGGCCGCGGCGGCAGCCCTTGGCGGCGATGTGGCGCGGGCTTTGATCTGGGCTATTCCTGTAGCGGGCGTTGCACAATTTGTGCTGCTCTGGGTTGCGGTCAAACGCGCGGGTTTCAACATCTCGTTCCGCTGGCCCCGCCTGACGCCAGAGATGCGCAGACTTGTGCGCGTCGCGATCCCCGCAGCACTCGCGGGCGGGGTGGTGCAGATCAACCTGCTCGTCGGACAACAGGTGGCGAGCTATTTCGACAAGGCGGTCAGTTGGCTCTTTGCGGCGGACCGCTTGTATCAACTCCCCTTGGGTGTCGTTGGTATTGCCGTGGGCGTTGTACTGCTCCCCGATCTGTCCAGACGTCTGAAGTCGAACGATGACGCTGGTGCCAGAATTGCCCTGAGCCGCGCGGGCGAAATCGCGCTGGCCCTCACCATCCCCTCGGCAGTAGCGCTGATCGTGATCCCCTTGCCGCTGGTGTCGGTCCTGTTTGAACGCGGTGCCGCCACTGCAAGCGATTCAGCCGCGATTGCGGTGGCCGTCGCCATATACGGCCTTGGGCTGCCCGCATTTGTGCTGCAAAAGATAATGCAGCCCGTCTTTTTCGCCCGCGAAGACACACGCAGACCGTTCCACTACGCGCTGGTGTCCATGGTGATTAACGCCGCCCTTGCCATCGGGCTTGCCCCGCTGATTGGCTGGTTTGCCCCGGCGATTGCCACGACCAGCGCGGCATGGGCGATGGTGTTTCTATTGTGGTACGGCGCGCGCAGCTACGGGGACGTGGCCCGCTTTGATGCCCGCTTTCATGGGCGCATCTGGCGCATGGTCGGGGCCTCCGTGATCATGGGTTTTGTGTTGTGGGGCGCTGCAGCCGGGCTTGCGCCTTACTTGAGCCTGCCATGGTGGCGGGCCCTCGCGCTATGTGCGCTGATCGGGGTTGGCATGGTGACCTATTTCGGGTCGGGTCAGGTGCTGGGTGCGTTCCGGCTGGCCGAATTCAAGGCCGCGATGCGCCGCAGCCCTAGTCGCGCCGAAAGTGATAAATAACCCGCGCCAGCCCCCCCGGCACCAGCAAAACCGACGCACAGAACCCGAACACAAAACCCGCCAGATCCGCCACCCATTCCGTCGTTGGGCCAAACAACGCCCCAAAAACCAACTGAAGACCCAGCAAAATCCCGATCAGGCTAAAGGCGCGAAATTGCGGCCCGCCTGTATCTGCAAGCCGCTGCCACATCAAAAATGTATATCCACCGATCAACCCATACACTGCCGGAAAGCCGCCGATCAGCCACGCGGGGTCATTGAGAAACAGCGCATAGATCAAGGCCCCGAAAATGCTGCCGCCGAAATATAGCACAAGCACCGCCACCTGCCCCATCGCTTCGCCCACGAGCTTGCCCAAGGCGAGCATCAGCACAGCCGAGAAAAGCGTCGCAGTGAAGGAGCCATGCACAAAAGCATAGGTGACAAAGCGCACCAAATGCTCTGGCACCCAGCGGCCATTGGTCATCATCCAGTCGAAAATATCCCCCGAGAAGGCATATTGCTGCACGGCACTCAGGCGCCATCCAATCGCCTCCGGTCCGCCGATCCAACCCTGCGCCCCGAGCAGGAACACGATCTCCGGCACCACCAGCGCCAGACACAACAACATGACAACAGGGGGCAATGGGTTGACGGGCGGCGCGTTCTGCGGGTCGTTCATAGTGCGGGGTTCCTTGACGATGCTCTGGCTCATGGGTAAGCCAGCGCAGACTTCATTGCCAGCGAGAACGGACGCCTATCATGACCAGCCCTACCTTCGCCCCCCGTGTGTTTTCCGGCATCCAGCCGTCGGGCGGTCTGACCTTGGGCAATTACCTTGGCGCGATCAAGCGTTTTGTCTCGATGCAGGATGAGTATCCTTGTGTTTATTGTATGGTTGATCTGCATGCGATCACCGTCTGGCAGGACCCCAAAGACCTTGTACATAACACGCGCGAGTTGGCCGCAGGCCTGATCGCTTCTGGCATCAGCCCTGAAAAGTCGATCCTTATCAATCAAAGTCAGGTGCCCGAACACGCACAACTCGGCTGGGTATTCAACTGCGTGGCCCGCATGGGATGGATGCAGCGCATGACGCAGTTCAAGGACAAGGCGGGCAAAAACGCGCAGAATGCATCGCTCGGTCTGTTTGGCTACCCGGCTCTGATGGCGGCTGATATTCTGATCTATCATGCCACGCATGTCCCGGTGGGCGAGGATCAGAAGCAGCATCTTGAACTGACGCGCGATATTGCCGCCAAGTTCAACCATGACTACGGCGTTGACTTCTTTCCGCTAACCGAACCCGTGATCGAAGGGGCGGCAACCCGCGTCATGTCCCTGCGCGACGGGTCCAAGAAAATGTCGAAATCCGATCCATCGGATGCCAGCCGGATCAATATGACCGATGACGCGGACTCAATTGCCAAGAAGATCCGCAAAGCCAAAACCGACCCGGATGCCTTGCCGTCGGAAATCGACGGGCTGAAAGATCGCCCCGAAGCGCGCAATCTTGTAAACATATACGCAGCCCTGAACGACCAGACCGTGGAAGACGTGCTGGCGGAAGTCGGCGGGCAGCAATTCGGGACCTTCAAGCCGCAGTTGGCCGAGCTTGCAGTGTCAAAGCTATCGCCCATTTCTCATGAAATGGCGCGCTTGATGGATGATCCGGCAGAGATCGACCGCATCCTTGCCAAGGGTGCCGCTCAGGCGCGCGAAATCACAGCCCCGATCCTGAGCAAGACTTACGAGATCATGGGCATGGTGCGCTAATCGCGCCAGTCTTTATGACCGGCCAAACGGGCGTGTTGGCAACTGCGGCTGCGCAGAAAATGGCGCGTGGACATTTGTGTTTCCCTGCTTCACTCTGCTTGCGGACAATGAACGAGAGAGAGATATGAGCACCGGCTTTTTCTGGGACGAGCAGTGTTTTTGGCATGCAGGTGGGAACTATGCCTCAACCCTGCCGATTGGGGGGCTGGTGCAGCCGCTGAACGCGACCGGCCTGCCCGAAACACAGGAAGCAAAGCGCCGCCTGAAGAACCTGATGGATGTCACGGGCCTGTCGGATGATCTGGATGTGCGCCGTGCACCACTGGCGACGCGTGAGGATTTACTGCGCGTGCATCCGGCCTCGTACCTTGATGAATTCAAACGCATGTCAGACGCAGGTGGCGGTGAACTTGGCCGACGCACACCCTTTGCCGCCGGAGGGTATGAGATCGCGTCCCTTTCTGCCGGGCTGGTTGTCGCCGCCGTTGATGCGGTTGTGAGCGGCGATCTGGAAAACGCCTATGCCTTGTCGCGCCCACCGGGCCATCACTGCCTGCCCGACTATCCAAACGGGTTCTGCCTGCTGGCCAATATCGCCATCGCGATTGAGGCCGCACAGGCCAAGGGGTTTGCGAAACGTGTCGTTGTTCTGGACTGGGATGTGCACCACGGCAATGGCACCGAAGCGATCTATTATGACCGCCCGGACGTGCTGACGATCTCTGTGCATCAGGAGGGCAACTACCCGCTCGACACCGGAGGTATCGCAGATCGCGGCAAGGGCGATGGTTCGGGGTACAACCTGAATGTGCCCCTGATCGCCGGCACCGGGCATACCGGATACCTGCATGTAATGGACACGATTGTTCTGCCACAAATCGCGGCGTTCAAACCCGATCTGATCGTCGTCGCCTGTGGGTATGACGCGAGCGCCATTGATCCCCTCGCGCGGATGCTGGCCACGGCGGACACCTTCCGCAAGATGACCGAACGCATCAAAGCCGCCGCGCAGGAACACTGTGACGGTCGCTTAGTGCTCGCGCATGAAGGCGGCTATTCCGAGGTTTACGTGCCGTTCTGCGGCCATGCCACGCTCGAAGCGCTTTCGGGGAGTGATAAGACGGCCCCTGACCCCTTGGCCGAGACCTTGCGCGTGCGCCAACCGAGCGCCCGCTTTGATGCCTTCATCAGGGGTGAAATCGACCATCTGGCCAGCCAACTCTAACCTGCAGGACTCTCATGCCCAACCCAAACCCCAATGCACTGGACTTTTTGCTGACGCGCCGGTCAAGACCTGCCAAGACCCTGCAGGCCCCCGCGCCGGATCGCGCCCAACTGCGCCCTTTGTTGCAGGCCGCGGCACGCACGCCGGATCATGGCAAACTGGAGCCCTGGCGTTTCATCGTGATCGAAAAACCGGCCATGGCACGTTTGGCAGAGATCGCGCAGCGGCGGGGGGAGGCCTTGGGGCTGGACGCAGATCAGATCGCCAAGGGTCGCTCGCAATTCGATCAGGGGCATCTGGCCGTGGCAGTGATCGAAAGCCCGAAACCGTCCGAGAAAATACCGGCACTTGAACAAACATATTCCGCCGGGGCGGTCTGCCTCGCCTTGTTGAATGCAGCGCTGTCTGCGGGTTGGGGGGCCAATTGGCTGTCGGGCTGGCCCAGTCACGACCGTGCCTTCATGCGCGAAGCCTTTGCGCTGGCGGATCACGAACGTATTGCCGGTTTGATCCATATTGCCACCGAAACATCGACGCCACCCGATCGCCCGCGCCCAGATCTGGACGCCATTACATCCTGGATGCCGGAATGATCTTTGACTCTTTCTTTGCCGCATTAGCCCAGATGACCGATGCGCGCTTTCGCAATGTGTTGCTGACCGGGATCGGGCTGACCATCGCGCTGCTGATCGGGGCCTCGGCGCTTTTTGTCTGGCTCATGGGCGGGCTTGTCGGTGAAGAAGCGAGCCTGCCGCTGATCGGTGAGGTGACATGGCTGAATGATCTGGTCAGCTGGGGCGCTGTTGTCGCGGTCGCCGTCTTGTCGATCTTTTTGATGATCCCGGTCGCGTCAGCCATTACGTCCATGTTTCTGGATACGGTCGCGCAGGCTGTTGAGGACAAACACTATCCGAACCTTGGGCCCGCGCAAAACGTGCCTCTGGCGGATGCAGTGCGTGATACCTTCAGTTTCCTTGGCGTTCTGATCGTGGCCAATATCTGCGCGCTGGTGCTTTATCTGTTCTTCGTCCCCTTGGCACCGTTTATCTTTTGGGGCTTGAACGGCTTCCTGCTGGGGCGTGAATACTTCACGCTGGCCGCCATTAGGCGCGTCGGGCGGCAACAGGCCAAAGTGTTGCGATCCCGCTATATGCTGCGGATATGGGCGGCGGGGTTTCTGATGGCGATCCCGCTGTCCGTGCCCCTATTGAACCTGATCATCCCAATTCTGGGGGCCGCAACCTTCACCCATCTGTTTCACCGCCTGTCGCCTCAGGGGCCATACGTCCAAACCAGTCCAGATCCCTGACGGTAATCACCTCAGACAAGACAATCGTGGTAATAATCGCCCACAGTATAAGGCTGAGCACAGTGGTGATTTTGGCCTTTTTGCCAATGTTATGCACTTCGGGCGCACCAGCATGCGTACCCGGTACAATCTCGCCCAGATCCCCTTGGGTTTTCACTCTTATAGGAAGGATGATCAGGAACATGAGGGACCAGATCACCGCAAATAGCACCAAGGCAGACGTAACACCCATTTTCAGGCCTCCGATCAAAAACTCAGGTTTGTTCCAGTTCCACGAGGCACCCGTTAAAGTCCTTTGGGTGCAGGAACAGAACCGGTTTGCCATGCGCCCCGATTTTGGGCTCTCCGCTGCCAAGGACACGCGCGCCGGTCGCAATCAGGTGGTCCCGCGCTGCCAGAATATTTTCGACTTCATAGCAGACATGATGGATGCCCCCTGAGGGGTTTTTGTCAAGGAAGCCTTGGATCGGGCTTGCCTCTCCCAGAGGATAAAGCAGTTCAATTTTCGTATTCGGCAATTCAATGAAGATCACCGTTACGCCGTGGTCAGGCTCATCCTGCGGTGCGCCAACATTCGCGCCTAACGCGGTTCGGTATTGATTTGCTGCAGCTTCAAGGTCTGGCACTGCAATCGCAACATGGTTCAGGCGGCCGATCATTGTTTTCCCCTGTTGATACTCATTTGGCTGGTTATGGAACTGTGGTCGGTCCAGTGCAAGTGCAAGAGCGACGCAGGCGCAGCCTCAGCCGGAGTTGCCACGACAATTCGGGCGATGTCATGCATCCCAAACCACCAAAGAACTACAAAGCGATCCAGCATCTGACTGCATATCCCCTTGCCTCGGTTAACAGTTCCAAACGGCAGTCTGATTCCCCTGCCCCTGAGGGATACGCAACAATCCAACTCACGCGGTATACCTTGCGCAAATGCGACACCCGCGCGTGTTTACAAATGCTACGCAAGTGTCAATTCTGTTTCTTTGCGCGTTAAGCCCTGTGCGCTGTAAGACCGTAAACATATGTAAACATGTGATATCCCAATTTCTCCGCTGGGTTCAGACTGGATTTGGACGCCGTTTCTCTTAACCCCCTGTTATCCATCTTGAGTCATGGTAAATCGCGAAACCAGTGATTCAGGAGGCAATGATGGACGAGAAGGACCCTTTTGCGGCAACGATTCCCACACCGACTGCGGCGCGACCGCTTCTTGGACTAACTGTTCTGGTTATTGAAGACAGCCGTTATGCATGCGAAGCCATGCGCCTATTGTGCCTGCGCAGTGGTGCACGTATCCGGCGCGCTGATTGCCTGCGTTCCGCTCGTCGTCATTTGCAGGTGTATCGCCCTTCTGTTGTGATCGTCGATCTGGGTCTCCCGGACGGGTGCGGCGCCGAGTTGATCACAGAGCTGACCCAAACGGAACCGCGGGTTGATGTCGTCCTTGGCACGTCAGGCGATCTGAACGGTGAGAACCTGGCGCTGGCAGCGGGCTGTGACGGTTTCTTAACAAAACCCATCGTGTCATTGGCGGTTTTCCAACAGACCATCCTGTCCAATCTACCAGCGGAGCGCCAACCATCGGGATTACGCGAGCTTCCTGACGAGATCATTCACCCCGATCTGATGGCTTTTCAAGACGATATGGCACATATTGCCGATGTATTGGGGGGGGAAGACAACGACACGGCCATAGATTACGCCGCTCAGTTCATAGGGGGCGTGGCACGATCCGCGCAAGACACCGGGCTGGAGCAAGCCGCCGATGCATTGGCCAAGGCGCGCGCTTCCGGCGCATCCGCGAAAATTGAGGTGTCGAAGCTGGCGAATCTGGTCCAACAAAGGCTCACCCGAAAACTAGCAATCTGACAACAGCGTTTTCAAAGCAGCGGGTCACTGGCGACCCTCACGTTGCTGGTCAAATCGCCCAAGCTGGTTAATTGCCTGCCTTGTTCGAAATTGTCAGGCGCCAGCCACGTTTCGAATGCACGGTTCAAGGCAGGCCACTCCTGATCAACGATTGCGAACCACGCCGTATCGCGATTGCATCCCTTGACCACTGTGGCTTGCCGAAAGACACCTTCATAGCTGAAGCCCAGACGCTGGGCTGCCCGACGCGACGCCATGTTCAACGCGTTGCATTTCCATTCATAACGGCGAAACCCGATACTGAAGGCATGCTGCATCATCAAATACATGGCCTCGGTGCCTGCGCGTGTCTGCTGCAACGCGGGGCTATAATTGATATGGCCGACTTCAATTGACCCATTCGCCGGGTCAATGCGCAGAAAACTGGCGACGCCTTCAAAAGCACCGCTCTCCTTGTTTTTTATGGCATAGAACTGATGTACCGGAGCAGAGATCGTCTGGATAACCCACTGCTTATAATCTGCGGCGGTTTGGAAAGGGCCATAGGGCAGGTAATCCCAGACCTGATCGTGGCCGGTATATGCCTCAAACAGCTCTGCCGCGTGCAGTTCTGCATCCAACAGATGTATCTCAGCGTATCTGCCTGACAGCGAGGCACCCTTGGGCGCACTCGGCGTCAACCAATCCGGCACGGGCTGACCGAAAACCGGCGTGTCCGTTGTGCTGCGCGGCATTTTCAAAGCTCCCTTTCAAATCCCGCTTGCCTCAGAAATCCAGAATTCGGGTCTTCAGTCCTTCGGTATGACCCTCAGGCCCAACTCCATGAGCTGTTCGCTCTCCGGTTCAGAGGGTGCGGACATCATCAGATCTTCGGCGCGCTGGTTCATTGGGAAAAGGATGACTTCGCGAATGTTGGCTTCTTCGGCCAGCAGCATGACGATCCGGTCGATACCAGCAGCACAACCACCATGCGGGGGCGCGCCATATTGGAAGGCATTCACCATTCCACCAAAACGTTTGCGCACCTCATCTTCGCCATAGCCCGCGATCTCGAACGCTTTGAACATGATCTCCGGCTTGTGGTTTCGGATAGCGCCCGACACCAGCTCGTATCCATTGCACGACAGGTCATACTGATAGCCAACCACACTCAGCGGATCGCCCTGCAAGGCCTCCAGACCGCCCTGTGGCATCGAAAACGGGTTATGTTCAAAATCAATCCGGCCGGTTTCGCTGTCTTTCTCATAAATCGGGAAATCGACAATCCACGCAAAGGCGAACCGGTTTTGATCCGTGAGGCCCAGTTCCATACCGATGTGGTTTCTGGCTTTGCCCGCGACGGGCTCAAAGGCCTTGGGCTTGCCACCGAGGAAAAACGCCGCGTCCCCAACGCCGAGGCCCAGTTGCTGACGGATGGCCTCGGTACGCTCCGGGCCGATGTTCTTCGCAAGCGGTCCGGCAGCCTCCATGCCCGCACCCTGATCGCGCCAGAAGATGTACCCCATGCCCGGCAACCCTTCTTTCTGAGCAAAGGCGTTCATGCGGTCACAGAACTTTCGACTGCCGCCACCCGGTGCAGGGATCGCCCTGATCTGCGTGCCTTCCTGTTCCAGAAGGTTCGCGAAGATTGCAAAACCGGAGCCTGCGAAATGCTCTGATACCGATTGCATCTTGATCGGGTTGCGCAGATCGGGCTTGTCCGACCCATACCAGAGAGCAGCGTCCTTATAGGAAATCTGCGGCCATTCCTGATCAACGGCCTTCCCGTTGCCGAACTCCTCAAAAAGCCCAGTCAATACTGGCTGGATGACATCGAACACATCCTGCTGTGTGACGAAACTCATTTCGATATCGAGCTGGTAGAAGTCTGTCGGGGAGCGATCCGCCCGCGGGTCTTCATCCCGAAAACAGGGTGCAATCTGAAAGTACTTGTCGAAACCAGATACCATCAAAAGCTGTTTGAATTGCTGCGGTGCTTGCGGCAGCGCATAAAACCGGCCCGGGTGCAGGCGCGATGGCACGAGAAAATCGCGCGCGCCTTCAGGGCTTGAGGCTGTGATGATCGGGGTTTGGAATTCGCGAAAGTCGGCTTTCCACATCTGTTGACGAAGTGAGGCAACGACATCCGAGCGCAGCTTCATGTTCGCCTGCATGTTGGCGCGGCGCAAATCCAGATACCGATACTTCAGGCGCGTTTCTTCCGGGTATTCCTGATCGCCAAAAACCTGAAGCGGCAGTTCTTCCGAAGCGCCCAGCACTTCGAGACCTTTTACAAACACTTCGATTTCACCTGTTGAAATCTTGTCGTTTACCAAACTGGCATCTCTGGCTTTCACGAGACCATCTACCCGAATGCACCATTCAGCGCGCACCTTCTCCATTTGGTCAAAGACCGGGCTGTCTGGGTCGCAAAGAAGTTGAGTGATGCCATAATGATCGCGCAGATCGAGAAAAAGCACCCCGCCATGGTCACGCACACGATGCACCCAACCGGACAGTCGCACAGTTTCACCAACGTCTTGCGCGCTCAGATCTGCGCAAGTGTGACTGCGGTACATGTGCATTAGACTATTCCTTTACGGGGCTGAAATTTGACGCCAGATACACCTTCTGGATATCAGGAAGTCAAGCCATGCGCGTTGATCTTTTGGCGCTATGGCGCAGGGCGGCGTTTTTCAGACGCCAAAGCGCACTATATTCACAACATCGCCGAAAAACGCGTGATCAGAGCGGGCAGCACGGGATAACTGTGACACGCCGTAACGTCACAGGAAGGGACAGAGGACAGCAAGTTCTGCGCTCTCACTGTCAAATCGACATCATTTGCACGGTCAAAACGCGCGCCTGCCATATGTGCTGTGGTCTGAAAGTACCATTAAGCATGCGTCGGTGTCCTGCATAGACACGGGCCAGGCAGGTGATCCGATCAAGGGAGTCTGCGAACTTACGCCCGATCCGAGCTCCGGCTTTGGAGGTGCCAAATCATGCTTCTGTAAGTGGCTTGGTGGTGGAGCGACATACCGGGCCCTTTCACAAAGCGTTCCGCCAGCAGGACCGGATCCGATCATACGCATGGGCAGCCAGTCAGGTTTTGCAATGCTGCGGTCACACTGGATGAACCGCCGCTGATAGATGATTTCCAGCTTATCACAGCAACCTTCTGTGATGATGACTGCATCCTCTGTACCAAGATACTCAATCACCGCCCTCGTGGCCAATCTTGTCCCATGGATGGATACGGCAAAATCCGTCAAGTTTGCATTCGCTTGGACCAGCGCCAGGCGTGCGCCGTTCATCGGCACGATCTGACTTTTTTTCAAAGTCGGCCTGTGGAGGAACCAGAGCTGGCGTAAATCATAGCGCATCTGACCACCAGACAACACTCGGTCGAGCGGTGGTTCATCGACGTGCACAGGACAAGGTAATTTGCCGCCGACGGCGGCCTCCACCTGCAAGGTAAGATCTGCAAGCTTGTGTTCCGGCAAGCCAGAGTAGCAACCGCGGCTTTGCCAATGCTGTTTACGCGACCGACCCCCATAATCTTGGCGCATAAACCATGTCACATTTTCACACGAAAAGTCGCGCTTATGTGAATTTGCTGGTTTATGGGTTGACCGTGGGCCGACTTCCTCGATCATATAAGGCCGAACGTATATAACATCTCCCGGCCGCGGCACCGGCATATTTGTCCGATGTTGACGGCAGAAAGCAAATACTGTGACGCATCGGCCCAAGTCATATCAACATCCTCGCCAAAACGCTTATGACTGAGGCTGCGTTCATTCTGGACATACTGCGTGGTTGGGGTATCGTCGGCTCGCTTGTTGCTGCGGTCTTTCTGACCATCGGGATGGACCGGATAGATGCTGACGCGCGCGGGGCTTATGTCTTTCGCCCACTTTTAATACCCGGCATCCTCGTCATCTGGCCGTTGGTTTTGTGGCGCTGGTATCTCTATGAAACCGGTGCTGAGCGATGGGAGAGCAGATATGATCCCCCGCGCAAAGCACATTTTACAGTCGGCTGGGTCATGCCAATCGGGATATGCCTGATTATTCTGACAGGGCTTTCAGTGCGCCAGACTTGGCCAATAGGGTTTGAACCGGTTCAGCTTTCAGCACCGTCGGAAACTGCACAATGAGCGTCAAATACATCCCCGTTCAGTGGAACAACAACAAGTACATTTATGATGCGGTCATGCTCGCGGGTGTCGTGCTGTTTCTGTATGTATTTCTTTATGCGGCACCTGCCGCGCTGAACCATGAGCGCGCGGTCAACCCGCAAATTCACAACGCGCGCGCTTTTGGAGCCTGTGCTTTCGTCATGTTGACGGTCATTCTGTGCATTGGCCCACTGGCGCGGCTCAACCCCCGGTTTCTACCGCTGTTGTACAACCGCCGACATTTCGGCGTAATGACGACATTTGTTGCGATCACCCATGCCTCTTATGTGGTCGACTGGTATTTCGCCTTTTCGTCGTCGAACAAATACGAAGCGGTCCTCTTTGCCAATACATCCTACGGGCAGCTTGCTGGCTTTCCCTTTGAGATCTTTGGCGTGTTCGCGCTATTTGTGCTGGTTATTCTCGCTGCGACCAGCCACGACTTCTGGCTCAAGTTCCTCAGCCCCCCGGTGTGGAAGCGGCTGCATTACCTCATTTACCCCGCCTATCTCGCCGTCGTGGCGCATGTCAGCTTAGGTATTTTACAAGATCAGCAAAACCATAGCTTCACGGTGATCTTTATTGCCGGCGCGGGCGCTGTGGGCGCATTACATTTAGCTGCTGCGCTGTCCGAGCGGCGACAAGACAAGGCCCAAGAAACGCGGCAAACGGACTGGGTGGATGTGTGCACAACGTCCCAGATGACCGACGGCTTTGCAAAAATCAAACTGCTCGCAAACGGGGAGCGCGTGGCGGTTTATCTGACGGACGGAAAGCTCAGCGCGATTTCCAATGCCTGCGCACATCAAAACGGCCCCCTGGGCGAGGGTCGTGTCATCGATTGCCTCGTGACCTGTCCGTGGCATGGATTTCAATATGATGTCACCTCAGGACGCTCTCCTGCGCCTTTCACCGAAACTGTCCCGACATATAATCTGCGGCTCGACGGAGCGCGGGTTTTGGTCGACCCTAAGGCGAACCCACCCGGCACCTATGTTGAACCCATTGCGGTCCCCAACCCCATGAAAGGACTTTGATGGACAACAAGGACGCCCCGTTTTTCGTCGGCTACCTGCCAACCCCAAAGGGATTACGCGCCCTTTTGCTGAGCATATGCGTGCTGTTCATTTCGGGGTTGGCAGGTTTGGGTTTTGCGCTTGGCACCGCACAGGATGACCCCGGCCCGGGTGCATTTCGGTTCGACTATGGCCGTCAGACTGTGACGGGCGTTATGGAAATGACACCCTATCCTCTGCTGCGTGTCACGCAAGGCAATGACAGGATTCTGCCCGGCGACACGTTGATGCTTTCGGCAGGCGGAAAAACCGGCGTGCAGGGTCGCGCGGCCCCACTGGAAGGTCAACTCGTTCAGGTGTCCGGCGTCATTCTCGAACGCGGGGATCTCAACATGATGCAGGTCCGCGGGGGGCGCCAAGGCATATCAGCCGTTGAAGGCGAACCACCGTCGCAAAGCGTCGAACCTCTTGGACGATGGAAACTGGCGGGCGAAATCTGCGATGGCAAATGTCTTGCTGGTGCGATGCGCCCCGGCATCGGGCTTGCCCATAAGGCCTGCGCCAACCTGTGCCTGTTGGGCGGGGTGCCGCCGGTATTCGTGTCTTCTCAGCCGGTGGATGGAGAAGAATTCCTGTTGATCACTGGGCCAGACGGCACAGAACTGCCGCAAGAAGCGTATGATTACATTGCCCGATACGTATCCCTCGAAGGCGAAATTGAACGGCGCGGCGACTTGCTTGTTCTGATGCTGGATCCTGAAACACTGACGGTTCTGAAGTAATGCGTCGCTGGGTTTCATTGACAGTGATCGCGTTGATTACTCTGATCTTCTTTTATCTGTCTCGCTTTTGGTACCTGAACCTGTGGCCGCGCCAAGGTCTTTTGGGCATAGAGGAATTGCGCCCACAGGGCGGATTGCTCGCCCGGTGGCTGCGGGGTACAGATGCCGCACCGTATGAGTTGCTCATCTGGGCCACCGCCTTTTTCGCCGTGTTGAGCATAGCGCAAAAGATCTATGATAGAATCCCGCCTCGGGAAGGCGAGTGAAGCACGTTCAGATCGGATCGTTTGCGCCCGCATTCACCGTCTCGGATATCGCCATTTCTCTGATCTTGAGACTTCGAATCCACGTCGGTTGCGATCACAGTTTACCCCACGCGCTTCCCTGAAAATGGAAACGGTCCACTGGTTTGTTGTTGCTCTCGGCGCTCCCAAAGACGGAACGCTCTGCATAAATCGAAGCAACCACAACCAATAGAGATGCGCATTTTCCAATTGCTGCAGCTTAGCTCTGCAAGGGTGAGATGATAACGTAAAGCACTGTGAAATATATATTATCACACATCACAGGTTGCAGCGGAAGTTCATACTCTGTCATATTTTGACAGACACAGTCCTTGGATGAATGAGCCAGTTCTTGCTTAACACAAAGCGATTGTTGACCGACTCGGAACAATGCGCTCACATTATTGTCATTTAGTATTAGTTAAAAAAGGATTAAAATTATGGCTACGCCCACAGAATGGCTCAATGAATTTCAAGTAAACACCGGCACCGCAGCAACTGGCACTCAGTCGGATCCCCAGATACTCGGATTGAATAACGGACACTTCGTTGTGGCATGGACCGAACAAACCTCGGGTTTGATCGGAACGGACCTTGGCTCTGACATTATCGCCAAGATTTTTGACGCCGAGGGAAATGTCGTCAGAAATTCCTTTCAGTTGAACCAGGCATTCTTCCCTGATGATGAACGAGACTTCGATCTTGTCGCGACGCATGACGGCTTTGCGATGGCATTTCTGGATGACGATATTGCGAACTCAAACCAGACCGACATCAGATACGAACGCTATGATTTTGACGGTGACCTTCTGCTAAGCCGCAGCATTGCAACCGAAAACGTATTGGCCGAATTTCTGCGCAACCCACAGATCGCCTCGAACCTGATTTCAACCAACGATGATGTATTCGTGGCCTATGATGACACGGTTTCTTCCGATGCTGACATCAGTGGCCGGATCATTGATCAGCTTGACGTGATTGGTGCGGAGTTTGCGGCTGGGCAGAATGGGGCTGATCGGAATGCGCTTGGTGATGTTACCGTTCTGAGTAACGGCAATTTTGTCTCGGCGTATGAGGAAACAGATCCGTCGGGCGTTGGGATCGAATTCAAGATCGTGTCAGCGGCTGGTGCGCAAATCGCCAATATAAACGTTACCTCCGGCACCGTCAGCACGGATCCGGCCATTGCGGCGCTTGAAGGCGGCGGCTTTGTCGTCACCTACAACACGGGCAATGATATCTTTTTCAGAACCTACAGCAACACAGGGACCTTCCAGAACAGCGGCACGGTCGCCTCCGGGGCCAACAACCAGAACGAAGCGGTGGTCACCGCCCTGCCGGACGGCGATTTTGTCGTGGCTTGGGATGATGACACCAGCAACAACCTTTTTGCGCGCCGGTTCAATGCGGATGGTTCGTCGGATGGGTTTACCTTCGTGGTGGAGAACGCCAACGTCACAACCATCGACATCAGCACCACAGGCGACGGGCGTATTCTCTTTGCCTGGCAGCAAATTGGCGGCGAAATTCTGGCCTCTGTCTGGGATCCGCGTCCGGCGGTTATTGACCCGGATGATTATGATGGACAGCGTGCGCATGTGCTCGATTCCGATGTAATCACCACCGGTTTGGGCGGTTCGACCGTTCTGGCGGGTGTTGGCTTCAAGACCGTGCTGGGTCAGGGTGGCAATGACATCATCAGCTCGTCAGGTGCCGGTGAGTATTTTGGCGGTGGTGGTAATGACCGGATCACTGCTGGCAACGGCACAAATGAATTGCTCAATGGTGGCGCGGGCATCGATACGCTGATCACCACGACGTTCAACTTCGACTATGAGATCAACATGGTGACCGGCGTCACCAATTTCGTGGGCGAGTCGTTCATCAATTTCGAAAACATCATCATGGGCAACGGCAACGACACAGTTGTCGGAACAAGTGGCTCGAACGGGATCGAAACAGGCGCTGGCAATGACTCCGTTGATGGCGGCGCAGGCAACGATACGATCATCACGGGCAGCGGAAATGACACGGTTCTTGCAAGCTCAGGCAGTGACACGATTTTCCTTGGCGATGGCAACGATACCGCGACGTCTTCGGGGACCGATACGATCTTTGGCGAGGCGGGGGATGACCTGATCTTTGCCGGGCTTGGCTTGCCGGAAACCCTTGATGGGGGCACCGGGGTTGATACGCTGAACACGACTTTGTTCAACGGCTCCTATGTCGTCAATCTTGCGACCGGGCTGACGAATTTCGCGGGCGAGGTCTTTACCAACTTTGAGAATATCATTTCCGGCAGTGGCAATGATGAGTTGCTTGGCACGTCAGGCGCCAATGAGATGGATGGCGGGGCCGGAAATGACCGGATTCTCGGCCTTGGGGGCAATGACGAATTGATCGGTGGCCTTGGCAGCGACATCCTGAACGGCGGTGACGGCAATGACGAGATCGACGGCGGCGATGGCAACGACATCATGTATGGCGGCACTGGCAATGACGACATGGACGGCGGGGCTGGTGACGATCTGCTGATCGGCAATGACGGCAATGATGTCATGCAGGGCGGCCTCGGCAACGACATGTTCCGCGGTGGCACTGGGGTCGATAACATCGATGGCGGCGCGGGCGACGACGAAGCCTTTGGCGGGGACGGCAACGACACCCTGCGCGGCGATGTCGGCAACGATCTGCTGGACGGCAGTGCAGGCAATGACTTCATCGACGGTGAGGAGGGCAATGACATCCTTGTAGGTCAGATCGGCAATGACACGCTGCTCGGCGGTGCCGGGCTGGATGAGTTGCGCGGCGGCGGCGGCGATGACTTCCTGAACGGTGAGGCTGGCAATGACACCATGTTCGGTGGCGCCAATGAGGACACTTTGTTCGGCGGTTCTGGCGACGACATCCTGCAGGGCAACCAGCAGAATGATGATCTGTTTGGTCAGTCAGGCAATGACCGGTTGTTCGGCGGTGATGGCTTTGATTTCCTTGATGGCGGGTCGGGCAATGACCGGCTTGAGGGCGGCAACGGACTTGATGTTCTGGTCGGTGGTCTGGGGGCGGATATTCTGCTGGGCGGCGCGCAGAACGATATCTTCCAGTTCAACAGTGTCGGGGAGTCCAACCTTGGCACGCGGGACACCATCATCGGGATGGACGGCGTTGGCGGCGCGGGGGGCGATCGGATCGATCTGTCCAACATCGACGCGAATTCCCTCATCGGCGGGAACCAGGCGTTTACCTTCCTCGGCTTGCAGACGACCGCGTCGGCACTGTCGTTCGGCGCAGGTGTGTTCTGGCTCGAGAACGCAGGTGGGCCAACTTTGTTGTTCGGGAACATCGACAATGATGCCACGATCGAACTTGCGATCCAGATCAACGACGGCGCGGGCGTCTCGGCTGCGGACTATGTCTTCGGTGATTTCATCGTCTGAACTAACAGCCTGATATAACAAACCACCACGCGCCGCTCAGGAAAGAGCACGCGTGGTGGGCACAAAAGACCATCCATTTTACCGTACTCTGGTAATCGCTGTTTTATCTGGTCCGGCGCGCAGAAGTCTCGCAGTTCTTTCACTCAAATATCGGGTGTGACGCCATGGCGAAGAGACTCCATGTGATCGCAGTCGCCGATCAAACGAACCTAATCATCTCCCGACTTCAAACAAAGTTCAACGCGCAGGCGCGCGACTTTCAGTTCCTTGAAGACATCAACATACCCATTTCGTTCCGAATAACGTTCGAGATCGCGCATCACGTCGAGCACCCAACAAATGTCATTGCCGTCGAGTGATTGGCTGACACGGTTTCTAACAAACCTCTTTTCAGCACCTTCCGGGACGACGGACAGCTCTCCTTTTTTGTTTTTCATTAAGAAAATCCTAGCGCGACGCTTAAAAAATATTCACTATTTGAAAAATGATTGGAAATACAGATTGATCAATTCACAAAAACCCAAAAACTCATGAGAAATTTCGATACTTCATCAATAGACGGCAGGCTGCTGAAAGTTTTCCTGACCGTCTACGAAGAAAAATCCGTGACCAAAGCCGCGTCTACACTGGGCACCAGTCAATCAACGATAAGCCACAGTCTTGAAAAGCTTCGCCAATGCGTCGGCGATCCACTGTTTGTCAAAAGTGGCAGAGGTATCACACCAACAAATGTCGCAACGGCGATCGCCCCAAAAATTTCCTGGATAATCGGCGAACTGGAAGGGCTTGCCCTTCAATCAGAATACAGCCCGCAGAAAGACACGACCACCTTTACAATAGCTACAAACGTCACAGAATTACTGCCGGTTCTGATCCCGGTGAAACGGGTAATCCGACGTGCTGCGCCGAACGTCATGATACGTTTTACCGACCTTGGCGCGCGCACAAACGCCCTGAGCGTATTGGCAAATGGGCTTGCTGATGTCGCGATCACCGCCGCAGTCGGCCCGTACCCGTTGGAGCTGGCCATAGACCATTATTACAAAGACGATTTCGTCTGTTTCTTTGACGCCGCCCGACGCAACGCACCAGATACAATCGAGGCATATAGTGCGGCCCGCCACGCCGTTTTGGACTTTGGCGGCACCACGAAAAGTATCGTCGATGCAACGCTGGAAAATGCAGGACATACGCGACAGATCTTCTTGGCGGCGGCTAACTCCTATGCCCTTGCAAAACTTGCCTTCGGAACGGATCTGGTTGCCACGTTGCCAAAGCGTCTTAGAGCGACGGCGTTCAAAGGGTTTTCCCACGTCACCCCGCCGTTTCCGCTTCCACCTGTGACATATGATCTGGTGTGGCACCGCCGCACCTTGGACAGTTCACGCCACAAATGGCTGAAGAAGGTGATGATGAACGCGATTTCAGATTTTGATGCGAAATAGTCTGATGCGACTTGGGCAAAAGTAACGATCTTACCGTCATCTTTCGCAATACGGTGATTTAGAAACTTGGAACAGCCAAGACGACGGCACAAGCATTGTGGCATCATGATCGCCGCATGGAAAAACTCCCTGAGTAAAGAATTTTGAAACCCTCTCTCAATAATGAGGAATCAAATTCAAGGAAATAGGAAGTCCACTATGTCAATCGTGATGCGTATCTATGTTGGAATGGGGGCAATGATTGCGCTCACTATGTTGGTTGGCAGTTTTGCCATTTTTCAAACAAATGGCTTGGCAAAGACCTTTTATGAGTACCGCGGCATTGCAACGTCCGAAGTCTTGGCGACGCATTTGGAAGAAAACCTGTTTAAAACACGAATATCAGCCTACAGGTTCAGATCCAACAAAAACCCGGAGAACCTGCAAGAGTTGTCAGGGCTTGTTGCGACCATCACAGATCAACAAGCCGAGTTATTCAACCGTCTCGACGGTTTGGCAGCGCAGGAACAAGTCATACCAATCCCTGAAATGCTCGCCGAATACGAAGCATTGATGAGGGATGCTGTCGCACTGCAACAAGAGCGAGATGCAATGGTCGCAAACACAAGCTCCATTGGGAGCAAAGCGCGCCTGCAGTTGTCCGAAGTCATGTCAACTGCACTGGAGGACCGTGACACAGAGGCAAGCTCGCTGGCTGGATTGGCGTCGACCAATGTCATGTTAGCACGCCTCTATCTTGAGCGTTTTCTGGTCGACAATGACCCAGCTGATGCAGAACGTTCAAAGCTGGAAATCGAAAATGCGCGCAAGGGTGTAAGCCGGCTGCTATTTTCGCTCCAGAATCCGGAGCGCAGAGAACTGGCAAAACAAACTCTTACCGATCTGGATCAATTCGAAGCAGCCACTGCGAACGTCAGTGAAATCATTCAGACGCGCAACACCAAATACGCGCGGATGGACGAGATTGGACCAGAGGTTCTGGGAAAGATGGAAACGGTGGTTAACGATTTGTCGGACCGCCAGAAAGTACTGGGTAAAGAAGGTGCCGCTCGAGCAGACAGCGCAATTCTAATTGTGATGGCCATTGTGGCTGTCGGTACAGTTATTGGCGCTCTGCTGGCATTCTTTACAGCGCGTATCATTTCCAGCCGCCTGACCAAGATCACCGAAGGTATGGGCGAACTTGCCGATGGTAATCTGGACGTCGATATTGAACGCAGCACAGAAAAACACGAGATAGGCAAGATGACCAATGCCATGGTTGTCTTTCTCGAAAACGCCCGCAAAGCGCGCGACCTCGACATCGAAGTCAAAGAAAAAGAGCGTCTTGAGCGTGAACGTGAGGCGGCTGAACAGGCGCGTGAAGCAGAACTGGAAGCTGAACGTCGTGCCGCAGAAGAGCGCGAACACAATGCCGAACTGCAACGCATGAAAACGCTTGAGAACTTTCAGAAGGATATGGAACGTGTTCTGGGCGAGGCTGCATCGGGTAACTTCTCCAACCGTATGTCGGACTCACTGGAAGATGCGGGCCTTGTTGCTTTGGCAGGTGTCGTAAACCGGTTGCTTGAGGTGACCGAAACAAACATCGCTGATGTCGTAAAAAGTATTGATGAGTTGGCCAAAGGTAACCTGGGCATCAGGATCGAAGGTAAGCGCGAAGGTGCCTTTTTACAGATGAAGGACGACTTCAATACCGCTTTGACGACGTTGTCGGCAACGATGGCACGCATCATGCAAAGCGGGCAAGCCGTGTCAGCAACATCTACAGAGCTTGAGGATTCAGCCTTGGACATGGCGAAGCGCGCGGAAGACAACGCTGCGGCGGTTGAAGAAACATCGGCCGCGATTGAGGAGATTTCAGCCAGCGTTCGTCAGGTCGTCACCAATGCAAAAGCAGCAAACGAAGCAACGCAAAAAGTACGCGAAAGCGCTGACAAATCGCGCGATATTTCAAACGATACAGAAGCGTCGATCAATGCGATGACCGATGCGTCTGAACAAATCAACAGCGTTGTGAAGGTGATTGAAGATATCGCCTTCCAGATCAACCTTCTCGCACTGAATGCCGGTGTGGAGGCAGCGCGCGCTGGTGAGGCCGGACGTGGTTTCTCGGTCGTGGCATCAGAAGTTCGCGGACTTGCACAACGTTCTCAGGAAGCCGTTCAGGAAATTGGACAAGTGATAGAAAAGAACAATCGCAGCGTCGAAGTTGGCGTCGAAAAAGTCGCGCGATCCAAGCAAGCCCTCGAAGGCATCATCGCCGATGTAGAGGTCGCATCTGACCAAATTTCAGCAATCGCATCTGCTGTGGAAGAACAAGCACTGGGTATCGATGAAGTCAATTCTGCTGTACGATCAATCGACGGCACTACACAGACGAACGCCGCCGCGCTTGAGGAGATGACAGCGTCCAGCGTATCACTAAGCCAAGAAGCTTCTGAGTTGTCGGAAACGCTGGGACAATTTCATGGCATCGATCTTGATGCCGGACGTTCTGCCAAGCCAAAAGTCGTCCAACGCGACGCCGAAGAACCACAACAGATACAACAACCAATGCGCGCAGCTGTAGGCATGAACGCTTCCAGTAAGACTGGTTGGGAGGAATTCTGAACAATGCAAGCACAAAGCTCAGAAAGACCCAACGATTCCAATCCAGCCCAGGATGCAAGCGCAGAACATTCATCAGGTTTGGAGCATTGAAAGTTCTCGAGCGATTCTAAGGGTTTTATGACCATCAGAAGTTACGTGCATGAAATACGAGTATCGACCGTACCTTCACATTTGCAGGTCGCACCGGAATAATTCCTTGGTGCAAATGACCTGCTCCCCTTTGAGTCCGCTAATTTACGTTAGCTCTGTTCGGGTTTTG
>NZ_BPES01000020.1:0-67733 GCF_019654895.1 Roseobacter sp. OBYS 0001
CCAAAACCCGAACAGAGCTAACGTAAATTAGCGGACTCAAAGGGGAGCAGGTCAGCCGCCTTCGCATCCCGCCGTATCGTGAGGCGGAAGTCGACCATCTGGCCGATCGCATCGACAGCCCGCCAAAGATCGCGCCGCTCACTGCCTGGCAGTCGCTACTTGCAGTGAAGAGAAAGGGCCACCCACGCGAATATAGGTTTCATCCACTGACCGACAGGCGATTTGCAAAGCAAACCTGCCGAGAGGGGACATGCAAGTCGACACGCGCTCGGCGCAGATTCTTTTCTGTTGGTTCGGTTAACTCAGGCCCGAATTTCCGGACCCAGCGATAAACCGTGGACCTACCTACACTGGCGCCGCGCTCACCCAGAAGGTCCCCGACATCCTGATAGGACAATAGATACCGCAAATACCGCAAAGGATGATCTCAAGTGGAAAACGTGGTGCTTGAACGGAGATTTGCGGGGCATGCTGAACCTCAAAAGTCCCCTCATTTCATAGCAAACAGACGCTCGAACTCTTGCGCTCCAATTTGCGAAAACGTCACGACCCGAGTTTTCTGATCGCGTGATGCCCATGATAAATCTTCGAAGCGACTCAAGAATGCCCGACCAAGACTGCCAGCTAAATGTGATCTACGCTCGCTCCAGTCCAAACACTCGCGACAAAGTGGCGTTCTGTTGCTGCGTAGACTATCGAGGTCGATATCGAAGCCAGTTGCGAAGTTTGCGCCAGTCGTGGTCAAGATCAGGTCTTCACCATTTATAGCCAGATGCTCTTGCGCCATGAGACTATCGAACAGCTGCGTTCCCATGTCTCCAGCCAGATGATTATAGCAAACGCGTGCTTTGCGCAGTTCGATATCTTTCGGACCAGTTCGTTTGCGAAGATGGCCAGATCCGGCAGCAAGACCCATCAAACCTTCCAGAACATGAGCCACTTCGTCGTTCGCCAGCGAGAAATATTTATGCCGCCCCTGCTTGCGCGGGCGCAGCAAGCCGCCGGCATCCAGCTTTGACAGATGCGAGCTTGCGGTTTGAATCGTAACGCCTGCCTCTTCGGACAATTCACTAACCGTCAATGCTTTCCCACTCATCAGCGCCGTCAACATATTTGCACGGGCTGGATCACCAATCAGCGCGGCGATGTGGGCGATATCAGGACCTTCTTTCATACTTCGAGCGTAGTCGAAGCATTTCCACACAGCAATAGCATAGAATACACACAACAGTCTTTGAAAAGGAAATTGCCGTGCTGACCTGTGTAATCCGCTACCACATCGACCCCACAAAAAAAGCCGAGTTTGGCGAGTATGCTCGCAACTGGGGCCAGGCAATCCCGCGCTGCGGCGCTGATCTGATCGGCTATTATGCGCCGCACGAAGGTTCCAGCACTTTAGCCTACGGTATCTACAATGTGACGAGTCTTGCTGACTATGAGGTCTATCGCGCTAGACTTGCAGATGATCCGCTTGGGCGCGAAAACTACGAGTTTGCCCAAAAAGATAAATTCATTCTCCGCGAAGACAGAACCTTTCTGAAACTCGCCTCCACGCCGCATGGGACTGGGAGCATAACACCATGATATCAATAGATGTTTGTGGCCCGAACGGTCTTAAACTTGCGCTGCACCATTACACTAGCGATCACGGCCTGCCGATTTACCCACCCGTACTTTATATTCACGGCGCAACATTCCCCTGCGCATTGTCCGTAGGCTTCAAGTTCGACGGACGATCCTGGGCCGATGATCTTGCGGATGCGGGGTATGACGTGTGGGGCCTCGACTTTATCGGTTTTGGATCATCTGATCGCGCCAACGACAATCAAGATAGTTCAATATCGGGACGTTTTGGGAACGCAGTTGAACAGATTGAAGCGGCGGTCCAAGAAATTCAGAAACAAACCGCCGCTGAAAGTATATCCCTACTCGCACATTTTTGGGGGACGCTTCCTGCTGGTGGCTTCGCGGCATCCCACCCCGATCTCGTTGACCGATTGATCTTGTTCGGCCCGATATCACGCCGAGACAATCCAGTAACCGAAACAACAATGTCGCCGACGCGAGCCATCACGTTGCAAAGCCAATATGACCGTTTCACCGCCGATGTCCCGGACGGCAAAGCTGCGGTTCTATCTGATGCCCATTTTTCTGAATGGGGCCAGGCTTATCTGGACACAGACTACGACAGCCAAACGGTATCGCCGCCGGCAGTAACTGTGCCTTCTGGTCCCGCTGCAGACATCTCCGCCGCCTGGAGCGGCAAGTTTCCATATGACCCATCACAGGTGCATTGCCCGGTTCTGATTGTGAGGGGCGAATGGGATAGCCTGGTTCCAGACAAAGATGCGGCTTGGCTGTATGATGCGTTTACAAACGCTGCTGACAAACAGGACATCAAACTGGCGCGTGCAACGCATCTTGCACATCTGGAATCTGGCCGCTTTCGACTTCACGATACTACGCGGGCATTTTTAGGAGCCAAATCCGAAGACACCGCCGGTGCAAATACTCAAATTGCAGTTATCTTTGAAGTTGAGCCAGCGGAAGGTCGCAAAGACGAATACCTCGCTATCGCTGCTGAAATGCGTCCTATGCTGAACGAAGTGGATGGTTTCATCTCTGTTGAGCGGTTTCAAAGCCTTACCAACCCACACCGGGTTCTCTCGCTTTCCTTCTTTGAGGACGAAGCGGCAATCGCGCGGTGGCGCACTTTGAGCGCACATCGCGGTGCACAGACCAAAGGCAGGGACGGTGTTTTCGCCGACTACCGCCTTCGGATTGCAAGCGTGGTTCGTGACTATGGCATGTTTGACAGGACGCAGGCCCCGTCTGATAGCCGAAAGGCGCACGCGAAGTGACCACATTCATTTTACGAACAGAACTGGCATTTCTGGCCCTTCGTTACACCGGAAAATTTTGGGCATTGAGCAGTCGTTGACGTGCACGTGGCAAAGGGTAATTAAGTCCGCAACCTGTGAGTTCGCATGCGCTCCGGTTGTGCGGATGCGGCGAATGACCGATCTGGTGAAGCTGCGGCGCTGCGACCGAGATCATCGCAGACGGCAGCTTTGGGCGGGAGAGGCTGGAGACTATCGTACGGACGCTGGATTGTGCTGCAGTGCTGCAGTGCTGCAGGGTCCGGTCAAAACCTTTTGGAACTACCTGTGGCAGACATGGAGCGGAGTGATACGGCCTGTTGTTTTCGATTGGTATTGGCACTGAATCCAGTCATAGAGAACAATGTTTTCTACTTCGCTCAAATCGTTCTTACAGCATGCCAAATACTTCCCTTTGTGGTCGGCGTTGGCCGCTACTCGAATGCGCTCCTTTGACTCCCGGTCTCGAGGGTTGGGGACAACATTTGAAACCGTCATGCGTTGGTTTCCGCCTGCACGTCGCCGATTTGACCGCGAGGCCAAACGGGTTTTTCCCAATATGAAGCGTGGCGCGCGCGCTAAGTTGGGCCAAGATATGGGCCGGCAGATGGGGAGAACACTGTTCGAGATCTACCACGATGCTGAATTTCAAACCCAACACCATAAATTCAATGCTTCAGGTCCAGGACTCGTCGCTCTGAAAGAAGCTCAGGCAGCTGGCAAGGGTGTGATCATCGTTTCCGGTCATTTCGGGCAGTGGGAAGCTGTTCGCGCTGTGCTCAAAATGCATGGGCTCGAAAGCGGCGCAGTATATCGTCCGAACAAAAATCGCCACTATGAGCGTCGCATGCTTGCAGGTATTGAGGCAGGGGGGAAGCCGATCCTGGCCACCGGTCGTATCGGAACCAGAGCCCTTGTGCGCCATCTACGGGATGGCGGCATAGTTTCGATCCTGCTAGATGAGAAATATGCAGAAGGTGTCAGGATACCGTTCCTTGGGCATGACGCCCTCACATCTCTCTCGGCAGCCCAGCTTGCGCTCAAATACGATCTGCCCATGATCCCGGCATATGGCACCCGAATAGATGATGGAAACGCATTTCGTGTGGAGTTCGAAACCCCAATTCCCCACACTGACAGCATCACCATGACGCATGAATTCAACGACAGTCTATCCGCGCGGATCATGGCAAATCCAGAACAGTGGTACTGGATGCTGCGACGATGGGACGGTGCTTGATCGCAAAGGGGACTCGCCAACGACTCCTCTGCGGTACGGGAATGCTGCGCCTTCGACCAACGACCAGTTTGGAGGAGAGCGCTGCAGCGACGGCTAGTTAGACAAAGGTAGGCTCTGGGCCGATGATCCCTATTTATAGTGCGCGCGCCGGTCTGCAAAATCACGCACACGCTTACGCCAAGATTTATAGCTTCCGGGCTTGAGAGTGTCTCGCATGAGCGCTTTCACAGCCTTGTCATCAAGCCCGAAGTCCTGCTCAATATCCGCGAAGCTGACATGATCAGAAAGTGCCATTTGAACGATCTCGCTGATGTGTTCCAGCGGTAGGCTTTGCGTTTTTTTCATAAATTGCTAACTAGCGGATCATGCTTTCAAAGCAAGCAACCTGGTCTCGATTAACCAGAAGGGCGATTGCGTTCGACAGGTCAAGGACTGCTTCTGTCTAGCCGCTTTCTTACCGAGATACGCGCGACCATCTAGTTGAGCGCGGGATCACGGTGGAAGACCGTTGGGTGCAGAAATTCGGGCCGGAGATCCGCAAGCGCGCGTACGGCCAGCACCGCGCATGGCGGTGGCTTCAGTGATATGTGGATGAGACCTACATCCGTGTAGATGGGCGTTCGTGTTGTCTTTGGCGAGCCGTCGATCAACGTGGCCAGCTTATCGATTTTCGATTAACCGCTCGGCGAAACGCCAGCGCTGCAAGGGCCTTCATGCGCCAGGCCAGTGATGCCGTTCGCTGCTAACAGCCGGTCACCATATCCGTCTTGCATGCTCCAGCATGGCCCCACCTGCTCGGGTGAGGCGCATTGGCCTGCTTTACCGTTCAATCAGGACTGTACCCAGATCATCTTCCATCTGTTTGGTCTGTTGGCTCAAGGGAGGCTGCGCCATATTCAGCCGCTCAGCTGCATGTGTGAAATTCAGCTCTTCCGCGACAGCGACAAAGTATCTTAGGTGTCGAAATTTCATCATATGCTCTTTGTTCTCCCATTGCTCTAGCTTACGTTCTACACCTTCAAAATCTCGCTGCATCGCCTTTCTGTATTTGCCGCCAGGGCCCGGTTCGGATTGGACCGTAAGGATGCAATTACAACCAATTAAGAACCCGCATTGCGGATGATTCAAAATCCTGCAAACCTTTCATCTGGTAATTTAATAGGGGTGAAACTGTGGAAATCATGTGCTTGAATGGATGGGGTGGTAAGCTTCACGAAGAGTTGGTTCCCTATGTCGCAGAATCTGCACCTGACGTGCTCTGCCTGCAAGAAGTCGTCCACAGCCCCATTTCTGAAAAAGACTGGCTGACATACCGCGATGGGGATCACATCCTGCCCCAACGGGCAAACTTCTTTCGTGACGTTGCCAGAGCCTTGCCGGAACACACAGCAACCTTCTGTCCCGCCGCGCAAGGCGTACTCTGGGACGAAGACCAGTCGATCCCCTCCCAATGGGGGTTGGCCACATTCGTGCATAAGTCGATACCAATCATCGGGCAGGTTCAGGGGTTTGTGCACAAGAGCTATTCACCTGTCGGGTACGGTGATCATCCTCGATCACGCAGCGCCCATGGCATCCGGGTTTATGACTACAACTCGGATCGCTGCATCAGTGTCACCCATATGCATGGGTTGCGCGATCTGAATGGAAAGATGGACACACCCGAGCGGGCGGAACAGGCGCAGCGGCTTCTTGCGCTGTCACGGCACATCTCTGAACCGGGCGACCTGAGGATCGTCTGTGGCGACTTCAACGTTGAACCGCACAGTGAAACGCTTGAAATTCTTGGGGCGGCTGGTCTGTCAGAGCTGGTGACCGGTCGCGGCTTCACCAGTACGCGAAATACACAATACAGAAAGTCTGGCAAATTCGCGGACTACATGTTGATCAGTGACGCCGATGCGGTGCAAGAATTCAATGTAGTCTACAACCCAGAGGTTTCGGATCACTGCCCCTTGGTGCTTACAATCTGACTTTTTGGCAACCACAGCAGCCCTATCACACCCACCCGAAGCCGATCCTGATCCAGCCTCAGACTTGACCACCACATCTTCGAAAAATGCAGGCCACCGCTTGCGGGCGTCCATAAGTGCATGTGAGACTTGTTCGGTCAAGCTTGAGGGGCGATACCGATTAGCTTGGCGGTTTCGATCAGGGTTTAAGCGATAGCGGCGGCACGGCCGCCGGTCTGTGATCCAACAAACAGGTAGTTACGACGACGGATCGCATCGTCCGTTCAGCAGTTTTGTTGTGCAGTTTCGGGATGGGTGTCCACGACGCCGACAGTAGCTCAAATTGTTGTTTTTGCTTCGTATTTTAGATTAAATTTCTTTCGTTCGGTCATCAACGAGTGCGCTCAGCAAAAAGACGCACTGACCAGATCATTTGCGGGCCTGAGTGATCGTTGGCAGTTTGAGCGGGCGTAAAATCAAGATTCTTCTTGATTTGATTGCTGCTTGCATTCAGCTTTTGGGTGAGCACCACAGAATTTACTTTGCGATTTTACACATTCGTTAACCGACAAGATCTTTTTTATGGAACTTCAAAATGACAGAATCCTCGCAAGCTTGCGATGAGCCGCAACCGAAACCCGGACTTTTGGACTGCCTCTCTGGTTTGGCGCTTGGATTATTAGTCGGCGGCATCGTTGGCTTGTCGGTCTCTCAATTGGCAGGGGAATTCCTCGCTGGGTTGATTGCCTTACTGGCAGCGTTCTTCGGCCTCGGAGGCAAGCTGCCCCTTCAGTCATCGGTTCCGAATGTTCGCCTATTGGCATTTTGTATTGGGTTTGTGATCGGATTGCCGTCGGGTATTGTGACGCGTACCCATGCTTGGCTTGCGCCTTCGTTCAAGCAAACGGTAGAATCGTATACTCTGTCCAGCGGCGACCAAGCGCGCGCAATTGAACTTGCGATTTTTGAAAAGACAGGCTTGCGCACAGGGAGCTTGTCATCGACGCCTGAACCAGAAGACATCCGCCCGGAAACCCGGGGGATTGCATTTAGCGCAGCTACAAGTGCTCAGTGTAATGCGCTCTTGGAGAGCGCCCACGCAAGCCCGCAACTTCGCCTTCAGGCCATGGCAAAGTTTCAGGATCCGTGGCAGCGCGCAGGAAGCTTTGGCTTGTCATTAAGTGACAGTGATCAAGCTAAGTTTGCTGATTATATCTACGATGTCTTTTGCGAGGATGTAAGCTGATATGTTTGATTTACTCGGGCGATTGACCGTTGTTCTGACTTGTATTTGGGCCTTTCCGCTCTTGGCTCAATCGCCTTCAACGCAGATGCTGAGCTCTGCGCGGAGCGATGTTGGGTTTGTTGTAGCTACCAACTGCACCGATGGTCAGGACCGCTCTGGAACCGCGTTCGTTTGGCCCACCTCAAAACAGGTCATCACCGCCAGACATGTCGTGGCTGGGTGCAATACAATAAACATCGTGTTCAAGAACCACGGAACTTTTAGCGCCGGACCGATTAGGGAAATTCGCGCACAAGACTTGATCGCATTAGAGCTGGATAGCCCTACTGGCGCAACTGTTCAAACATTGACCGATGCCTTCCCTCCGTTGCATTCGCAAGTCGCGGTCGTCGGTTTTGCACTGGGGGCTCCCACCGCCGATGACAAACTACTCACCGTCACAACGGGCAATCAGCCACCTCCAGCCAAACTGAGAGACCTTTTACCAAGTGCGGAAAGGAACACTGTTGCTCAAAATGGTCCGTGGGAGCTGGATACAGCAATACTGCGCCTAGATGGAAATTTGACGCACGGCCATTCTGGCGCGCCGGTGTTCGACCACCAAGGTAGAGTCGTTGCTATCGGTGCAGGGGGTCTGAAAAGCGGAGCCACAGGCATAGTTTGGGCAGTAAATGCCAGCTATCTGTTGGACCAGAGCAATTGGAGCAGCGTTTCAGCCGGACAGGTTGTAAACCCGGAGACTAACCTTTCATTTTCTGTTCAGAGCCCGCAGTCCACAATCAACACTGTAAATTGTGGTAATTTTAGTCTCTCACTCTCACGCAAAAGTACATTCTATGAGATCGCAGCGACCGTGGATGATCCGCTTGGATTGCAACAACTACAAAACGCTGTCGGATTTGGATTGCCGCTAAATTTTAACGAACTGGTGTTCGAAGTTTGGGAGGATTTAGTTTCGGGTGCTGTTATCCCCCTCCCACAAGGAAGCGATCTTCGTCCTTCTAGCTCAGGCTGCACTGCCACGGTGGGAAACGGGGTCGCTATTTGGATCAGATCTTACGATGCATCGGGAGACGCAAACTTTCAGTTTTCAATTCAGAATTTCTCCCTTCAGCTTGAAAGTGACTTGGGTTTTGCAATCGGGCCGAATGTATTTGATCCAAATTTCACGTATAGTTACCCTCTTTCCCGGCCAGACGGTTTTATGGCCAATAGGAAAGGTGTCGCTGGGCCCACAGTCCCTGTAGACCACGCGAACATGTATCAAAACTACGGGTTTGTTTCCCACATTGGCCGGGGACCGCACTATGTCGGAGTTGCTGCATTGAGGCGAAGTTCGTTCATCAATACCCCTTTGCTGGCCCAGTGTCAGGCAACTGGAAATTCAACGGCGTGCAGTCAGGCATTACCACCACTCTATGATTGGGCAGTGGCGACGCTGAGTGTCCACATGTCGACGATGCCGCCAATTTAGGAGTCTTCGGGGCCGTCTGACAGCAGACCAAAACTGGCGGAAAACAGAAGCAAAGGCGTAAGTTCACTACCATTAGTTATCTGCCCGCTGAACAGTTTCCGGTTTGAGGTTAGCCTGTTTGCGGAAAATTCGAGCCTCCCGCGTTTTTGAGTTTTCTCAACACAACCGGCTTTAAAGAGACCTCCGCCGCGCAGTGTCTCTAGGTCGGTTGCATCATGTTATCTGCCGAGGTGCTGTCGTCAGGCAATGGACGCGGTCCTATGCATTGGAGAGCAGACGCCCGTTTCCCTGATCGACGAAGGAGTTCAGCAATTTGTGCCGCATTCTGTCCTGGAAATTAAACAGATCTAGCGGGCGGCTGACTTTCCGAGCTAACGGGTAACGACCGCCTGAATATGGGTGCCGGCGGCATCACACCCTGAAACTGACCGCTTAATCTCTACGAGCATACCCCGTAAAAAATGGGGTGATTACCGTCTATTTCGGGGCCCATCATGGTTATCTATCGATTTTCGCGCCCGTCCCTTGAGGGAGTTTTCAATCGACCAGATCATATACATGGACGTCCCAATTACTGTCTGGATGGCGATACACGCCCATCAGGGGTGGCGCGTCGCGCAGTTCTACCCGGGAGAAAATGAACTCGACACCGAGGGCGCGCAGTTGATCAAGGTCGTATTCCGGCATCGGTATCGCGTCGGAGCCGTGTCGACCAAGAAAGTCCCTGCCCAAATCAGCGCTGAAAAGATAAAGACGGTTTCCCCAGTCATCGAAGTAGCGTTTCAGACTTGCTTTTTTCTCCAACTCTTTGGCGATAACCTTGCGCATCGCATGCTTTTTTTCCAGCGGGTAATAGGTCAGATACCAGTCCGCTGTGTAAAACCCGTTATAGGCCGCGATGGCGGGGTGTAATCCAAGGCTGACCACTCGGTATTCCTCGACAGGGCGGGCGATATCCTGCTTGATGTCGGAGAAAAGCGGCGTCGCAAAAAAAGCGGCATAGCTGATGCCATGTTTCTTCTGAGCGAGAATAATTGGGTGGTTTTTGTAGCCAGTCCAATGGGCCTGCAGTGCGATGGCCAGGCAGATGATACCCAGCCCTAAGCGGCGGTTTGGAATTTGACGTTGTATCAGTATCAGCACGAACGCAAAGACCAGGAACCAAAGCAGCGGGTGCAGCCAGTGAAAACGGCTGAAGTTGAACTTCATCAGAAGCGGAACAGAGGTGCGGATCGGTTCCAGGATTACAGAGGACCACAGACCATAAAACAAGGATATGGCTGCGCATAAAACCACTGTGCCGATCAACAGTCCCAGCTGGGTATCCCTGAAATTGCGCTTCCAGACAGTAAGTAACAGAGCCAGAACCAACGTCGGTAAAATGACTTCGCTTTGCAGGCTGTGCACGTGATATTGGCCATGCAGAAAGTTATCCCATGCGCGGTCCATGCCCGCGGCCAAGGACACGAAATTCGGTGAAGCCTCCTGACGGTGCGAGGCGAACACCGGATCCAGCGCATTCAGTACCAGACGGTATTCCACGGCGAGGTACACGACACTCATCAGCGCCATACCGCACAGAAAGGCAAAGCTGAAATATCGACGCACCAGCACGTCGTAAACGAACAACCCGGCCACGAGGCACAGAAAGAAGAAACCGACCGTGATCAGGCTGCTGAAAAAGGGAAAAAGCAGGAGGATGACCCATAGATGCCAATGCCTTTCCCCCTGACGCAGCCCGAGAAACGCATAAAGGACCAGCGGCAACCCCGCGACCCCCAGCACAGCCGGCGTCCAGAACGGCAGCAGCGCATAACACAGGGCAACACCGACACAGACAACGGGCGATCCGCTGCCAATGATGCGTCGCACGAGCAGCATATACATACCAAAAAACGCCATGAGCTGAATGAACAGCGTAAGGACGATATGGACCGTGAGGGGCGATAGAGCCATACTCAGAAGAGTTGGGAGCTGAAACTCGCTGCGCAATGCGCCGCGTGGGATATCATATTGGGCGATGATGCTTGACGAAGGAGCAAAGACCTTTCCGCTATCCGCCAGCACCTTGGCCTTGAGAACAGAACTGTCGAGATAGTCATGAATGGTGAGATAGGCACCGTCCCCCATGATGACATAAGGCGACCAATGCGCCACGATAATCAGCAGTGCACCTGCCACAAGGACGTGGAGGACCGTTATTGAGTTTTTGTCGGGGGAGTTCGGGCGCAAACGTCAGCCTATTATTTGTATGTCCTCAGCACGCATGCTCAGGCGCAAACTACGTTGCTGTATCGTTCGGTACAACAACTTTAACCCTGAATACCTGTGCCGAGCGGTGAGTGGTCGGCTTTCCAGCCATGAAATCGGCTTGCATGGTTTTCGCTATTTCCTATAGACTTTCCGGGCGACTTGCTCCACCGGACCATTGCTAACAGCTGTCTCATCAGTCGTTTCAGAGTAACGACAGCATAAAGTGTCACGATAGGACAACCCATGGAATGGCGTATCCCATTTAATAGACCGGCGCTTGTCGGCACTGAATCCGCCGAAGTGCAGAAGGTTTTCACGCAGGGCAAATTCGCTGGTGGCGGCACGTACAACAAGGCTTGCAACCAATGGCTTCGAGAGCATCTGGATGCCAGCGGAGTGCTGATTACGACCTCCTGTACGCATGCGCTGGAAATGGCGGCGTTGCTGTGCGATTTGAAGCCGCAGGATGAAGTCATTCTGCCGTCCTATGCTTTTACGTCTACGGCAACAGCCTTTGCCCGCTGCGGCGCCAAGTTGGTTTTCGTCGATTGTGACGCGACCACGATGAACCTTGATCCGGATGCAGTTGCCGCAGCGATTACGCCGCGCAGCAAGGTCATCGTTGCGTTGCATTATGCAGGGGTAAGCTGCGACATGCGCGTCTTGCGGGCGCTTGCCGACACACATGGTCTAAAGATCGTGGAGGATGCTGCACAGGCACTCTTTGCCTCCTACGAGGGCAAATCCTGCGGAACGCTCGGAGATTATGGATGTTTCAGCTTTCACGAAACCAAGAATATGCATTGCGGTGAGGGCGGCGCATTGGTGCTCAATCGTCCCGAAGATGTGCAGAAGGCCGAGGTGCTCCTCGAAAAAGGGACGAACCGGATGCAGTTTTTCCGGGGGGAAACATCCCGCTACGAGTGGGTGGGAATGGGGTCGTCCTATGTGCCGAGCGAATTGAATGCCGCCTTCCTCTTGGCGCAGCTCAAGGCAGGTGAGGAAATCACAAACGCGCGTCTCGCAAGTTGGCAGCTGTACAAACGTCTGCTGCGTCCGCTGGAACTGGCCGGTCAAGTGGACTTGCCGAACCCACCATCCGACTGCCAGCACAACGCGCATATTTTTTGGATCAAATTGGCGGACAAACCACAGCGTGATGCGATGATAGCGCATTTGAAAGCGCAGGGCATTGCAGCGGTGTTTCATTACATTCCCCTGCATTCCGCGCCCGCGGGCAGGGTCTATGGCACGTTCCACGGGGAGGATCTGAACACGACCCGTGAAAGCGAACGTCTGCTGCGCTTGCCGCTTTACTACACTATAACGGATACCGAAATCGACGCGGTGGTGCATGCCGTCACCGCCTTTTTTGCCCTTGCCGGAGAGGAACGCAGTGCCGCAGACTGAAGGGATGTCTACACCCTCATTCCAGCCTGTATTCTTGCTGTGTTCCGAAAGGTCCGGCAGCAATCTGTTCATCCGGCTGCTGGATAGCCATCCGGATTTTTGCGGACCGCCGCCCTCCCATCTGATCCGGACACTGGCACTGAACCTGACCAGGCTTGGCGATGTTGCGCAGGACGAACAAGCCTGGCAGCGGCTGCTGGATGTCAGCACACGGGTCATGCAGCATCAACTCGGTGTCTGGCAGTGCTCTATGGACGCAAGAACGCTGTCGCGGTGCGTCGAGGAACGATCGGTTCGCGGCGTCATTTCCGCGATCTATACAGCCGAGGCGCATGCTCAGAACAAGACCAGAAGCGTTATCAAGGAAAACCGCATTCATATCTTCCTGCCTTTTCTAATGCAGGCTTTTCCTGATGCGCGATATGTCTGGGTCGTGCGTGACCCGCGGGACATGGCACTGTCCTGGAAACGGTCATCAAACCATCCGGGCGACGTGAGGCGCGGCACGCAAGTCTGGCTGCAGGATCAGGAGCGCTTCCGACAGATACTCGGGTATCTCGCACCGTCCGGGCGGATCATGCGGTTGCGCTATGAAGATATCGTGCAAACGCCCGAGCCTGCATTGACGACACTCTGTGACTTTCTGCAAGTTGCCTATGATCCTGCAATGCTGAACTTCCACGATAAGGAAGACACTAAGGCCAATGCTGTGCGGATTGCGAACTGGGAAAATCTGGCAAGGCCCCTGATCGGCGACAACACTGGCAAATTTCGCGACGCATTAACGCAAGAAGAGATTTCCTATATTGAAAGTGCCTGCGCAACGGAGATGCGCGCGCACGAATATGCACTTACCAGCGAGCCTGAAGGCCTAAAGGATGCCGAGCACGCGTTGGAGGCACAGCAAGGTAAAGAAGATCTGACGTTGCAGTGGCGCGCGTTGTCACCCGAGGAGCAATCCATACGGGAGGGCCGCCAGAGTGTAATTGATTACATCAATGCGCTTCCCATACGGCTGGCCTCGTGAACGCCAAACACATCTTGAAACTTGCTTTCGGGTTGTCTCTGCTGGCGGCACTTTTCCTCATGGCCGACTTTCAGGCCTTGGCGGTGATGGTGCAGCAGATGCATTGGGGCTATGGATTTGCTGGCTTCGCAGCCTTTGCCGCGACAAGCGCACTGGACATGTGGCGCTTGCGCATGGCCAGCCCATCCGCCGCGCAGATCCGCTGGTTTGCCTTTTGCAGGATGCATATAGAAAGTTATGCCATGGCACCGCTCCTCCCTGGGCACATTGGAGTAGACGCATATCGGGTCGCGACGATCGGGAGGGGCAGTGGAAAAGGTTACGTTGAACCTGCCGTCATTCTGTTTGGCCTCCGCGTCTTCAGTTTACTGACGATGCTTGGTCTGGCTGTTGCTCTCTTTTTGGCGCTGCCGCAATGGCGCGCGCTTTATGCGCCCTTTGTGCAAGGCCTGATGTTATTACCTGCCTGGGGGGCTGCGTTGACGGGTATTGCAACGCTGTTATCGGTCGTGCTGGGATGGCTGGTCTGGCACCGTTTTGGGCAGCGTGTTCAACATCGGCTCGCCGGGGTCCATCAGGCGTGGAATGCGCTGACCCGGTCGCGCTTGATGCGGTTGGTTGCAATGAGCTTCGCCATGATTGTCCTTCGGATCACAACATTCCTGCTGACCCTGCAAGCGTTCGGCATCGAGATGGATATCTGGCTGGGGACCTCAGTGGCGTTATGCGCGGCGCTGGCGTGGTTGCTGCCCCTCAGTCCAGCGGGTATTGGTGTCCGAGAAGGCGTGATTGTCGGCCTCTTGGTCTGGTTGGGTATCGCATATGCGCCGGCATTGGCCGTGGCCCTTCTGGCTCGCGCCTATTTTGTTCTCTTCGCGGGGATCGGAGGTGTATCGTTTCTGCTGCCGAAAACCGACGCCAAGCTGGCTACGCAGGAAAATCATCCGTAGAGAGGCGTTTAAACCGCACGACCATCTGCTCTTCACAGTATGGGAAAAACACAGGAAAGCAGCTTCGACATGTCCAAATCCGTCGCCATTTTGCAGTCCAACTACATTCCGTGGAAAGGTTATTTCGATCTGATACGGAAAGTCGATTCGTTTATTTTCTATGATGATTTGCAATATACAAAGAATGACTGGAGAAACCGTAACAAGATCAAAACTTCTACTGGAGCGAGATGGTTAACGATACCTTGTGGAAGTAGTTGGGACAGGCTGATCAATGAAGTCCGGGTTGATAATGCGCCTTGGCAAAAGAAGCACTTTGACATGCTCAAACAGCATTACGCCGCCGCGCCTTATTGGAAAACCTACACGCCATTTCTCGAAGAAATCTATCTGGGCAAAAACTGGGAATATCTTTCCGACCTCAACCAGACCCTTATCAAACGCATCAGCAAGGAGTATCTGGGAGTAACAACCGAATTCGAAAACTCGGAGCGTTATCAGCTCACTGAAAGTAAGGGTGCGCGTGTATTGCAGCTACTGGAGCGCGCAGATGCCACGCATTACGTGAGCGGTCCTGCCGCTAAAAGCTATCTGCAGGAAGAAGAGTTCGTCAAACGCGGCATCACGCTGGAATTCATGGATTATGGTGGCTACCCGGAATATCCGCAGCTGCATCCCCCTTTTGAACCTGCGGTGAGCATTCTGGATATGCTGCTTAATCTGGGGCCAGCCACGCGGGAATACATGCAGCCGCTGGAAAAGCTGTAATAGTGAAATGACGCCATTCTTCATCACAGGCTTTCTGCGCTCGGGCACGACGCTGCTGGAAAAGTATTTTCACAACCACCCGCAAATGGTGGTGGCGTCGCAGCCGTTTCCCTTCTTGTTCAGGGCGTCGAAAGAGGCTTTCTACCGCAGTCTTGGGATGGCTGTGCCCCATTACCCACTTGGACATCTTTGCGGGGACGCAGGTTATGGCAGGCAAGCATTTCTGGATTTTGCCAGAACGCATTGTTTTAGTGCTTCTGAGGTGACGACCATATTCGAACAGATGCGCGGGTATAGCGGGCAACTGACACCCGGCTTGCTTGACCTGCCGATAAAGGGCGGCACGCTGCAGGAGGTTTTTGAACAATGCGCGGTGCAGTTTCCGACACTCTTTAACAGCCCGACTGCGCGACATGTGGGCGTCAAGGAAGTGTTTTGCGAAGAGTTCATTCCCGTTTTCCTGACAAAACATACGCCGGTCGTCCTTATTCTGCGGGACCCGCGTGCGGTCGTTGCTTCGATCCACTGCGGGCGGGGCGGCGAATATGCCAATGCAGGCCTGAGTGTGCTGCACATCCTGCGCTGCTGGCGGAAATCTGTGGCTTATGCCATGCGCTTTTCCGGTGAGCAGGGGTTCCACTGGATTACCTATGAAGCTTTGGCACAGGACTCCGCCGCATGTCTGCAGCCCATAGCCAAGTCTTTGGGCGCGGCGCCCTTCCCCGAGGCGGTACTGTCGGGTGCACTTATGTCGCAGGACGGGAGCGCATGGCGAGGCAATTCATCTTTCACCGCCCCGGACGCACAGAACCCACGCTTTCGCACGTTGTTGGACGCCGATACGATCGCGTTCATAGATACCCTGTGTCATGCTGAGATGCAGTGGCTGGGCATGGAACATGACGCGCAATCTGCGCAGACGGTGCTGGACCATTTTCGAGACCCGTTTCAGCCGGGCAACGCACCTCTGTCCAAAGAAGATAAACAGACAGAGCACCGTCGCCTTGCTGCCGTGTCTGCAGCGGTCATCACCCCTGAAGATGCGGAAAACTGGTGCATTTTTCCATCGGTGCAACGACAGTTGCATGCGGCCCTACACTGAAAGAGTTTACGCTGATGAAATCGTGTTACGCATGAACCGCTGAAGGAACAGAAAGTGAAGAACACTGCTATGCCTGCCGAACCTGCCATGTCTTCCGCTATACTAGAGAAATTGCGTGCGACGGATTTCCCCAAAAAGGACATCAGCATCGCGGAGGCGCAATTCGGCTTTCGGTATGTTAACGATTATCTTGGCGAGTTGCCTGCAAATGGTAAGGTGCTTGAAGTCGGATGCGGCAGTGGCATTTTCATGGGGCTGCTGAAAGAGCGTTACCCCGGGTTGAATATCGAGGGTGTGGAGCCTTTGCGCGATGGCTTTGCGGCTCTTGGCAGCATCAATCAGTATATCCGCGACCAAGGTATCCAGATCCGGAAGATCGGCTACGAGCAGCTTGAACCGCAACACCGTTACGATCTCATTTACTCTATCAATGTGTTCGATCATCTGGATGACTGGCGCGATTTTCTACGCTTCGTGGAACCCCATCTTACGCCGACTGGCGTGTGCTTGATCCTATGCCCTAACTACGGCTTCCCCTACGAGTCACATTTCAAAATCCCTGTGATCTTCAATAAACCCATCACGGCCTCGGTTTTTCGCAAGACCATCGTCGGACAGGAAGAGCGCAAGGAAAGCCACGGCCTTTGGCGCAGTCTGAATTTCGTGAAGCTCCAGCAGGTTCGCAAGGCGCTGGCACAGACGTCGCTGCGCCTCACTGTGCGTCGTCGCATTATCGAGGATATGATTGTCCGAATTGGCAATGACGCAGAGTTTCGCAAGCGGCAAAAAGTGATAGGCACGTTGGGTAAAGTCGCTTACAAGACGGGCGTGACCAAGCTGTTCCGGTATCAGCTTTTTCAGAATGTGATGCCCTATATGCAGCTTGAGCTTCGTAGTGATGCAACGCGCCAAACAACAAGCGGAACATGATGCAACATCCAGTCTACAGCACCGTCATTCCTGTCTATAACAGCACCCAAACGCTGGGTGATCTGGTGTCGCGGCTGGATCAGGTTTTCGCTGATATCGGCGAGGCGCATGAAGTCGTTTTTGTTGATGATGCATCGCCGAACCCGGAAACATGGCCGATCCTTAAGGCTCTGGCGGAAGAACATGAGCATGTTCATGCAACTCAACTCATGCGCAATTTTGGAAAAGCAGGCGCGGTGCTCTGCGGGCTGCGTCAGGCCAAGGGCGAATGGATCATAACGATTGATGATGACCTGCAGCATGCGCCCGAGGATATCCCCATTCTGCTGGAGAAGAAGAACCACGATGTGGTCATCGGGGCCTTCGCCAACGGCAAAAAACATTCCATTTTGCAGCGTGCAACCAGCCGTTTGAAGAACTTTACCGACGCGAAGATACTTGGCGTGCCGCCGGGGGTTCGTATGTCGCCTTTCAAACTTTTCCATGCGAGGGTGGTGCAGCATATGATAGCGGTTGATACGACCCGTCCGTTCATTCCAGCCCTGATGCTCCAATCAACAAAGGACGTGGTACAGGTCGAAATCACGCATCATCCACGGCAACACGGGCGTTCTGCTTTCGGTCTACGGCGCCGCATACGGCAGTTTTCAAATCTTATTTTCGGCAATGCATCATTGGTGTTGCGCTTCCTTGCAGCGTTGGGCGTGACCATATCCTGTTTGAGTCTTCTCTATGGGGGGTGGCTCGTGCTTTCCTATTTCTGGAAAGAGGAGACCGTGGCCGGATGGACGTCGCTGATGGTCGTTACCTTAACGCTTGGTGGGCTCATCATGTTCTCGCTGGGTGTGATTGGCGAATACCTCATTCGGATCATCGAACGCGTGGAAAACCGCGCCGCCTACCTGGAGCGGGAAAACCTCCGGTAACGGTGGTTGCAAATCCAATTCTTCCCAAAGATCTGCGGTTGCTTTTGGCATGGAGGGCGCCGGAACATCCTGCAAGTTTTATTTGTGACTGGAGACGGCAATTAGAGCCGAAGTAACGACGCAGGCGATGGCAATGAGGTCTACGCACCATTGATGGCGAAAACCGTGCAGGCAGTGGCAAAACGGGCCTGCCCGTGCGCTCTGATATGACTGTCTGCGGCCAGCGCTTAACGTCGCGCTGGGCTTTCACAAGACGACCAACCGCATTCGAAACCTGTAGAACAGTCCTATTGACATCAACGTCAAAAGCTGGACTGTTAATTGGTATGGAGGTCGGACCAGTAGATCTGTGAAAAGCCGACCAAGGGAGGAAAAAATGAATATCAGACATGCACTCGCCTTCGCGGTCCCATTTGCCTTGTCATCAATGGCTGCTCAGGCAGAGACGTTCCCGGAGCCTCAGCGTGGCACCTACGTCATCGAGAACTTTGCCTTTGAAACCGGCGAGGTACTGCCTCAGATGAACGTCAGCTACCTGACCATCGGAGATCCTGCCAACCCGCCCGTTCTGATCACACATGGGACGACGGGGCAGGCAACATCGATGTTGGGGGACGCCTTTGCCGGTAACCTTTATGGTCCGGGGCAACCGCTCGATGCGCAGAAGTATTTCTTGATACTCGTCGATGCGATTGGCTCAGGTGAAAGCTCCAAGCCCTCTGATGGGATGCGCGCAGACTTTCCTGAACAAACGCTGATGGACATGGTCAACGCGCAAAAGATGCTTTTGGAAGATCATTTTGAAATCGACCGCCTGCACCTGAAAATTGGCTTTTCAATGGGTGGTATGCTGACCTGGACATGGCTCACGGAGTATCCGGAATTTATGGACGGTGGCGTGCCAATCGCCTCGCTGCCGGGTCCGATGGCGGGTCGCAACTGGATGATGCGCAGGATGGTGATCGATGCGGTGCGGGACGATCCCGCGTGGAACAATGGCAATTATGAAGAGCAGCCGCCGATGTTACGCTACATGTCCGCGTGGTTTGGTATTGCCACCTCCAACGGTAACCTGCGCCTGCAGGAACTGGGCGCGACGCGCGAAATGGCCGATGCCTTTGTCGATGAGCGCAAGGAAAAGCAAAAGGTGGGTGACGCCAATGACGTGATGTACATGTGGAACGCCTCGCGCAATTTCGACCCGACTCCGAAACTGGGTGATATTCAAGCTGACGTGTTGGTCTTGCTCAGCCAGGATGACGAGCGTAATCCGGTCGAGCTGCCCATGGTTGAGGCGAATATGGCGAAGATCCCCGGTGCGCAGCTGTACATCGTGCCCGAGGACAATGAGACGCGCGGACATGGCACGACCTACAATGCGAGCTACTACGCGGATGTGCTGGCAGAATTCATGGCGCAGCTTCCGAACGCGCCAGAGTAAGCGCAGGTCGCGGTAAAGGCGGCCGAGCTGCCAAAACAAAAGGGGCGTTTGATGCGCCCCTTTTTCCTATTCCATCGCGCTGTCCGCAGAATTCGGCGACGTGCCATCCAGAAAGGCGCGGGTCGTCAGATAAATCCGGGTTGCGTGCCCCACCACACTGCGCTCCGCCATTTCAGGGTTACCATTTTCCATCGCCGTCAGAATGGCACGGTGATCGGACAGGCTTTCTGCGATGGCACCGGGTTTTGCGACAATCCGGCGCCGATGATCAAGCAGGTGATTGTAAAGCGACATCGCCACATCGAAAAAGACATCATTGCCTGCTGCGCGGTAGAGCGTCGCGTGGAAATCCCGGTCGCACAAAAGAAAGCGCACCGGGTCATCGCCGCTTTCTTCTTGCGCCACGATGGATGCGCGCAGCTTGGCCAATCCAACCTCGTTGATGTTTCGCGCGGCATCGGCTGCGATGCGGCGCTCGACCAGCAAGCGCGCCTCGTGCACGCTTTCCAGATCATAGGGGCCCTCGAACCCGGCGGCCTGCACCCCGCGCACCAGTGACCGGACATCCGCCGTTGCAACCGTGGTGCGTGCGCCATGTGCCACGCGCAGGATCCGGTGGGAGGCAAGGATGGCAATGGCGCCGCGCACCGTTTCCCGGCTGACCGACAGGGACGTCGCCAATTCGCGCTCGCCCGGAAGCTCGTCGCCCACCGCAAGAACTCCAGAGGAAATGAGTGCCGCCAGTTTTTCGGCAATAACCTCGCGGACAGAACGGCGCGACACATCCCCCATCAGGGCCTTTGTTTGGTCGGGTGGTAGCCGTTTGACGTGACTCATGTGGTCGCATTCCCTCAGTTCGCGTTCCGAAGCCGCATAGCAGTTCAGCGTTCAACTGCCCAGTGCCCAGTTCAGCCAGCAGGCGTTTGTGCCCAGATCATTTAGCCATGCGGTGGGTCGCGCTGTGCCTTGGTGTTGACGGCTCTGACATATTGGTACACTGTTCGTACCAGTAGTCCAAGCAGGTCCTGAGGTGGGGAGCCCTTGACCGTGTCGGAAAAGCGGATCGATTTTTTTCGGTACGTTGCTGATATGGGCTATTCGATAATGATAACGGGAGGAAACAAAGATGATGAACCGCAGAACACTGGGTACGACGCTATCTGCCGCCTTGACCGCGGCGGTCCTGGCCGTCGGATCACCCGCGCAGGCGCAGGAAAACGGCGAGCTGGTCTATATGACACCGGGCCTTGATCTCGCTTTCTGGCGCTATGTCTCTGAGGGCGTGAAGTCGGTGGCCGAAGAGAACGGATATGGATTCGCAGCGCTCGATTCCACCAATGATCCGCAGACCCAGCTGCAGAATGCGCAGGATGCGATTGCCCGGGGCGTCGCCGGAATCATCTTGTCTCCGACCGACAGTTCCACCGCGCCCGCTGTCTTGCAGTTAGCACAGACGGCCGGCATTCCGGTTGTGATCGCGGACATTGGCACCGATTCGGGTGAGTTCGTGTCAGTGATCGGTTCGAACAACTACGAAGGCGCAAACGGCGTCGGTCAGGCCCTGGCCGCCGCCATGGTAGATGCAGGCAAAACCGACGCGACGGTAGGCATCGTTGGCATCAGTCAGGCCCGTCTGAATGGGCAGGCCCGCACGAAAGGTTTCGTGGATGCCATGGCCGCAGGCGGTGTAAAAGGCGATGCCGGGTTGCAGCAGATGCAGGCCTATACCGCAGAAGAGACGTTCAAATTCACGCAGGATATGATCACGGCAAATCCCGGCATGGGCGGCATGTTTGTTCAGACGGACGGACCCACGCTCGGGGCATTGCGCGCGATCAAGGCGGCTCGCATGGACGGCGATGTTCTGGTCGCGGCCTTTGACGGAATCCCTGAATTTGTACCGCTTTTGCAATCCGGTGAACTGGTCGTGTCCGGCATGCAGCAACCCTATCTGATGGGCGTCCGCTCTGCAGAGGCGATGCTGGATCATCTTGGCGGGGGCACGCCCGAAAAAGAGATCACCGTGCCGATCCTGATCGTGACGTCTGACAACATCGAGGAAATGTTGCCGACGATCAAAGAAACCGTCTTTGCCAACGAAATCGACTGACAAAGTCAGCGCCGCCGGGTGGATATCCGGCGGCGCACCCATTCTGACACATGATGCAATCCCCTTCTGAACGCGACACCCCGGTGCGCGCAGAGCCGCTTTTGGCGGCCCACGGAGTGTCCAAGCACTTTGGCAAGACGCATGCGCTGGTGGATGCGGCATTGACCCTGCGCCCGGGCGAAGTCACCGGTCTGCTGGGGGCAAACGGGGCGGGCAAATCGACCCTGTCGCGGATCGTGTCGGGGCACATCCGTCCCACCAGCGGCACGCTGACATTTGATGGCGCCCCCCTTGCGCTGTCGTCGACGCGCGACGCGCTGCGCCAAGGCATCGCGCTGGTCGCGCAGGAGACGTCTCTGGCGCCGGACCTTTCGGTGCTGGAAAACATCTTTCTGCCTGATCTCGCGACACCGGGCCGTCTGAGTTTTCGCACCATGAGAACGCGCGCCACCGAGCTTCTGGCGGGGTTGGGTCACGAACATGTTTTGCCGCTCGATGCAGAAGTGCGAACCCTGTCAGCAGCACAGCGCCAGTTGGTCGAGATTGCCAAAGCGCTGGCCTTGGACGCCCGCCTCGTCATTTTCGATGAGCCCACGGCGTCGCTGTCCACAACCGAGGTGGATGGTCTGTTTGATATCATGGACCGGCTACGCGACAGCGGTCGCGCACTCGCTTTTGTTTCGCATAGGCTCGAAGAGGTTTTCGCCATCACCGACCGCGTGACGATCCTGCGCGAGGGGCAAGCGGTGGCGGAGGATGTCGCCACCTCCAGCCTGACCCAAGGTGACATCATCCAGCACATGGTGGGCCGTGATATCGGGGCGATCTACGCCAAACGCACGGTGGCTCAGGACGCGATAGGCGATACAATCTTTGACGTCCGTGGGCTAAAAGCGCTTCCTTGGGTGCGGGATATGACGTTTTCAGTGCGTGCCGGTGAAATTCTGGGGCTTGGCGGTCTGGTCGGTGCCGGGCGATCTGAGGCGATGGAGGCGATCTGGGGTCTGCGCGCGCGGCAAGCCGGTGACATCCGCGTGCGGGGCAAAGAAGTCACGCTGCGCAAACCCGCCGATGCCGTCCGCGCCGGTATCGGTTTCGTCGCCGAGGACCGCCGCGCCCAGAATATCGTACCGGATCTGTCCGTGCGTGAGAACCTGCTCTTGGCGCAGATGGGACAACATCGCGGTTTCTGGCGCGGTTACGGGCGCAAGGCCGACAAGGTTGCGGCTCTGATCGCTGATCTGGGTCTGCCGGCGGACCGGCTCGATACCAGCTTGCTCAATTACTCGGGCGGGATGCAACAAAAGATCATCATCGCGCGCTGGCTCTTGACGGAACCTGATATTCTGATCCTCGACGAGCCGACAAAGGGCGTTGATATCGGCACGCGCTCGTCGATCTACCGCCTTCTTCAACGTGCGGCTGACGCGGGTCTCGCCGTTATCGTGATCTCGTCAGATTTCGAGGAACTGCTTGGCCTTGCGGAACGGATTGTCGTTGTTTCCGACGGTGTGAGCACCGCCGATCTGCCCGCAGCGCGCCTGACTGAGGAAAAGCTGACGCTGCTTGCGGCACCGCGGACCTCCACGCGGCGCAATCAGGCCATGTTGCGTGATATTTGCGACGCCTACGGCGGCGATGCCTTCTGGACCCTGATCGACGGGGACGAGACGATTTGCCTTGCGCAAAGCGGTGACGCCTTGTCCGGTCTCGTGCAGGGGCAGGCGGCGACCGCGCCACAAACCCACATCCCGCAGGCGCTGATGGCGCGCTCGGACACCTTTGTGACAGAAGATGACGGCCGTTTCAGCCTGTTGGTGCAGATGACGGATCGACGCGGCCACGATCTGGGCTGGATCGGTCTGACGCTGCCCGCCGGTGCCGCACGGCCAGATGCCACCCAATTCCGCACCCGCATTTCCGATTTGACTAAAACAGAGGCCACAGATGTCTGAAACCACAAACAGCGCCAAAGGCAACGGTACGCTCGCAACGGTTCTGCGCAGTCTTGAGATCAGGATGCTGGGGCTGGCCGTCCTGCTTGCGGTCATCCTGTCATTTGCTTCCCCGTTCTTTCTGACCGAACGCAACATCTTCAACATTCTGGATCAGTCCGTGGTTATCGGCATTGTGGCCGTTGGCATGACATTCGTAATCCTGACCGGTGGTATTGATCTGTCGGTCGGGGCAGTGTTTGGCCTGACGGGTATCATTCTGGCGCAGGCGCTGCAGGTGATGCCGATCCCCTTGGCGATCCCGCTGGGGATACTGGCGGGGGCGGGGATAGGGTTGTTTTCCGGCGTGTTGATCGCGGTTTTCGGTCTGGCCCCTTTCGTAGTGACGCTGGGTGTCATGGCGATTGGGCGCAGCCTGTCATTCATCTTTTCCGGCCAGCGCAGCATTTCCGGTCTGCCGCCCGAACTGGACGCCATCGTGTACACCACGGTGCTGGGCGTGCCGGTCAATGTCCTGTTTCTGCTTGGGCTGTATCTGGTGGCTTGGGGGTATCTGACCTACACCAAGGGGGGGCGCACGATCTATGCGGTCGGGTCGAACTTTGAGGCCGCGCGTGCGGCAGGCCTGTCGACCATGTTCTATTCGATCATGCCCTACGTCGTATCTGGCGCTTTGGCGGCGGTCGCGGTGACCTTTTCATTGGCGCAGATTATGTCGGCTGACCCCCTCGCCGGGAACCAGCTGGAACTGGACGCCATTGCCGCCGTCGTGATCGGAGGGGCCAGCCTATACGGTGGGCGCGGGTCGATCATCGGTACTTTGCTGGGCGTGCTGATCATGGTGATGATCCGCAATGGCCTCAATCTGATGGGCGTGTCGCCGTTCTGGCAAGGGACGGCCATTGGCTCGATTATCATACTCGCCCTTTTGGCGGAGCGCCTGATCAACTGGCGCGCGTCACGCAACTGAACGGAGATCGCTGTGTCAAATCCATCCCGTGCAATCGCCCTCTACGGTACCGAAGAAGAAGTCGCACCGCCCCGTGTCCTGCGTGCGGGCAAGCTGAGCGCGGAACTGGAGGCGGGCAATCTGCGCTATATCCGCTGGGACGGCGAAGAAGTGCTGCGCGCCGTCTCCTTCATTGTGCGCGACCACGATTGGGGCACCTATGCACCGCAGATATCCGGGCTGACCGTGCAAGAGACCGAAGACGCGTTCCACGTATCGCTGCAGGCCGTGGCGACCGGTGATGGCGAAAGCTTTGCCTATGACGCCCGGATCGAGGGCCGCGCGGATGGCACGTTGGTCTTTCACGGGCGGGGTACGACGCAAACGGGATTCGAGACGAACCGCACCGGGTTTGTAATCCTGCATCCCATCGACGGGGTGGCCGGTGCGCCGGTGACGATCACCCACACCGACCGGCGCGTGGTCGAGGATCGCTTTCCCGAAATCATCGACCCGGTGCAGCCGATGATGGACCTGCGCGCCCTCGCGCATACGACCCCCGGGGGTGTGGCGGTGAATGTGCTGATGGAAGGCGACACGTACGAGATGGAGGACCAGCGCAACTGGACGGATGCGTCTTACAAGACATATGTGCGCCCGCTTGCCCTTCCATGGCCCTATCAGATCCCCCCGGATGAGGTGGTCGACCAGACGATCACGGTGACTGTAAAAGGGCACAGTCAAAACAATGCAGCCAGCGGGGCAATCGCGCTGCAACCCGGCGCACCTGAGGGGGATATACCCCCCATCGGCATCGGGCTCAGGCCAGAGGATGTCGCAACTGCGCGCGGCGCGACCGAAACGCTCAAAGCACTCGGGCCTGCGTATATGGTGCTCCATCACGACCCGCGTGCCGGGCATGACTGCGCCACTTTGAAAGCGATGCTGGATGTGGCCGAAGCCATTGGCGCTGCCCCTTGGCTGGAGGCGGTCATCCAAAGCACGGATGATATCGGGACCGTGGCAGAGATCGCGGCACTGGGTCAGATGGCAACAGATCTGGGGGATCCGTTTGCCACGGTGCTTGTCTCGCCTGCGCCGGATCTGAAATGTACTTTGCCCGGCTCGGTCTGGCCCGATGCGCCGGACGCGGCGGCGCTTTATGCCCGCACCCGCGATGCCTTTCCACAGGCGCGCATCGGTGGCGGCATGTTCAGCTATTTTACCGAGCTGAACCGCAAACGCCCACCGTTGGAGGCGCTCGATCTTGTGACATTCACCACATCACCGATGGTCCATGCGGGTGATGACCGATCCGTCATGGAAACCCGCGAGGCGCATGCCGCCATTGCCGCGTCAGTGTCGGGGATCGCCGCAGGCACGCCTTGGGCCGTTGGCCCCTCGGCAATCGGGGTGCGCGACAACCCCTACGGTGCTGCAGCCAAGGAAAACCCCACAAACATCCGTCAGGCGATGAACCGTAACGATCCCCGGCAACGCGGGTTGCTCGGGGCGGCATGGGCCTTGGGATATATCGCGGATTTCGCCAGCGGGGGCGCGTCAGCCATCGCCTTGGGCGGTGCAACAGGGGCTTTTGGTGTTGTCTCGGCCCCCGGCGATGACCCGGACCCTTGGTACGAGGGGAACGGCGCGGTCTATCCGGGTTTTCATGTGCTGCGCGGGCTCGCACGGTTGCGCGGTGCCCCGATGCGCCCGCTTGGCCTGCCGGCATCCGGCCCCTTGGCGGGGGTTGCCGCGCAGACTGATGCAGGTGTGGAAATATGGGTCGCCAATACCGGCCCGGACCCGGTTGACATGTCCGTTTCGAGCGCTTGTCAGGTGGCGACGCTGGATGCGGCTTGCTTTGCGACGGCAGCAAATGCGCCCGACCATCTGGACGACCTTGTGGCCCATGACGGGCCCCTGACACTCGACGGTTTTGCCGTTGTTCGCATTTTGATGAAAGGCTGATCCCATGCATATCGCAATCATAGGCGCGGCGGGCATGATCGGCCGCAAACTCGCAGAGCGCATCGCGGATACGGGCGAGATCGGGGGGGCAAAGGTCGACGCGTTGACCCTTGTTGACGTTATCCTACCCGAAGTCGCGCAGCATTTCGCAGGTAAAAGAACAGCCTTGACCGTTGATTTGTCACAACAGGGATCAGCCGGGCAACTGATCGCAGAAACCCCCGACGTGATCGTGCATCTTGCGGCCATCGTCTCGGGCGAGGCTGAGGCGGATTTCGAGAAAGGGTACCGGATCAATCTGGACGGCACGCGGGCTTTGTTTGATGCTATTCGCTTGGTCGAAGGATACACGCCCCGCGTTATTTATGCGTCGTCCCTTGCGGTCTTTGGGGCACCCTTTCCGGCGAAAATCAGCGATGATTTCCATCTGACTCCACTGACCAGCTACGGGGCGCAAAAGGCGATGGGCGAATTGTTGCTGGATGATTATTCCCGTCGCGGTTTCCTCGATGGCGTTGGCATCCGCTTCCCGACGATCTGCATCCGCCCCGGCAAGCCCAACAAGGCAGCTTCCGGCTTTTTCTCTGGCATCTTGCGCGAACCGCTGAATGGGCAAGAGGCGATCTTGCCGGTAGGGGACGATGTGCGCCACTGGTTCGCAAGCGCGCGCGCCGCCGTCGGTTTCATTGAACACGCGGCAACGATGGACACATCCGAACTTGGACCGCGCCGCAACATGACCATGCCCGGGGTTTCCGCCACCGTGGGGGACCAGATTGAAGCCTTGCGTACGGTGGCCGGTGACAGTGCCGTTGCGCTGATCCGTCGTGAACATGACCCCACCATTGCCCGCATTGTGGCAGGCTGGCCGCGCGATTTCGATACAGCGCGCGCCCTCAGCCTTGGGTTCCGTGCAGAGACAGAGTTCAAGCAGATCATCGAAGTTTATCTGGAGGATGAAATGGGCGAAAACCGCCCTAACTTCCCGGGCTGACCCGAGCATACAAGAACTACAATTCCAAACCTTAGGGAGAACAACATGAAACATTCACTTACGGCTCTTATCGGCAGTCTGGCGCTTTCTGCTGGCGTGGCGCAGGCTCAGCAATCCTTTGTGGTAGGGCATTCGCTGTCGCCTGAATCGCACTACGGGATTGGGGCCGAGGCGTTTATAACCACGCTTGCGGAACTGTCAGGCGGTGAGTTTGCCGGCGAACAGGCCCCTGCGGGTCAGCTGGGCGGCGAGCGCGACATGATTGAGGGCTTGCAGATCGGGTCACTTGATGTGGTGATCACATCGACCGGCCCGCTCGGTAATTTTGTACCAGAAGTATATGCGCTCGATCTGCCGTTCCTGTTCCGGGATTATGACCATGCACGTGCGGTGCTGGACGGTGACATCGGGCAGGAACTGCTGGGCAAGATCAACGAAAATCAGCTTGTCGGCCTTGCGTGGTCCGAAAACGGCTTTCGCCATGTGACCAACTCGCAGCGGCCTGTGCGCACGCCCGAAGACCTTGCCGGTCTGAAACTACGCACCATGGAAAACCGCGTCCACATGGAGGCCTTCTCCGAAATGGGTGCTGCCCCCACACCAATGGCCTTCCCAGAACTTTTCACAGCGCTGCAACAGGGCGTGGTGGATGGGCAGGAAAACCCCGTAACCGTCATTACCGCGTCAAAATTCTGGGAGGTTCAGGGCCATGTCTCGCTGACCGGGCACGTCTATTCACCGGCTGCTGTGCTGGCGTCCCCCGTGCTGTTTGACAGCCTGACCGAGGAGCAGCGCGGCTGGTTCTATGAGGCCGCCGCCGCCTCAGCCGCCGCGACCCGTGCCGAGGTAAACCGGCTTGAAGACGCTGGCGTGGCTGTCATGCGCGAAAACGGTATGGAAGTGATCACCGACATCGACAAAGCGCCTTTCGCAGCACTCGCCCAACCAGCCTATGCGGTCTACACCGATCAGTATGGCACGGATCTGGTTGAACGCATTCAGGCGGTCGAATAAGGGACCCCTTGGGCTGGCACTGCGACTTCTGCGCCAGCCCATTCACGTGATTTCACAAAGGACGACCCAGCGATGCGGCAGTTTTTGCGGTTTGAAGATATCACGACAGGCATCGCGTTGCGGCTGTCCATTGCATTTCTTGTGATTGCGGCGGGGCTGGCCCTCTATCAGGTCATCACCCGATTTGTTTTTGGCGTTCCCTCCACGTGGTCAGAGGTCATCACCCGGTCGGCAATGATCTGGTCCGTGTTCCTTGGCGTGGCCGTGGCGGTGCGGCATGGCGCCATGATTTCGGTCGATGTGATCCAGAACGCCCTGCCGCGGCGGCTGGGTCTTTTGTTGTTCGTGATCGCCAATAGTGCATCCTTGATTTTCTTTACCGTCCTGTTCTGGCAGGGCTGGCTGATGACCGAACGGGTGGTGCCGCAACGCCTTGCTGCGCTTGAGGTCTCTATCGCCTGGGTCTATGCGGCCTTGCCTGTTGGTTCAGTCTTTATCCTCATTGCGACGATGGCCGCGATCGTACGTGCCTTGCGCGGTGACTGGAACGATGCCCGCGACGCGGAGGCCGACGCATGAATACCGCACTTGGCCTGTCCTTGGCCATTCTGTTCCTCATGGGCGTCCCCATTGCGGTGGCCATCGGCTTGGCGTCGATCATCGGGATCGAAACCAATGGCCGCCTGCCGCTCTTGCTGGTGGCGCAAAGGATGTTCACCGGGATTGATAGCTTTCCGCTGATGGCGATCCCGTTGTTCATTCTGGCGGGCAACCTGATGTCGGCTGGTGGCATCTCACATCGTCTGGTGGAACTGGCCAAGTCGCTGGTGGGCGGTATTCAGGGCGGACTGGCCTGTACCTGTGTATTGACCTGCATGCTTTTCGCGTCGGTTTCGGGTTCTTCGGTTGCGACGACATTTGCGATTGGCGCGATCCTGATACCGGCGATGGTGCGCCACAATTACCCCAAACCGCTGGCCGCTTCGATACAGGCATCCTCTGCTGAACTGGGCGTTTTGATCCCACCGTCCATCCCGCTGATCCTTTATGGCGTGTCCACCGACACCTCTGTTGGCAAGCTGTTTGTGGCGGGTCTGGGGCCGGGTCTTGTGGTTGCCATGTCGTTGATGGCGCTGGTGCTGTTTATCTGCCGCAAACGCGGGATCGGCAAGGAAGACGGGCTTGATCGCGCGCGTCCCGGTGCGGCGTTTAAATCCGCACTGCCTGCGTTGCTTGTGCCTGTCGTCATTCTGGGCGGCATCTATTCCGGTATCTTTACGCCGACCGAGGCAAGTGCTGCCGCCGTTGCCGCCGCCCTGATCGTCGGCATGGGGCTTTACGGCGAATTGAAATTTCGGGATTTGCCGGAAATTCTTAAGAAAACCGTGATCTCAACCTCTGCAATCATGATTATCATCTCTGCAGCAGCGTTATTTTCGTTCCTGATCGCGCGATCAGGCCTGCCCAACGAAATCGCCGCATGGTTCCGCGAGATTTTCGAAAGCAGAATTGCGTTCCTGCTGGCGGTGAATTTCTTGTTGCTGATCGTTGGGATGTTCATTGAGACATCTGCCGCGATCCTGATCCTCGCGCCGATCCTGACGCCGATCGCACTGGCCTATGGGGTCGACCCGGTTCATTTTGGGCTGATCATCGTCGTGAACCTTGCCTTGGGTATGATCACGCCGCCGCTGGGTGTGAACCTGTTCGCCGCCTGTTCTGTCGCGAACTTGCCCGTTGAGAAAATCATTCCCCAACTGATCTGGTTCGTGCTGACGGTGTTTGCAGCACTGATGGTGATCACCTATGTTCCTGCCATCAGCCTCGCGCCGGTATGGTTGATTTACGGAGGCTGAGACCAGACTTGTCTGTATCCGTCGTCAGTATACCAATGCCACGGTGCCCGGATGCGTCAGAAATCCAGACGCTCCAGCATGCGCGACACGATGGCTTTGTTGCTTCTGCCAGCGGTCTCATGCAGCCCTCTTTCGCGCAGCAGACGCCGCAGGTCAGGCGTGTCGATCAGGGTCTGAATATGGGCTGAGATCGTCCCGGGCCCGGCCAGCGAGCCCATCCCGATACTGACCACACCAAACCGCGCGGAGGCATGTGTGTGGGTAAGTTCCTTGCTGTTCTGGCACATGCACAGGACGGGAACGCCGAGGCTGACAAGCTCCGTGATCGTCCGACCGGCGCTTGAAATGGCCAGATCAGCGGAGCGCATGACGGCAGGCATGAATTTAAGGTTCTGATGTATCGTACCCTTTAACCCGTAGTCGTCCAAGGCAAGTGGACGTCCAAAACCGGGGCCAATGACGACCGTGCACTGCCCGCCGTAGTTCACATCCCGCAGCGCTGCCAAGGTTTTTTCCGTCAATTGGGATGGATCCGTACCGCCGAACAGAACCAATATGTTCTCCACCGTCTCACGAAAAGGGGCAGCACCGGTTATTGTCTCGAAATTTGGCGCAAGGATCGCATTGGACAGGCCCGAAAGTTGCCGCGCATCTGGCACATTGAGGTTTTTGTAAAGGTCAGACACGACCAGATCGGCCTCCATCGCCCCGTCACCGAGGTCTTCGAAGGTCACGACACGGTGGCAATGTGCCTTTACGGCGCGGACATAGGGCACATCGGTATCAAGTTGGTCGAGTATGACCAGATCGGCTGGATTATCCTGCAGCCACGCCAGAAAACCGCTGTTGCCATCCACCTGAACCACGTCAAAGGGCGATTGTGACAGCAGGCCAAAGGCAATCGCCTCGGCTTTCTCAGTGACGATCCGCACGCGGTGTTGGGCAAATTCCTGCGCCAGCGCCAAGGCGCGAAACACATGACCCATGCCCAGTTTCTTGCCCGCGTCCGCGCGGATCACGATGTCGCGGCGACCGATAAAATATTCCGCAACCACCCAATCGGCAAAGGTATCAATATCAAGCGCTTCCTGCTTGCTGACCTCAAGCAGGTGAATGGGTTCAATAATACGCGTGCCTTGCGCGGCCAGTTCCCTGATCCGGCAACCGATCACGGCCCCGGTTTCACGGTACTGCGGGGGCAGCATCTGGCGGTTAACGCGTGCTTCGTAATCCGGCGTCGGCGATCCCGCTTCGTCAATCTGCCAGCCCAGATGGCGGTCATCGACAACCGTGACAACAGAGCCTGCACCGTCCCGGAATTTCTCGACCGCTTGCGTTATCCGGTCTGACTTGATGAGGGGGCAAGTCGGTTGCACCGTCAGGAATATGTCGCCCTCAGCGGAGCCAAGCGAGCGCAGAAGCGGCAGGACTTTGGCGGCCACATCATCAAGGGTGGCCTTGCCGGTGGTTTGCTCTTCGCGCATCACCCGCACGGAGGCCTCGGTCGCGATGGCGTCTATTTCGTCATCATCCGTCACGACAATGATCTGCTCGGCTGGGACAGCTTGCAAACAGGCGTCGATCACATGGCGGATCAAAGGCCGCCCGCCCAAAAGACGCACATTCTTGCGCGGCAGCCCGCGCGATCCCCCGCGTGCCGGGATCATGATCCATACGTTGTCATGGTTCATAACCGTCACCTCCGTTTCGCGTGATATCTGCATCCAGCCAGCGATGCGCTGTATCGCAGGGGCGTTTGCGCAAAGATGTCCGATGGAACTTTGAAATGATTCCTTGCGACATGCAATCGCCGGGATTTGGCGTCAAATCGTTGCAAGAAACTGTTTCATGACGGGATATGTCTCTCGCATGGTTTCTATGCTGGTCTCGATATTGGCCCCTTTAGAAACAAAGTGTTCTTCGACCGCTGCCTTGATGTGTTCGATGTCGCCTGACTTATCCATGTTGAGACTCGGGGCGTTCAATGCCTTCGCCTGACCCTCGCCACGTGAATCCTCGTTGATCAGGATCGAGGCCTTGCGTTGTGACAGGCACAACAGATGGGCATGAACACGATATCCGACATGCATATCTGCACCAGCATAGAGCGCTTCCATCTTGTCAAGATTTCCCCCAAGGGAGGACATGGCCCAGCCTTTGAGGCCCGCGGCCGCGGCAAACTTCAAGAACCCTCTGGCGCGCTTGAACCCTGCCTTGTCACGCGTTGGGAGGAAACCGTGATGCAGGCTCGCTATTTTGCGCGTGTTTGGAAACCGCTTCGACAGCCATGTCATCAGATCGAAAAGACCGGGCTGTATCTTTGGCGGCATGCTGAGAATGAGCGTCTTGGGGGTTTCCTGGAACTGATAGGTTTTTTCAAAGTGCTCTAGATCATACCAAGCCGGGCATCCGGTCATCAGAACGTTGTCGACACCGTTGGCCGCCAGAACGGTCTTGGTCAGCGGGTCCCGGACACTTGAGGTCTCGATATTCGAATGTATGGCCTGAACGAAGGCTTTGGCCTGCGGTTCAAAGGAAAACGCATCGCTTTGGATGTCCAAATGTGCCTTCCAGCCAAGCCCATAGGGGATAATCCGGCTGGAAACCTTGTCGCGATCAATGGGGTAAATGTCGGGATAAATGCCGATCTGATAAGCAGGCCCCCCCGTCAACAGCACCGCGCGCGCGTCATTGAAACGGGCATAGTGTTCAGGTGTGATCGCCTTGCGGTCGACGACGAGAATATCCTGTTCCACATGTTCTCTGAGCAGCGATCGGGCACGCGCGCCGATCAGGTGGTCGCCGCAATTCACATAGGCACCGCAGACAGTGACGATCATGACAGGTCCTGCCACTGCAGAGGTGTACCTTCTGCGACGTTCCGGGTGAGACTGCAGCCTATCACACGGTCCCAATGTGCGATCTCGACCCCATCGTCCGATCTCAAGGCGATCAGATCGTTTTCTGTCAAAGTTGTACCGGCGGTCAGGGGTCTGGCGGCCACAACCCTGCGGCGGGCGTTCTTGATCGCGGTTGCTTCTCCGGAGATGTCACGCTCTGCGCTGCCGTAGAGATCCCGGTAGACTGCCAGCTTGTTCATGAAGGCAGTGCAATCCGCCTCATCCATGGCGTGGTAATGGTCATTTCCGACACCGGATTTATCATCCGTAAAGTGTTTTTCGATCACGACCGCGCCCATCAGGGCAGCCATTTCCAGAGCGGGCATGCTGCCGTCGTCGTCAGGCTTGACGTGATCTGAGTAGCCGATGACACAGTCCTGAGCAAAGGTCTTTTGCAGTAATGGAATCTGCGCCAGTTGGGCATCTGCGGGCAGTGTCGGGTAGTTCAACACACAGTGCAGCAGGGCGATCTGTCCCGCGCCCGCGGCTTGCAATTCCGCGCAGCCGGTGGCGATTTCATCCAGACGGGACGCGCCGGTGGACATGATGGTTGGCAACCCTCTGGCCCCGATCCGGCGCAGCAGGGGGATATTCGTCAGGTCAGCAGATGCGACCTTAATGACCGGAGAGAGCTCAGCCACCATATCAACGGCTTCCAGATCGAAGGGGGTGGACATGAAATCAATACCGCAGTTGCGGCACTCGTCCGCCAGCGCCTGATACTCTTTGGGTCCGAAGTTGTCCCACCTCTGGAACAATTCATGCTGGCTGGATGCCGCTTCCTTGGTGCGATCCCAATAGGCGGGGCTGGAGGTGCTGGTGGCCAGTAAATCCGCCTTGTAGCTTTGGAACTTCGCTGCATGGGCACCGCTTTTCGCGATGCTCTGGATCATCGACTTGGCGCGGTCCAGATCACCTTCGTGGTTGACGCCGATCTCGGCAATCACATAGGGCGACAACACGCCGTAGCTGTGTGAGTTCAGCAAAAACTGTTCCATGGTGTCTCCATCCTATTCTGATCGCGCGGCGCGCGCCTTCGCCATCACTGATGCGACAGGTGCCGCGTAGTAATAGGAAGGATCCTTGGCATGGGGTGCGTCGTCTACGTGCTGCACCAACTCTTCGAAAGACTGAACCATCAGAACGTCCCCGCGGTCAATGATCGGTTTCATGTACTCTATTCCGGGCAGGTTAATGACGATCGTCCGACAATCGAGAACCATACCCTCCAGAAGCGTCGTCGAGAAGGCCCCGACCAGAATCTCGGTTCTTGCAAGTACCTCGAAGATAACGGGCGTACGGTGCGAGATTTCAAAATTCTCAGGTGCGGCGTCATAGGTTTTGAGCGCCTGCTCATAATCGTCCAGACTTTCGCTGGGGTGCAGTCGGAACATGACGTGTTTGTCTGTTCGTGCCAGCGCAAAGCGCACCGCCATATCGAAAAGCTGGCGACCGACCACGCCTTGCGACGTAAAGGTTACTAGACCTTTCACAGTCTCTGTCTTGGACAGGGCCGCCATATCCTTGACGTAGGGGGCGCCAATGGTGACCGCTGTCATATCCGCTGGCAAAGGGGTCACATCTGGCCAGTAGTCTCCGAAGGTCAGCAACGTGTCGGCCATATACGGCACATGATCCGTACCCGGCCAGCTATATCCAAGATGAAACTGTGAGATAAACCCATGCTGAAGCTCGACCACCTCGATGCCTCTGCTCTGGGCGGCAGCCAGCGCAGCGCGCTCCCTGAAGCCGTACCCGTTGGTTAGAAAGAGCGTTTCAACCGGATGCGCTTGCCAGAACAGATCGAACCCTTTGTACACAGAGAGGAAGGTCTGGACACTGCGCCGGAGCGCTGTGGATAAATCACCGATTTCCAACCCCAGACGGCGTTCAAAGAGCTCTCGCAGGTTGTCCAGTGTTTCCAACGCGTTTGCCTCGATCACCAAATCACGAGAGTTTATCCTGTATCGCTTGAACTCGGTCAGCAGCGCGTCGAAATCTATCGCACCCGCCATAACATCCGCCCCACTGTGGGAGTCCAGAAGCAACGCTTGCGCGCCTGCTTCCTCTCTGAGGGCCTTGGTATATGTATCCTCGCCCTTTAACTTGCGTGCGTTCATGATCACGGCGATGGTCTTGTCAAACTGTTGCCGCCCCGAAACCGCATTATCACCGACGACCTTCGCGCACCGCTCGAGAGCAGCAGCAGTCAATGGGTCAGTGGTTGGTTGTTCTCTCTGCCGCTTCAGGTTCGGGTGTGGTGCATCGTAGAGACCGAGTCGCTGTGCTGCGTCATAAAAGACGTTCATCCGGACAAGCGGCCAGGCAAAGACCCCTTCGATTTTCAATTCCAGCAGCGACAGTTCTTTTTCCGCATCCCAGAAGCACTGGCACAAGCTGGTGATATCAATCGTCTGAGCCCGCTGGATATGTTCCAGCCGTGAAGACGTGCGCCGCGTCTGCATGAGCGCGAACTTCAGACGGGCTTGTTCATTGCGTAACCTTGGGTTTTCACGGTCACGACCCAGCGCGCGTGTAACGATTTCAAGCGCTTTATCCACCTTACCCGCCTGTTGCGAGGATTCCGAACGGCGCAGTGCGAGGTAACACATGATGCGCGGCAAAGTTCCGGCCGGGAAGCGCTTTGGTTTTAGCCTAGCGTTGATGTTTGGGCCCATCCGAGATGCACCCTCTGCCTGAGCGTTGTGGTCCCTGTGTGTCATACGTAACGCCTAAGGTTTTCGCACGAGGTCATCCCCGGAATGAACGTTTGGGCTGATAAACCATCCGCACCAGAAAGCTCTGCGTGACGTGGCGCAAACGTCATATGGCTCGGTTCATAAATCGGGGCATCCGCTGGTCGCCCTGACGCAATGCTATCGAGGGGGGCACGCATGAGAGAGCAAGACGGCGACCTTTTGTCTGGCCTTCGACCGCGTGCCTGTTCATGGTAGTCAGGAATGCAGCACAGACGATTAAAGGGACCTCTGCTTTGAACATATTACTCACAGGTGGGGCTGGATATATAGGATCGCATACTTTCATAAGCCTGATCGATGCGGGTCACAAGCCGATTGTCGTTGATACCTTTGACAACTCTTCCCCGCAGGTGCTGGATCGGTTGCACGCGCTCACGGGCCAGAAACCTGTGTTTTATCAGGCTGATGTGCGTAATTCAGACATGATCGCAGACATTCTCATGCGCGAAAGTTGCGATGCGGTCATCCATTTTGCCGGCCGCAAATCGGTAGGCGAAGGTCAGTCCGACCCCGTTTTATACTTTGACCAGAACGTCGGCGGGACAGTCCAGCTTTTGCATGCGATGAACAAATCTGGCTGTAAGAAGCTGATTTTTTCCTCTTCGGCGGTGGTTTATGGCAATCCGGAGTATTTGCCCATCGATGAAGAGCACCCGCTTTCAACCTGTAATGTGTACGGTGACACGAAACGCACTGTAGAGGACATGCTGCGCGCGCTGTCCGCGTCCGATCCGGAATGGTCCGTCGTTCTGTTGCGATATTTCAACCCGGTGGGTGCGCATAAATCGGGTGATATCGGCGAATACCCGCGCGGCATTCCCAACAATCTGATGCCTTACGTCACACAGGTCGCTGTTGGGCAGTTGGAACAGCTTTCCGTATTCGGGGGCGATTATGATACGCCAGATGGCACGGGCGTCCGTGACTTTATTCACGTTTGTGACCTTGCCGATGGTCATGTCAGCGCAATGAAGCTTCTGGATGACACCGGGTGCACGGCGATGAATTTGGGGACGGGCAAAGGGTACTCGGTGCTCGATATCATCCAGACATTCGAAACGGTTAACAAAGTGCGCATCCCCTATGAGATTACGGACCGCCGCCCCGGTGATGTCGCAGCCTGTTATGCCAACCCGTCCTACGCAAGAACCTTGACCGGCTGGCAGGCCAGGTTGGATCTCGCGGATATGTGCCGGGACGCGTGGAACTGGCAACAAAAGAACCCCATGGGGTTCGACTGAGCCGGATCGCAGGCCGTGTCAGGCGTATCTCAAGGCTCTGTCACGGCATTCGAAACGGGGTCGAGACTGCTGGAGAGCGAGTGGAGCGATCACGGCAAACAGATAGTCAGATCTACGTAAGACCAGAAGAACTGGAGGGGTGCCGCAGTACTGTGGGGCGCCAAGATGTATTCAGGTTTGAAGGCACGAAGATCAAAGCGATTATTCGTAACTTTCGGGGCCTGCGAACCCGATCACGATCACGAGCACGAGGGCCAAGCCTGCGGGCGCAGCCAACCAGTTAACAAAAGCGATGACGGCATTCATGCAGGCCTTTCGCGATCATGACGGTAATCAGCTGTTTTTTGATCGACGTGTGTCGACGCCCATTTGGAATGACGTTCAATATGTAAAGAGCAGCCGTAGTAAATAACGGCAAGTTCGCAATAGGAACGTGCCTCGCAAGAGGATGGTCGGCGTCACCGGAATGTAGCGATGCCTGCGCTGTTCATTCAGCGTTTCACACTGTAACCAGTCGAACCATTGCTGTCGCATGTTGCGACGCAAAGGGGCACTATGCTGTCAGATCCTTCTCGCGACATCCTACGTGTCCCGCCGTCTTGCTCAGGAAACCTCCGCGCCGATTAGCACAGCCTATATCGGTGTCTGAACGTGACTTCGTTCAGTCCATCAAGGTGTGGAACGTCATTCGCAACCGCGTCTTGACGGGTGGCGTCCGGACGGGTTTGTTAAACATGGCGCAGCGAGCCGTGTCTCGTGCAGGCTGAAAATTCGAGGACCGGAGATTGATATGCGAGAAACCCTCATCTGCAACGCCATGATCTTTGATGGCTCCGGCGCCAAGCCCTTTCCCGGTCACCTGCGTCTTCGTGGAAACCGCATTGCGCAGGTGATGAAAGGGTCGGATGCGGTCGCGCAGGACGCTGACGAAGTAATTGATGCGGGCGGAGCCTTTCTGATGCCGGGGCTGATCGAGGGTCACGGGCACATCTCTTTTATCGATCAGGCAGATCTGATGGACCTCGCGATCATCGGTGTGGAAGAGCACACGCTGGCGACGATGCACAACGCGCGCAAACTGCTTGATGCGGGCTTTACCAGCGTCAACAGCGCCGCCTCTGCCAAGGTTCGCCTTGATGCCGTCATCCGTGACGAAATCGAGGCCGGGCGGATCCCGGGGCCGCGCCTGCGCGCCGCCAGTCCGGAAATCACGGTGACCAGCGGTCTTGGCGATGCCAACAAGATGCATGTCAAACTTCATACTTTCGGCATGGTCGTCGATGGTGAGGATGAGGTCGTATCGGCGGTGCGGCTCTGTATCCGCGAGGGCGTAGACAACATTAAACTGAACATCTCGGGTGATGTGTTCATGCCGAATGCGGATTCGTTTTCCACCGTGATGGCCGAAAACGAAGTCCGGGTCGCGGTTGAGACGGCCCATGCCCACGGCAAGCGCGTGGCGGCCCATTGTCGTGCGGCGGATTCAATCAAACGGGCTGTGCGCAATCGTGTCGACATGATTTATCACTGCGATCATGCGGACGAAGAGGCTCTGGATATGCTGGAAGCGGCCAAGGACTGGGTGCTGACGGGACCTGCTATTGGCGTGATTATCAAATCTATCGAAGCGCTGCAAGGTGCTGACGATCCCGTGCTGCAGCCCCAGATTGACGAGTTGAAAAAACTCTACGACGATAACTGCTGGACCCATGCGGAAATGCGCAAACGCAATATTCCGATCGTGATCGGCGGGGATTACGGCTTTGCGGTTAATCCGCAGGGTACCAATGCCAATGACCTCGTTTACTTTGTCGAGCACTATGGCTTCAGCCCTGCCGAGACGCTTCACGCGGCCACGATGATCGGTGCGCGCGCCATGAACCGACCGGATGAACTGGGTCAGATCCGTGAGGGGTTTCTGGCTGACCTGCTCTTGATCGACGGTGATCCCCTGGACGATATAGCGATCCTTACCGATCCCGCGCATTTCAAAGCGATCATGAAAGACGGAAAATTTCACCAGCAGCGCCGCGATGGCGCGATAAATACTGACCAGGAAAACAGCGGGCGCGGTTGGCTGGCGGCGCAGCAATGACCTCCTTCCATGCTCTTTTGATGCAAGAACAGCTGCCAATCGGCACCTACCTCGGAGAGTTCGCAACACCGGGTATTGGCGACATACTGGCCGCTGCGGGCTGCGAATTCGTGTTTGTCGACATGGAACACAGTGGGTTTTCTTTTCAGACCAGCGCACAGATTTTACGCAACCTTCATGGGGCCGGTCTGGCTACCATGCTGCGCGTCCCGTCCAAGGCGGCTCATCATCTTCAGCGCGCGGCGGATATCGGCGCACAGGGTGTCATCGCGCCGATGGTCGGCACCGCACAAGAGGCCCGCGACTGTATTGCCGCGCTGAAATATGCGCCTGATGGTCAACGCGGCGTGGCGCTTGGCATCGCACATGATGACTTTCGCAAGCGATCTGTCCCTGATGCGATGCGACATGCCAATCAAAAAACCGGTTTCGTGGCGCTGATCGAAACGGCCGAAGGTGTCACGAATTGCGAGGAGATCATGTCCCTCCCAGGGGTGGACGCGATCTGGATCGGTCATTTGGATCTCAGTGTATCCTTGGGCATACCCGGTGACTTCAATAATCCGCTTTTTCTTGATGCGGTCACAAGAATAATGGCGGCAGCCGCTGACGCAGAAACTCCCGTTGGCCGGTTGGTCGGCAGTGCGGAAGAGGCCGCCCGTTGTCACCGCGAAGGGTGCCGCCTGATGTGCTATCTTGGCGACATATGGCTTCTTCAAAAAGCCTTGGGGGAAGGGATTGCAACAATTCGATCCCAGCTTGGCAACAACTCTTGAGAGCTTGCCTTTAAATGGAAGGCTAGAGCATCCAGTTCGCGCTATTTGTTGACCGGAAGGTCTGATGCATCCGTCCGGTTCAGACGCTTCGCCTGAAAGCTGCTGAGGTCGAATACACCGGCTTGCGCAACCGGTTGATCCCACCGAGTGGTTCGAAATCGGCCACTGCATGCCAAGGTGTAAACAGCAGCGGCTTACAGGTATCGACAAGATCTGTTGGCTGGCATTGTGGGTTTATCGTGACTTGCGCAACTTCGGTATGCGTGAACTGATCTTCGTCCCACGCGCGCGCGGCATTTTCGATCATCCCATCGATATCGTTCTTGATGTCTTCGCTCTGCGCGACCTGCACGCGAAAGCTCAGCTTTATGGGGTCATTTTCTGCAACGGATAAAGCCAGCGCTTGCAACAGATAGTCGTCGCCGAAATCTTCGAACGCACTGATGTCCGCCTGCGACGCCATCGCATCAGAATTTATTGGGACCACCGAAAACCGCATCACACGATCATTTCCAAACCGAAACGGTGCTGCGCTGAAATAGGGCGCAAAAAGCGGGTTTCTGACCGGTGTCGCCTGTATTTTCCCAACAACGGCAGCAGCGCTGATCACGCCCTGCATGTCCTCTTCGGCAAACTCCGCAAAGAAGTCGCTGTTCGTTTCGAAAAGCGCGCGCAATCCGGCATTTTGCGGCGGCTCATTTGCGGGTGCGGGCAACAGATTGCCAGACATGTCCATCATGCCCCTTTTCAGCAGTTCGCCGGGCAGAAAGAAAAGAAGCGGGTCTGCACCATCCGCAGAGGCGCAGAGGGCTTGCGTCAGGCGCCGATAATCCCGGACATTGCGAAACGCAAATTCTGGTGTGTTCACCATCAAGAAGTCCTGATTTTGAGCACAACCATCGTCCAAAAGAACGGACTCGCCAACATCAAGAACCTTGATCGCCATGCCGCGGCTGCCATGTTTCAGTAATCTGGCACCAGTCGGATCGTGGCCTTTCTCCAGATCAGCGCGCTTCAGCACATCTGCGTTCGAATATCTTATCTTTGCCTGAAAGCACTTGCCCGGATGCGCAAAAAGCCCAACCTGCAACTCAGCGCTGATGTCGCAGTTCACCGTAAACTCCGCATCGAGGCAGCCATGAGACTTGGGATGGACACCGCGCAGAATTTCATCGTTCTGGATCGACTTTCGCTTGTCCTGTAATTCGACGGTCATGGCGGTGATTTCCTTGCGCCATTTGTCTTCCATTGCGGGAATGCGTTCAAAACTCAGGGGTTCAGTTGAACATCCATCGCGGCGGTCCATAACCTTATCCTCCAAAAAAATTATATAGTTTTCAAAATGAGCGGTCATTTAACACCGCCAGAATACCATCCGCAGGCGTATTTACCAAACGGACCCGAGAACCGGTCTTTGGTCCGGCAGAAAACACCGGAAGTTTTTGGGAACAACGCGCCGTTGCCTCCGCGCATGCTTTTGCCACCTGCGGAGCAGACGACGCCAGCTCAACGGGGCTTAGCTGACCCGGTGGCCCTGAGACCAAACGCCCCGGATCAATGGCGCGTCCCCCGCAAGGGTCACGCGCAACACGTCGCCGCGCAGCCCCAAAGCCAGCCGGCCACGATCAGTGAGCCCGACCGCCATTGCCGGGTTAGCCGTCACACAGGAAACAGCACGCGGCAGGTCATTCCAGACGTCGGACAGCCGAAATGCCGATAGCAGCAATGCCGAGGGCACATAGTCCGATGAGACGATATCCAAGAGACCTTCTTTGGCCAGTTCCATTGCCGATACATTCCCTGAATGCGACATACCCCGGATGATGTTTGGTGCGCCCATCATCACCGCAAGCCCAGAGGCACGGCAAGCCAATGCAGCCTCATACGTTGTGGGAAATTCGGCGAAATGCGCCCCGAGTTTCTGCGATGTCTCAACCTGTTCCGCAGTGGTGTCATCGTGGCTGGCCAGCGTGGCACCATAGCGGTTTGCCTCTGCCACAGCACCGGCCTGATGCTTGGCCCCATAAAGCCGCTGCAATCGTTTCAAATTGGCAACGTGTTCGTCAAAATCGGCATCTGACAAGCCGCGTTTCTTGGCCACATAGGTTTTGAGTGCGTGCAGGTCTCTGAACTGGCGCTGCCCGGGTGTATGATCCATGAGGCTGACGATGCCAACGCGGTCCTCGGGGCCAAATTCCGCCATCTCTTCCAGCAAGGTGTCCGAACAGGTTTCGGCGCGCAGATGCAGGAAATGGCTGATGCGAAAATAACCTGCATCGCGCGCTGCCAATAGTTCAGTGGCGAGGTCGCGGGCATAGGCTTTGTACCTGGCCTTGTTGTTATGGATGGATCCTACGCGCAAGGCGTCAAAGACTGTCGTGATTCCGGTTGATGCAAGTTCGGCATCATGCGCGACAAGCGCTGGTAAATGCGGCCAGTTCACTTCCGGGCGCGGTTCGATATGACGCTCAAGGTTGTCAGTATGCAATTCAATCAGGCCGGGCAGCACATAGTCGCCCCGACAGTCGATTGCACCGGGTGGCACGTCGTCACCTTCCAGAATGTCAGTTACCACACCAGCCTGTACAATTATGCGCCCTGTCAGAACCTGATCCGTCAAAACGAGTTGCGCGTTGGCAAGGCACAGCGGTGCGTGCCCGTCAGGGTGTGGATGCGATGCACCGACCTTTCCTACCAAGGGGGGATTCATGCCATAAGACCGTTTCATTGCGCTGTGGGTTGGGCGTGTCACTATCGGGTGAGATGCCAGATTGCTACCTGAAACGGTGATTTTCGCCAAGCATTCAGGGTGAGGTGATCCAAAGAAAACGGGTGACATTTTGTGGGGTTGCCAGTGTTCTGCAAAACGCCAAGGGTGCATCCAAAACCAGTTTCCTTAAACGGTTTCTTCACAAAGAGCGGTCTTTAAGTCTCGGTCGGGTGAACCTATGAAGTGTCCTGCCGATTTCATGATGATACTGTTTTGGCACCATGCTGATCCGTAGGGTTGCCATTGACAAGGGCATTGATCGTGTCCGGTATCAGTGTACTATCTATCTGTATAACAACGATTCCTTTTTTGATTGAGAGCGAAGCTCGACGAAATCATGGCGAAAAGACAAGAACGTATCAGCGCCGCATTCGCTTGTGGATCCCCGCCCAGCAACAGACTTTCCTGCGGTACATTGGGCATCAACAATGCGCTTCTGACGGGGGTAAAACACGATCGCGATTTCGAATGATGGATCACGCGGCAGCGCAGCACGAGGCGCCGCTGTTGGTCGTGTCAAAAAAAGGCGACTTTCCAAATAAAAATAACCAAAGCTACATCCTGGGAGGATATTGAAATGACACTTAGTCACTACAAAAAAATGTTTGGCGCGGCGAGCCTTGTCGGCGGTCTGCTGCTATCGACCGCTGCGTTTGCAGGGCCGGAGTTCGTGTCTGGCCCGGGTCATGACCCGGTGTGTTTCACGCCTTGGAGCGATGACATCAAATTCATGCAATGGGAGCCGCGCGAAGGGCCGCATAAGGTTGCAGTGGTCAACGGATTTGTTGGCAACACGTGGCGCATTCAGATGATCCAGACCGCAAAAGCCTTTGCTGAGCAGCCAGAGATCGCAGCCCAGTTGGAAGACTTCAAGGTTGTGTCCACCGGAACGGATGTTGCCGCGCAGCTTGGCGCCATCGAAGATTTCATCAATCAGGGCTACGATGCCATTGTCACGATCGCCGTCTCTCCGGAGGGGTTTGACCGGGTGATCCGTCTGGCAGATCGCAACGATGTAGTCGTGGTTCCCTTTGACAATGTTCTCGACACCGACAAGGTCATGCAGGTCAATCAGGACCAACTTGAAATGGGCCGCATGTACGCGCGCTGGCTCATGGAGCAGTTGGGCGATCAGAAATCCGGCAAGATTCTTGAGGTGCGCGGCCTGCAGGGCAATTCCGTTGACCGCGACCGTCACATTGGTTTCCGTGAGCTGATGGAACCATCAGGGGACTGGGACATCGTCGAAGTTGTCGGCAATTGGGATGACGGCACCGCTCAAAAGGTGACCGCAGATGCGATCGCAGTGCACAAGGAATTTGACGCGGTTGTCGTTCAGGGCGGCACGACAGGGGCCGTGCGGGCGATGCTGGATGCGGGTCACCCGCTGGTGCCGATTGCTGGTGAAAGCGAAAACGGGTTTAGAAAACTGCTGGCGGAATACGGCCCGCAGGGCCTGAAGGGCAAATCCATCGGCCAGTCGCCTGGTATGGTTTCAATCGCCATGAAGGCTGCGCTTGCGGCGCTGGATGGTAAGGTGATGCCGCAGTTGGTTTCGGTGCCTATTCCATTCGCTGACTATGACGAACTGGAAGCGGGCAAGAACTACTGGCCCGATCTGACTGACAACTTCTTTACCGTGAATGAATTCCCACCCTGCGGCGTGAACATCACCGCGCGGGAAATCATGGCAAAGACTGCTGACAACGACTGATCTACCTTACAAAGGTGATCTGCTGCATCGCGATGTGACTTCGCGATGCAGCGCTGAAAGACGATGACAGGGTTGAGGGCACGCATGACATCACACGGCCAAGCGGATTTGGGCATGCAGGCGGGGCATTCCAGATCGCATATGTCCTTGACGGGGATCACAAAACGATACGGCGGTGTTACGGCGTTGGAAAACGTGAATTTTTCCTGCGACCTCGGCTCGATCCATGCTGTGCTGGGGGAAAACGGTGCCGGTAAATCCACGCTGATCAAGATCATGTCCGGCGTCGTCACGCCCAATGAGGGGGTGATCAATCTCGCGGGCAAACCTGTCTCCTTTCCCGGCCCATCCGCGGCAAATGCTGCGGGCATTGTGTGTATTTTTCAGGAACTGTCGTTGCTGCCGGACCTGAGCGTTTCGGATAATATCTCGATCGCTGATCCGCCGCGCCGCTTTGGCCTCATCGACAAAAGGGCACAACGCCGCCGCGCCGAAGAGCTTTTGGCAAGGATCGGCTGCGAAGATGTGAACCCTTTGAGCAAAGTGCGCGACCTTGCGTTGTCGCGCCGCCAAATGGTCGAGATTGCCAAGGCGCTCGCAAAAGACCCGACGGTTCTGATCCTTGATGAGGCGACCTCAGCCTTGACCGCATCGGACGTGGACCGCGTCTTTGATATCCTGCGCAAGCTGCGCGATGACGGGATTTCAATTCTCAGTATCTCGCATCGAATGCACGAAATCGAAGCGGTGGCTGACATGTGTTCCGTCTTCCGTAATGGAAAAAACGTCGAGACGTTCAAACAGGGCACGCGATCCGCCGATGAAATCGTGCAAATGATGATTGGTCGCGAAATCTCCGCGCATTTCCCGCCGAAGCCCATGAAGGAACCAGTGCAGGCAGACGCCGCGCCGCCTGTTCTGCAAATCCGGGACTACGGCTGGGAAAACACATTGCGCGGCATCAGCCTGTCGGTGCGCAAGGGCGAGATTGTGGGTCTGGGGGGCCTTGATGGTCAGGGCCAGAAAGAGCTGCTGCTTGGCCTGTTTGGGGTTCTGAAAAACACCACCGGCAGTGTCGAGATTGACGGCAAGCCCGTGCATATCCGCTCGCCCAGAGATGCGAAAAAAGCGGGCATCAAAATCGCGCTTGTACCAGAAGATCGCAAAACTGAAGGGTTGATGTTGCCGATGTCGATCTCGGACAACCTTGCCATTGCATCGCTTGATCGCGTGTCTCAGGGCGGGCGGCTGAACCAAAAAGCGCTTGATACGGCGGTCGGCAAAGCCGTGGAGCGGATGCAGATCAAGATCGGTGCTGAGGGGGATCCGGTGTCCACGCTTTCCGGGGGCAACCAGCAAAAGGTCGTGATCGCAAAGTGGCTTATGACCGAACCGCGCATCATCCTGCTGAATGATCCGACCCGCGGGATCGACGTCGGCACCAAACAGGAAATCTATCTGCTGTTGCGCGAATTGGCCGCCGAGGGGGCCGCGATCATCCTCTATTCGACCGACTATGAAGAGTTGATTGGCTGCTGTGATCGCGTCGACGTCATGTACGACGGGCAGATTGTGCGCGAACTGGCGGGCGATGACATCACCGAACACAACATCATTTCCAGCGCCCTGAACATCAAGGAAGCCGCCCAATGACGCCAACCCGCACGTCCGATCTGGCCATCATCCTGCGACAGCGTGCGCCTTTGCTCACGGTGATCGCGATTTTCCTTCTGTTTTACATCTTTTACAACGCCAACCATCCGCGCGGGTTTTCAACGGCGGTCTATATCCAAAACTCGAACGAAGTCTTTGCCCTTGTGATGGTTGCGATGGCCCAGACCGTGCCGGTGCTGCTGGGGGGGCTGGATTTATCCGTGGGCGCGGTCATGACGCTGGTGAACACGCTTGCCAGTCATCTGTTGTCTGGCAGTCCGCTCCAAATCGCAATGGGGTTTGTCATCTGCCTCGCTACGGGGGCGCTTTGCGGTTTTGTGAATGGGTGCGTTGTGGTCTATGGCCGCATTCAGCCGATCATCGCGACACTGGCGACCGGCGCTATTTTCATGGGTCTTGCGCTGTTTCTGCGGCCCTCTCCTGGCGGAGATGTGGATGGCGATCTGGCTTGGGCGATGACGAATGACCTGTTTGAAATCGCGGCAACTTATGGGTTGTTTGATGATGGCAAGGCGGCGTGGTTCGTGCCGATATCATGGATACCGGTGCCTGCGATCCTTATGGTCGCAGTGGCGGTTTTCGTTTGGCTGCCCTTTGCGCGCTCTGTCACGGGGCGGACGGTCTATGCCATCGGGTCGGGCGAAAGTGCTGCGTATATGTCAGGCCTCAATATAGATCGCGCGAAAATCGCGGCCTTCACATTGGGCGGTTTCTTTGCGGGGATTGGGGGGATTTACCTCACGCTGCAAACCTCTTCCGGGAACGCGGATATCCCGCAGGCGGGGGCCTATACGCTGAACTCCATCGCAGCCGTAGTGATCGGGGGGACATCGCTGCTGGGTGGTGTTGGTACAGCCATCGGCTCCATCTTTGGGGCGCTTGTATTGCGTACCATCTCATTTAACTTTCGCATCTTTGAAATAGACCCTCTGTTGCAGCCTTTGTTCGAGGGCGTGGTATTGCTGGGGGCGGTCAGTATTGGCGCGCTTGGGGTCATACGCATCAAAAACAAACTCGAGCTTTTCCGGTAGGTCCCAATGGCAATAACAGACAACAACCCCCAAGAAAAAAGCCGCTGGCTCTCGCCTGAAAACAAACCGATTGTGATCGCCTCGGGCTTTATCGTTGTGATCCTCGCCATCGGGACAAGCTACACGCTTGCGACGCAAGGCACCGCGACGTTGCTGTCGCCGACCTATCTGCTGCAACAGTTGCAGGTGGGTTCCTTTCTGGGAATCGTTGCGGCCGGCATGATGCTGGTCATTCTGTTGGGTCACATTGACCTCTCCGTCCCGTGGACGGTGGCCGCGGCCGCTATGATGGCCACGGCCGTGGGGGGACCTGCCGCCTTGCCTGTGGGTCTGAGCGTCGGGCTGGCCGTTGGGTTGGTCAATGGCCTCGGGGTTGCCTACCTGCGCATCCCTTCGATGATTTTCACCCTTGGCGTCAATGCGGTGATGCGGGGGTTGATGGTGGCTTATACCGGTGGTTTTGCCCCCCAGACAGCGGCGACACCGCTGATGCAATATCTTGCCGTGGGCAAATTCCTTGGCATACCGGTTGCGTTGTTTGTCTGGGCGGCGGTGTCCGTTGCCGTCGTCTTTATCCTGCGCAAGACAGCAACCGGGCGCTACATCTTTGCCATCGGCAACCGTGAATCCGCGGCCTATCTGGCGGGCGCACCGACGCGCGGTGTGATCGTGATCGCGTTTGGTCTGTGTGGTATGATGTCGGGCCTCGCAGGCACCTTGCTCGCGGGATATTCCACCAAGGCTTATCAGGGCATGGGCGATGCGTTCTTGCTGCCCGCCATCGCGGCGGTCGTGATTGGTGGGACCCATATTCTGGGGGGCAAGGGGCGCTATCTGGGCACGCTTGTTGGTGTCATCCTGATCGTCCTGCTCAATTCCGTTCTGTCGATCATGCAGATGCCCGAAGCGGGGCGGCAGGTGATCTACGGCGCGGTCATTATCCTGATGCTGCTGTTTTACGACCGAGGCGTGCAGGACAGACAATAAAAAGGAAAACGTCATGCTGATGCCAGAATTCGAGGTGATCGACCCGCGTTTCAAACGCTATGTGATGCCTAATGTGCATATGGAAACCCTCTATACCGGGACCCGCTGGGCCGAGGGGCCGGTGTATTTTCCAGCCGCGAAATACCTGTTGTGGTCGGACATCCCGAATGACCGGATCATGCGGTTTGATGAGGTCACGGGTGATGTGTCTGAATTCGCCAAAGGCTGCGGTTTTCACAATGGCCACACGATGGATCCGCAAGGGCGGTTGGTCTCTTGCGAGCATCAGGGCCGCCGGGTCAGCCGCGTGGAAGTCAATGGCTCGGTAACCACATTGGCGTCAGAACATCAGGGCAAGAGGCTCAATTCGCCCAACGATGTGGTCGTAAAGTCAGACGGCAGCATCTGGTTCACCGACCCCACCTACGGGATCGACAGTGAATACGAAGGGGATCGCGCTGACAGCGAGATCGGGGCGTCCCATGTGTATCGCATCGACCCTCAATCCGGTGAAGTTGCGGCGGTGGCCACAGACTTCGTGAAGCCGAACGGCCTTGCGTTTTCGCCTGACGAAAGCCTGCTCTATATTGCGGATACCGGGGCCACACATGTGGAAAACGGACCCAAACACATTCGGGTTTTTGACGTTGCGGGTGATGGCAGCCTGTCGGGTGGCGCTGTTTTTGCGGAATCGACCAACGGACTTTTTGACGGGTTTCGCGTTGATCTGGATGGTAACATCTGGACGTCCGCCGGGGACGGCGTGCATTGTTATGCGCCGGATGGTGATTTGATCGGTAAAATCCTGACGGGTGAAGTCGTAGCCAATGTGGAATTCGGCGGGATCAAGCGCAACCGTCTTTTTATCTGCGCGACCACCTCGCTGAGGGCCGTTTACCTGAACACGCAAGGATGCAGTAATATCCGCCAAAGACGGTTCAGAGGATAAAGTCGCTGGCGCTGTAGTCATTGAATGAGACCGATGGACCATCTTCAATCCACACAACAAAGTCGATTGTTTTGTCATCATCATCCAATGCAAAGACGCGCGTCTGACCACCGAAAAACGAGACCCAGAGCGCACCAGCGCCAAACGCAAAGCCATCTTCACGCGTCGCAACCCCGAGGAAAGTAAAGCTTTGATCTCCATTGCCTGCCACGGTGATGTCCGCGTCAATGCCGGACAGATCAATCACGTCACCGACAGCGCTGCCAGCCCCTTCGAAGTCTTTGATGACATCCACGGACAACTGTTGGGAATCGGACGTGTCATCGAACACAAATGTATCGTTTCCTGCGCCACCGTGCAGGATATCGCGGCGCGCGCCGCCAGTTAACACATCATCGCCCGTGCCGCCCCACAGCCTATCATTGCCATCGCCGCCCAAAATGAGATCGTCGCCGTCGCCGCCGAAAAGAACATCGTCGTCATTCAGCCCGGTGAGGAAATCATCCCCGTTACCACCGCGCAATGTATCGTTTCCGTCACTGCCAACGAGCGTATCTGCGCCCTCTGATCCGACAAGCAAATCATCACCGGTGCCGCCAAAGACAAAATCGTCGCCATCGCCACCATAAAGCTGGTCGTTGCCCTCACTTCCATCGAGGTTGTCGTTGCCAGCCCCCGCATACAAGGCATCATCCCCCGCGCCACCGGTCAGGAAGTCATTTCCGAAGTTGCCCAGAATTATGTCATTTCCGCCGTCTCCGACGAGGTTGTCATTGCCTGCCTTGCCGACAATCACGTCATTCCCTTCACCGCCGGAGATTTCATCGTTACCCTTCCCGCCGAAAAGACGGTCGTTGCCGTTGCCGCCCTCAAGGGTGTCGTTGCCGTCCTCGCCAAAGAGGATGTCGTCGCCATCCTCGCCGAAGAGGGAGTTATCCCCCCCACGTCCGAAAATCTGATCGTCCCCCGCACCGCCGCCGATGCGGTTATCAACGTCCGTACCAGACAAAACGTCATCACCTGACCCGGTGAACAGGTTTTCGAAGCCGTCGAAGATGAATAAGTTGCTCTCCAAATACCCATCGTAAAGGTCAATGGTGAAGTCAAAGTCGCTTGCTGAGGCGTCTATCGTATCAACACCTTCGCCCCCTCTGATATAAGAGGGAAGTCCACTGCTGATAATGACCGTGTCGTCGCCGGATTCTCCGGCAGCGAAGTCATTGCCGGACGTTATGATCGTGTCGTTCCCTGATCCGCCATTAACGTGATCTGCGCCGGCACCGGCGAAAACGGTATCATTGCCCCACTCGGCCAAGATCGTGTCATTTCCCGCGCCCGCGTAAATTACATCGCTACCCGCCCCGCTAACAATGAGATTATCACCGTCAGTGCCGGTAATCGTGTCACTGCCTACGCCCGTGAAAATGTCTTCGAAATTGATAAACGATTCAACCGGCACCGCCGGTGCGCCCGCGTAATCTGTTTCACCGGTAATGAGGTTTACCGTGTAATCCCCGCGAAAACTGGTCGTATATAACCTGTCCCTGCCGCTTCCCCCATCGAGGAGTTCAAAGTCGCCGACGAAGGTATTCGCACTGGCATACAACGTGTCATTACCGCCGCCACCGAAGAATGAACCGCTGCCGGATGAAATAATTACATCTCTGGCGGACTGGCCTAAAACCGTATCGCCTTTTTCCCCCGCACGTATGTTTGTGTCATCTGTGGGACGGGACGTGAACAGATCGGTTTGAAGGAAATTGGCCCTGATGACGTCGGGGGCACTTGTCTCAATCACGTTGGGGCGCGGATCCCAGATTGATGCGAAGACTTCGGAATCTGATCCGAGCCAGGCAAACAAGAGGCGGCCGTCGGCGGTCAAACTGATATCGAGGTGGCTGGTATTGGTGTCCTCAATGGTAAAGGCAGACCCCTCAGTGCCACCATTAGCCCAAAAATTGCGGGCGATCACATTGCCGGTTGTGTCGTCGTTCCAAGCCACGACAAAGCCGCCGTTTTTCAGTGCTGCAATGACAGGTTGGTTCTGCTCTGCTGACCCGGAAGCGACGGTAACCGTGCGTTCAAGCACGCCAGCGTTCGAAAAAATATTCGCAAACACATCGCCGTTAAGCTCGTAGGTGACAACAAAACGGTTGCCGCCGAGGCTTGCGACGGACGGATTCGTCGCATTAGCGGCAATGGCACCGCCAAGAAGGACATTGTCCCCCAAGGGATTGGTGATCGAAAGCGCAAGGCCAGTGTTTCCGGCGTCGCTCTCTTCGTAAACAGTAACAAAATTACCCTTTCCCAGCACCGCAGAATCGCCCAGCTGCGTGACACCCGCGCCGTTCTCGGCTGCGGCGAATTGCGATCCAAGCACGCCGTTCTCATCAATGATGCGCGCGTTGACGTCTGTGTCCGCGCCGATGGCGTCTTCGTAGGTTACAAAGACGCTGTCCTCGGAGTCGATCAGATTGGCAATGATCTGCGGGTTGCGCAGGGCACTCTCGGATGCGATGGTGAGTGCGCTGCCCGCATCGGGGTGGGGGTCGCCGTTAACGTCGAACCGCTCAAAGACAACGGATGAGTGATCGGGGGACGAGAGGTCATTGACGAGGTAGGTCATGACAAAGCCATCATGGGTCGCCGCCAGATCAAAATCGGTCTCATCGTCTGACGTCGAAAACTGGTTCAGCTGAAACGCCTCGCGCACGATGTGGCCTTCGACATCAAATATCTTGGCAACGATATCTGTTCCGGGGTCCGTGCTAATCAGGCCATCGGCGCTTTCTGTCCACGCGACGACGAAACCGCCACTGGCCAAGCCCATAATTTTTGGGCTTGCTTGAGAGCCGCTCCCGGCGGGACCCGTGTTGACTTGAAATTCGTTTAACCACTCTGTTGGCGTCGGCATAAATAAAATCCTGAATTGGTTAACACACTGTGGTCCGGCGCAGGCTGCTTAGTCAACGATGCTGTCTTTTTTAGTGAAGCGGGCCGGGTCGTCTGCTACGCTGGCCCAGGGCAAAACCGCCTACAGGCGTTCTTTTGCGCATCCACATTAGTCAAACCTGCAAACACCGGTTAGGCAAAACCCTCAGTCCGGTCGTGATCGCATCTGCAAAAAAAGGTCAAATTATTGGACGGCAGGGGTCTCGAGCCTTAGGTTCCTCCGAAACCAAGGAGGAAATATTTGCGTTTTTGGATCATCAGCATCTGTCTGACCCTTTTTGTCGTGACACCTGTGGCGGCGGACAGAGCCGCCTATGTCCACCTTGCCCGGCTTGGTTGGAATTACGAATTGCGCACCACGATGATTGGCAGGGACATGTCCATCCCGATCCATATTCATGGCCGCGATCTGGCCGGGGCCAGTCTGTGTATCGTCGGTGAACAGCCTCACCCTCATTCTCTCGCGACGATCAACGCATTTCGCGATCTGTCCGAACATGTCTTTGGCAAACCGCTGACCATGCGCCACGCAGGGAACGACGCCAGTGGCTGCGGGTCTGGTCGCACGGTTGTCTTGCGGCTCTATTCCGGGCATCCGCCAAATCGCGCCTTGTCCTCTGACCTGAGCTGGATGAACCAGACCTACGAACTGGGGTTGCCGGAACGACGGCAATACGCAGTAAGCTCCCCGGCCATGGCGCAAACATTCTTCGGCCGGCGCGGGCAGGGGACCCATATCATGGTGAAACAGCCTGCCCGTACCCGCCCCGGTATGCTGGAGGCTGCGTTCTACAAATCCATTCTGGTTGAGGAGCTGTTTCAATCCTTCACCTTCGGGATGGATATCCTGCTCTTTGATCCCAATGCGGGCTTTCAGTCGAAGCTGCAGGAAACGCCTTTGCGGATGGACCGGCTGTCGTGGGAATCGTCTGACTTCATGCGCGCCATGCTGCGTTCAAACCCCGCAGGCCTATGTGCGTTCGATGTTTTCATGATGCACGCGGTGGCTCAGACATCGGTTGATCAGACGGTTGACCCACTCTTTATCGAATTTATTGACCGTGAGTACGAAGTGTTGCTTGCGCAGGCCGAATTGACCATGGCGGATGACAGGTTTGCCGCCGTTCTGGCACCGGGCTGTCAGCGCAGCCCGATCTGAGGTTAATACCTTCGGGGGTATTTGCGGGCAGGGTCTATGCCGCTACCGTGATGATCTGAGGACCGCGCACAGCGGTCGGGAGACGACATGGACAAAAGACCAGACCCTTCACAACCGGGCGTGGCGGCGCTGTCGTCCTATCTGGCGAATGGTCTGGTGGGCCATGAAATTCTTATTGAACGGCTCTTGGTGGCGCTGCTGGCGGGGGGGCATTTGCTCGTTGAGGGGCCGCCGGGCCTCGCCAAGACCCGCGCGGTCAAATGGCTGTCGGACGCGGTCGAGGGCAGTTTCGCGCGTATTCAATGCACGCCCGATCTGATGCCGTCGGACCTGACTGGCACACCGGTTTACAAGCCGCAGGACGGCAGTTTCGAGTTTGTGCAGGGGCCTGTTTTCAACAACCTCGTGTTGGTGGATGAGATCAACCGCGCGCCGCCCAAGGTGCAATCTGCCCTGTTGGAGGCGATGGCCGAGCATCAGGTAACCGCAGGTAATGAGACGCACGCCTTGCCCGATCCGTTTCTCGTGGTGGCCACGCAAAACCCGATTGAACATGACGGCACCTTCCCCCTGCCCGAAGCGCAGCTGGACCGGTTCCTGCTGCATGTGGTGCTTGAATTGCCGGGGCTGGAGACCGAACGTCAGATCCTTGATCTGGTCGAGGCCGAAGCGCAAAGCGGCGCGCCAAAAATACAGGCGCTGACGCTGGACGCACTCGCCGATGCCCGCGCCAGTGTGAGCGCCGTGCATCTGGCCCCTGAGTTGCGCGATTACATCGTGCGGCTGGTGATGGCGACGCGGGAAGGGCCGCAGGCACAGGATATCGAACATGCGGTTTCGCCGCGCGGCTCGCTGGCGCTGGCGGCGGCTGCCAAGGCGCGCGCGTTTCTAAAGGGGCGCGACTATGCCATGCCTGAAGACGTGGCGGCACTGGCCGGGGATGCGCTGGCGCATCGCATGGTGCTCAGTTGGCGCGCGGTCGCGGATGGGCGCAAGGCGCGCGATGTCGTGGCGGATGTTCTGAACGCTGTTGAGCCGTTGTGAACGCGGCGCTGGAAGCCCCCGGCGTCGCTCTGGGCTCCGAAGCCTTGATTGCGCTCAGGCGCGTTGCCCTCAGTTCTGACGCGGCCCCGGTGCTGGCCGCCTTGCCGGGTGGTTTTGCGACGCGCCGCAAAGGTCACGGGCTGGAGGTCGCCGATATGCGCGAATACGTGGCGGGGGATGACATACGCCACCTTGATCGCGGCACGACGGCGCGCACGGGTCGTTTGCATGTGCGCCAGTTTCAGGAAGAACGCGACCGCGTCACCCTGCTGGTCGCCGATTTCCGGCCTGCGATGTTCTGGGGGTTGCGGCGCGCCTTCCGCTCTGTTGCGGCGGCGGAAGCACTGGCCCTGATCGGCTGGAACGTCGTGGAAAGCGGGGGGCGTGTAGGTCTGCTCGCGGTGACGGCGGATGAAACGGTAATCGTGCCACCGCGCGGGCGCACGCGCGGGATGCTGGATGTGATCGGCGGCATGGTGCAGGCGCACAGCACGGGCCTGTCCGCGATGGCGGCGGGGCAGGGCACGGACCCGCCGCTTGATATGGCCTTGTCGCGCGCCGACAGGCTGGTTCCATCCGGTGCGGAACTGGTCATTGCCTCCGGCTTTGATACACCGGGTGAAGGCTTGGCGGATCGGCTGGATGCTTTGGCGCGCCGTCGCACCCCGCGTCTGGTCTGGATCACCGATGATGCTGCGTCCCGCATGCCGCAGGGCCGCTATCCTGTCAGGCTGGCAGATGGGCGTCGCATCCGGCTTTTTCTGGGGGCGAAGCAGCCTGAGCCTACGGGCCACATTCGCCAGATCATGGGCCGGCCCGCGCTTGTGCTGGATGCGGGCGACACGGTCGAACAAACAGCGCGCCGCATCGTTGCGGCCTTTCCGGCGGAGCGGGCGGCATGACAGACCGGGCGCTGAGCGAAGCGGCGATGCTGACCAGCCTGCGCGACATTCGCCTGCCCGCCGAGGCGACGGGGGGCATGGGCGCAGATCTGGCTGCAACCGTGGCGCTGGCAGGCTGCGCGGCCTTGTTGATCGCGACCGCCCTTCGACTTCTGAGCTTGCGAAAACGGTCTGACACTTCCGACACGCTGGCCGATCAACTCGCCCGGCTCAGCGCATTGCCTGAGGCGGACAAACGGGTCGCATTGCTGCATGTGTTGCGCGCGCATGCGCCGGAACGGTATCGCGCCTTGCGCGGCGCGCTCTACCAGCCGACGGGGGGCGTGGCGACCACGACGCTGAAGGCGGAGGTCAAGCGCCTTGTTTGAACTGGCCGACCCATGGTTTCTGCTTTTGTTGCCGCTGCCTTATCTGGCGGTGCGGTTCCTGGGGCCTGCGCAGATGGCGGGCGGTGCGATCAAGGTGCCCGACCGGGTGGGCGAGACGTTACTGGCGGCTGGGCGGCATCGTGCGGCTCAGTCTGGCCTGCATCTGCAACAAGGTATCCTGTGGGCGATCTGGGTGCTGCTCTTGCTGGCCGCATCGGGTCCGCGCGATCTGGCACCGGTTTCGGCGCTTAAGGTCACGGGGCGTGATCTGGCCATTGTGCTGGATCTTTCCGGCTCCATGGTGCGCGATGATTTTGATCTCGATGGCCGGCAGGTCACGCGGCGCGAAGCGGTCGCAACCGTAGGCGCGGATTTCGCGCGCCGTCGCGGCGGGGATCGCGTGGCATTGGTCGTCTTTGGCTCGGAGGCGTATTTTGCCGCGCCCTTCTCATTCGATGTCGAAGCGATTGCGCGCCAGATTGAGGGCGCGCAGATCGGCGTATCAGGACGTGCGACCAGCATATCGGACGGGCTGGGCATCGCGCTCAAACGCATGGAGAACAGCGAGGCGGCTTCACGGGTGGTGATCCTTCTGTCGGACGGGGTCAACAATGCGGGGGCCACCAATCCGCGCGGCGTGGCGGAACTGGCCGCACAGATGGGCGTGCGGGTCCATACCATAGCGCTGGGCCCCAAAGATCTGAGCAGTGCCGATCCCGGTGAACGCGGTGTCGTGGATGCCGCAACCCTGCGCGCGATTTCCGAAATTTCGGGGGGGGAGAGTTTTCGGGTCAGAACAACCGAAGATCTGGTCGCCGTGGGCGAAGCACTGGATGCACTGGAAGCCACAGACAGCGATGGCTTGGCCGCCGAAGTGTTCCACGACTACTGGATGTGGCCTGCGGGTTTGGCGGCCTTGCTTGGCCTCGGCTACGGCTGGAGGGAACTGACGTGAGCGACCTTGCGCTGACCCTGCTGCGCCCCTGGTGGCTGCTGGGGCTGCCTGTCTTGATCGCCGTCGGGTGGTGGATGTATACGCGGCGCGGCGGGTTGGGTGACTGGCAAAAGGCCACCGATCCGGCGCTGATGCGGGCCATGATGGCGCTGGACCGGGTGGACAACAGCGCCAGCTGCGCACCCCTTCTGGCGATGCTATCCGCAGTTGGCGTCACGCTTCTGGCACTGTCCGGACCAGCGGTGGAGCGGCGTGAAGCACTGTCGTTTCGCAATCTTGACGGGGTGCTTTTCGTCGTCGATACCTCGGCCAGTGTCACCGAAAACGCGCGCTGGCCCCAGATGCTGACCATGGGGCGCTTTGGTATCGCGGCATTGGGCACGCGTCCCGGCGGGTTGATCGTTTTTGGCGGTGACGCCTATGTCGCGACCGATATGACGCTGGATCATGTGCAACTGGGACAGACGCTCTCGCTGCTGGATGCGCAGACGGTACCGGACCCCGGCTCGCGCCCCGAACGCGGCTTGTCGATTGCACTGGATATCCTGCGCGAGGCTGAGGTGATCGCAGGGGATGTCATTCTGTTCACGGATGGCGAAGGTCTCGGGCCGGAGACACTGCAAGTGGCGGCGCAGATTTCTGACGCGGGCGCGCGCCTGTCGCTCGTGTCACTGGACGCGCCCGCGCCCGCTTTTGAAACCCACGCAGCGGCTGGCAGTGGTATGGTTTTCACGCTTGCGGATACTGATGTATTTTCGCAATGGCTGGCAGAAACTGCGCGCACCCGGTTGGAGGCGCAGGATTTTCCACTGCTGTTTTGGAAAGATATGGGTCGCTATCTGTTGGCCCTTGCCCTGTTCCCCCTGTTGTTGCTGTTTCGCAGGCAAATCGCATGAGGGTGCTCGCGCTGATCACCTTGACGGCTTTCGCGCTTGCCTTGCTGCTTGGCGGCGCTGCCCCTTTCGGGCGCGTGTTGATGGCGGCAGGCGCGCCCGGGTTGGCAGCCGGTTTTTTCGACGATGCTGAATGGCAGGGTGCAGCACTCTACCAGGCAGGCGATTACGACACCGCAGCGGATCGCTTTGCGCAGGCATCGGCCATGTTCAACCTCGGCAATGCAGAGGCGCATCGGGGAAACCATGCAGCCGCACTTGAAGCATTCGACATGGCGCATGCGCGCGGTCACCCGGACGCTTTGGCAAATTTCGACGTGGTGGCCGCCTATTTTGCAGGGCTCGGCATAGACCCAGAAATGCTGGCGCTTTTTGGCAAGCGTAAGGACGGGCCGACCGCCGAGAGCTTCGTTGCGCGCGGGGATGCGCGGGCAGCGGGCACGGGCAGTGAGGTTACGAACAACAACACCATGCTTGGGCTGACGGAATTGGAAAGCCGCGGACAGCTTGGTGTGCGCCGCGTCTTTGATGATAAGTTCATGCGGGCGGATACGCGCTGGCTGCAACAACTCTCGGATGTTCCGGGTGAATACCTGGCCGCGCGGATCGCGCTGGAACATAAGCGGCGCGCCAAACTGGGCCTGTCGCCCGCCGCGCCGGAGGACCCGCGATGAGGTGGCTTTTGTGGGTCCTTTTCGCGTTATGTCCGATACTGGCGCAGGCACAGTCCAAAACAGTGCTCCCGCATGAGTTGGTTCTGAGCATTGAAGTTGAAGCGAGCGATCACGTCCCGAAAGTCAGCGAGATGATCCTGATCACGATCAATGGAATCTACCGCCGTCACATCACGCGCGAGCAGATCATTCAGCCGGATTTTGACGGTTTCAACTGGACGCAACTGGGCATTGATACATGGGCTGAAGAACGCCTTGACGGTGAGTTGGTCAAGACTTTCAGCAGACGTATGGCGATTTACCCGAACCGTGCGGGCCCGCTGACCATCGGCGCCTTTACCCACAATCTGACGCTTACAGATGAAAATGATGAATGGTTTGAACATCAAATCACATCCGAGCCTATCACGATTGAAGTCGCACCTGCCCCGGACGATCGGGAGTGGTGGTTCCCGGTCAAATCGTTGAAAATCTCGGACCAGTGGTCCAATGCGCCGGATCAACTGGCACCGGGAGAGGGCGTTTTGCGCATCATCCGCATCGAAGCACTGGGCGTCACGCCGGAGATGATCCCGCCGATGCCTGAACTGACGTCACCCTCTGCCGCCATCTTTGCGCATCCCGAGAAACGTTTTGTCGAACTGTCGCCGCAAGGCCCGCTGTCCTACGCGTTTTGGCGATGGACGATCCGGCCCAGTAATGACACCTCAACCATTGTTGAACCGCTAAGCTTTGATTTCTTTGATACGCAGGCGCGTGTTGATCGCACAGTGACCATATCCGCGCAGCGTCTGGCATACGGCACGGTTGTACCCGATGAACAGCCACCGCGCGCGCAGGATGCGTACCCCGCCTCTGTGCAACTGCCCGATTGGCCTTTTGCGATGCTGGCGGGTGTCATCTGCGTGATTGGCGCATTTTTTTCGTTGATGGGGCGGCGTTTGTCCGGGATGGAGGCACTGACCCGTTTTCATCTGCTTGACCCGCTGGCGCGACAATTGAAGCGTGCGGCTCTTGCCGGTGATGTCGCATTGTCCCGTCGGACGGCAGCCGCGATTTTGCGTCGTGAGGGTCCATCCGGGCAACGCCAGCGTCTTTTGTCGCAACTGGACAGCAGCATTTTCAGCGCCGCGCAGGATCGCACATCATTACGACATTTTGCCAGAGAGTTTCTGCGAAGCCGCTAAGCGCGCGGCACGAACAAATCCAAACCATGAAAAAGCATCATTACTGCAATGAATTGCGAGATTTTTGAATGGATGTCTGGTTTTGGTATGAGTTTGTCCGTCGCCTCTTTTGACTAGCAGTTGAAAAGACAAGCGTTACGAGTAAGATCGTGCTCGGGAGGACTACATTCATGGAACACGAACGTGCGCCGATCAGTCAGGGGGCAGTATCAAACATCCTGATTGTGGATGATCATCCATTGTACAGCGATGCTTTGGAATCGGCCCTTGAACTGGTACTGACAGACGTCGAAATCAAAAAGGTACAGAGCCTCGGGGATGCGATTGCTGCTGTGAAAGACGGGTTCAAACCTGAACTTGTGATGTTTGATCTCAAGCTGCCGGATGTCACTGGCATCTCCGGATTTGTCAGCCTGCGCCAGCATCTGCCCAAGGCGCGTATACTTGTGATTTCATCGCTGGCGTCTTTTGACCTTGTGCAGTCATTATTGCGGGAAGGTGCCGCTGGATTTTTGCCAAAAGACACCTCTGCGCGGGGGTTGAAGTCGGTACTTTCGGAAATCATTGCCGGGCAAACCTATGTGCCGAAAGACTACCAACAACCCAATTCCTGCGAGCGTGACGCGCTGGCCGATGAATTCCAACACCCCAAGCTGGCAGAGCTGACCCCCCAGCAGCAGCGGATCATGCGCCTGATCTGCTTTGGTAAGCCGAACAAGCAGATTGCCTATGAACTGGACCTCGCAGAGGCGACCGTGAAGGCGCATATCACCGCGTTGCTCAGGCGGCTCGGCGTGCGTAACCGGACGCAAGCGGTGGTTCTTGTCGAAGGCGCGATGGCGGCGCAACGGGGCGACGAACCCGAAGCCCGCGCATTTCTCAAACATTAGGAGGTCGGGCTATGGACAGCGCGCGCGCTGAGCCGTCCTGTGTGCGGGTGGCCTTGTCACGCGCCGTTGACGCAGCCGCAGCGGCGCGGATCGCGGCGCAACAGATCAACGCGCGTGACACCTGTTTCGTGCTTGCTTTCGTACCGGGTGATCGCAACGGCGCGGTGATTGCCCATAGCCTTGAAGAGGCGCTGGGCGGTGTCCCGGTTTTTGGGTGCTCGACGGCGGGGCAGATCACAACTGAGGGCTATGAAACCGACGCGCTGCTGTTACTGGCATTTCCCAAGACACATTTTCGCTGTGCTTCGGTTTTGATGGAGCCGCTCAACCCGCTGTCGACGACGGCGGCGGCAACCCTTGCGCAGCGCCATGTTCAGAAATTTTCCCATACGGCAGGGTGGAACCGGCTTGGGCTGATCTTCACGGACGGATTGTCCAAGCAGGAAGACATGTTGATTTCAGCATTGGAAACCACTTTGGGCGATTTGCCTATTTTCGGGGGTTCTGCCGGGGACGGGCTGAGGTTTGAACAAACCTATGTGCTGCACAATGGGCACATTCATCACAATGCTGCGGTGTTGCTGGTGCTTGAGACCGATCTGCCGTTTCAGGGCATCGGCTTTGATCACTTTCTGCCGGGCGACAGCCAGATGATCATCACAGATGCCGATCCTGATGACCGCAAGGTGTTTGAAATCAACGGTGCACCGGCGGCGCAGGAATATGCCCGTCTGGTCGGATGTGCCGTGGAGGATCTGTCCCCGCAGATTTTTGCCGAGAACCCGTTACTCATCGAATATAAAGACAATCACTATGTCCGCGCGATTTCAGATGCGGGCGAGGACGGCGCGCTGTCATTTCTGGCCGCTATTGATGATGGGCTGATCATGACGCTGGGGCAGGGCCAGGAGATCATCGAGACGCTGCAGGCCGGATTGGATATTCGCGACGCAAAGGGGCGCCGCCCGGATTTCATCCTCGGGTTTGACTGCGTGTTGCGCAAACTTGAGATCGAGCAAAAGCAGCTGGCGCATGCGGTTTCGAAAGTTCTGGGCGCAGCGCATGTCTTTGGGTTCAATACTTACGGCGAGCAACATTGCGGCGTTCATATGAACCAGACGCTGGTTGGCGTGGCCTTTTTCGGCCCTGAGCAGAGGGCCTTGTGTTGAATATGATCAACCCAGACGACCCGCTTGAGGTACGGGTCGAAAAGCAGGCGAAGATCATCGAGGCACTGATGCGCCGCGCGGGTCGGCAAAAAGATGTCGGGCCGTCCGCCTATCGTGCCTTTCAATCCGCTATTGAGTTGCAACAAAAGATGGCCGCGCAGTCGCTTGAGCTGGAAAGTGTCCGCTATGAACGCGAACTCACGCGTAAAACCCTTGCTGAGGCATTGGGTTCCATGGAGGGCGGGCTTGCGTTTTTTTCTCACGGGACGCTGAACATCTGTAACGATCTGTTCAAAGGCCTGCTGCCGGATATTTCGGAGCACATCGTGCCGGGGCTGAGCCTTGCGCGCTACTTTGATCTGATGAGCAGCAGCGAATATCTTGTCTCGACCGACCGCAAACTGTTCACCATGCGGGGCGCATTGGAGAGCGATCAGAATGAAGGGTCCGTGGTCTCGCTGGTGGCCGAGGTCACCAAGGACCGTTGGTACCAGATGAGCACGCAGCAGACTTCGCCGGAAAATACGGTTTTGCTTCTGACGGAAATTACCGCTTTGGTGCGACACAACCGGCGCGAAAAAGAGCACCTGATCGACCGTCAGGCGGATTACCTGCAAGCGGTGTTCCAAAACATGAGTTCGGGTGTCTGTACGTTTTCCGCCTCTGGCGAGTTGATGATGCAAAACGGCCAGTTCCGCAGCATTCTTGGTGTGCCACTCAGCGTGTTGCAACCGGGCACGCCATTGCAGGAATTGCTGGATTTCATGCGCTCCAAATCTCTGATCACGGACAACGCTTTGTTGCAGATGGACGCATGGCGCGATGAATTGACCAAGAAAGGGGCGGTGACCACGCGGGTGTCGCATGGTGCAGCACGGGTACTTGATGTGCAGGCCAACCTTCTGCCAGATGGTGGTTTTCTGGTTGAACTGAAAGACGTCACCTTGGAAGTGCGCTCAACCGAGATCCTTGAAAACCGCGTGATGGAGCGCACCGCAGAACTGACCCGCGCAAACGCGAATCTGACCGAACAATACGATGAAAAGGCCCGCGTCGAAGAAGAGTTGCGCGTCGCAAAAGAACGCGCGGAGGCCGCGGTATCATCAAAAACGCGGTTTCTGGCTGCGGCCAGCCATGATCTGCTGCAGCCGATCAACGCCGCAAAACTCTTGATTTCCTCTTTACAGGAAACCACACGCGAAACCCGGTTCCGCCCCATGGTCGAGCGATTGGAAGGGGCGTTCGCCTCAGCGGAATACCTGCTGCATTCATTGCTTGATATCTCGCGACTGGAAAGCGCGGACCTTGATACCGTGACGACGACCAACGTCAGCCTAGAGGGATTCATGCTGGGCATAAAGGCCGACCAGATGATGTTGGCGGCGCAGAAATCGGTGCAATTACATGTTGTGCCTTGCAGCCTCGTGGTGCGCTCTGATCCGGTTTATCTGTTGCGGTCTATTCAGAATCTTGTGGTCAATGCCATTCAATATACCGATCCGGGCGGGCGGGTTCTGCTGGGGTGTCGGCGAACCGGTGATACCGTTGTGTTGGAGGTTTGGGACACTGGCATCGGGATAAACATCAAAGACCAGTCGCGAATTTTCGACGAATTTACGCGCGCCGAAAATGTGCCGCTCGGCTCTGGTGTCGGCTTGGGTCTGTCGGTTGTCGACAGAGCGTGCCGCTTGCTTGGTCACAAACTTTCCGTCCGCTCAAAGCCGGGGGTTGGATCAGTTTTCAGCATTGAGATGGAAGTCGTCAAAGGCGCCCCCAGCATGCCTATTCTGCAAGGCCCAATCGAAGACACGGCGGACGCTGCCCTCGATTACATCGTCATGGTCATCGAAAATGATGTGGATGTGCTTTACGGTGTAACGCAGCGGCTGGAACTTTGGGGCGCAAGCGTTCTCGCGGCACGGACTACGGCCGAAGCGTTGGAGTTCATCGACGATCTTGGCATGCCGCCCGACATCATTCTGGCGGATTACCAATTGGACGCGGGCGAAACCGGCGTACAGGCGACGCTTGATCTGCGGGCCAAGACCGGCACCGCGATTCCCGCGATCCTGATCACGGCGGATCGCAGCGAAACAGTGCGTCGCCTCGGTGCGCAGCATGATATGTCCGTGATGACCAAGCCTGCTGAGCTTTCGCGTTTGCGGCGGTTGGTTGACTGGAAGGTTCGTGGCCGTGCAGCCTCTGCCTCCGCGTCGCAGGTCAAGGTACAGACAAAAGTCGAAGGTGACAGTCCCGCATGAGGCCCGCACACTCGCATTCAGGAGGATGCTCATATGTTTAGATTTCCAGCCATAGTTTTCGCGACACTTCTGGCAACAGGATTGGCGGTCGCCGCACCTTTGGACGGTGAAAAAACCTATGATATGCTGTTTCGTGACGGCACTTTGGACGAGATAGACCGTACATCGGCGCTGGTGTATCGCCGCGAGGTTACCAATGCGCTGAAACCAGAAGCTGGTGCACGGGACACTGGTGATGTGACGCTGTCATTCCGTGAAGGGGACAAAGACATCGCGATGCTGAAATTCTGGCAGGATGACAAACATCGCGCTCTGGGTGCTTTTCCGGCCAGTGTCGGGAACCCGATGATCATGTATTTTTATGAAACCGTGGTGCGGGATATGGCCGAGGCGGCAGGCGGAAGCCCGTTTTACATCCGCAACAGGGTCAAGGACGCGCTGATCCAACCATCTGATATCGTCGAAGGCGAAGCGGTAGTGGATGGCAAAACGGTGCCCACGCGGACCATTCACATGTATCCCTTTGCCGATGATCCCAACAGCGCCCGCATGCAGGGCTTTGGTGATCTTGAGTTGCGCGTGACAATGTCTGATGCGGTGCCGGGTTGGTACATGAGCCTCGTTGCCGAAGCGTCGGAGGGGGCGGTATATCGTTCTGAGGTGTCGTTCCAGCGACTGGATGAAGCGCAATGAAGGGCTGGGCGCTTGCATTTGTGCTCAGTATGCCAACGGCGGCGATGTCCCAAAGCGTCGCCGAACAGCTGAACGATTATCCGACGGCTGCGCGCGCTGATTATGTTTTTGCCTGTATGGTGACGAACGGGCAAACCCGTGAAATGCTGGACCGCTGCGCCTGTTCGATCGACGAGATCGCAACGATCCTGTCTTACGAGCAGTATCTGGAGGCCGAAACCGTTCTGTCCATGCGACGTGTCGGGGGGGAGCGCATGTCGTTTTTCCGCAGCGCGTCAATGGCAGAGAATATGGTAGCGAACCTGCGCCGCGCGCAGGCCGAGGCGGAGGTTATCTGCTTTTAACGCGACACCCGGTTCGCCAACGAAAAAGCGCCGCAGGGATCAAACCCGCGGCGCTTTTTGTTGCGTATCATGGAGCTTTTCAGCCGCTCACTGATTTCGGCAGGACCTTTTCAAATTCATTGCCGTCCGTATCCGTGGCTTTCACGGTCAGGGCGGTGGAGCCGTTGTCATTATAGGCAAATCGGAACACAGGGTTTTCAGAGATCGAAATGCCGCCATCCATGGTGAACAGCAATTCGTCATCCTGCCACACTTCTATATGATCAATGAAATGGGCGGGAATGAACAACTGGGTGATCTGATCGCGCTGAAGGCCTGAATAGTTCGGATGGCGGATCATGATCTGCGCTTCGCGACGGGGTGTCGACATTTGCGCGCCGTTATCAAAGGTCCGCAGTTTCATCTTGCCCATGCCAGCCAGCGCAATCTCAGGGTCTTTCGACGCGGGCGCAGAACATCCGCCAGAGGCTTTGACAAAGCGACCCGCCATATGCAGCCCGTCAGGCGTTTGCGCGATCACACGTACGTTGGAGTATTGATTGACGCGCACGCGCATCTCGAAATCCAGCAGCCCCATGGCAGGTGTAAACCCAAACACCGCAGCGATGGGGGCCGGGTTTTCATCAATCACAACGGTGGCTGTGCTGATCGAGGCGCTGCCCTCGGTCTGGCGTAGAATGATCGGTACTGTGGCGGCATCATGCGCGCGGAAGGGCGCTTCGATCGTCAGTACGCCGTCGGCGGAGGCAAGCGGCGCATCCCCCACGACGTCATATCGCAGCTCTTCCCAGGTCTCGCCCGGCAGCAGCGGGTTTCGCACCTCATCTGAGGCCCATGCCGCGCCTGATACCAAAGCGGCAACTGTGGCCAGTGTCATGAGTTTTAAAGCCATACCATTCTCCTCCAGCATGGGAACTTGCGGTTTATGACACGAATCGGCGAAAAAAGACACATATACCTAAGGCGGCGTGGGTAACGGTGTCGTGTTTGGCTACACCTGCTGCGGGAGAGTGCCATGTTTGAAGCGATGATAACCCTGTGTTTGAGCCTTGGCGAAGGGCCTTGCCGTGACCATCTTTTGCCGGGCTATGAGGCGCAGACACAGGCGGCCTGTCAGGTGGCGCTGTCCGAAAGCCCGCCTGATTTGAGCATTTTTCAAGGATTGCAGGCACAAGGCGTTGCAACCTGTCAGCCAGTGGGCGAGGCGTTGAATGTAACAGAGGTCGCATCTGGGGTGTTTGTCCACGTCGGTCGCATTGAAGAGCCAAACGCATCGAACCGGGGTGACGTCAGCAACTTGGGTTTCATTGTGGGCGAGACGAGTGTCGCAGTTGTCGATTCCGGTAGTGCGCGTTGGATTGGCGAAGCGCTGTGGCGCACCATACGTGCACGTACAGACAAGCCGGTCAGTCATGCAATCGTCACGCATATGCATCCCGATCACGCGCTGGGGGCCGCACTTTTTTACGAGGCGGGGGCCGCTTTGGTTGCGCATGATAGCTTGCCGCGCGCGCTCGCAGACAGGCAGGCCAACTATCTGGAGAGCCTGACGTCTCTGATCGGGGCGGATATTCTGTTGGGTACGCGCGCGCCGGTGATCGACATTACGGTGACGGAGGTGTTGCAGATTGATCTGGGCGCGCGGGTCCTGACGTTGCAGGCTTGGCCGGTGGCGCACACCGGCAACGATCTCACCGTTTGGGATACTGCGACGGGGACGTTTTTCGCGGGCGATCTGATATTCGACCGCCACACGCCCGCGCTGGATGGACGGTTGACAGGATGGCGTGCGGTGCTGCGCGAACTGCAGGGCCTGGATATTGAACGTGTTGTGCCGGGGCATGGTGCCGCTGCGCTGGACTGGCCACTAGGATCAGAGCCGATAGCACGATACCTCTCGGTTCTCGAAGAGGATACCCGCGCGGCGGTCGAGGCTGGCACGCGACTTGGCACGGCAGTCGAGGAAATAGCGCAAAGTGAACGCAGTCTTTGGCAGCTTTTTGACGCCTATAATCCGCGCAATGCCACCGTCGCTTTCACAGAGTTGGAATGGGAATGACGTGCCGCGTCTAGCCTTGGTCGGTCACGGCACCGCTGAGCATCTGGCCAATTGAAAACAGGCGCCGTTCCAGCAGGGTTGGCGTTTCACACAGATAAGTAATGTTGCGCTGGCGGTCTGTGTAGATGATCTGATCCCAATCGAGCCGTTCTTCCAACATGTCGACACGGTCGAAATCCGGTTCATCAGTGACGAGGATGGCGTCCATCTCAGCCCGGTTGATATCGATCTTTTCGGCAAGTGCGATCTGGCTGAGCGAAAAGTCCTCGATTCCCGAGATGATTCGGGCGCGGCGCTTTGACAATGTATTGAATACCGACTCAAACACGAGCCCAAGTGCCTCGGGATCCCCTTCATAGGTGGCGGCAAACTCGTCCACACGTGTCTGAAGAGTTTCCAGCTCCACACGTCTGAGCGACAAATATCCGGCCAGTTCTGTCACATCCGCGCGCAACGCATCATTGTCGTTCGCCAGTTCAGAATTAACCGGGTAAGGCCACATCAACCCCAAAGACAGCGTTTCCACCTTGCGTTGCACGCAGGGCCATGTGGGATCGGAAAAATCTGCCGCCTGCGCGGGTGCACTCACCGCGACCAGCGCCAGCGTCAGGCATAGGGGTTTGATCATCGACATGCGGACCCTCCGTAAAGAAGTTATCACTATGGCCAAGCATCACTTGGCTGTCCAGCGACCCCAATACCCACCATTGTCTTAGTTGTTCTGACGGTTCCTCGGCGCTCATACTCAGGCTGAATACGGATGTATGCCAAGCGCTGCACCAAAGGGAGAGTTTGACTATGATGAGAACGCGTGCGGCGGTTGCGGTTGCGGCTGGGCAG
>NZ_BPES01000021.1:0-40527 GCF_019654895.1 Roseobacter sp. OBYS 0001
ACTTGGAGAACAGGCTAACTCAAAACACCGGACTTTTCAGGGGAGCAGGTCAGCACCATGTCCGCGGTAGCAGTTTGGTGAGCTTCGATGGTGAGACCATCGCCGATCGTGCGGTCATAACCCAGTGGCATATTGCCGGAAGCCAAAGCCAGCGACGCTCTCCGCCTAAAGCGTAAGGATTTCTTGAGTGCAGAGAGGCTTACAGCGTTACGAAGGCGTCGCGTTGCTCTGTCCAGATCGGTGAGAAGGCATGGCGCTTGAGCCAGTCAGACGTCATGCCAACAGGCTGCCGCCCTTCACGGACTGCCCGGATCACGTCCGGTGCCAGAAAGGTCAGTTCGATGAGTTGTTGGACCCGGCGCTTCGAGACTCCTTCGGTTTCCGCTATCTCAGCAAAGGTTTTTCCCGACCGGACCAGATCGAAATACCGGTTCGCGCGAGCGATGTTGAGCAAAAGGGTTTCATCGATCTCAGCCGGTTCATCCCCGATGATGAGTTTTGTTTCCACGCCGCGCTTGCGAAGCCGGAATGGGGATGTGGTTGTCATCAAATCTTCGTTGATGCGCGCGGGATCGATATTGAGCTGTGCAGCGAGGCTCTCGGCGGAGAGCGCGATGCGGATTTTGCCGGGCGCGATGTCGATGCGGTGGACGAGAACCAAGCAGAGGTAATTCGCATCTGTTGCTGTGTCGGTAGTGGCCGTCAGTTCAGCCAACCTAGTTACGATCTCCGCGGTTTCATCTGCAATAGCATCAACCAGGATGCCGGCGCGCACCTCTGGTTGATTGAGATGCCGCTGGACCAGATCAGCCACCTTGTCTTCCAACTCTGGTGCTGGCAACCGCCATCCCGATGGATCGCGTAGCGCAGTTCCGCGGACCAGCCGGTGAGACACGTAGTATCTGAGTTTGCGACCTTTGGCGGTTTTCGAATGGCTGGGCGTCAGGCGATCCCTGGTCTGATCAAAGATCCTGCCAGCCAGCGGTGAGGCAGATGCTCTTGCACCGTTCCGGTTCCGCTTCGTAAAAGTCCGATCTTTCGCTGCATCGGACCGCAGCTGGTCCTGGATGCCGTCCCAGACCTCAGGTTCAATCAGCGGCGGGTGCTGGCCGGGATAGACTTTCGCGTGATCCCGGATGCGACCGGCATAGACGGGGTTGGTCAGGATGTAGTGGATATGGCCGTAGCTAAATTGCGCACCGCCTTTCACCCTGCCCGAGATCAGCGTTCTGACAGGGGTCTTCAAGCCGAGGGCATCAACCGCTTCTTTAACGACGCGCGTGTTCCCGTGTTTTAGGTAGAGATCAAAGATCGTGCGGATGACATCGGCATCCGGTTTCGCGATTTTCAGCGACCGGCCATCAGCGGCATAACCCAGCGGCACGGTTGCCCCCATCCACAGACCTTTTTTCTTCGAGGCAGCGATCTTATCACGGATACGTTCCGCGGTGACTTCGCGCTCGAATTGAGCAAAGGACAACAGCATGTTCAGGGTCAGACGACCCATGCTGGTGGCCGTGTTGAAGGACTGCGTGACCGAGACAAAAGATGTCCCCGCCGCATCCAGCCGTTCGACCATTTTGGCAAAGTCCGCCAGCGAGCGCGTGAGCCTATCGATCTTGTAGACGAGGATCTGATCGACAGCACCGAGATCGATATCGGTGAGCAGCCGTTGCAACCCGGGCCGTTCCAGCGTACCACCGGACCGACCGCTGTCATCATAACGTTCCGGCAGAAGCACCCAGCCCTCAGCCTTCTGACTAGAGATGTAAGCAGCGCAGGCTTCGTATTGCGCATCAAGAGAATTGAACTCCTGCTCCAACCCCTCTTCGGAGCTTTTACGCGTGTAGATGGCGCACCGGATTTTCTTCATGCGCCGGGTCCTGCCCGACCGTTCAGGCCGAAGAACCGTGGCCCAGACCAGCTGGTGCCAGTAATCTGCAGCGCAATCGCAGACAAGGACTTAAAGTTTTCGCCGTTCATGACGAAGCCTTCTTGTCTGACATCCACCTGATACCTTCGGCCATTCCATTCACGCACAAGCTGCGTGCCAGGTTTGATGGCCGGGGCCGGCGGTCTGACCTGCTTGCCCCCGGCAGCGGCCTTCAGGGCGCGTTTCACGTCGGATGACAGTCCGCCGAAGGCCCGGCACTGTTCATGCCAGATCAGGGCTTTGCGCATGAAGATCATCGACAGGAAGTTTGGCGGGGCGTCGCTAAACGCCTCCGCCCAGGCCACGCGCAGGGCCGCCCGGTCCATATGACCAAGCGCGTCCCATCGTGCGGCGATTTCCTCACCGCCAGTCATCAGGTCGCGTCCGCCGGCTGTGCCGTGATGCGGTAGTTCAGAGGTTTGCCCGCTTCCGCCTTCTCCGCGGCGATCTCGAACCCAGCCTTCCGCAGACCGCTCAAAGCCGCCCGGCTCGTGTGCGGCAGCCAGCCGAGCTTATGGCTGATGGTGGCCACATCCGCTCCGGCCTTCCGGGTCAGCTGCGCTTTCTTCGTCTTCGGTTCAGGTTGCCTTGTCATTCATCTTCTCCTTGTTAAAATCAGCAAGGACCGAAGTGATCCTGCTACTGAGCAAAGCCCGGAATCCCAGGCGGAGATGGCGACACGCAGCTTTAAGTGCGTCGCGACACAGACAGTACCGCTCTGTTTGCCACCATAGTCCAGTGGAAATCTGAACAAGTCGCTCAAATAAAGCAGAAAACTTGAAGCCATCAAAAGATGTACTGCCGTTTCGAATCTTCCTACCCCAGCCAACCACTCCTTTGAATGCAGACGGTGCGTGTGTCCTTTTGGATAGTGGCGTCATTTCAGTGGGTTGTGGGATCGTGGCATTGGTGCAGACCGTTGTGTGTCATGGTTTATTCCGTGAACTGCCCTGTCGTCTGGGATCGGCTTTTTCGCGGTCGCACTGTCCGTTTCAGCGATGCGTGAGAGTCGCGATAAGATCGCGTTGGTCCTGCCAGTCGCCGGGCAGGCTGTGCCGTTTGAACCAGTCAGAGGTAAATCCGGCGGGCTGGGTCCCTGCAAGGACCTGGCCCACCAGATCGGGCGCGAGGAAGGCAAGGTCGATCATGTGCTGGATGCGGCGGGTCGAGGTGCCTGCATCGCGCGCGATGTCGGACAGCGTATGTCCTGCCTTAACCTGTTGATACCATTGGTGCGCTTTGGCGATATTGCGGATCAGGGTCTGGTCCGGATTGACCGGGGTATCCTGCAAGATCAGCTTGGTTTCCACACCGCGTTTGCGCATCCGAAAGGGGGCGTTCAAGGTGAGGATCTTTTGGTCGATTGCATGCGCAGCGGCGTTGCAAAGCGTTGCCAGCCGGGTCGGATCCAGCGTGACTGTCAGCGACCCGGGCCGCAGGTCGATGCGCGCGACAAGGTGCAGAAGCGCCGTGGCGCTGGTCGTGATGTTCGTGAGCGCGGCGCTGTTTGCGGCAATATCTGCACCCGAGACTGTCGCGGCAATTGCCGCAGCAAAGGACGGCTTACGCAGACGTTCGCGCACCAGATCCACGATCCTGCCCTCCAGTTCCGGTGCGGGCAACCGCCAGCCATCAACACCGGGCTCTCCACTGCGTTTCACCAGCCGGTGCGAGATGTAATAGCGCAGCCGAACGCCCGCTTTCGTCTTGGTATGGCTCGGCGTCATCCGGTCGCCGGTTTCATCAAAGAGCTTGCCGCATAGCAGCGATTGTTGCGTGGCAGTTTTGCGCGCCCTGCCCTTTGCCGCGCCGTCCTGTAGCCGCTGCTGGATGTGCGCCCAGCGGTCCGGATCAATGATCGCTGCGTGCTGGCCCTCAGCCTAAACTACCCTTATCTTTTCTCATGACATATTTCTCTATCTTAAAAAAACTCAAAGCCTAAAAAATCGGATAATAATATTAGACATCCGAACACAACAAATACACTGATTATCACAAAGAGCCGGTAGGCCGTGATCTTCATACTTTCCCAAAACTCCTGAGTGAAACCCAACAAAAGTATAATTTTCTTGGGCAAGTACTGTAGAAACTTGATGCACTTGGAACCGAGTTTTTCCATTTTGACTTCTTTCTCTTGCGCTCGACTTGATGTAGTAAAAAGTGGTGCACTTCCAGATTGTTGCAACCATTCTATCCGTTCTTGTTAAGCGGTTTTGAAGGCCCGCCGTGCTTCACGTTTGCAAAAGAGCGCATTTTATCCCAGCTTCATCAGCCCTGCCAAACCGCCTCATCCCGATCCTCCGAAAAAACCGATCCGCGCGGATGGTCTCGACTCCCGCCGTCACGTGATAGAGGAGAGGCACGGCCTACTGCCCCCGCGCCCCGGTCTCGAGGCCCTTTCCAGCCGCAGCGCCGCTTTCCCGCTCCGCAGGCCCGTCACGCATTCGGGATCGATATTGAACGTCGCGACCGAGACGATCCGCCCGACAGCCCGCCATCGTCATACTGCGTGGGCAGCAGCACCCAGCCTTCATGCTTTTGGCTGGTGATGTAAGCCGCACAGGCTTCGCGCTGCGCGTCCAGCGAGTTGAACTCCTGCTCCAGCCCCTCTTCTGAGGATTTCCGGGTATAGACGGCGCAGCGGAGCTTCTTCACGGGCGCCCAGCCCGGCTGGTCAGCCCAAAGAAACGCGGGCCGGACCAATCCGTACCCGTGATGTGTTTCGCGATGGCCGAGAGCGACCTCCACGCCCTGCCGTCCATCTCAAAACCGCCCTCGACGACGCGCACCTGATACGTCCGCCCGTTCCATTCCCGCACAAGATGTGCGCCCGGCGAGAGTATTTCCTGCGGTTGCCCCGGCCGTTTCTGCCCCTTTAAAGCCCCGTTCAAAGCCCGCCGCGCCGCAGCAGGCAAGCCTCCCCGCGCCTTGCATTGCGCTTCATAAGAGATGGCCTTGTGCATAAACGGCACGGACAGATACGGCGGCGGAGGCGATCCAAAAACCGCCTCCCACTGCGCGCATGTCGCGGGCCGCTCGGGGTTCGGATCACGCCCCAACGGTTGGCGCCTCGGATGCAGGCGTTTGCGCAGGTGCGGTGGCGTTCATATGTTCAGACGGTTTTGCGGGAGGCACCTCAGGTGCAGGTACCGACGCGATCCGGTACTTGGTCCCACCCCCCGATGCAGGGACTTGCGCAGCGACCCCATACCCCGCCCTACGCAGCCTGCTCAAAGCCGCCCGTGTCGTATGCTGTTGCCAGCCAAGCTTTGCGCTCAGCGCCTTGATATCACGCCCCGCCTTCGTACCCAGCAACCTGATCAACTGGTCTTTCTTGGTGACGCGCTTCTTCAGTGATTTACTCATATCCATCTCCTCAGAGGATCAGCGGGACCACCCCGCCGCTACTGAGCAGAGCCCGGGAATCCCAGGCAAACCACGCGAATACGCATCGCGCGCACCGACACTACCGCTCTGCCAGCCCCCAAAGTCCAGACCGTTAGAGAGAAAACCCGGTACAAGAGGCGGGAAACCGTCATTCGCTGCAGAAGCATGGAAATAAGGGCGACCAAACGAAAGCGGCCATTCGAAGAATTGCTCTGCTCAGCTCGAATTCTTATTTTCAGCTCAGCATACTGATGGCTCAGATCGTGCTCAATGTTGTCGATAGCAGATTTTTGAATAGGAAAGCTTATTCAAGAGCCTTTAGGAGGCTCGGCAACCTGGCCCCCTGCAACATCATGTGGTCGCGCATCAGAGTGTTGGCCAGCGCACCATTCTTTGCAAAGATAGCGTCACTGATTTCACGATGTTCTGTGAGTGACTTTTCCAATCGTCCTACAACGTCATAGGGCATTAACCGATACACGTTGATGCGCGCCTGAGTCTGGTCCAACTGATCAACCAGCCACGCATTGCCGCTGGCTTTGTGAATGGCTGCATGGAACGCAAGATTGGCTTGTGCGTATGCGGGAATATCCTCGGCTTCGGCGGCAGCGCGGCACAGTTCCAAGCCCTCTTCGATGTCTTTCTTGTCCGAAAGTGTGAGCAGATCGCAGGCCAATCGGCAGGCCATGCCTTCAAGCTCAGCCGCAACTTCGAACAGATCGTTGAGCTCTTTTGCAGTCAGAACACGCACCATTGCGCCTTTGCGCGGGCGTGTTTCCAACAATCCGCAGTCAACCAATGACCGGATAGCCTCACGAATTGGCGTGCGGCTCACATTGAAGCGCGCGGCGAGATCAGCTTCTTCGAGCTGATCTCCCGGCTTCAGTAAGCCACTGAAAATATCACATTTTAGCTGCTCAATGAGCGTGTCTGATGCCCGTGCCATGCGTAATCCTCTCGTGTGTTTCATAGCGATCTCGTTCGCTGGTCGCCAGCCAAATCTAACTTATGTGAATCTTTTTGATTGCTATATGTATCCATATAATGTGTAAAAGAATCCATAGGAGGAATCAAAATGAACAAATTTATCCAATCAGCCGTGCTCTCATTTGCCGTTGCGGGAGGAACCGCGCAGGCGGAGGAGCTGCGCTTGTCTCACCAATGGTCCACAAGTGACGTGCGTCATGAAGTGGCTCAGATTGTCGCTGATGAAGTCGCGGCAGCTGGTGTCGATCTTGAGATCACCATCTTCCCTTCAAAGTCGCTCTTTAAGCCGCGCGAACAGTATCGCCCCTTGTCACGGGGGCAGTTGGACATGACAGTCTTCCCACTGTCCTATGCTGGCGGTCAACAACCAGCATTCAACCTGACGCTTATGCCCGGGCTTGTGAAAAATCATGATCACGCATCCCGTCTGAGCCAGTCGCCCTTTATGGAAGCACTTGAAGCAAAAATGGCGGAGGATGATGTGATGGTGCTGGTCCACGGCTATCTGGCGGGCGGTTTCGTCGGCAAAGACACCTGCATTACGCATCCAGATGATGTGGCAGGTTTGCAAACCCGTGCAGCCGGTAAGTCATTTGAACAGATGCTGGTGGGTGCGGATGCATCGATCACATCTATGGCGTCATCCGAGATTTATTCTGCCATGCAGACGGGCGTTTTGGATGCTGCGAACACGTCGTCTTCGTCCTTCGTGTCTTACCGGATCTTCGAACAGGTATCTTGCTACACGCCAGCATCCGACATCGCGCTGTGGTTCCTGTACCAGCCACTTTTGATGAACAAATCCACGTTCGAGGGCTTGTCGGAAGAGCAACAAACAGCACTTCTGGCTGCCGCTGAAAAGGCCGAGGCGCACTATCTTGAACAAGCCAAGCTGCAAGATGCAGCTTCGGTTGATGTGTTCCGCGAAGCCGGTGTTGAAATTGCCGAAATGACTGCGGATGATTTCGCAGCATGGCAAGCGCTGGCCCAGGAAACATCTTACGCCGCGTTTGTGGCTGATGTCGAAGGCGGCCAAGAGTTGCTTGATATGGCGCTCGCGGTCGAGTGACCCCAATGGCGAGGGGCACGCTGCTTCTCGCCCATCCCATCACAATTGGAAGGAAAACGTCATGGCTGGCCATGCCCCTTCGGCTGCCCAACGCACAAAGAGCGAGAATGCCTTTGTGCGTGCGGTCCAAAATATCTCTAGTGTCGCTGGGTGGTGCTCTGCCTTGATGATCTTAGCAGCCGTCTTTCTGACATGCCAAATGATCTTCATCCGCTTTGCGCTGAACGGCTCAACCGTTTGGCAAACCGAGATTGTTGTGTTCTTAGTGATTGCCGCGACGCTCATCGGATTGCCATTTGTGCAGTTCCAACGCGGCCACGTCAATGTGGACCTCATCCCTTTAGCACTTAAAGGCAAGGCACGGTTTGGGTTGGCCATCGTAACACTGTTCCTGTCGATCCTGATCACCGCAGTTATGCTGCTTTACGGCTATGAATATTGGCACTTTGCTTGGGCGCGGGGCTGGACATCTGACACGGTCACAGCGGTTCCCCTGTGGATCCCCTACCTGTCGCTGCCTGTCGGCTTTGGCTTGTTGCTGCTGCAACTGATCGCTGACCTTGTGGCTCTTCTCACAAAAACTGAAACGCCCTTTGGGCTGGAGGCATCATAATGGATCCCCTCATTTTGGGTGCTCTTGTCGGCATTTGCACCATCCTTGTTCTGTTCTCCGGCGTGTCTGTCGGGGTCGGCCTTCTCGTCGTCTCCGCCGGGTTTCTGGTGATCTTCGATGGCATGCGGTCGCTTGAGCTGATGCCCGAGATTTTCTTTGGCAAACTTGACAGTTTTGCGCTGCTCTCGATCCCGATGTTCATCATCATGGGAGCCTCAATCGCCTCAACCCGAGCAGGTGCTGATCTTTACGAAGCACTGGAACGCTGGTTGACCCGCGTGCCGGGCGGTCTGGTGATTTCAAACCTTGGGGCTTGCGCCTTGTTCGCCGCGATGTCCGGGTCCAGTCCAGCAACCTGCGCCGCGATTGGCAAAATGGGCATCCCCGAAATGCGCAAGCGTGGCTATCCCGAAGGCATCGCCACCGGGTCCATCGCGGCAGGCGGCACCTTGGGTATCCTGATCCCGCCCTCAGTCACGATGATCGTCTATGGGATCGCAACCGAGACCTCGATTGGTCGCTTGTTCCTGGCGGGTGTCTTCCCCGGATTGCTGCTAGTCGCTCTATTCATGGCGTGGTCGCTTTATGCGACGTGGAAGTCAGGCGACACGAACCTGCTGACCGCACGCAGCTACACCTGGAAACAGAAGTTCGAGGTGCTGCCCCGCGTACTGCCTTTCGTCGGCATCATTGTTGGTGTGCTCTATGCGATGTATGGCGGTGTTGCGACGCCGTCGGAAACGGCAGCGGTCGGCGCGCTGTTGTGTCTTGCGGTCGCGATTGTGATCTACAAGCTCTTTGACGTCCGCAAAATCTGGATGATCTTGCAGGATAGCACCAAGGAAAGCGTGATGATCCTGTTTATCATCGCCGCTGCCGGTGTGTTCTCCTACATGCTGTCGAGCCTGTTCATCACGCAAAGCATCGCGACATGGATCGGCACGCTGGATGTGAACCCGTGGGTTCTGATGATCGCGGTGAACATCTTCTTGATTATCGCAGGCTTTTTCTTGCCACCTGTCGCGGTGATCCTGATGGCCGCTCCGATCTTGTTGCCTATTATCACGACCGCTGGTTTTGACCCGATCTGGTTCGCAGTGATCCTGACAATCAACATGGAGATCGGACTGATCTCACCTCCCGTGGGCCTCAACCTCTATGTGATCAACGGCATCGCACCGGACATCTCGCTCAGGACGATCCTGAAGGGATCACTGCCTTTCGTGGCGTGCATGCTGCTTGCCATCGTCCTGCTTTGCGTCTTCCCCGGCATCGCAACGTGGCTGCCCGAAGCCGTTATGGGCCCTGCGCTTTAATCCCCTCACTTGAAGGAAAATCACATGTCTTACACATCAAATTACCGCCGCATCGGCCTGATCGTTCCCAGCTCTAACGTAACTATGGAAACCGAAATTCCGGCGTTGCTGAAGACCCGAGAAACGGTCCTTCCAGAGCGGTTTACCTTTCATTCCTCCCGGATGCGGATGAAAAGCGTGGCCAAAAAAGAGCTAGAAGCGATGGACGCGGATTCAGTCCGCTGTGCGACGGAACTGTCAGACGCTGCCGTCGAAGTCCAAGCTTACGCCTGTCTTGTGGCGATCATGTCGATGGGGCTGGGGTATCACCGCGCGTCGCGCGAAAAGCTGGAAAAGGCCGCGGCAGACAACGGCTGCCCCACGCCTATTTTGAACTCTGCCGGTGCCCTGATCGATGGCCTTAAAGATATGGGCGTGAAGAAAGTCTCGATCATCTGTCCTTATATGAAACCACTCACGAAACTGGTTGTCGATTACATCGAAAATGAAGGCATTGAAGTGCAGGATTTCCTCGCCCTTGAAATCCCCGACAATCTCGAAGTCGCCTCGCAAGACCCGACGGCCCCGGCGGAGCTTTGGCGCAAACTGGACCTGCGCGGCGTCGGTGCCATTGTCGCCTCCGCCTGTGTACAGATGCCGTCGCTCCCGTCGATCGAAATGATCGAACGGGCATCTGGCTTGCCGACATTGTCGGCTGCGGTCGCCACAACACGCCAAATCCTGCGCAGTTTGGACCTGACAGAAGTTGCACCCGGTGGCGGGGCGCTGCTCGCTGGTGGAGCGCCATCGACACTGCCAAAAATGGCCTGACAAACAGGGGTGTCGCGGTTATCAACGCGTCACCCCAACCCTCAAGGACGCACTGTGGACAGCAAAGTTTCGATCTACCCCATCACGCAGGCGACCACGGCCACGTTCACGGAACTCTACTTTCGCCTGACGTTTTTCTTCTTCATCAGGCGCGGCAGCAAATATGTGCTTACTCCTGCACAGGGCGAGATGTTGGGCGAAGAAGGCGATCTGATGATCTTCCCGCCCGGCTCCATGGTGACGATGGAAAACCGCCCAGTGATGGAAGGCAACTATAGCGCGCTTGGCGTCAGTTACTCACACGATCTGATCAATGCGGTGTTCTCTGACTTGCCAAAGTCGGACGCCGCGCACGGGGTTCAGATCGTCCACGCGGCTGAAAACAATCCATCTGATATTCTGGGACTGATCCAAGACACGTTGGACAACGGCGCCTTGCCTGACACCATCCGGGATCACCGGCTGTTGGAGCCGCTGTTGTGGCTGCGCGAGCAAGGCTTCCAATTGCCAACCCAAGTCGAAGACGATCCGATCAGTCAAGTGCGCAGACTGATCGAGTCTGATCTGGGGCATTCCTGGATGGCGGAAGAGGCCGCCGAACACTTCGCAATGAGCGAGGCGACGATGCGCCGCTGGCTATCCAAAAGCGGGCAAGGCTTTGCCAAGATCCTGCTGCACACGCGGTTGGAACATGGACTCAGCCTGTTGCAGACGACCGAAGCCCAAGTCTCAGAAATCGCGCTGGATTGCGGGTTCAAAACACTGTCGCATTTTTCAGACGCATTCCGCAAAAGGTTCGGGATTAAGCCAAAAGACATTCGTCTGGCGGCAGATTGATCGAAATCCGATAATTCTTGATTGGGAGCCGGAAGCGGCACCGCGTTGTGATGACTAAGCTAGTTTCATCATCAACAACAATCCCAGAAAGGATTATCCCAATGACACGTAACGTTTTCCTCGCTGCTGCAATCGCATCGACAATGGCCGCACCTGCTATGGCGGATGGCTTCACTTTGACCAGCCCGGACATCGCTGAAGGCCAACAGCTTAGCTCTGACTTCGTGTTCCAGGGCTTTGGCTGCGAAGGCGGCAACACGGCCCCAACACTGGAATGGTCCGGCGCGCCTGAAGGCACCGAAAGCTTTGCCGTCACCGTATACGACCCAGACGCGCCAACTGGTTCAGGCTGGTGGCACTGGTTCGCCTTCAACATCCCGGCCGATGTGACATCGCTGCCTGGCGGCGGCGAAGTAAATGGCGTCGAACTGACCAACGACTACGGTGCGGAAGGTTTTGGCGGCGCATGTCCTCCCCCTGGTGAAGTCCACCGTTATGAGTTCACAGTGCACGCCTTGGCAACAACTCTGGAGATCGACAATTCGGTCAGCAACGCGCTTGCAGGCTTCATGGTGAACGCGAACAGCTTGGCCTCCTCAAACATCACCGCCATTTACAACCGCTAAAACAGAGCGCCTCAGCACCATGTCGAGGCGCTTCCCCCCCGCTTTTGCAACAGGACCAATCCCATGGATATCACTCTCAAAGCTTGGGCACATGGCGCGTCTATCCCAGAAAAATTCGCATTCGGCACAATCCCCGCTGAAGGCCGGTTCGACACCTCTGACAACATCAGCCCCGAGATCAGCTGGTCAAACGCGCCCGAAGGCACAAAATCCTTCGCGGTGATCATGCACGACCCGGACGTGCCGTCGTCAGGCGAAGATGTGAACCAAGAAGGCAAAACGGTTCCCGCCGATCTGCCGCGTGTCGATTTATATCATTGGGTATTGGTGAACATCCCGGCATCTACACGCGAGATCGCCGAAGGGGCTGACAGCCTTGGTGTGACGCCGGGTGGTAAGACTGCAGGACAGCGATCTTACGGCAAAACGGGCATCAACAGCTACACAGATTGGTTTGCAGGCGATCCAGATAAGGGCGGCGACTACGGCGGTTATGACGGCCCATGCCCACCGTGGAATGACAGCATCATCCACCAGTACCACGTCACGGTGTACGCGCTCGATGTTGAAACTGTCGAGCTAGAGGGCACCTTTACCGGAGCCGACGCTTTGGCCGCGATCAAAGGCCATGTGCTGGTTGAGGAATCCCATATGGGCACCTATTCCATGAATCGCGATCTGCGCTTCCAAGCCGAGTAACGCAATCGTTTCGGTCTGCGCGACCACGACGAAGCGTAGATCGGCAACATCAGGAAATCAGCTATGTTCTTTGAGCCACGCAACGGCCACGGTCTGCCGCACAGCCCCTTTAACGCGCTCATCACACCGCGCCCGATCGGTTGGATTTCGACGCGCAGGACTGACGGGTCCGAAAACCTCGCGCCCTATTCGTTCTTCAACGAGATATCTTGCGACCCACCACAAGTCATGTTCGCCTCGACCGCCAGCAAGGCGGATCGCGAACGCGGCAAGGACTCGGTCGGCAACATCATCGACACAGGCGTGTTCTGCGTAAATGTCGTTGGGTTTGAGGTGCGCGATGCCATGAACGCGACCTCTGCCCCCGTACCGCGCGACGTCGATGAGTTCGATCTTGCGGGGTCGGAGCGCGAAGACTGCACAACCATCGCATGTTCGCGCGTGGCGGCCGCTCCGGCCAGCATGGAGTGTAAGCTGGTCAAAATGGTTGATCTGCCCGGAGAGGCCAATATCGTGGTCTTTGGCGAGGTCACAGGTATCCATCTGCGCGAAGAATACCTGATCGATGGCATCTTCGATGTGACGAATTTCCAGCCGCTCGCACGACTCGACTACCGAGACTATGCGCGAGTGACAGAGCCGTTCAGTCTCAAGCGACACGCCGCCTAGGACCAATGCGATTTGAATAGTGGGGACCTTGAGATGCAGAAATCCTTTCGAAGCTGTTCTCCGCGAGCCAAGAATTCCTCCATCCACCTATCTCGCGGCTGCAGCGAATGTCGGCAATGCGGGCTGCGATCATAGCATGAACGTGTGTTGGTGAACGTCCGGTTAGGGCCGTCCGTTACGCCGCGATCTGGACAAATCTTGGAAGATGTTGCAACCGATCCAACGGCGGCAGTGAGCCCAAATTTCAAAATGCTGCGCAGTCGACCGATGACGGCTTTGATGTCTGCTCGATTCGCTATCTCGAAAAGCCAGCAAGTCGCGGGTTTCCCTCTACGCGCTGTCGTGAAGCTTAGTCTGAGAGTCCAACCAATCGGCAGACACTCGATTGCAGCGCGCCGAGTGTGGCCTCTTGTCTTCGACCGGGCTCGAACGCAGCGCGCACGGCGGTGCTTTCGACAAGCGTGAGGATTAACTCAGCAATCTCGCTCGTGTCTTCAGGATAGTTCAGTGCGGGAGAGCGCAGCACTTTTTCAAGCTGCCCGGTCAGTCGCTTCCTGTTTTGCGCAAATGGCTTGGCAATCAGGGGGTTCCGCATGGCTTCGGATGTGATCTCAGCCGTCAGCACCGCGTTTTCCGGTTTGGACAGATCGTTGAAGTGCGCTGCTATGAACCGCGCAAGGATGTCCTGAACCGCGCCGTCACCAGACAGGATGTCATCCACCAAGGCTAAGTCGTCGGCCTCCAGAACCGCGATTTCGGCAATCAGGTCCGTCTTGCTGCTGAAGTGGTTGTAAAGATTGCCAAGGCTTATCCCGGCGCGCTTTGCGATGTCACGAATACTGGTTTGATGAAAGCCTTGCTCGATAAAGCACGCGGCTGCGGTCTGCACGATCTGCTTCCTGCGCTTTTGCGTTGTCAGCGCGCGCTTTGTCGGCGGTTTTCCCGTCTCTTCATCGGGTTGCTCTTGCATTTCTACTCTCTATCGCCTATTTCAGTGAACGTTCGTTCATTGAAATTGTAATAGCTTTCGCTCAGAAAGGAAACCCAATGGACCCGCTTGATCAAGAGTTCACATCGTTTGATGCCTTACTTGGCGTTGTCGAAATCCTTGGGCTTGCGTTCATGATCGCACTCGTCTCTGAAACTGTTTGGGATGCGGTGCGCGGTCAGCGCTCAAACCTGCGCGATACGTTGGCCAACGGTGCGATTGCCATCGTATCTGCCCTGCTTGAGCGCAGTGTCTATGGCTTGATCTTCATTCTTGGATTGGTTGTTGCCTCAGACTTCGCGGTTTTCAATCTTCCGAGCCGCTGGTGGACAGTTCCCGCGGCAATCCTCGCCGCTGACTTCACTTACTATTGGATGCACCGCGCCGAACACAGGATCCGGTTATTCTGGGCAAACCACAGCGTTCATCACTCCTCTGAAGAGTTCAACTTCTCAACATCTCTGCGTCTTTCATGGATGGATGCACTGATCGAATGGATATTTTTTATCCCCATGATCCTTCTTGGTTGCAGTGTGGTGGAAACCATTGTCGGCCTAGCAGTGGTCCTCGCATACCAAAGCTGGATCCATACTGAAAAGGTCGGCAAGCTTGGCTGGCTGGACGGTGTGTTCAACACGCCCTCGGCGCACCGTGTGCACCACGGGCAAAACCCCGAATACATCGACAAAAACTACGGCGGCATCCTCATCCTATGGGACAGGTTGTTTGGAACCTATTCGCCAGAGGCAGACACCGTCAGGTATGGCATCACAACTCCGATCGAAACGCACAACCCGCTTGCGATCAATTTCAAGGAATACGCACGGCTCTATCGCGACATGCAGCGTGCGGGCAGTCTCCGCGCGGGTTTGGGATACCTCGTTCAGCCACCGGGGTGGCACCCCACACCACCCACCGAGGACACATCGGATGGCAGAGGGTAAAATGGCCGATATTCCAGTCAGTCCCTACCTTGCGTCGCTCGTTGCTATCCGCGTCAACAATGGTGGGCACCAAGTGCTCTTGATGAAACGCACCCATCCCCCAGTCGATCAATGGTGCCAGGTCGCCGGCAAGATCGAAGAAGGCGAAACTGCATGGCAGACCGCGCTGCGCGAGCTTGTCGAAGAAACGAGGCTGGTGCCCAACAGTCTCTATTCCGCTGATATCTGTGAGCAGTTCTACGAACCAACGCGAAACACAATCGCCGTGGCACCTGTCTTTGTTGCTTTCATTGACGACGCGGCAGAGATGACACTGAACCAGGAGCATAGCGCCTTTCAATGGGTCAGTTTCTCGGACGCGATAGAGATGGTCGCCTTTGGCGGGCAACGCCGGGTGTTACGATGGATCGAAGCCGAGTTCATCGAGCGCCCGCCAGCCGAGCAGTTGCGCATCGATGTCTGACATACTCTACAGTCAATCTCCATCAGACGCCATGGTTTGCAATCATCATCAGGCGTGCGAAAGCAACCGGCACGGGGTTTCACTTTGCGCCCATTGCTAATCGCCTGTTTCTTTGTACTTGCCATTGTCGCCCTGATCTTGTGGCGGCTGGCTGATCACGATCTTGCTGACCGCAATACCATAAGCCTTACATTTACAACGTCGGGGAAAACCGTGTCCGGCACGGTTTGGCTGCCAAATGAAACGCCAGCTGCTGTCATGGCACTTGTGCATGGAGACGGCCCGCAAGATCGAACCTCAGGGGGCGGGTACGCGCCGATGATCAACACGTTGCTCGACCGGCAGATTGCCGTGGCATCCTGGGACAAACCCGGTATCGGGCAATCGGATGGAAACTGGCTACACCAATCCATGGGCGATCGCACGGATGAGGTCCGTGCGGTTCTTCACCTTTTGCGGCAACAATTCGAAGGCGTCCCGATCGGCGCGATGGGTTTTTCACAAGCCGGTTGGGTCCTGCCGCAGCTAACGCCTGACGACGCAGACTTCTTGGTCTTGGTCGGTGCAGCGGTTTCATGGCGGGATCAGTGGGAATACTACACGCGTAAACGCCTGGAGGCGGAAGGACAGGGCATGGGGACTATCGACGCCGCGATAGCCAAACAACGGCGTGGAAACGAGGAAGTTTTCGGACCGGACGCGGTGGTTGCCAACCGCCCCGCGGATATGTCGGAAGATCGCTGGCAATTTATCCGCACCAATCGGAACGCGGATGCGAGGGCTGCGCTCGCAGAGCTCGATCTGCCTGTTTTGGCCATTTGGGGAGCAGAGGATTTGAATGTTCATCCGACTGCGAACGCTTCGATTTACCAGCAGACATTGGCCCGCCGTTCTCCAAGAACCCAGATCATCATCTGGCCGGAGGCGACACATGCCCTTTTGAAATCACCCCAATACAATTGGCAACTGACCGAGGATTGGAGCTTTCGGACAAAGGCCCGTTTCATCGTCGAAGGTCGTTTCGCATTCGAGCCAGATGCCCTGAACACAATCGCAGGTTGGATACTCGGGAGTGGCACAAACCGATAGATACGCGCCTGCCTGAACCAACAATCATTCTTGTTTTTCATAAAAACTGATGAGGCCCGAATTTGGCGATCATTCAACACCCCAAAGCTTTCGAAAGTAGAAAACGGTTTTAGGTCCGAGCACCGCCAGCAGATCGCACAAGGCTATTGGCGCGTATTCGCACGAAAGCTTCGTTACCCCTTGGGACCAGAGGCCAAGGCCGTTCCCTTTATCAAGAGCGTTCTTGATCCGACTTACGCAATCAGCGCTGTGTCCAAGGACGGAAGCTTTCTCAGTGCCGCCGGGTTAAAGACAACCAATGGGGCGTTTATCGGTGGCAGGTCTGATGATCTGGCAGGGGTCTATGGATACTTCGGCGCGGTTCTCCGCGGCCATAGTCGGTTTCAAATTGTCCGTTGCAACGGGTTCTGGCAGAAAAACGCAACTGTCAGATTTTCGAGTTTTTCAACAAAATCAGCCCACAGCGGAAGTCTCCAAATCACGCTGCAAGCGCTCGTAGCACCAAAAGCGCTGCAGTTGCGAGTTTAGAGCTGCTGCGATGCAGCAGGAGAACCAGTAGTTGGTTTAAGACGCAGCGAATACTGAGGGCGCAGTTCACAGGCCGCATAACTTTTTGTCCCTCGTTCCAAGCCAACGCATTCAATGCTCCTGCGCGGGTAGAATGGTCCGGACAGACCAGCAGCGGCAGGATGGGAGCCGCGTCGCGCATATCGCTAGGCTAAATAAAGATGTCCCCCAACCTCGCCGAATATCTGCAAACAAAGGCGTGCGAAAAGACTTTAGACGCGCCTAAAGCGCCGCAGCCCCAAAACACCAAGGCCAGAAAGAAGCAGCCAAGCGGGAAGTGGCCCGGGAACCGGCGACGGCGTAGATTCGATGAACGCGAACGCCGCCGCCTCAAGCGAAAAGGTCACGCTTGCGAACTGGTCAAGGTAGTCTAATGGTATTTCAAACACATCCTGCAAATCGTCGTCGAACAACCCAAAGCAATCAAAGCCCGCAGAGCTGAAATCAGCATCGGTGCAGTCATATCTCCCGTTTGTGGAGGTAAAGGCCGACCGAAAGCCCAACTCGACAAACGCGTTCGAATCGTAACGCACATCACGGATCACGACACCATCCAAAAACTCCGTCGAGGACTGGCTCATAAGCTCGTACTCGACATAAAGCTCCAGTGCCTCATCAAGCGGGTTGGTGAAGGTTACGGTTGCGCTGTCGCTACCAGCATCCCTTCCGTTGGCACTGTCCACGAAAGCACTGGCGCTGACCGAGGTGCGACCATCCACAATCAGATCAACCTGCTCAAAATCGGTCTCAAAGGTGAACGCAGTGATCGTGATAGACGCAAAGCCAAACGCAGAGCTGGTTGTCGACGCTGCACCCGGTGACGCGGCGACGATCGTTAAGGCAAGTGCATATCGAGCAGGTTGCATCTGAAATCTCCCAAACCCGTTTCTAGCCTCGCGCGTACGGCACGCCTCTGTCAACAAGTCATACCCGACGCAATTACTCTTACCCTGCCCGGGATACGCATGGCATGAAAGCCCGAAACTATGGCGCTCTCAAATCCGATTGTCAGGTCTGCCCATCAAAAGCCAAATGCTGCACCAACACCGACACCCGCCGTATCCGCGGCGAGAAATATAAAGTCGTCAGATACTTTGCACGGTAAAAAAAATCCGGTTTGGGCCGCCTCCGCAATGAGATTCAATCATGTCAGGTGGGCAGTCAGAAATTTCCGAGCCATCCGAGCAAGCTCGACTGTCGCAGCAAAAATTTTCAGCCGAACCCGCATTCTGATCTGCCTCTGCCAGTATCATCTGCGCAAGCTCTTTAGCACCTAGATTACTCAATTTTCCAACGGAAAGCGCAGATTTTCGGGCCATAGGCAGAACCTCACTCTAAAAATTCGAATTGTTCACTCCCCTGAGAGAACCGTGATGAAAAATGTTGGTCTACCCAATGATCAAGGTGCTGCGCTATGCGTAATTGGCTGCTTCGATGGGACGCGCCACGGCGTCTAGGCCCAGTAAGGACTGGCATAGCCTTTGCGGCGACATTACGTGTGAGTTGAAGAGTGCTTGATCGGGCCAGTTTGACTAATATTTCGCCAGGACAAGACAAGTTTACAATGCCCCCCGCGAAGGCATGTTTGAAGACGGGAAATTTGAGTAGGCTTGCCCCGGACACGCTCTCGCGGGCATACTAAAGTGGTTATGTCCGACAAGTCCGAAACCAATCAAACGTATATCGATCGTATCCGGGCTCTCACGCAGGCCACGCGCGGAGTCTGGTTTACCTATCTCGGCGTGCTTGGGTTTGTCGGAATTACTCTGCTTGGCTTCAATGATGCGGACTTCTTTGCGGCAGATCGTAACGTTAGTCTGCCGCTCGTCGGCGTCGCGGTGCCGGTGATCCCGTTCCTTTTCTTCGGCGCAACACTTGTGACGATGACCTATGCCTATCTCCACGTAACGCTAGAGCCGCTTTGGGCTACTCTCGGTCATGCGCCTGCTCGGATTGATCGCGATCCGCTTTCCGATGTCATCCTGCCTTGGCTCGTCAGCGGTGCAGCACTTCTGGTGCGCGGTCGAGCGCGCCGCGAAGAGCCGCCGCCCGTTGAGGCTGGATCGCTGAGTACACTGGGAATGGTGACGTCGTTCACGCTTTTGTTCGTCGCGGCACCGATCCTCGTTTGGGGGCTCTGGTTTCGGTCACACACCGCACACTTGGCATGGCTTACCATCGCGGTTGGTTTCATGGCCTTGGGATGCGTCTTAATCGGCTTGAAGAGCTTTGCGTCACTGCGCGACAGGATGAGCAACCGCCCACAACGAACGCGCAGGACATTGACGATCAGTTTTTTAACGGTGGCAATCGGTCTCATGCTTGCTGTTTCACTAGTGCGGACCGAGTGGGATCCCCTCGGACCTTCGGTGACGCGTTACCCCGAAGATCCGGCCGTCACGGAACGCGTCGCAAACTGGTTTCGTCCCGCTGTCGCCGACTTATCACGCATTCGTTTAACGGAGATGACACCGACTTGGCGCCCGCATGATGAAGCGTTGCGGAGGTTCCGGCGCGACTGGTGTGCCGATATCCCCGACCCGGACTGCCGCAACCGGGGCCTGGAGGATGAGGACCTCAACGCTGCCTTCGACGCCGCCCGCTCCCGAGAGATCGCCGTAATGAGGAGCCCAGATCTAAGCGAGCGGCACATGGATCACGCCAATCTTTTAGCTGCATTTCTTCCGGGCGTGACGCTTACCCGGACGCGGCTGCGCCGTGCCGATATGGAAGCGGCGCAGATGGAAGGTATCCGCGCACTTTTCGTGGATATGACCGCATCGGGTCTACGCTACGCGCGTTTGGACGGAGCAAACCTGCGCTACGCCAAGCTAATCGGCAGCAACATGTACAACCTAAGTGCTACGAATGCAGATTTCTTGCTGGCGGATATGCGTGGCGCAAATCTGGAGAATGCGGACTTTCGCCACACTAATTTGAATGACGTCAATTTCATGGGTGCATCCTTGGACGCGACGCGGCTCGACGGCGCTCTGCTGGAGCGGGCGAAGTTTTCTAACGCCGACTTGATCGGGACGACATTCGAACGGTCCAGTCTCTTCGGCGCCGATTTCGCGCATGCTAGGTTGAGGTTTTCGCGCCTCGTCAATGTTAAACTGACGTCGGCTGAGTTTCTTGGGGCATTGGTCAGCTCGACCCACATTGAGGGGCGCGCTGACTGGCCGGTTGGCCAGCCCGACTTTACCGAAGCCGTGCTTCTTGGGGTCACATTCCGCAATCTCGACCTGTCGCGCGCGCAATTTGATCAGCCGGGTCAGTTGGATCAGACCTTCGCGGATGGCAGCGTTCGCCTGCCTGAGGGTATGGCGCGGCCCTGCCACTGGTCCGACGACGTCCTGAACAACCTTGATTATCATCGGCATTGGCGCGGGGTATTCGAAGCAATGCCCTATACGCCGTCATGGAGCGCCGCGGTGCCTGAAGCTTTCATAGATGTCGCGCCGGTTCCGTTGCCTGAAGACTGCCTGATCCAACCTTTCGATGACGAAGCTTGGAGAGCTGAAGAACGTGCATTCTATGAGCGGCGGCGGGTCATGAATGACAAGTTATCGGAGGAGTTCAGCTCTTGGCTTTGGCCGATCTCTTCACGCCTTTCGGTACCGTAGAGAGGCTTTCGTAACGATACCGCATAGAATGGCCTGCCTACGGGGGCGGTTTTGATGACGTCCAACCTTGCGTCACGTGCCAGGCAGTCAAGCTCTTCCAGCTTGGGATGGAACCACGGAGTCCATTGCCATGTTAATTGGGTTTGACCCAGCCACCTGATTCAGTCCGTTTAGGTGTAGAATCCGTTCCTGTCTCTTTCTGTTGATTTGGTTGCGGTCAGGGCCTGCTGGGCGTAGCCCCTGCGTTGCACAAGCGAGGCAGGCCGGGTGCTGCAAATGAGGTTCGCATAAACGGCTGCTCCCGGTCAATCCTACCCGAACAGCTGATCGATCAGTCGTTCGCTTTGTTCGTTTTTCGCGGCGCGGCTGAGGGTTTCATCGCATAAGATGGCAGCGCCTTTACTGCCGAACTGCATGATCTGCAGCATTTCCCGGTTGGACCACCCCCGACTGCCACGCGGCGTGGGGATCTTTGCCGCTTTCCACGCCTGATACGTGCGTCCCTCCAACGTGCGGATGCTAAGCCCCCGAAAGCGCATACGCATGTCGATCATCTCTTCGTTTGTAAAGCGCATGCGCTTGCCCAGAAAGTTCCGGTTGAACCAGAGCGCAAACACCAGCGGACAACCCGGCACCGGCCGGGGTGCCTTCTTTATGCGATCCCGACGCAGGTCGAGCGCTTCCTGTAGCAGGATCGCCTTGATCAGATGCTGCGCTTCACGGGCCCGCCACAGGTCCTCCTCAAAGAAGGGGCCGTCGAACGACACCCCCTTGATCGGATCAATGATGACATCCTCAGGGTGCGGCAGCATCTCTGGCTCCGGGTCGCCCTTATCGAGCGCCGCTTTGATCAGGGCACTTTGTTGCTTTTTGTACAGCGTCCAAGCCCCGATATCCTGTGCAACTATGGCCCGGCGTTTCTCTTCGGCCCCGGCATTAAGCGCAATGAACTGTCGCATCGCATGCGCGCCGCCCTTCAGCGCCTCCTGTGCAAGCCTCTCCATGACAGAATCCTGTATCGATATTTCCAGCGAGCGGCCATCTTTGCGCACTGTCACTGAGCGCGCTGCAACGGCTTCGACCGCCAGTTCGGTGGGCGTCATCGTGGGCTCTTTCGGAGGCATCAAGCCGCCGTCCCGCCCCTTGCGGCGCGGCATCAGACCACCTCCCTTTCACGCGGCGCATCGGCAAAAGCAGCACCACTGGCAGCATGCGTGGCTTTGATCCCCGTCTGTGCCTCAAATCGCCGGATGATCGTGTCGCAATAGAGCGGGTCGTACTCCAATAGACAAGCGCGCCTGCCACATAACTCTGCGGCGATCAGGGTGCTGCCAGAGCCTGCAAAAAGATCCAGTACCAGATCCCCCCGGCGGCTACAGTCCTGCAACGCATCTCGGATCAGCGCCACAGGTTTGACCGTCGGGTGCATCGCCAGATCCGCATCGCGCGCAGCCCCCACCGCATTTGCGCCCGCGTAGTCCCAGACATTGGTGCGATAGCGCCCGGTGTCCCCCAACCCGAAGCTGTTGGTATGGGGCGCCCTACCCTTTTTCCACACAAAGACCAATTCGTGTTTGGATCGTTAAAACGTGCCCATCCCGGCGTTGCTTTTGTTCCAGACGCAGAGGTTCTTGAGCTCGGTGAATGCCGCATGCCCTGCAGTCAGCATCTCCGTCATGTGCCGCCAGTCCATACACACAAAAGCAATGGCCCCATCCCGCACCACTGCTGCCGCATTTTGCAGCGTCTGCGTCAGGAACAGCGTGAACTGGTCCGGGCTCATCTCGCCAGAGGCAAAGGCGAACTCGCGGTATTTGTGCTGGCCAAGGCCACTGACATGCCCGTCGATGGCGACATTATAGGGCGGGTCGGTAAAGATCAGATCAACAGGCGCGCCATCCACCAACCTATGCAGATCGTCCGGTGAGCGCGCATCCCCGCACAGCAACCGGTGGCCACCCAGCAGCCACAGATCCCCCGGCTGTGTGATCGCGGGACCGGTCGCCTGCTCTGGCACCTCATCTGCGCGATCCGGTTTTGACGACGCCTGATCGAGGATCATGTCCACCTCGGCGATTTCGAAACCCGTCAGGTCCATGTCAAAATCCAGATCCACCAGCGCCTGCAGCTCGATCGCGAGGATCTCCTGATCCCAACCCGCGTTCTCGGCCAGCTCGTTGTCCGCCAACACATAAGCGCGGCGCTCTTGCGCCGTCAGATGCGACAGTCGCAGGCAAGGCACGGTCTCCAGACTGAGCAGCTTTGCCGCCGACACCCGTCCGTGCCCCGCGATAGTCTCTCCTGCGTCCGAGATCAGCACTGGATTGGTAAAACCGAACCTCTCGATGCTGCGCGCAATCTGGCGAATTTGCTTGGCAGAGTGCGTTCGCGCATTCGCCGCATAGGGGTGCAACGTGTCAGGGGAAAGGTGAACAATTTAGGGCACCACAGCGCTGTCATGAAGCTCAGTCAAAGGTGAAATCTCCCTCACGATTTTCCATTTATCTATGTAGGAGGATACGCAGTGCAGCGTCTCTACGCAGCATCTTCTTTCGGAAAAGATCTTCTAAGGCACTGAAACAGTGTATTTTTACACAAAACCAGTGACACTGATAATTGCAGTAAAAAACTGAGATACGTAATCACAAGGGCTTAGACGCCGCAAACTGGGAAGTACTTTCAACTCCGCCTTGGATGGCGGCGCGATCACGAATTGTTTCAAGGAGACCATAAAGCGCAAGGTACAAATATCTTGTCGCCCAAATACAACAGAAACGAAAGCTGCAGCGTTCCAAATTTCGCCGCGCAAAACCGGTCCTAACTCGAAAAACGACAAACACTGGCCCGTCATGCTGCAGTGCGGACCGTAAGACCTGACCTTCGCCGCAAACGCAAAATCTAATGGAGGCAGAACTCACAGTGCGTGGACGTTTCTGCCATTGGCTGCAGGTGCACTTTAAGTTCTGCCGGTTAGATGTGTCGACCATCGATCTACTCAGTGAGCTTGCGCACAACATAAGAAGTTGATGGCGCGTATTGGATGCAGACTAGCAGCTATCGAAACTAAGTTCCTTCAGGGTTCTGACTGGACAAATAGGCCCTCAACCGTAAGCTACTCTAAAAAATTTGAAGGGATATGCATGTTTACCAGATTTTTTGCAGCGACAATTGCCTTAGTCTTCTTGTGTAGTCTAATTCCCGAAACCGTGGTTGCTCAGCGCCTTCCTGTTGAGCGCAGCTTGCAAAAAAATCAAACCGAACATGGTTATGCCAAGATACGTGGACTGACACGCTTAGGCAAACGTGCGCAGCGGTTTGAAGTGCGGCCGGGCGATTGCGGTTGGGACAGCGGTTGGTCCGATTGCGACAATGACCGCGAGCGTTCGGAGCTTTATGTCAAAAGGGATTGGCGTCATGGCACCGACCAATGGATAGCGTTTTCAATATATCTTCCCCCAGATTTCAAAACAAGCTCACGGGTGCGCACGACAGTGGGTCAAGTTAAGATGAAGGGAGGGCCGTCCGGATTTGCCGGTGGCTTCCCATCCGAGCCGGGCGTTTTTCAGATGGAGATGCTAGGCAACCGATACTTCTTGCGCGTACATGTTCTGTCCGGGCCATTTAACAACGTACGCAACGACATCGCAGACTATCAACTTGCCAGTATCAGCGAGTTACGAGGAAAATGGACCGACTTTGCAGTTCGACTGAACACTCAGGGCTCTCCTGGTACGCTGGAGGTTTTCAAAAACGGAAAGCAGGTTGCAGTGCACCCCTATAATCAGAGTTACAAGCCAAAGTCTTACTACTTTAAGTATGGTATCTACCGATCTTTTGTGAGCAGGCATAGCGGTCCGATGCCAACTCAGGTGGTCTTCATTGACGAGGTGCGCATGGGTAAAACCTACGAAAAAGTTGCCGTTGAGCTCCAAAAACGAGCAGTCGATTAACAGGAGCACAAAAAAGCCGTCGTTGGCGCAATGTGCAGCATCCTGTACATTGGTCTCCAAGCCGACCTCGGATGCCGCGCAACATCTCCCAAATCGAGGCCTCCATGCTCGTCAATAACGGCCCATATTTGCCTTTGGTGACAGAGTTCTGCGCTGCGTTGCAGTTTGCCCGATGCCGACATTGGCCAGTCACACCTGACTGAGGTAGCAACCACTGAGTGACTCAAGTCCATCTATGCAGCAGGCAATCATGAATTACGCAGCACTCTTCCATTTCGTGGGAGTAACGTAAACGACGCTGTCATCCACACTGACCATCACATCGCCTTCCTGAATATTGATCTGTAGCTTCATCGTGCGGCTTGCCAACTGTGCCAGTGCGCCTGTGTCCGTCTCGGAGAAATTTATCACCTGAAGATTATCAAAACGGGTGGTGCTGTTATTGATCTTGTCCCACCAAATCTCGGCAGTCCTGCCGCCATAGGAATAGACAATCACCTTGTCGGCTTTGCCACAAGATTGACGCATCACCTTCTCGCTTGGAAGTCCCAGGGCCACCCATACATCAAGTTCTCCGCTCAGGCTTTTCTGCCAAATGTCTGGCTCGTCATCCGTTGAAAGGCCTTTCGTCATTTCCAAATGCTCATGAGCGTTTAGCGCAAAAGCGACGATGCGTACCATAAGCCGTTCATCCGTCTCTGAGGGATGCTTAGCCACGGTCAATTTATGGGTCTCATAATAATGGCGATCCATGTCGGAAACTGATAGTTCAATTTTATAAATTGTGGCATTTTTCGCCATGATCTGCCCTAAATCTCTAAAGATTGGGATGCGTACTCCGTCTGGTAACCTTTGGAAAGCAGATTCAAAGGCAACGAATTACTGCATGGCCCCCCGCCACGACCGGCCCAAAGCCGCCGCTGGCCGATGTGCCCGATGCCGCGACGCAACTTTCGCATTGCCGCCATTCGTGCATGGCGCAGCATTTTCATTCGGCGAGTGACCGACATGCGGGACAAAACGGGCTTTCGCTGCGGTTGCACCAGCGGCTGCTTGTTGACGATTTGGACCTACGTGCAATGGTCAAAAAGCCGACTAGGTAAACAGGCCGATTTCGGGTAATTGCTCCAGTTCCACCTGCCAGACTGGCCAAAGTCGGCTTCTGTCGAAAATGTCGGCGATGGCGGACAATGACAGTGCTGGAAACAGAATGTGCGCTGCTGCCATATGTTGTTGGGCAACCTGCCTGTTGCCCCGCCGCAGTTCGGCTAAAGCGAGAAACAGGCTTGGCCACCAATTCGACCCAGCAGCACCCGCTGACCTTTCCAAAATGGAAATGCCAGGTTGCAGGTCTGGTGCATCATGCAGCAGCTGAGCAATGCCCAGAAAGAAAAGGTGTCCAGATCGAAACTTCGAAGATTGCGCTAGCTCCAATGTCCGTTCTGCATTCGAGACCGCGTGCAAAGCTTCAGGATCGTGCGTTCGAGCCCAGTCTGGCGCCGCAAATGTGTACGCAACGGATCTTCCATGCGGTGCGCCCCAAGCATTCGGGTTCAAGCGTTCAACTTGCGCCGCGGCTTCAAGCGCGGCTTCCGTTTTGCCCATCATGCCGTTCACACTGGCCAGCATGACATAGCCACCCGGCATTTTGGGGTCCATCCGGACGACGTCTATGGCAGGTTGTATTGCCGCCGCGAGCGTTGCATGTACGGGCCACGCACCGCTCATCGCTTTGCGGTAACCCACGAAGGATTTCTGTATCTGAGCTGACGTGTTCCTTGGTTCGAGCGCAACCGCCCGCGTGAGCATAGCGTCCGCTTCATCAAATCCGTCAGATTGGCCTGAGGACATCAGATCATTGGCGCGCGCACTGAGTTCGCCCGCGTTCAACTGTTCTGGTGGACGCATATGGGCTTGCACTTTTTCATGTGCGTCTATCTCTGCGCTGATCCGCAAAGCAAGCGCCAAACCGAGCTCGTCTGTGATCTCGAACTCATCGATGACGATCCGATCAAACCGTTCACTCCAAAGCCGCCGCCTGTCTTGTCGTGCGGAAAGGTGGACTGTAAGGCGTATCCGATCTCCGGACCGGCGCAGTGTCGCGTTCAAGATATACTTCGAAGGTGCGCCCTCGTTGTCCGGCCGAAGGACATGCAGCCAACGATACTTCTCGAGCTCTATTGCGGTTGCCTCCACGATCTCCGGGGAAAGGGTGTCGGGTGATGCCTCTTCGACGAAATTCTCCAATAGGATAGAAATCGGTTCAGATGTCATCGCTGTCGGAGGAATGCCGCCAAACGCCCAGACCTTTACCGGCTCTGCAATGTTCTTGAGGACCCGGGCTCCCGCATTCTCAAACGACACTCGCAAGTCTATGGACAGGTTTACAAAGACAGCATCGGAAATGGCGATGCCGCCCGGTTTTGCGAGCGCCTCTAGTCGCGACGCGATATTTACGCCGGTCCCAAAGACATCTTCATCCACAAAGCTGGCCGGTCCCTCGTGAATTCCTATGCGGAGTTCTGGGGCACCATCATCGGCCAATAAGTCTTGTATCTTGATTGCCGATGCGCACGCGTCCGAGCATCCGTCAAACGCGGCCAGCCACCCATCCCCAAGACGCTTTATGATCGTGCCGCCGCCCGCTGCAATGCATGGCTCGACAATAGTGTCGCGAACGTTTCTCAGGGCCTCCAACGTGGCACCGTGATCCACCTCCATCATCCGCGAATATCCAACGATGTCCGCCGCCAGAATGACAGTTTTTTGCTCTGAAGAACTCACCTGAAACCTTCCAAAATTGCCGTCACACGTCCGATGCGAGTCCAATCCGTGCATAGCATGTTTCCTAAAACAACTGACCATGGATGCGGGCGTTCGTACAGAGTGCAGCATCCGGGAAAAAGGGCTCAGAGCCGCCTTGCGGCAGCGCAGCGCCCGGATTTCGAACTGAAAGCACTATTCACGCCCTTATTGTGGGCGGCCAGACGACCGTTGCCAGCCCGAAGCGGACCTTAGATTTGGATGTCCATTGACCGTCAGCGGACAGAGCCGCCGTTTAGCGGCTTGCAGTTTTATGGCCGTGGGACACTGATGCGAAAATACCGACCCTTTCCATCAGGCGATGGATTGGAGGTAACCTCAATGTTTCTCGGTATCTCTACACCCCAATTCGCTGCATTCTTCGTAGTACCTGCTGCGAGTTCAGCAACTGTTTCATCGATGCTTAATACAGACTTGAAGACTAGTGAACATCCATAGTCGCTGACCTTTATTGATAGATTCGCGAATTTGTGGAAGTAGGTTCCAGTTTTTTGATCTTGGACAAACGGGTCACTTGCAATTGCCTGCGGGACCTTTTCAAAGCTCGGCGCTGTGGTCAGGCAAACCTCTGTAAAAAAATTGCCTGCAAAACTCGGCGGCAGAAGTTCTGAACCTGGTTGGGCATTTGGACTTTGCGCAACCCGTGGACTCCCCGCACAGCCTGCTAAAACCAGAACAAACAAAGCAAAAGTTAATCTGAGTTTTGGCATTCCTACCTCCAATAAACGGCATGCACAAACGCTCCCGTTAACACGCTCCAACGGCCGCTGATAAATGTCAATCTGGGCTCACAGCCGACATCTGACAATTCTGGCCAGACGACCCTTGCCAGCCCAAAGTGACCAGCACGCATTTAGGTTGAGAATGCATGCTGCAGATGCAAACAGAGTGCCTCGACTTCCATAGAGCGGACCTTCAAGCCATCAAAACCAAATGCTAACTATCAATGACGGCTTCGAGCCCATTTTACTCGATGCTGTGCGACACTCGAATGATCGCTTTGATTCCAGAACGGCCCTACACTGTGGTTTCCAAAAATGTACATCCGGTCATTTGCGTAAGCTGCATGGTGCTTTAATCTGTTGTAAGACAAGAGTTGTCAAAGATAGGATCAAGTGTCTGGCAAGGGAACAGTTTATGCAAGTTGAACGAGCCTCATTGTCTGCATCTCAGTTTTTTGATGCAGCGCTGCATCCAGACAGATGGCCCGGGTTGCTCAATGAGCTCTTGCAGTGCGTAGGCCAAACTTCTGCCGCGTTGTCGGGACAGGGTCGGTCCGCGATGACAGGGCCCTTTTTCTCGCATGGGTTGGACGAGGATCGGATTGCAGTATTCATGCGTGACTACGCACATTCGAGCGAAAACATGGCTATTGATGTTTTCGACAAGGCTCCGCTACGGCGTGCCGTGCCGTGGGACACGCTTGTTTCAAGAGGGTCTTGGGAAAGCATACCAATCGCGCGTGACTTGATCCGTCCTATGGGATTGGAAATGAAGTTTGCCGCCAATCTTTTTTGGGATGGCGAATACGGTGCACTGCTATCCGTGCTCGGACCACCTGATGATCATCCAATCACTGAACACGCCTTGGAGCATGTAACGGCGCAGTGCGAATTTCTTGCCCCAGCCTTCGAAATAACGTGTCGACTTGCAATTGCAGAACGCGAGAATTTGTCGCTTTGGAATGCGTTCTCTAAACTTGGCCTGGGCCTGATCACGCAAACTAGTTCTGGCCAGATAACGCGTATGAACCCCGTTGCCGAAGCGCTTCTAGGAGGGTCTGAGAAACCATTTCAACTTGCAAACAAAGGTTCAGTTGTAGCCCTCAAAACAGGGGGTGTTCAAGCATTGGGCCATGACGTTCTGCTGGTGGCCGAGCATGTCGACAAACCGATGTTGGCGCTGCGGTTGCCCATGCAAACTTCCCGCATAGGGCGATGGAGTGAGTCTGACGCCTTTGTAATCGTTCTAATTGAACTTAATCGAACGACACCGTCTCTGCCAAAGGTCATGCGCATCGCTTTTGGGGCTACGCCTCGCCAGCTGGAAATAGCGGAATTGGTACTCAACGGTGTAAGTTCCAAGGATATCGCTGCAACCTGCAGTATTGCACCCAGCACGGTTGAGACGCATATCGACCGCTTGTGTTTGCAAATTGGCGTTGCGAACCGCACCGAACTTCGCAGCTGGATGATGCAGGTTCGTGCGATTGTGTAGTTTCCCAGCCCTTTGTCCCCTCTAGGGGGGACAGCCACCTCTTCCTTTCTTTGATAGTCTCGCTGCACAAGTTTGGAGTGGTCATGATGCGGATATTGTTTTGTCTAGCGGTTTTGCTTAGTAGTGTCCAAATGGTTCGGTCAGCTACGCTTACCTTCACTGCAAGCGCACGGCCTGAGTTCAATATCAACCGCACATTTGGTCCGAGCAATCTGAATTTTCCTACAGTTGAATTTTTTGGACCATCCCCGTGTCTGGATGTACAACTCGATGGCCCTGGGAACGCTACGTTCACCTGTTCAGTCGGGGCGGTTGTCACTGGGCAATCTGCAACGACGACCTACGGCGTTGAGTATGCCCTTGATCGTGCGGCGTTTATTCGCGCTGACCTAGGCCCTGATGAACAGGAGTTCATCGTACGAGGTACAATTCAGTTGGATATCACCGTTGGCCCATCCGCCGACGGGCTCACTTTCAAACCGGTCGGTCCCGGAACGCCACCCTCTCGCTTCAATTTTCTAAGTAGAACGGCGTCGTTGAGTAATGCAGATATCATTGATGGTTTTGGATTGAAGGGACTAGCCAGCGACTTGAATCCGTTCCAAACTGAAGGAGATGGCAGGTTTGGCCTTGGTCCAAGAGCAAGCCCGGTGCTGCTGAAGTTCGACTTCACCTTCACGGGTGAGATCGTTGAACCCAGTCCTGTAGCGGCTGTTCCGCTTCCGGCTTCAGGGCTAATGTTTCTAGGCGCATTGAGCCTCGCTGGTTGCGCCGCGCGGCGACGGAATAAGTTTTCTTTTATCCAACGCTAGGTACCTAGGCAGGAAGGGGCGCTATGGCAGAGCCGATATTATTATCAGCCTTGGGGTGGCTCGTCTCAGACCCTGGACGCGCTGTTGTAGCCGCAACATTCCCTCCGCTCAGCGCGGTGACCAGCCAGATTGTTTCTTGGGGCAGCGCGCGTATCGCCGCGCACAAAGCTGAAAAGCTGGAAAACGGCTTTGGCCTTTTGGACGGTGAAAGTGAGAAATCGGTAAGAGACATCCGGAACACGCTTTCGATGCTTGCGGCCTTCGATGGCTTCATAACCCAAATAAAGGAAAAGGGAAGCTCGAAGAAATCGGCCGGGATTGGTACGTGTTTCGGCCTATGTTTCTTTGCTTTGCCTCATTTCTTTTCACCGATTGGCACCGCGTTGAACAATGATTCCACTTGGTCCTTATCAGTGACGCTAGTCGTGCTTAGTCTGGGGTTGTGGCTGAGTGTATGGTTAGGGTTTCGAGGCGCTGCCGCAGATGCTGAAGACAGTGTTTTGGACAGCGCCGTGGCAGATTTTTCCCAGATAGCAAAGCTAGGTCTTTTTACTCAGGCGACCGAAGACAAGACGGATCTCGAACGGGATTTCGTACTCTATAAGGATTCTGAAGCGTTAGTGAAACGCGCCATTGTCGCCAACTTGATCGTGATCCTGGAAACTGATGTGCTGGAAAAACGTCTTGGTCAACCGTTGTCAAAAGAGATCACAGAAAATCTAAAAGAAAATCGCTCGCTAGCAATTGCCGGTCTGAAACGAACAAGACAGGAGCTTGCGAAGCAACGGCAGACCGAAAGAGCCGAAAAGTCTCTGATAAAACGTACTGCACGCTGGATAGGGCAGTCTTTGCGAAGTGCCGGGCTGCCGGGCGGGAGGCCCCTAGCCAGGAGCAGGAATGCTAAAAAAACTGTTGGCGCTAAAGTCCAAATTAGCCCGCAGCAAGGTCATTCCAAGCTGGACGGGAGCAGCGCGCCATCACCTATGGTTTCTTGACCAAAATGCTACCAATAGCGGTTGTTGATACAATTAGAGGCAACGACCGCAGAGTCCGCACTGTCGACCTTGAAGCAGTGAAATAATACGAGGGTTTTTAAATATTCCTACACTATTCTGCCCTTTGACTTAAAATAGTACCTTATCCCGTAAAGCATTGTTGCGGTACAGGCTATTTGGTAAAAGTAAACCCAGCTCGGAACAACTCCCTCCGCAGCCACCGCTACCAGATTGATGATTAAACCAAGCACCACAAGACTAACCATCCAAGGATAGACAGCAGACATATTTAGAGAAGAGAAGAAAGAATAGACAGCAATCATAATCGCGCCAATTGAAACTGCTTCTAGCGGAATTACGATTATCATCGCTTCAATGACATCTTCAAGCGAGCCGACATCGGAATAGATAAGAGCTGCAACGAACTGGGAAGTTATGTTTCCAAGGCAACCCGCAAGCCACCACACTCCAACGTACTTCCAAGTTGATGGTGAATCCGGCACAGTCAAATTCCGTTTTTTTATGAAAAAAATTTAGTTAACGCTAAGGGCGATAGTGTCAAGTTTAAAGGCGGTAGTGCGCGATGAGCCTACGAATGTTAGCGAAGTATCGACAGTAAAAAGTCATAGGAGCAACAGATGGGCTTTTGGAAAACTGTATTGGCGGTTTTTGTCGGGGTTTCGGTGTACGAAGTCGCCGACAATGTCGTCATGGCATTGATCGCCATGATGGGCGCGGCGTGAAATATTAGGAGGGGTCAAAGCGTCCATGCAGCGAATGGCGCTTTTGTCCGCGAAGCAGACCTCTAAGCGTCTCAGATGCTGTGCATTGCACGAACGGCAGGTTTGGGAAAGCTGCACCGCAGTGCCAGATCACACATTTAACTTTTGGATAGGGCCGTCTCTAAGACTTTGCAAAGTCTGGTTTCTGCGCAAGGCGGCCTTGTGGCAGCGCCGCTTCTAGATTTCGACCGATGAGCATCGTTTCCGTCCTTTTGTACTTAGGCAAAATGCCTGCTCTCAGCCCGAAGCGGACCTTGGAAATGGAAGCTCTATGACGGGTCAGCGGACTTTTCTGCCGTTCGCTCGGCGTCTGCCAATGGCTGCAGCCAGCCCCAAGCGGACATTGGATCGGTAGGCCAGATGCGAGATAAGCGAACTTTGCTGTCGATCACTTTAGAGCAACAACGCAGCGCTTGCGCAAGAATGCTCCACGATCAATTCAGCAGTGCCGGGTGCCGACAAGTCGGGATTGAAGTCCTATTTTAGTAACAAGCCTTCAGGCCAGCGAATTTTTTGACTAACTGAAATAACTATCTCGTCATTTGGTACAACTTCGAGCTCCCATTTCAGGATGCCTCTCATGAAATCGTAGTTCTGTTCCGTTGGTTCGGGATCAGCTGTGAAAGTAATCTGAAGTTCTTCTTGTTCGCTGTAAGGAACTTGGCCAATCAGTTCCAAAGAATAGGACTGGTCGCCCAGATTTGTCACAGTGATCCGGGTTTCTTCGTCTCGAACGTTGGAGCGATTTAGAATGCCACTGTCGCCGTCGCTTCTGTCAAGGACCTCCAAATCTAATCTAAGGTCTTCTATTGGTCCGAATGCCAGAACACCCTCATCTCCGGCGGGAATCTCAGGCATGTCCGACAGCCCAACGAATTGGTTATCTACCGAAAAGAACGTCTCATTTGACGCAAAGAAAGGCTCGTCGGACGTATTCTTGAACCGCGCCATCAGGTATGCCGTTTCGTCTCTCAGTGGGACTGCACGCGCAAATACCTCTGCAGGCAAAGTGATCGTATCCAATGCGACCCTGGCCGCATCCACATCGTTTGCTACCGTTAGGCGTGCGGGTACATCGTATGTAACACCTGGTCCATCATAGATTGCAGCTGCAACTTCTTCCACGATAACAGGTGCTTCAACAATCGGCTCTGCTAACAGCATTGAGCTGCGATCAAGTGACTGCGCAGGTGGTGCAGGATCCACGGCCACTACCTTTCGCGGAAAAACTCGAGAAGGTTTTAATTTTTTCGACACCGACAGAGTAGACAAGCGCACCTCAACATCGTTCCAGTCCTCGCCACTGGACTGCTCGATAGCGGCCCCTCGCCGGATGCTAATCTGTGCTGTTTCTGCTGTTGAAAGGGTCACGTCGTAGAGCGGCTCCCAGCTGGCGCTAACGAAATAGGACACGGAGAGTTCTGCAGTGGCAGCTGTGTCCGTCGACAACGTGATGGCCGCTTGAAAACGATCCTCGTCTGATGTCAGCAGGGCAGCCAGAGCTTCTTCCGCATCTTCGACGGCTTCTTCTAGAACTTCTCGTGCCTTTAGCATGCCACGGATGGCTTTTTCAGCATCTAGTATCTGTTGCCGTGCTCTCTGGGTCTGTTCTCCGACCATAACTGCAATTTCATTTAGGTCGCCTGCGTCCGACGATAAACCTTCATTCCTAGCCAGAGCTTTGAGGAACTCTATCTGCATTTCGGCAGCTTCCGCTGCTGACATTACGCGCGCCTCTTGGTCCTCGTGATCGGCCAAGTTCGTTTGGGCGATCATCAATTGCTCCCGCGCCGATGCAATGTCGTCTGTGTCCTCTTCAGAAAGAGGAGGCAATGCATCGTTCCGTACCGACACCGGTCCCAAAACTGCGTTGGTCACGGCGATTTGCGGAATTTGGTACTCCAGTTCAGGCGGCAGGTCCGGTAGGACAACATCGTGGCGACCAGCGGGCAACTCAACAGTCAAATTGCGAGTAACCTTAGCGCCTTCAAGATACACGATCACCGAGCTAGGCGCGCTTGTTATGACGTATGTTTCGCAGAACACTGGCGATGCAACACACACCAAAACTGAACTAAGAACTCTGTTTTTCATGACCGTATCACTCTCTCGTCCGAAGCTCGGTCACAGTGCCGTGCTCCGGTTCCAATTGAAACACATTTTTGAATTTAGTTCTGCTTGGGGTTCCGTGCAGCCATTCGCTAAATGCACTTCGAAGATCCGCTTTTGGAAACCGGTCGGGACTTTGCAAAGTCCGCTAACTGCGCTCTGCCGCCATTAATACATCGTGCAGCATCCAGCGCCTTGGGCTCGCAGCCGCCGTTAGATCGGTCGCAGCATGTTCGCAACGTGGACGGACCTTCACCTGCAAAGCAGCCCAAAAGAGACCTTCAATACTCCAGATTCTGCTGCAACGCAGCGCGTTCAAAGCAGATGTTCTCAACTTTCGAAATGTTGACTGATGTTCAACGCCGAGGAAATGAATGTGCGTCGAGTGACTACACACATCTCGTTAGAGTTTGCGGAGTTGATCGGTCCTTTTGACCATGGGAATGTATCGGTGGCCGCAGAAGCAGAGAGAACTTAAGCCGAGATGCTATGGAGTAGACTCATTTCACCCGACATCATGTCTGTCGCTATGGTCTGCATATTACTTGCAGTCTTAACATTCTTTGGGCTGAAACGATTGGAGCACAAGTTTTCCGAAGAACTCGTCGACCGAGTTGGGGAGGTCCTATTGGTTATCCCACTGGCTCTTGGGGTTATGTCTGGACTCAACGAGATTTCTGAATTCCGAAGCGAGCAGAAACAATTGAGAGAAGCAGTGCGACGGTCGGAACTGGATGACAGCATATCGATTGCCTTTGCGGGCGTCAGCGATATCGCACGACAGCATAGCGCTTTATGCCTTAGCAATTCTAGCAATACGATGACCGAAAATATTATCTCGGAACTGAACGCCGCGCTCAGAGAAGTAGGTTTTAGACAGAACGATTGCATACCGATCGCTGTGCAACTGTGCAGCCCGCTTGAGGTACTCGCCAGAAATTCGCTGATCTGGTCCGCAGCTCCCGCTCATGCGGCTAACTCATACAAGAGCTGCGAGGTGCAAAGCACAACGGATTTTCTATCCAACAACGCATCTATGTTTAGAAGAAGCAGAGAACGAGATCAGGACATCACCACATCTGATCGAATACGCAAGCTAAAGAATGACTTAGAAGAACGGGAGCAACTTACAGATCGCTCGGATGCGGGTTTCAATGAACCAGGTAGATTTCGCATACTAGGTTTTTGGCTGATAGTTTTTGCTGCGTCAGTCGAGCTTGCTCGGATGGCTCGCACATTTCTACCTGTTCGCCCGGAGTAATGGCATTTTGTTGCAGATGCGGCCCAAAGCCGACCTTGCGCGCGGTTCTGGTATGCTGCGTTTGCTCCCGCTTTGCGGACATTCGCTGCAAGTGCTCCGTGTTGATGATGTCCAATGTCGGGAACGCCTGCTATCCGCTATTGGCTGCACGTGCTCGATCACGGCGGAAGGGCGTATCTGGGCGTAGTATTTTTCTATCTCGTGTCTTTCTTCTAAACACCAGCAAGCGCTCTTTCGACGTAATCGCCTAACTCTGCAGATTCCGTTCCAATACGCGATAGGAAAGCGAGCGCAACGGATTGGCCATATAAATAACGCGCAAGTCGATCTGTATCATCTGCGCCCACCCGTCTTAGCGCCTCCAAAAGCCCGGTACGAGTTCGATCGTTTAGTGTTCTGATCGTCTCTGCCAGCACAGTTTCACTTTGGTTTGCGCTCGCCTCCGTAGCGGCCGCCAACAGACAGCCCGTCGCAGGCCCGACAGGCTTTTTTGAAAGCACATCTTGATACGTGCGCAGATAAGCGCTCGCCACATCGTGGATGTTAGTCGCACCTCCGATAGCATCCTGTACCAGCGTGTCTAAACGCTCGTGATACCGTTTCAGCACCGCGACCAAGAATTGGTCCTTGCCTCCGAAACGACGGGCCAGTGCTGGTTTCGTTGTTTCAAGCAGTTTCGCGATCTCATTCAACGACAAGGCCAAGGGCCCTTCACGCCAAACGAGGTCGACTGCGCGGTCCAAAAGCGCATCGTCATCGAATTTTCGAGGTCTGCCCAAAGTCATGATTCCATCCTTTTCGTACCATTCGGTATTTTTCTCTTGCATTTCGCTTTGACTCATATAAGTACCATATGGTACGAAATGCAACCTTCCAAGTGAATATATCAAACAAGGAGAATGACAATGACCGATAATGCACACAGCTTAGGCCGTCTGGCCGGTAAGAAAGCCGTCATCACTGGCGGTACGACAGGTATCGGATTTTCTGCAGCTCAAAGCTACCTTGCAGAAGGTGCCCAAGTTATCATTACTGGCCGCAAACAGGAAAACGTCGATGCGGCAGTGGCCAAACTTGGCCAAGGCGCCTACGGAATTGCAGCGGATTCCAGCAGCCTGAGCGACCTGAAGAAACTTGCCGAAGCGGCCAAAACCCAGTTTGGCAATGTCGACATACTTTTCGCCAACGCTGGCAACGGCATTTTCGCACCCGTCGCAGATGTCGACGAAGAGCTTTATGCGCGCCAGTTCGATCTGAATGTGAAAGGCGTTTTCTTTACTGTTCAATCGCTTGTCCCCTTAATGACGAGGGGCGGGTCGATCATTCTGACCGCCTCAGCCGTTCATGGAAAAGGGGCTCCCGGCGGATCGCTGTACTTTGCTTCCAAGGCAGCGGTGCGTTCATTTGCACGCTCGATGGCGGCAGAGTTTGGCTCCATGGGCATTAGAGTAAACACACTGAGCCCTGGCATCGTGCCCACCCAGTTTTTTGAAAACTCCAATGCGCCAGCGGCGCTTTACAACGACTTCGAGGCGATGGCTGGTCACGGGTCTCCAATGGGACGCGCCGGAACGCCGGAGGAGCAGGCCGCTGTCGCAGTCTTCCTAGCAAGCGACGAAAGCCGGTTCATGACGGCGGCCGATCTTGTAAATGATGGCGGGTGGATGAACGTGTAATGTCGGCGGACTCTCGGCGCCTGGACGCACATCTGTTCCGGGCGCCACTTCTAAGCTTTCGCGTTTCCAACTATCTTTGGCTTTCTCAAAAGCCAATGTCTGGCATGCACACGAAAGAAAAAACGTTTCGACTGCAGATGATATTACGTTTTTACCTCTCTACTGTCTTTGATAGCACGCATAACACGTTGCCAGAAATCTAGCTCGGCCTTGCCGTGGATCGGCCCAGAGCGGCGGTCCGTGGCAATCGACGCCGACACTGTACAGCTTCCCCAAAGCCGCCATTGGTAAAATCGCGGCAAACGGAATGCTTAGCGATCTGCACCTTTGGCAGCCTTCTCGGTCACTTCGTAGACGAAAGCGCCAAGGGCATTAGCATAATGCAGAGATCCGCTCAAAGTCATATGTCCCCCATCCCAGTGAAATGGCTCACCATCAACAAAGGCGATACATGCAAAACCTTCGCAGAGGCTGTAGAAATCGAAGAATTCGACATCTTCCGCCGCGGCGGTTCGCTCCACCACCTCGTTGACATGCGAATGGTTTCGCGCCTCGAGTTCCACGTTGCCATCGACCCTGTAATCAGGGCGCAGCCTTGCGAGATGCGGCAAAGCTACTTTATAGGTTGGCGATTGCCCCCCAACAACGACAATTGCGCCGTAAGATTTTGCGTAATTTATGGCGACTCGCAGTTTTTCTTCAAACACCGCCTCCCCTAATTGCTGGAGCCGAGACGACCAGAACCCAATCAAAATGATGACATCCGGCTCCATTGACTCTGCAACCAGTCCAAAATTCTCAAAAAAAGGTCCACACCTGCTTTGGGTTTGATCGATTGGCCGACAACTCGTTGCAGTGTATTGGCGCACCGGCTCAGATAAAGTCTGTGACAATCCAGGATATAGGTTTGCAGCAAAGCTGTCGCCCCAAATCAAGACCCCACCTTTCACCCCTCCGCCACTACAATTCAACAGATCGTAATCCTCAGCGCGTTGATGGGAGTCAAGAAAACACCCTCCTCGGTCGTAGATTTCAAAATACTGCTCTTTGTCGAGCATATTCGCATATCGTAATTCATCCTCAGAGAACCGTGCAGGCATTCCGTCCGACACAACAATAGCGCCACTCATTGATGCTAATCCCAGTATGCCCGTAATTGTAGCAAAACGAACACGTCGACGGCTCCACCGTAACCGTCGAAACGGTTCTTCAATGAATAGGTAAGAAAGCACGGCTAGAAAAATTGAAAGCGCGAGTAAGGCCGCCCTTTGCTCAGGTGCGCTATCGCCCAGAAGATAGTAGTCGGCAAGAACCAAGATCGGATAATGCCAAAGATAAACAGAATAAGAGATTTTTCCAAGCCATACCGATATTTTGTTCCTCACTAAAAGAGAAACAATTCCTCTATTAGGAGCTTCAAAAACTATGAATAAAGCGGCTCCAAGGACAGGAACAATTGCGGAAGCTCCCGGAAAATCCATGTCTGCTTGATATGTCAGCGAGGCAAGGGCAATTAACCCCAACCCAGTGAGCGCCGCAAGCTCACGAAATACAGCCCTTACATTGGAAACGCTCGGTAGCATTGCGATCGTAGCGCCTACCAGGAGCTCCCAAGCTCGCAGGTGCGGGAAGAAAAAAGCTTCGGAAATCAAATCTTTATTCATTGAAATATTAGAGGCAACAAGCGATAGAATTGCCAAAACTACGATTGTACAAATAAGGGCACGCCTTCCGTATCGTGCCAACCAAAACAGCAAAAGTGGAAAAAAGATATAGAACTGTTCCTCAACGCCGAGTGACCAAGTATGAAGCAGTGGTCGGATTTCATGGGCGCCAAAATAATCGCCGGTAACCCAAAAATAGATATTTGATGAAAAAAGAGCGGCCGCCAAGCTACTCCATGCAACAGATTCAAATTCATTCGGCGTGAGAAGAAAAGAAGAAGCTATAAGCGTTAAAAAGATTACGACGATCAGTGCGGGCAATATTCTTCGAGCCCGCCTTTCGTAAAATGCCCTTATACTGAAGTGCCCATTTTCAGTTTCAGACATCACAATCTTTGTGATGAGAAACCCTGAGATCACAAAAAAAACATCTACTCCGACAAAGCCACCCGTAACACCGAAGAGATTTGCATGATAGAAAAGCACAGACAGTACGGAAAAGGCCCTTAGACCATCTACGTCAGCGCGGTATGAGATCGGACCTAGAGGCTTCATGTTAATTGTGTGCATTTTCATTATTATCTTGGCCTAATGTCCGACCGGACTACGCTCCGAAAGGCAAATTTTTAACCGATTTCTGTTGTTTCAGGTGGCCACGTACGGCGGCCCAAGTATTAGAGTTTCGTGCACGAACGTCCTAGGCTTAGTTCCACCGTACACGGTATAGCTATTGCGATGACACTTGCCACTTGCGCGCTGCGGAAGCAAGGTATCGCGCATCTTCTTCAACGACGACTCTGACGTTCTGCTATGCACCAGATTTAGCGGTTATTGCCTCGACGGAACGTCTGCTTTGTCCTCAGTGGACAAATTGAACGCAAGTGCAGCAAATGACTGGTTCCCGTCCCCTTCTGTGGAAAAGCAGCGTGTTGCTGGCGCAGCAAAGTACGACTTAAAGCTGAGCGCAAGCCCCTTTCTTGTCATGCGTTCCACATCTGATGCGGTGCAGGAGAGCTCTTTACTAGCTTACGGGTATTTTGGGTGATTGCAGAGAGGAGGAATTCGTCCTTTGCTTGCGTCGCATGTAATTCTGTTCGATGTGAGATCTGATCTCGCACCCTCTAAACAAGAGATGCCAATGGATCCGAAAACCTGCTTAATTGAGCAGGCGGCGCTTCTTGATCAACGCAAAACAAGCGTACTGCGACCGCCCAATTGCGCGAACCGCGACAATCCGATCCCAGATATCCACATTCCGAACCGCGCAAACGCATATAGCCGCTCAGAAACCAACAGCTCTGTGCGACAAACGCACAGCATTTTCCGCCTTACGCGCGATGCCATCCGCCATTCGGACAATCCCATCCGGGCAAACGACAATCTGATCCGGCAAAACGACAACGATTCTTCGGAATTGAGCCCAATGGAAGGTGTTTCTCATACGTCAGGTTAAGCGATATAAGACAACAACCTTCTGATAACGCTCGATAACACCAAAAATCTGTTCTTCAAAAGCCCAGACCGGTTAGCGATAAAAAAAGACCCCAGCCAACCACTCCCTTGAATGCAGACGGTGCGTGTGTCCTTTTGGATAGTGGCGTCATTTCAGTGGGTT
>NZ_BPES01000022.1:0-32097 GCF_019654895.1 Roseobacter sp. OBYS 0001
GAATCCGAAACAGACTCCGAATACAACGATCCGTATTGCGATAACGTGACGTGGGCGTTTGCCACCATATCGGCGGATGGTGGATAGGCTTTCGGGGCGTTTTTTGTGTCAGGCATTGAAGCTCCTCCCTCTTTGGTCTTGTCAGTGCCAAATGGCATGATCCGGTGCGGCCAACGGTTCGAGTGTCAGCCATTTGCATTCTGTGTGCATTTTGAGGTCAATCGCTGATCGAAAACAAGCGGATAACCCTGCAATTTGCGCGGAATCTGGGCGGCACCGTAACCGGCAAGGGTATTTGCTTTTGGATAAAGCGGTAAAATATAAGTCTAACCAACAGGTTAGGTGGTGCTTGACGCTTTGATCTCAATCTTTGCTGTGCATCGGGTTGGTGGCTGCACTTCCGGGTACTCTGCTTTTACGAATATATCTGTCGGGGTGCGGACATCGGAAATATATCCGCGCTGTCTGATTGCTCAGGGGCGGGCTTTCAAAGGGGGCTTGGCAGTCTTACCGCCGTTGAGTAGGTTTGCCGCAATCCGTTCTGAATAATACGGGCAACCAGGGAGAAATATCATGAATAAATACCTAAGTGGGGCGGCCGTTGCTGCCATCAGTTTTGCATTTGTGTCCGAGGCAGCTGCCACGGAATGGAATGTGTCGGTCTGGGGCAAACGTCGCGCGTTCACAGAGCATGTTGAAAAACTGGCCGAACTTGTCGCGGAAAAGACAGGTGGCGAATTCACCATGAATGTCAGCTACGGCGGCTTGTCGAAAAACCGCGAGAACCTTGACGGAATCTCGATCGGCGCGTTTGAAATGGCGCAGTTCTGTGCGGGCTATCATCCGGACAAAAACCGGGTGATCACCGTGCTTGAATTGCCTTTCCTCGGCGTTGAGAACCTTGAGCAGGAGGTCGCGGTGGCCAATGCGGTCTACGCACACCCGGCGGCAACTGAAGAGATGGCGCAATGGAACGCCAAGCTGCTCATGACCTCGCCGATGCCGCAGTATAACATCGTTGGAACCGGCGAACCTCGCGACGAACTCGCTGAGTTCGAAGGCATGCGCGTGCGCGCCACAGGTGGTCTTGGTGAAGCGTTCAAGACGGTTGGTGCGGTGCCGACATCCGTGACGGCAACCGAAGCTTATCAGGCGATGCAAGGGGGCGTGGTGGATACGGTCGCTTTTGCCCAGCACGCGCATCTGAGTTTTGGCACGATCAATCAGGCGGATTGGTGGACGGCGAACCTCAACCCCGGCACGGTGAACTGCCCAGTGGTGGTGAATATCGACGCTTATGAGTCATTGTCGGATGCGCATCGTGACGCGCTGGATTCCTCGGTGGGCGAAGCGATCGATTTCTATCTCTCGAACTACGCTGAGCTTCTGGAGCGTTGGGATTCGGTGCTCGCGGAAAAAGAAGTGCAGAAAGTCGAGATTGCTCCGGACGTGATTGCGGCTTTCCAAGCCAAAGCGGGCACGCCAAACCATGAAGCGTGGATCGCGGAAATGGAAGCGCAAGGCCTGCCCGGACAAGAGCTATACGACCTTGTCGTCAGCACATTGGCAGAAGCCAAGGGCGGTAGCTAAACCGATTTGGGTCGCCTCATCCGAGGCGGCCCATTTTCCTGATTTTCCAAACATAACGGGAGGTGGGCGATGGCAGGTTCTGCTGCGGTGCTCGAAGATTCCAGTCTGCTGAGCCGACTGGACCGCGCACTTTTACCGCTTGAGCGTTTCTGCGCACTGCTGAGTGGCCTTGCCATATTTTCGCTGATGTTTCTGGCGGTCTACTCCGTTACGGGGCGCAAGTTCTTCAGCTCGCCCATGGCGGGCTATGTGGATTACATCGAAGCCATGATGCCGATCATTGCGATTATGGGCGTCTCTTACGTGCAGCGTGACGGGACACATGTGCGCATGGACATGTTGGTGGGGGCGCTCAAGGGGCGCGTATTGTGGCTTTTTGAATTGATTTCGGTCCTGTTGATCCTTGTGTTGATTGTCGCGCTGGCATGGGGGGCATGGAATCATTTTGACCGCTCCTTTGATTGTGCGCGCCCGCTGTGCAGCCGGGACAGCTCGATTGATGTGGGCATCCCGCTGTGGCCATCCAAGCTAGTTGTACCCATCGCCTTTGGGGTGCTGGTGCTGCGCTTGCTGCTGCAAACCTGGGGCTATGGGCGCGCTTTGGTGCTGGGGCTTGAAAACCCCGTCGCGGTCCCGCTGAACCTGACCATTGCCGAGCAGGCCCGTATCGAGGCCGAAGCGCTGGAAGGGGCCGACTGATGGAACCTATTGATATCGGGTTGTGGGTCAGCGGCGGGCTGCTGGTCTTTGTGATCCTTGGCATGCGCGTGGCCTTTGCGGCGGGTCTGGCCGGGTTCGTGGGGCTGGTCTGGCTGCGCTGGAACGGTTTTGATTATGACCCTGAACGGTTCTGGAAAGCAGTGGAGATCAGCGTCAAGATCGCGGGCCTCACGCCGCATTCCAAAGTGTCGGCACAGGTGTTGAGCCTGATCCCCGTGTTCATCATGATCGGCTATCTGGCCTATCACGCTAAACTGACCACGGCCTTGTTTACCGCCTGTAAACGCTGGATCGCCTGGGTGCCCGGTGGGCTTGCGGTTTCGACGGTGTTCGCCACCGCCGGCTTTGCCGCCGTGTCGGGTGCATCGGTGGCGACGGCGGCGGTCTTTGCCCGTATCGCCATCCCCGAAATGCTCAAGATCGGGTATAATAAACAATTTGCGGCGGGCGTCGTGGCTGCCGGTGGCACGCTGGCCTCGCTGATCCCGCCATCGGCCATTCTGGTGATCTATGCCATCATCGTGGAGCAGGACGTGGGCATGTTGCTGCTCGCGGGGTTTATCCCCGGCATGTTCTCGGCCTTGGTCTATGCGGCCCTGATCATCGGGATTGCGGTTATTTTCAAAACCGTCGGGCCGCCGGTCAGCGGGTTCACTTGGCGCGAACGGTTTGAATCGCTGCCGCCGGCCTTGCCCATTGTGGCGGTGGTCGTGATCATCGTCTTTTTTGTCTACAACCCTTTCGGAGATGCCTGGGGCACCCCGACCGAAGGGGGGGCCATCGGCGCTTTCATCATCTTCCTGATGGCCCTTTACCGGGGCATGCGCTGGTCGCAGCTGAAAACAGCCTTGCTGGATACCGCGAAACTCACCGTGATGATCTTTTCGATCATCTGGGGGGTGTTGATCTACGTCCGCTTTCTGGGCTTTGCAGAATTGCCGGAAGCCTTTGCAAACTGGATAACTGCTTTGGACATGTCGCCCATGCTGATCCTTGTGTGCATCCTGTTGGCCTATGCCGTGTTGGGCATGTTCATGGATGCGATTGGCATGCTTCTGTTGACGCTGCCGGTGGTGTACCCGGCAGTTATGGCGCTGAATGGTGGTGAATACGTGACCGCTGCGGACAGTGCTTTCGGGATGTCGGGTCCCATGTGTGCGATCTGGTTCGGCATTCTTGTCGTCAAAATGGCGGAGTTCTGTCTGATCACGCCGCCCATCGGTCTGAACTGTTTCGTGGTTGCCGGGGTGCGCGATGACCTGAATGTGCAGGACGTGTTCAAAGGAGTGACGCCGTTCTTTCTGGCCGACGCTGTAACCATCGCGCTGCTGGTGTCTTTTCCGGGTATCGTTTTGTTCTTGCCGATGCTGGCGGGTTAGCCCTCGTAGGGCAAGCCCACGTAGTTTTCGGCCATGGCCTTCTGCGCAGCTTCATTGCTGCGCAGAAATTCAATCTCAGCCCTCTGCATCCGCAAATCAAAGCCCGAGTGATGCGGAAAGCGATGCATAAGTTTTGAAAACCACCAGCTGAACCGCTCCGCCTTCCAGACCCGTGCCAGCGCACGTTGCGAATACTGCGCCACGGCATCCGCGTCATTGTGCTGATACCAACGGGTCAGCGCGGAAAACAGATAATGCACATCAGAGGCTGCGGTATTCAGCCCCTTCGCCCCGGTGGGCGGCACGATATGCGCCGCATCACCACATAAAAACAACCGCCCCCATTGCATCGGTTCCGTCACGAAAGAGCGCAGGGGCGCGATGGATTTTTCAATCGACGGGCCGGTGATCAGATTGGCGGCCTGTTCCGCCGGAATACGCCGCTTGAGTTCTGTCCAGAAGGCGTCATCGCTCCAGTTGTCGATATGATCGCCTGCATCACATTGAATGTAATAGCGCGATAAGGTCGGGTTGCGCATCGAACACAGCGCAAAGCCGCGATCAGAATTGGCATAGATCAGCTCATCACTCACAGGTGGCGTTTCGCTGAGGATACCCAACCAGCCAAACGGATATACTTTTTCATAAGACCGTTGGGTGGCCCCGGGGATGCTTTTGCGGCTGATGCCGTGAAACCCATCACATCCGGCGACGAAATCACACGCAATGCGTTTTCGCACGCCCGATTGCAGATAGGTGACCGCCGGGGCATCGCTGTCAGCCCCTTCAATCTGAACCTCGTCGACTTCGAACTCGCTTTGTCCGCCGGTTTTGTCCCGCGCGGCATAAAGGTCGCGCGTCACTTCGGTTTGCCCGTAAACCATAACGGATTTGCCGGTGAGTTCGGCAAAATCAATGCGAAAGGCTTCGTCGCCATAGGTGATCAGTGTCCCGTCATGCGGCATACCTTCTCGTCGCATACGTGTCCCGGCGTCGGCCTGTTCCAAAAGGTCAAGTAACCCGGTTTCCAGCACGCCTGCGCGAATGCGGCTCAACACATGTGCGCGGGTCCGGCGCTCCAGAACAATGCTGTCGATGCCGCGCCCGTGCAGCAGTTGTGCCAGCAAAAGGCCCGATGGTCCGCCGCCAATGATCACCACCTGTGTGCGCATGTTATTCATGATAACCTGTTGCCATACCCGCCCGCGAACCGCTAGCAATGATTGGAACAGGTTGGAGCATCTTGAGTCTTTGGCCTTTGATTTCGTCTGATGTAGAAAAGGTTGAGCCATATGGAAATGCGCCCCAATTCGATGGAAGCCCGCGACGTGGCTTATCACCTGCACGGCTACACTAACCCCAGAGCACATGAAGAGCAGGGCCCGATGGTGATCGACCGGGGCGAGGGGGTCTATGTCTTTGACACCCAAGGTAAGCGCTACATCGAAGGGATGGCTGGTTTGTGGAGTGTTGCGGTCGGGTTCAACGAAAGCCGCTTGATTGATGCCGCACAAAACCAGTTGCGTAAACTACCGTATTATCACAGCTTTTCGCATAAATCCCACGGGCCTGCGATTGATCTGGCAGAGCGGCTGATTGACATGGCCCCGGTCCAGATGAGCAAGGTCCACTTTACCAACTCAGGGTCCGAAGCGAATGACACGATCCTCAAGATGATCTGGTTTCGCTCGAACGCGCTTGGCAAGCCTGAGAAGAAGAAAGTGATTTCGCGCCTGCGCGGTTATCACGGCGTGACCATCGCGTCGGCGTCCATGACCGGGTTGCCGAACAATCACCGCTCGTTTGATCTGCCGATTGAGGGCGTGTTGCATACGACCTGCCCGCATTACTGGAAAGAAGGGCGGGACGGCGAAAGCGAAGAGGCATTCGCGACCCGCTGTGCCGAAGATCTGGATGCGATGATCCAAGCTGAAGGGCCCGATACCATCGCCGCCTTTATTGCTGAACCGGTCATGGGGGCGGGGGGCGTTGTGGTGCCCCCGGCGACCTATTGGCAAAAGATACAGGCGGTTCTGGCGAAATATGACATTCTGCTGATCGCGGATGAGGTCATCTGCGCCTTTGGCCGGACGGGCAAGATGTTCGGATCAAACACCTATGACATCAAACCGGACATCATGACCATGTCCAAGCAACTCACCTCGTCTTATTTTCCGTTCTCGGCGTTCATGATGAATGAGCGGGTGTATGAACCGATTGCAGATGAGGGAAACCGCATTGGTATTCTGGGGCATGGCTATACCGGGAGCGCGCATCCCGTGGGCGCGGCGGTCGCACTGGAAAACCTGAAGATCATCGAAGAGCGCGACCTCGTGGGCAACGCCGCAGAACGCGGAGCGCAGTTGCAGGCGGGTCTTGGCGAACTGGCGGCGCATCCGCTGGTGGGCGAAGCCCGGGGTGTGGGCCTGATCGCAGCGCTTGAGATCATCGCGCCAGAGCGGCAGGGCGATGCGCGTGCGCCGGGGGCTCTTGGCGCGCATATGAACCGAATTTTTCACAGCAACGGGCTGATATCGCGCAACATGATCGACGCGGTGGGCTTTTGCCCGCCTTTGATTATCACTGAGGCGCAGGTGTCCGACATGCTGGGAATTGTAGAGAAGAGCCTCGAAACCCTTACGCGCGAGCTGGTGTGAGACGGTGCGCTTGCAGTGTTGCAGGCCTGTTGCGCGATACGTTTGCTCTGTGGGTGCTGTCGCGCGCTTTACGCCAGATGTTGCCCGCCATTGATCGGGATTTCGGCGCCGTTGACGTAAGAAGATTTCTTTGAACACAGAAAAGCCACCACATCCGCGACCTCACCGGGATGACCGAGCCTTTTCATGGGCACATCGCGGCTAACGACTTCGCTGGTGCCCGGTGACAGGATCGAGGTCTCGATCTCGCCGGGCGAGACGGCATTGACCCGCACACCCTTTGCGGCCAACTCATGCGCCAATTCGCGTGTCAGGGCGGATAGACCCGCCTTGGAAATGGCATAGGCCGCGCCTGCGAAGGGGTGCACTTGCGTGGCGGCAATCGAGGATACATTCACGACCGCGCCGCCCGCCTGCATCAACGGGTCAAGGAGTTCCCGCACCAGAATGAGCGGTGCGATCAAATTGACCATCTCGACCTTGCGAAACACCTCAATCTCGGTTTGCGTGGCCAGCAAACGCCCACCTGTATCATCTTTGGGCGAAATCCCGGCGTTGTTCACCAGCGCGTCCAGCCCACGGCCAGCCAGGCGTTCCCGCAGGTTCATCGCGGCCGCACGGACCGACGCTTCTTCGGACAGGTCCGTTTCAATGTGGTGCACGATGCCTTCCGCCCAGGGGCACACCTGGCTAAAGGGTGTCCGCGCCAGTGTCAGCACATCCCACCCATCATCGTAGAACTTCTTGACGATGGCGTGTCCAATACCGCGACTGGCCCCTGTAACGGCGACGATGGGTTTTGCTGTCGGCTCAAAACTGTTCATATTGTGGTCCTCCCTATGCCGGCAAGCGGCGGGTGTGTGACGGTCTATGCCTCAACGGGTCAGCACTATCGTCACGAGGGGATATCAAACTGCATTCTCTTGCCCCCTGACCCCGCTAGCTTGCACGCATCAACATGGGATGCAAATGATCATGCACTATCTCGCGCATCGTTGAACAGGGCGGGCCTCAGTGCCTTGATACGGACAGGTCATCGTGACCGCGCCGAAGTTGTGTAGGGGTTGCGCCCAGCCTTTTCTGACAATGATCAGCGAGGTTCGCACCGCTCGAAAACCCGGCTGCATAGGCCACAGACGTCACCGATCGCGTGGTCTGCCTGAGCATCCAAACGGCGGCGCGCAGCTTGATGTCGACGAGGTAGTCTTTGGGGGAACGCCCGACCTGCTGGCGAAACAAGCGTAGGAAATGCCGCTCGCTCAACCCCAAAGACCTGGCAAGCTGCGAAATGCTGGGGTTGGTGGTGGCTTGTGCGTCCAGCGTCACAACCGCGTTTTGGATGCGCGGGTCGGTTATGGTCAGATTTGTCAGTGCCGGGGCCCAATGGGCCGGGCTGATCCCTGCAACAGCGGGCAATGTCATCTGGTGGATCATCTTGGCGGATCTGTCGGGGCCGAAATGCTCCTGAATGATGCGGGCGGTGAGCGCGAGGATCGACACGCCGCCCAGAACGGTGATGATATTTCCAGCACTCACATAATCCTTGTCAAACACGGGCCTTACGTGCGGAAACGCTGTCTCGAAATCGGTCTGGTGATAGGGATGTACGCAGACCGTTTTGCCCTCCAGCAACCCCTCGCGTGCCAGAACGAAAATGCCGGTACATACGCCAATGATCACCGATCCCGCCCGGCCCGCCGCGCGCAGAAAATTGCGGTGCCCGTCAGGCACGTTGGGCAGATCCCGCAAAAGCCCACCAATCACAAATATATAGTCAAACGCCTCTGGCTGCCCGTAAGGCGTCGTCGCCTCTACCGGGATGCCGCAACTTGACATGGCGCGACTGCCCGGCGCGCCCAGCACATCCCACCGCGCATAGCGCGGATGCGAGGCGTCGCCGTGATCCCCGGCATGACGCAGGCTCTCCACAATACCTGCCAGCGACATCATCGGAAACGACGGCCACAGAACAATGCCGACCCGTAAGGGCGATGCGTGGATATTGCGTGCAGACCCGTCCGGTTTGGGCAGTGTATCAGATGCACCGTTGCCAGTTTTACGAGCAGGGGTCTGCGCAAAAGTCATAATAAACCGTAGCGAGTCCGTTTTCAGATAACAATGGCGGATAAGCGAAAGACAGGGTGTCATAGCCGCCGCACAGTTTGAGTGTCAATCTGGGGGGTTGTCAGTGGTCCGGGTGGTGCAGTCGCGTATTTTCAGGGTGTTTTCAGCACCTTCCAAGAGCTTGCGCATGTGTTCGAAACCCAAGTCACCTCTCCGGATGCTCGGAATGAAGTGTTTAGACAACATCATAACCGGTCGTTCGTACCGGACATCCAACAAAGGAGTTTCACTATGAAAGCAACTGTACAAAGGCGCGTTCTGCTGGCGTCCGTCGGCGCGTTGGCTCTGGCTGCGGGGTCGGCCTTCGCTCAGGACTGCCCTATCAAAATCGGAGCGCTGGCGCCTCTGTCGGCACCCGGCACGGTCGTAGGCGGGGAGGCGATGCGCGATGCGATGCTGATCGCAGAGGCTGACATCAACGCAGCCGGTGGCGTGCTGGGCTGCGATATCGACGTGGTCATCGGCGACAGCGAAGGTTTGCCCGAACGCGCTATTGCCGTGATGGAACGGCTGATCACGCAGGACGGCGTCGTGGCCGTCGGCGGCGGGTATCACAGCTCGGTCGGGGTGGCTTCCAAGGACGTGGCGAACGCGCGCGGCATTCCTGTGGTCTTTGCCGAAACATGGAATGACACGATCACCGGGGACAAGCAAAAATACATCTTTCGTATCGCGCCCCTGTCATCTTGGGCCTCGGCCACGATCTGGCAATTTGCGCTGACCCTGCCGGATATCGGCAAAGTGGTTATTTTGACCGAAAACACGGATTACGGGATTCCGGCGAGCCAGGAAACGGCTAAGGGGCTGGAAAGCGGCGGTGTGGAAAGCACCATTTTCTCGGTGGACATCGGCACGCAGGACTACGCAGGCATCGTGGAGCGGATCAAGGCGGAAAACCCCGATATGATCATCACGCTGGTCACGGGCGAGGCGGCCTATAACTTCACCCAGCAGGCGGCCGATGCCGGGGTTGGCCCGCTTGATCTGCCTTTTGTGACCGGTCAGGACGCGCTTGAATCCGGGGCCTATTGGACCAATGTGCCAGATGGGCAATACGCCTTTGTTCAGCGCATCGGTGTTCCGGAATCCGAGTTTACCGAAAAAGGTCGTGTCTTTGCTGCGGCGTATAAGGAAAAGACCGGCAAGTCCGATGTGGAAAGCTATGCGATGGAGGCTTACGATTCCATCGCGATCCTTGCACAGGCCATGAATGAGGCCGGTGAAACAGGGGGCGATGCGATCGTCACAGCACTTGAAACCATCGAACACGAAGGCACCTTGGGCAAAATCTATTTCCCCTATGGCAGCCAGAAAGACCCCAGCGAGGACGGTAAAGGGGATGAGTGGTGGCACCAGTGGCCCGACCCGGCGCTGACGATGATCCAGTATCAGGAAGAGGGCCAGTCATCGACTGACGCGGCGATTGTCTATCCGGATGCTTACAAAACGGCCGAGCCGGTCATCGTGAACGAGTAAACAGGGACCCGGCCGGGCGCGACTTGAGTGCCCGGCTGACAGACAAATCCGCAAGACCCCGGACAGCAGCGGGGCAGCACGGGGGACAATCGTGGAAACACCGGCCATTTTCTGGGGCGTCATTCTTTGGATGATCGTCTGGGGCGTTCTGGGCAGCGTGATCTTGCGCCGTCGCTATTTCGCCCGTGATCTGGATACGACGAACGCCTCCTTTGCGGGGGCGATGTCGGGCGCGGCGATGGGGCCGGTCGGCGTGGCCTTGCTGTGGATCAACACGCCCAATCTGACCGGGCGGGTGACCACGACCTTCGGCATTCTGGCGGTCGTGCTGATCGCTGCGGCGTTTTCCTTTGCGGATCCGGAAAACAACTGCGTGGCCAATGGGTCGTTTGTGGCCAGCCAGATTTCCAACGGGCTGATCATCGGAATCATTTACGGGTTCATGGCGCTGGGGTTGACGCTGATCTTCTCGATCCTCGGGGTCGTCAGCTTTGCCCATGGTGAGTTTTACATGATCGGGGGCATGCTGGTCTATTACATCACGGCGGTGTGGTTCCCGGGGGTCAGCCCCTTGCTGGGGGTGCTTGGGGCCTGTTTCATTGCCTTTTGCCTTGGCGCTGTTTTTGAGCGTGCCATGCTGACGCCGATGTACAAGGGCAAGGTGGATCGACCCGTTGAATACGGTATCCTCGCCACATTCGGTCTGGCCTTCACGCTGCAGTATTTCGTTCAGGCCGTGCATGGGGCCAGCCCGGTCAAAGCCTCGCGTTTCATCGACTTTCCGCGCATCCGCTGGCCCGAAGATGCGGACCCGCTCTGGATCAAGACCAGCCGGGGCAACCTCACACTGTTCGAGACGATTTCGATTTCGAACCCGCGGTTTGTTGCGGCGATCACCTGTATCCTCGTGCTCTTGGCGCTCTTGTATCTGCTGCACCGCACATGGACGGGCAAAGCACTGCGTGCGGTCAGTCAGGACCGGGACGCTGCTGCCATCGCAGGGATTGATCCCAACCGCATGAACATGCTGGCCTTTGCGCTGGGGGGGATGATCGCCGCCCTTGCCGGGGCGCTGCTGGTGCAGGCGTTTTCATGGCTGCCGCAGGTGGGTGCGATCCCGGCGATGCGATCTTTCGTGATTGTCGTGCTGGGCGGGCTTGGCTCGCTGCCCGGTGCGTTCTTTGGCGGTATCATCGTAGGGCTGGTGGAGGCGGCGGGCACCGGATGTGTGCCGGACGCACAAAAGGCCGCGTCCTATATTCCGGCCTATGGGATGATCGTGCTGACGCTGACCTTGCTGCTCAGACCCACGGGTCTGTTCGGGCGGCGCTTTGCCTCCGGCACGCATGGGCAAGGGGGCTGATATGCGGCAGGTTCCCAATATCGCAGGCGTGTTGCTGCTTGGCTTTTTCGCGCTGTTTCCGCTGGTCTATTCTGGCGGCAACTACGACTATGTGATGCATGTACTGATCACGGCGTTCTTTTACGCGATCCTTGCCTCCAGCTGGTCGATGCTGGCGGGATATGCCGGGCAGTTTTCCTTTGGGCATATGGCCTTCATGGGGATCGGCGCGTATGGTACGGCGCTGTTCTGCCATTACTTTTATATCACCTCGGAACCCACTGGAATATGTACAGAATTCGCATTCTTCGGGAACTACTTTGTGATCAAGAACGCCATCGGGGTGACCTCGACCACACTGGATCAGGATTGTCTGGCGCAGGCGATGGCCGTCTGGGGCGATAGCGTCAGCGTGCGGCCCATGCCGGTGCTGATGGGCATCATCCTTGGCACCATGGCGGGTGGTCTGTCCGGCCTGTTGGTGGGGCTTTTGGTGCTGCGGTTGCGGGCGGCCTATCTGGCACTGTTCACGCTGGGCTTTTCCGAGATCGTCAAGGCGGTGATTTCGGCTGAGATTGACATCACCCGGGGACAGGCCGGTTTGGAACTGCCTGCGCTTTTTGAAAACGGCGTGAGCCTGATGGGCACCACCTTCGATAAAACGGACAAGATCCCGCCCTATTATATTATGCTGGGGCTCTTGGTGTTGTGCCTTGCCTTGCTGGCGTGGCTTGCGCGCTCGCGCTTTGGTCTGTTTGTGCGCGCGCTGCGCGAGGATCAGGATGCCGCCGCCGCGCTTGGCGTGAATACCACGCGTTACAAGGTCTACGTCTTTACCATCACCACGGCCATGGCGGCAGCGGCAGGGGCGGTACAGGCGCATTACGTGCAGATCGTGACGCCGAACCTGATGTTCCTGTTGCAGATGTCGCTGGTGGTCGCCATGGCGGTGATCGGCGGGGTCGAGAACTTTGTCGCGGCGGCGCTTGGCGCGATCTTTCTGCAAATCCTGTTGGAGCTTTTGCGCACCAGCTTTACGATTGGCGGTGTTGAGGTCGACATGACCGTCTGGCGGTTGGTCTTCTTTGGCATACTGTTGATGATCACCCTTCGGTTTTTCCGAAACGGGCTGATCGCGCCCATCATCGCCTATTTCTACCGCTCCGGCATGGCCGAAGAAACCGTGGCCAAGCGCAAGACGGGGGCAACGGCATCATGATCCATCTCAAGGTCTCAAATCTGCACAAACGCTTTGGGGGCAATCACGTGCTCAAGGGCGTCAACTTTGAAATCAACGGGCCGGAACTGATCGGGGTGCTTGGGCCGAATGGCGCGGGCAAGACGACGATGACCAATATCCTTGATGGCGCCATCAAGCCCAGCAGCGGCACGGTGTACCTCAACGATCAGCGGATCGACCAGATGCACCCGTTCGAGGTGGCGCGTGCGGGTCTTGGCCGCACATTTCAGGTGACGCGGTCGTTTCGCCGCATGACGGTGTTGGAAAACCTCTATGTGCCGTCGCTCGCCATGGGGCATATGGCGCAGGGTCGTGCGCTGACAGCCAAGGCTGATGAGGTGCTGGAATTCCTGACCATTGATCATTTGCGCAATGAATACGCACAGGCGCTGTCGGGCGGGCAGCAAAAACTGCTGGAACTGGGGCGGCTGCTGATGCTGGACCCGGATGTCATCATTCTGGATGAGCCTTTCGCAGGTGTGCACCCCAAACTGATGGAGGTGATCTATGCCTACATCCGGCGCATGCAGGCGGCGGGCAAGGCCATCGTGCTGATCTCGCACCAGATGGACGCGATTTTCGCGCTGTCGGAACGCTTGCTGGTGTTGAATTTCGGTGATTTGATCGCTGATGGCAAACCCGATGATGTCAAGAACGACCCGGAGGTGATCAAGGCTTACCTCGGCACAGATGACGAGGATGCCGCATGAGCGATGCCGTGCTGGAAATGAAGAACCTGAGCGTGGGGTACTACAGCGACCTCAACATCCTGTCTGATCTGGATATCAAGGCGCGCCGGGGGCAGATCACCACCATTCTGGGGGCCAATGGTGTCGGCAAATCCACAGCGCTCAAGGCCGCTTTCGGGTTTTTGCAGCCAAACCAAGGAGATATCCTGCTAGAGGGTAAAAGCATCCTGAACATCCCGCCCTATCAGAAAATTCGCTCCGGTCTGGCCTATATTCCGCAGCAACCGGGTGTGTTCAAGGACATGACGGTTGAGGAAAACCTCGAACTGGGCGGCTGGACCTTTCGCCGCGATGCCAAGCAGGTGCGCGACAAGATCGAACAGAACTACGACCGCTTTCCCGCCTTGCGCGATAAGCGCAAGCAGGTGACCGGCGAGCTGTCCGGCGGGCAACAGCGCATGGTTGAGATCGGGCGCACCCTGATGGCGGAGCCGCGTATGCTGCTGGTGGATGAACCCACGGCTGGGCTGTCCAAGATGCTGGCGCGCGAAGTCTATGACATGCTGATCGATCTGAAAAAGGAGAACCTGACCATTCTGCTGGTTGATCAGGAAATCCGTCAGGCGCTCAAGATCGCGGATTACGTCTATGTGCTTGAGCTTGGGCGCAACAAGTTCGAAGGCCCGGCCGCGGATTTCACCGATCTGGAAAAGGCGTTCTGGGTGGCGTGATGAGTAAGCCGAGCAATCTCTTTTGGGGGGCAAGCCGACGCAAAGCGCGCATGGTGCGGGCCGAGGGTGTGTATCTTTGGGATGACACCGGAAAGCAGTATCTGGATGGATCGTCCGGTCCGATGACCTGCAACATCGGGCATGGCAATGCCGCCGTTCTGGAGGCGATGCAGGATCAGATGCGGGCCTCGACCTTTGCCATGCGGCTGCATTTCGAAACCAACCCGGCAGAGCATCTTGCCAGTCGTCTGGCGGAAATCGCACCCGGCAATCTGGATCAGGTGTTTTATACCTCCGGCGGGTCTGAGGCAGTGGAAAGTGCGATGAAACTGGCCCGCGCCCATGCGCTGGCCATGGGCGAGGCACAGCGCTGGAAGGTGATTTCCCGGTATCCCGCCTATCATGGTTGCACGCTCGGTGCCTTGTCTGTCACGGGCTATGCGCCGATGACGGCACCGTTTGATCCGATGATGGTGCAGATGCCGAAAATCCCCGCGCCGCGTGCCTATCTTGACGGGCTGGACATGGATGACCCCGCGACCGGGCATCATTACGCTGACATGTTGGAACACAGCATCCTTGCCGAAGGGCCCGAAACCGTGCTCGCCTTTATCGTCGAACCCATTGGCGGGGCGTCGACGGGCGCTTTGGTGCCGCCTGCGGGATATATGGCCCGCATCCGCGATATCTGCGACCGTTACGGTGTGTTGCTGATCCATGATGAGGTGATCTCGGGCGGGGGGCGTGTTGGGACGTTTTTCGCCGGTGACCTCTGGGGCGTGGTGCCTGACATGATCACCCTGTCCAAAGGGTTCGGCGCGGGATACATGCCGCTGGGGGCGGTCATCCTGCGCGCGCCGATTGCCGGGGCTGTCGTCGGCGCTGCCAACTACCTGCACGGCTTTACCTATGGCGGCAACCCGCTGGCCTGTGCTGCAGGGCTGGCGGTACTGGACGAGATCGAGCGGCAAGGCATGATGGACACTGCCGTCACGGTGGGCACGCGACTCGGCACAAGGCTGCGCGCGTTGATGCAGCGTTATGAGATCGTGGGCGACGTACGCGGCACCGGGTTGTTGCAGGCGTTTGAACTGGTCTCGGACCGCACGACGATGGCACCGCTGCCCGCAGGGTTGAATGCCTATGACCGTCTGGTCGAAATCGCCTATGAAAACGGGCTGATCATCTATGCGCGACGGTCTCGCGGCGGTCATGCGGGCGATCATTTTCTGCTGGCCCCGCCGATGATCGCTACGGATGCCAATATAGACGAGATCATGGAAAAGCTGACCCGCTCGCTTGATACCTTCATCGCAGAAAGCAGGCTCTGAATGTCCCGCATCATCATCAGCTGCGCCGTTACAGGCTCCATCCACACGCCCACCATGTCAGATGCCTTGCCCTATCGGCCCGAGGATATCGCGGATCAGGCCGTCGGGGCCGCCGAGGCCGGGGCCTCGATCCTGCATCTGCATGCGCGCGATCCTGAAAACGGGCACCCCTCAGCGCAGGCGGCGCATTTCATGGCCTTTCTGCCGGATATCAAGGCACGCTGCGATGCGGTGGTGAACCTGACCACCGGCGGCAGTGCGATCATGACGCTGGATCAGCGACTGGAGGCCCCGTTAGCCGCAGAGCCTGAGATGTGTTCGCTGAACATGGGCACGATGAATTTCGCGCTTTATCCAATGGCGGCGCGCTATGAGACTTGGAAATTCGACTGGGAAAAGCCGTTCTTGGAAAACTCCGACGATCTGGTGTTCAAGAACACCCCCCGCGATATCGAGGCCGTACTGATCCGTATGGGCGATGAGCGCGGCGCAAGGTTCGAATTTGAATGCTACGATACAGGGCATCTGACCATGCTCAAACACTTCGTGGACCGTGGGTTGGTCAAGACGCCGATCTTTTTGCAATTCGTGTTTGGCGTCTTGGGGGGGATGGCGGCAACGGCGGAAAACCTGACGCATATGAAACGGCTGGCCGATCATTATTTCGGGGATGATTACCAGTTTTCGGTTCTCGCAGCAGGTCGGGCGCAAATGCCGCTGGCGGTCATGGCGGCGGGCATGGGCGGGCACGTGCGTGTCGGATTGGAAGATAACCTCTATATCGCCAAAGGGGTTCTCGCCAAATCCAACGCAGAACAGGTCGCCAAGATCAGGAGCCTCGTGGAAGGGGTGGGCCGCACGGTCGCAAACCCGGCTCAAACGCGTGAGTTACTCGGGCTGAAGGGCGTTGCGCATGTGCGCTTCTGATCTGCGCATTCAGACTGTTGGCACTGAGGATGTATCTGCCCTGATGCGGGCTTTGAAAGCTCTGGCGTGGGATTTGGATGATCCGTTCAAGGCCACACCGGAAGATATATCAAAGGCGCTTTTTGGTCCAGACAGCTTTGCCTTGGCGTTGCTGGCCCGGCAGGGCGACCGTGTGTCCGGTGCGGTGTTGGCGGCGCCTTTGTTCAGCACGATGGGCGGCGGGCCCGCTTTATATGTATCGGACCTTTGGGTGGACGTATCCGCGCGCCAGCAGGCCGTTGGCAAACGCTTGCTGGTGGCAGCCTCCATCGAGGGGTCCAGACGCTGGCAAACGACCGGGCTGAGGCTAACGGTCTATCGCGACAATGCGCCTGCGCGCGCTTTTTATGACAGACTTGGGTTTACCCTGAACGAAAAAGACCTGAGCGCTTTTCTCCCCGGCACGCGCGTTGCCGCCTTGCAAGAGGGCGCGGAATGACCGTGCTCATTCGACCTCGACAGTGCTGCAAAATAGGATTTGCAGTGCTGCGGCGGGTGGGGCAAATACGGGTTTCGCCGGGGCGCACGGCCAAATCAAAGAAGGTGTCGCATGAAAGTTGAGTATCATACCGTTTATCTGAAAAAGCGCTTTCCGCTGCGGATCAGTCGTGGCGTCTTTGAAGGGTCGGACAACCTGTATATCTCCCTCACGGAAAACGGACACACGGGCTGGGGTGAGATGGCACCGGGCGGCACCGAAGGCGCAGAGACAGCCGCCGCCGGTCAGGCAATGCTTGAACAGTTCTGCGCCACCGGGTTGAGCGCATCAAACCATGATACATGGCAGAATGCGCATGCCGCAGGGGTTGCGCCCTGTGCGCTCGCAGCTCTTGATATGGCGCTTTGGGATCTGCGGGCGAAACAGGCGGGGATGCCGCTTTATGCGCTTTTGGGTCTTGCGCGCCGCGCTGTGGTCAGCTCCGTGACCGTGGGGATCAACCCGCCGGATGTGGTGCGCGAACGGGTGCCGTTGCTTTTGGCGCGTGGGGCGCGGGCGCTCAAGATCAAGCTTGGCTCGCCCGAGGGTATCGAGGCCGACCAAGCCATGTTCGCCGCGGTCTTTGAGGCCGCGCAGGGCAGTGGTGCAGTCTTGCGGGTGGATGCAAATGGCGGCTGGTCGCTGAAAGATGCGCGCCGCATGATGGGCTGGCTGGCAGAGCATGACGTTGAATACATTGAACAACCGCTTGTGCGCGGGGCCGAAGATCAACTGCCCGATTTGTTCAAGGATCGCGCCATGCCGATTTTTGTCGATGAGAGCTGCCGGATGTCCGGCGATATCGCGACGTTCTTTCAGTCGGTCGATGGGGTGAACCTGAAACTGATGAAATGCGGCGGGATCACGGAAGCATTGCGCATTGTTGCCACGGCCCGTGCCTTTGGGCTCAAGACCATGATTGGCTGCATGGGCGAAAGCTCCGTTTCGATTGCGGCCGGTGCCTCGATCGGGGCGCTGTTTGATTACATCGACCTTGATTCACATCTGAACCTTGACCCGGACCCTGCCACCGGCGCGCCATTTGAAAACGGAATAACCTTGCCGGCAGATCAGCCCGGCCATGGAGGAGTGCTCAGCCATGCTTGACCCGAACCAGCCGATCGCAATTTTCGCCGAAGCCACCATGGGTCTGTTGAATGCAAAGATGGCCGAGGGAATCCTGCGCTATGGGCGCAACCCGGCAGTGGCCGTGATCGACAGCACCAAGGCGGGCAAAACCGTCGGTGATGTCTGTCGGCTGCAAAGCGATGTGCCGATTGTTGCGACGCTGGAAGAGGCCATTGCACTGGGTGCGCAGGTGCTGGTTCTGGGTACTGCACCTTCTGGCGGGCGGGTGCCGAGGGAGTGGATGGATATCCTGCACTGCGCCGTTGGCGCCGGGCTATCCATCGTCAACGGCATGCATGACGAACTGGCCCCGACGCTGGGGCGTGATCTGGCCGAGAGGCAATGGATATGGGACATTCGCATGGCGCAGGGCACCTTGCCCGATATCGCCATGGGCCGGGCCGCCGCATTGTCGAATGCGCGCATCCTGATGGTTGGCACGGATATGGCCGTGGGCAAGATGACGGCCGGGTTGGAAATTCACCGCAGCCTTTGCGAGGCTGGTGCGGATGCGGTGTTTCTTGCATCAGGCCAGACAGGGATTGCCATCATGGGCACAGGCATTCCGCTGGATGCGTTCCGCGTGGATCATGCGGCGGGCGCGGTTGAACGCATGGTGCTGGGCGCTGCGGATCATGATTATGTGATCGTTGAGGGGCAGGGATCCTTGCTGCATCCGGGCAGTACGGCGACGCTGCCGCTGATGCGCGGCAGCTGCTGCACGGGCATGATCCTGTGTCACCGTGCCGGGATGAAGGCCCTTGATACGCTGGACAATGTGCGCGTGCCGCCCCTGCGGGATGTGATTGCGCTGAATGAAATGACGGCGACGGCCAATGGGACGCTCACGGCCGCCAAGGTGCTCGGTGTCGCGCTCAACACCAGCCATTTGAGCGAGGATGCAGCGAAAGCAGCCATTGAAGAAACCATGGCCGAGACCGGGTTGCCCGTGAGCGATCTTGTCCGATTTGGGGCGGCCCCGCTGGCAGACGCAATCATGGCGTTTCACACCAAGTGACACGCGCAAACCGCGCTGTGGCTACAGTGCCGCTTTGCGGACAACGGTCTGAAAGATCTGCGCCGTGTCCTGCCAGGTTGGTAGCGTTTCGGCGCGGGCTTTGGACAATCCGCTGAGCTGTGTTGCGGTCTCGGACGACGTGAGTATGCGGCGCAGCGCGGCGGCGAAAGCAACCGGATCGTCGGGCGGTGTCAGCAAACCTGCCTCCCCGACGGTTTCCGGCACGGCCCCAACCTCGCAGGATACGACGGGCAGGCCGAAGAGCATCGCCTCGCTCAACACCATGCCATAGCCCTCATAGCGGGTGGCAAGGGCAAAGATCGATGCCGCCTCAAAGTGGCGGCGCAATGCGGTTTCGTCCAACTCACCGGTGAAGGTCACCCTGTCGCAAAGGCCGAGTTCGCGGCACTGTCGCGTCAGCTTATCTGCAACCACCGGATCGTGCACCTGACCGCATATCGCAGCGGTCCATGTCAGGTCACGGATGTTGGACAAGGCATCCAGCAGCACATCGTGCCCTTTGCGCTCAGCCAGCAGGCCAACGGACAGGATCAATGGCGGATCAACCGGGGGGCTGTTGCGTGTGGGACGATCAAATCCGGGCAGCGCCACGGTGACTGTCTGCGGATCTGCGCCAAACTCTCGTGTCAGAACCTGTGCGGTATGCGGGCTGGGGACGATCACCTGTGCCGTATGTGTGAGGGCTGCCGCCTCATTTGCACGCAAGAAGGCTGCGCGTGCGGGGGACAGGCCGGTTTCGGTGCCAAGAGGATGGTGGATCATCGCGATGATCGGTGCCTGCACCTGCGCAAGCCCCTCAGGGTCAATAGCCCCGAACACAAGACCATCCAGAATGATCGGCACCTCAGATGGCACGCCGCGCAGGGCCGCGAGCGCTGTTTGCATGTCGCTTGCAGATGGATCGGGAAACCCATCCGAAAGCTGCAGATGCGCGGTCGCAAAACCCTGTTCATTCAATACACGCAACACCGTGGCTTCGTACAAAAAACCACCGGTTCTGCGATCCTTGTCGCCCGGAATCGCGAAAACCGCCTGCGTCATATCACCTGTTCACTTGCATATTTTGATAAAACCACGCGCTCCAGCCAGACCACCACCGCATACATGCCGACTGCAAGCAACGTGGTGGCAAGGATGCACGACCACAGCATATTGTAGTTGGAGGTGGTGGAGGTCAAGGCCACCAGCAGCCCGATTCCTTTGCCCGTAACCAGCCACTCCGTGGTTGTGACCGCGAGGATCGCGGCGGGCACCGCCATTTTGGCGGCGGCAAAGAATGCAGGCAGCATCGTCGGGATCTGGGCGAGACACAGAACGGTTATGGGCCCTGTGCCATAGCTGCGAAAAAGGTCAGTCACCTGCCGTGGGGTCTGCCGCAGCCCCTGCAGGCAGGCTACAAAAGTCGGGAAAAAGATCATGATCGCGATCACCGCAATTGTGCCAACGGCCCCGCGCCCCAGCGCCAGTACGATCAGCGGTGCGGTGGTGATAATGGGGATCGCGCGCAGGGCGACGGCCACGGGCAGGACGACACCTGAGGCTTTGGGAAGAAGGATCACTGCCATGGCCAGTGCCGCGCCCAGCACCAGCCCGGCAATATAACCGGGAATTGTGGCCGCTGTGGTCTGGGCCAGTGCGCTGAGCAGTGTCGCGCGGGCGTCGGCATCGCTTCGCAGATAACTCAGCACGTCTGCGGGGCGTTTTGCAAAGAACCGGTTCAGGTCTGCCAAATCCATGGTGACCTGCCAGAAAAGGATCAACAGCACCGCCGCGCCAAGCGTTTCGATTATCCCGCGCCATCGTTTGTGGCCCATGCTCCGGGGGGGTGACAGAATGATGTCAGGGGCATATCCAACCAGCCAGCGACCAAGCCTGCCCACAAGCGCATAAAGCAGCATCGCCATGGCAGCAGAAATGATCGCCAGTGACCACGTGGCCTCAACATCCAAGCTGCGCATCGCCCGCAGCGTCAGCACACCAAGGCCGCGTTCCGCGCCTGTGAACTCTCCGATCATCGCGCCCAGAAAGGCGGCGGGGGCGGCGATCTGCAGACCGACAAACAGATAGGGCAAACTGGCGCGCGCGCGGATGGTCACAAGGCTGGTGATTGCGCCGCGTCCATAAACCGACATCAGATCTGACCAATTGGCCGGCATCGCGCGCAACCCGACACGCAGGGCAAGGAAGGTGGTGTAATAGACTGCCAGCGCGGCAAGCGCGATCTGCGGAACATCGCCAGGGCCGGAAATAACCCTGAGGATCGGGCCGGTTGCCACAAGGGGCAGGCAGAAAATCACGAGGGCCGCGGATGAAATAACGCGTTCCGCGCGTGGAAAGACAATCACGACGCTGGCCATGATACCGGCAGCGAAGTTCCCCCAGATGAAACCCAGTGCGGCGTTCTGGGTTGTGGTTGACGTGGCGCGGCCCAAGAGACCGAGGTTCGCCCAGATATGGGAGATCATTCCAACTGGGCCAACGAACAAGAGGTTGTCTGCAAAGACCTGTGCCGCCATTTCCCACAGACCCAAGAGCACAAGTGCCGCAATGCCTCCTTTGCAAATGGACATTCAGACGGTGACCCCAAGGGCGTCGAGGACCTCTTTGGTTTTGGCCTGAAAGACAGGCAGGCGCGTGATGGACATGCTGCGCGGTCCCTCAAGCATGACCGGAATATCCGCGATGATCTGGCCCGGACGTTCTGACAGAACGATGATCCGGTCCGACAGGAGCACCGCTTCGTCTACGGAGTGGGTGACCATGATGGTTGTGGTGCCGCGGTCGCGCCAGAGCGGGGGCAGGTCCGCGTTCAGCTTGCTGCGCGTCAGGGCGTCCACCGCGCCAAAGGGTTCATCCAGCAAGAGCACATCAGGCTCGGAGATCAGGCTGCGGGCGATGGCTGCGCGTTGTCGCATCCCACCCGAAAGCTCCGCCGGGCGATGCCCTTCAAACCCGGCCAGTCCAACCAGCGCGATCAGGGCATCGGCGCGGTGATCCGGTTTGCGCGCAAGCCGCGCCCCGAGCGTCACATTCGCACGCACCGTCCGCCACGGCAGCAGGGCATGGTCCTGAAACGCCATCGACAGCGCGCCGGATCTGGCGACCTCCTTTGGAGGCTTGCGGCCGATGCGCACGGTGCCTTCTGTGGGATCTTCAAGCCCGGCAATCAACCGCAGCAACGTGGATTTACCACACCCCGACGGTCCGACCAAAGCCGTTGTCTGTCCGGGTGCAAAAGTTACGGACAGCGGCCCAAGGGCGGCCCCATCATCAAAGCGCTTTGCAAGCCCTTCGCAGCGAATTTCGTTTTGTGACATGCGATTTTTACGCGTGCGCCTCTTCCAGCAGCGATCTGTCCCACAGATCTGCGCTGACGTCACGGCCCAGCAGCGCCAGCGTTTCCAAATTTGCAGCAATGGTCTCTTGCGTGAACCAGCCGAACCCGCTGGTCTGCGTCAATTCCGAGAACATCAGCGGCACTTGCCGTTCCGCCTGCAGTTTCTGCGTGGCAAGATCGAGGCCAGCATCGGGAAACATCTCAACCGTCAACGCTGCTGCGGCATCGGTGTCGGACAGATAATCGTTCCATCCCATCACTTCGCCCTTGAGCAGGTTCACAAGATCAGCGCGGCGGTTGGCGATGCTGTCTTCGGTTGCGATATAGGTCTGCGAATGCACGGAATAGCCGTGATCCGCCATCAGCATAGTGGTGTTTTCAACGCCTTGAATATCCATCGCGACAGGCAGGTCCGTCTCCCAACAAAGCAGGCAATCCACCTGTCCGCTGACCAGCGGGGCAGGGTCATATTGGGTCGGCACAATCTCGATTTGCGTGATGTCTATGTCGTTGATTGTACAGAGAGCCTGCAGAACGGGGGTATTGGAAACCGACATGCCAATTTTCTTGCCAATCAGGTCGCCAGGTGTGCTCACCGGGTTGGCTGAAAGGGACGCGATCGCGAACGGGTTCTTTTGCATGGCCACAGCGATGATTTTGAAAGGTGCACCCTGTGCGACGGCAGCGGCTGTGTAATCGGCCGCAGAGATGCCGACCAAGGCTGTGCCTGATACGACTGGTGGTTCGACTGGGGCGTTGGGGCCGCCTTGGGACAGAGCTATATCGAGGCCCCGGTCTGCCCAGTAACCACGATCCAGCGCGATGTAGCTGCCGCCAAACTGCACGGAATGCAGCCATGAAAGCTGAAAGTTCACGGCGGTATTTGCGCGGGCCAGCGTGGGCAGGCCGAGCGTTGCAGCGCCCAATGCCGCCCCACCGGTCTGGAGCAAAGCGCGTCGTGTGGGATGATGAAGATGTCTCATAAAACGTCCATTTTCGAAGTGTGAGGTAAAGGATGAGTTTGTGTGGATTTCATCGCGATCAAAACGGCCGGTAGGGCCGCCAAGAGCATCACGGCGCCGTAAGCGATCCCGGCGGCGACGCCCGCGCCTGGGCTCGCACCGATCATGGGAAACAGCGCCGCAGCCGCGCCTTCGCGCCAACCCCAGCCCCCGATAGACAGGGGGATCAGCATGGAACACAGGATCAAGGGCACCAGCGTGGCAAGATCTTGCAGCGGTATGATGGTCTGCGTGGCGCGGGCGCAGGCATAAAAGCTGAAAACCAAGAGTGCCGCAATCACCAGAGAATACCCGATAAGGCGAGGGGCTCTGATCAACTCCAAGGCCAGTCGCATGAACCGGGCGGATGCAGATGCGCCGCGCGCAAGGATCACGGCGCTGCCCAGTGCTGCGCAAAATAAAGCTATGCCGAGCCATGTCCAGACAGGCCAATTTACGCCGCCCGGTATCATCAGCGCAGCGGCAAAGCCGACCGCCATCAGCGCAAAGATCGAAATCTGACCGATCAGCCGCTCCGCTGCGACGGATTGCGCGGCGCGCATCAGGTCACCCTGCCGCCGGATACGAAACGCGCGCCCCACGTCGCCGATAACTCCGCCCGGCAGGGCCATATTGGCCAGTTGAGCGACGTAATATTCAGACCATGCATGCGCAAATGAAAGCCGTATGCCAAGCGCCTGCGCCACGATCTGCCAGCGCCGTGCCATCAGAGCCGTCAACGCGGTCAGCGACACAAAAGCCGCACAAAGCCACTTCAGGTCGGCATCGCGAAGTTGACGGATGACAACCATTGGATCGACCCACCACAGCAGCCCCGCCATCACCGCGCCTGAAACGGCAAGCTTGAGAAACCACCGCATCATTCGACCACCCCGACCAACTGTTGAGTCGCGGAAAAAGCGGACAGAAAGTCATTTCGAAACATGTCCATGCGGCGGACCGGGGCGTCTGGGTCCGGGATCAGGCCGTCGCTCCAGCCCCAGGTGTCAATGCGTGCCACAAGGTCAGGGGGGCCGATCATGTGCACGGCTACGTCATGATTGTCGCTGCCCGCCACAAATCCAGCGGCTTGATGATCGCCGATGACCATCACAAGCGGTGCGTGCTCGCCCAATCGCGCGATGTGAGAGAACGTCACCTGCAGCGAATAATCAATCGCGTCCCGATAGGCGGCGCGCACGTTGTCGCGGTCTTTCCAAAGGTCGCGCGGCGTCGGGCCTTGCGCGGCCATTTCGTTAAACTCGGTGCCGTCCTTGATGTCGTCCCATTCCAGCATTTCCGGGATAGGGACCCAAGGGGCGTGCGAAGAGATCAATGCAATTTGGATGAAATTCGGGCGCGGATCTTCGGTCAACAGCGTGGGGTAGGCGGCCAGCGTGAACTGGTCAGGCATCGTGACCCAGTTGAACGGGTTGCCCTCATAGGGAATATCTGCTGCGGCAAAAACCTGATCAAACCCCATTTTACTGCTTTCCGGCCAGCTTAGCGTGATTGCGGGCATGATCGCCGTCGTTCTGTACCCGGCGTTTTGTGCGAAATGAAACAGCCACCGGTGACCGCTGGCAAGCATGGCGTTGTAGCGGCCATTGTCGCTTGTCCACAAGCCACTCGCCAGTGTGCCATGGGCCAGCCAACTCTGACCGCCCGCCGTGGGCGAGGTAAGCCAGCCGCTGCGCATGGCAAAACCAGCTTGGTCGAGCGCATGCTGGCCCGATTTCAGCGTTTCGATATGTGTCGGGGCATAGAGCGGGTTGTCAAAACTCGCCCGGCCATAGCTCTCGATATAGATCAGGACCACGTCGCGCCCGTTCAACTGGTCCAGCAAGCCGGTGGCATTGGCAAAGCTGTCAGTCTTTGCATCCTTGGAGAACTGGACCAGATCCGCAGCCGTTTCGCGCATCTCAACCGCACGCTTGAATGCAAGCCGTGATGTCCATGCACTGCCGGGTGGGCTGCGTTCGAACGTCCAATACGCGAGGTGATGGCCTGCATCCGCTACGGCCCAGCCGCCAAAGCCGATTGCCGCAATCAGGCTGCATATGCGGCCCCAACGCGGCACGCTCAGGATGGCCCATGCGCGCAGGCTACGCATCAAGGCCACAAACACCAAGACCAATACGATCGCGCTGCCCGCGATGGCAAGATAGGTGAGGGGTTTGCCAATGCTGTCGCCCAGCAACCCGATGCCCGCATTCATCAAGAACGCATCAAGTATCGGGTTAAAGGTCCTGTTATAGGCTGTGAACATACCGTAATCGGCGAGTTTCAAAAACGTCGCGGCAAGAAGAGCCATCGCGAGGGTGCCGATGAGCCACGGTCGATTGCCAAGCGCGATCATGCCCAGCAACAATACCGGCAGCTCAAGCGGAAACCTGTTCAGCGCAGTCAGGTTCATCGTACCCGGATGGTTGGGCAGGACAAGCACCAGAAAAAGCATGAGACTGGCCAGAGCAAGATAAACGGGCTTGGTCATCAACGGCGGCCCAGCAACCAACGCGTATCGCTGGCAAAAGACCACAGCAACAAGCCAGCGGCCCCCCATGATAACGGCGCCATCAGCCACAGCGGGGTCAAGGGGCATATCAATGCGATCAGGACCGCGATTTGTATGACACATATGGTCTTGCGTCGCAGGCTGTCAGGCAGGGCAGCGCGCAATTTTGGCAAAAACAGGCTCGCGACCACGAATGCATATCGTGTGAACCCCAAAAACAGGATTTCAGGCCCGACATGACCGTCTGTCAACAAAATGAGCGCCAGAACGGCACCGAGAAGGGCGTCAATCTCCATGTCGAAGCGCGCGCCGAAGGCGGATGTAAGACCGGATCGGCGTGCCAGCCAACCGTCCAACCCATCAAGCGCAAACGCTGTGCAGGCGAGGGCAAACACGGCCCAAGTGGCGGGTTGCGCAGCCACAACCGCACCCGCCAAGACCGCAACCAGTGCTGCGCGTATCAAGGTGACGCCATTGCCCATCCCGAGCGACCGGTGAGAATAATGCATCAGCATCCCGCGCAAGCCGATGGCGCTTGTGAGCACGAACAATCCAAACGGCAGGGCAAGGTTGTCAAAGACCGCTTGCGCAGCCCATGAAACGACCACGAGCAAGGTAACAGCGAGTAGAAAAAACAGCGATGGGGGGGCAAAAACGACCCGTCCTGTCCAAATATGCTGCCTGTTGCCCTCTATCACCGTGGTCCCACCGTTCGTTTATCTAATAAAGCACGTAGGTCGCCAATAGATCATGGCTACTCCGGTGACCTGTTTTAAGCGGCATTGTTACGCCTCTTCACGGTACAGTGACCAGAGCATGCAGCGGACGGTGGTCAGATGCCGCATGAATGCCGGGATGATCCAGCACGCCCACGCTCTCGACACGGCCGGGCGCGTCGGTCAGGATCCGGTCCAACGGCAATATGGGCCACCGTGCCGGAAAGGTGCATTTTGCCGGGCCTTTGAGGGATGTTCCCACAATAGCTTTGCAGAACGCAGCACCGCCCCAGGGCCGCCATTCATTCAGATCACCGAGCAGGATTGTCTGCATTTTTGGACGTCTCATCAGGTACTGGCCGATGATGCGCATCTGAACGATACGCAAGGGCTGTGATAACGACAAATGCGTGGAGATGACCCGCACGGCGCGCCTGTCAATCAGGGTTTCGACGGCAACCGCGCCCCGGTGGCAATGTCCCGGCAAATCAATCACATCGGCGTGCGTTTGATCAAAGCGATTGTGCAAAAACAAGATTGTGCCCAGAAATCCGTCGCTGTTCGGACCCCACCGAAGTGCTGCGTCCTGATGGGCATATGCAAGTCCCGTCGCCTTGGAAATTTGCGCGATGTTCAGAATGCCGCCTTGGGGTGGGCATTCCTCATCCGCTTCCTGCAAAGCGAGAATATCGGGCGCGGCCGGGGCGAGGATTTGCGAGATTGCGCTTTCAATGCGACCCGGGTCAACTTGACCATCGGATCCTTTCGCGCGGTGGACATTCCACGTCATGCATTTCAGTCTGAGCACCCGCATTCCTTTCCGGTCACGTTGAGGTTATCCGCTTAAAACTGCAGGTGCACATCTGTCGGAAACTTGTAAACGTATTATCTAAGATGCAATTCAACCGAAATCGGAGATTCCTATGCGTATTTTGACGTGCACCACTTTGGCCGTTGCGATCTTTGGCACAACTGCGCTCGCTGAGCCCGCACGCTTTGAGCTTGACCCATCCCATACGGCAGTTTTCTTTACCGTTGATCACATTGGCTATGCCAAGACTTTGGGTATCTTCGGTACGGTCAGCGGCGAATTCACCTATGACATGGATACTCAGGATCTGAGTGATGTGCGAGTGAGCATTGATGCGGCCAGCGTCAACACGTTTGACAGTGCCCGCGATGGGCATGTCAAAAACAAGGATTTTCTGGATGTGTCAAATCATCCCGAGATTACATTTGTGGCAACCGGCGGGACGCCAACCGGCGATACGGCGGGCACGGTGACGGGTGATTTGACCATTCTCGGGCAGACCCAGCCCGTTACGCTTGATGTGACCCTCAACAAGGCGGCAGAATACCCCTTTGGTCACAAGCGTATGACGCTTGGTCTGTCGATAGAGACATCGATTGAGCGTAGTGATTTTGGGATGACCTATGCGGTCGGCAACGGGCTGGTCGGCGATACGGTTGATATCAAGATTGAAACCGAAGCCATGAAAATGGACTGACCACGCGTCGCCTGTCAGGCATCATATCTGGGGATATGGTGCCTTTGCGCGCGATGCGGGGACGCCGAAAGCGTCCAAATGACATCAGGCCGCAGCTTTTGGCCAGATCGCCGGACAATCAGGACGAGTAACAGCGGGGCACGCGGTCATGTTGGTCAATTCCGCCTCTGTCCTGAAGCCGAAGCCATTCAAGCTCCGACAAGCCGTTCCGCTGGTATTTTGGGCGGTCATGTCTATCGTCGCGCGAGCAATGCTGCACTGAGCTTGCGGCTGACCATGGCCGGTCAACCGCAAGCTCAGTGCAGCGGTTCAAACAAAATGCGGTAAGCCTGTCGTTGGCTACGCGGACGCGAGCAACAGGCGGACTTTTCTGATCACGGGGTCGGCGGGTGACCCTGTTTGCAGGCTGAAATCACCCTTCAGGGGATCCTTGAACAACGGGTCGATCCCCGTGGTTTGCCCGTCAGCAACATTGAAATTATCGACCACTGTAAAGCGGGCATCATCCGCTACATTCGCGCGCATCCACATGTCGCCATCCGGATTCCATGCGATATTGCCGCGCAACTCAATACCATCCACGATCTGTTGACCGGCCAGATTGGTTCCGAACGTCGCCCAGTCATCAATATTGAGATCGCGGTAAAACCCGTCGGTATTGGTGTTATAGAGCGTGTTCAAGCGCGCGCGAATGCGACGGATATGCCCGATGTCCTGCTGGTCCTTTGATGGATGCCGCTGAAAGTGAATGCCGATGCGCGACAGATGGGCAAGGGTGTTGTTATCGATGTCAATGTCTTCAAAAACCAGACCGTCACCACTGTCATCATCGTCTTCCTCACGCGACAGAACAATGCCCGCACGGCAATGCGTTACAACGTTGTCCTTGACGGAGATTCTGCGAATGTCGGTTTCACCCGCATCCAGATAGATGCCGTAGCGAATGACCCGATCAATTCGATTTCCATGAATTTCACCATCAACCACGTGGTTTTTGAAGTCGATCCCATATTGGCGGCTGTTGTGGACGTTGTTGCCGTAAACATAGACATGTTGCACACTGTTGGCGACTGTGATGGCTTCACCGACGCCGCCGGGTTCGCCGAATGAATTGGTAATCGTGTCATTGTAATCTGTGACGACATTAGTCTGTGTCACCTCATTGTTCCGGATGGTGATGTGGCGCGTGCGAAAGGGATCGGTCGGGGAAACTGGCAATTCCGGCCGTTCGCCACAGGCAAGAATGCCGCTCAGCCCGGTGTGTTGGGTAAAGCAATCCTCGACGATATGGTTGCCGGTGACGGTGTTTTCCCCATGCCCGGCGATGAAGATGCCGTTGCGCCAGCAGTATTCAACGGTCAGTCCACGCAGCACCACATGGTTCTTGCCCACGATGCGTATGCCGTCGCGCATGGCGTTATTTTGGGCCACACCGGGTCCGCCATACGACACGTGGCTTTTCAAATCGCCACGTATGATGACCTGCCGCTCTTCTCCGGGCAATGTCGTGATCGTGAGCGGGCTTCCTGCGCTGCCGCTGCCTTGCACCTCGAAGGGATCGTAGACGCCGGGGCGCAGAAAGATCGTATCACCGGGCATGGCTCTGGATGTGGCAAATTCCGGGCTTTGGTAGGGGTTTGTGGCGGCCCCGGTTCCGACGCTGTCGCTGCCTGTGGGCGAGACATAGATTTCTGCCGAAGGGACATAGGCCTTGCCTGCGCGGCTCAGTTCTCCTGCGCCGACTTCCCAATTCACCCGCCGTCCGGCATCCGGCCCGCGCAGACGCAGCGATATGGCGCCAAACGTCAAATCACCATTGATGCGCAGAAACGGGTTTAGCTCCGCATTCTGGCAAGTGAGGATCACGTTGTGAACACCAATGGTGCGTGGCAGTTGGCGAAAGCCGAATGGGCCGTTGATTGCGGTGAACAGCCCGTTGGAGCCGCCATCCCCGGTTATTTCGTAATAAAGGACATAGTCTTCGCCCGTCGTCAAAGCACGGGTTGTCGTCGCAATCGCGCGGCCCGCACCGCTGAAGCGTCCTGTCGTGGTGTTGCTCAGCTCATCCCCGGTCGTGCCCAAAGGCAGATCGACGGTCCATTCCGCTTTGCAGCAAGAGACGAAGCCAAAAGTCAGCGACCCTTCGGTGCGAAGAAGCGTTGTATCCGTGTCATTTGTTGCCGTCACAAGGCGATTGTGAACTCCGGGAGTCGTATTGAGGGCCTGAAAGTCAAACGGGCAACCTGAGCGGGGGAAATACACAGTCGCGAGCGGGCTGGCCTCGCTGATTTCGTAGGAAACCAGGTACAGAGCGCCAAGCTCCAGCGTTTCCGTCAGTTCAGCGGCAACCACGCTGTCATCCCCAGAAGGCGCAGAAAGGCTTGTGACCAGTTCCGCCAGCTCAGGACTGGCAGGCGCGTCGCGCAGCAAGGGGCGTGTGTCGCGGTCATCGAGGGTCAGGGCCGATAACGTCAGATCCACGCGCCCATGCGTGCGCAGCCTCGCAAGGCGGAGCTTCATCTGCGTCGCTTCCTTGTCAAAGGAGGATGCGACTGAAATCTTGATCTGGGGGGCCGTCGTGGACTGACTGACGCCAAGACTAAGTATATTCATGGATTATAACACCTAAACATTGCCGTTGTTTTGTTTTCCAAAGGTGCTGTTGCACCGACGGGTGAATAATTTTGATGCGCACCCACCGCGAGCACAGCGCATCAACGTGCAGCTGCCGCAATCGCGGCCTGTGCACGCGCCAGACAGGGCCTATTAAACGCCCTGAAACAGGCGCATGCGTTGCGGGTGTGTTTGCCCCGCGTGTGCAACACGCCTTTTGTCTGTCGGGGGAAATCCGTTCATGCCATGCCAACCCACATCTTCATTTTGATCGGCGGTCAGGATGGCGATAAGGAATTGAATTATTCTGATGCCGCCGCGCGCGACGGTGCCAAAGCCTTAACGATTAAATCTGTTGCGCTGAGGTCTCATGCTTTGATCGGAAGGCAATTTATGGCCTTTGATATAGGTCGCCGATTGATTTATGCGTTTATCTGTATCAAGAGGTTAGGCTCAAGATGCTGGCACACCGTAGATTGACCAAATGTACAAGACACACATGACCGCGTTTATATGACATCTGACCCGAAAACCTTCGTTCTAGGCCTGGGCGCTCAGAAGGCCGGAACAAGCTGGCTATATCATTATCTGAATGCTGACCCCGCGTCGGATTTCGGTGGCTTGAAAGAATATCGTGTCTGGGATGCATTGGAACTGCCTGAGATGGGCTACTTCGACGTGAGGCCCTCCAAGATCACAAACCGACTCGTGGTGGCGCTGACAAGTCGGGTGCGGGGGCGTGCGTCAAACGCCTGGAAACTGAGAGGGCATCTGCAAGACGATCCCGAAAACTACTTTGCCTATTTCAAAGAAAGGCTTTCACAGCCGGGCATTCGAATGACCGGGGACGTGACGCCATCCTATTCGGGTTTGTCCGCTGAGACGCTTTGCACCATTCGGGACCGGTTCAATGATGAAGGCATCAATGTAAAAGTGTTCTTCATCATGCGCGATCCGGTTACCCGGGCGATTTCAGCAGCGCGCATGAACCGCCGCAAGCGGGATTGGCGCGAAAGCGTGCCGCCCTTTGGGGATTTTGATCGTGCGATTTTGAGCTATGCCAAGTCGACCCATCACAATCTGATTGCAAATTATGAGCATACCTTGACGCAGGCGCGCAGCGTTTTTGGTCCCGAGAATGTCTACGTCGGCCTTTACGAGACCATGTTCCAACTTGAGGAGGTTGAGCGTGTTTCAACCTTCATGGGCGCGGCCTTCATGCCCGAGAGGATAAAGAAGCGGTTTTATGAATCGCGCTCAGAGCAACCTGTGAAAGATGAGACGAGGCATCAGTTGCGCGAGATTTTCGAGCCGACCTATCGGTTTGCGGCCCAGGAATTTCCCGAAACCAAAGAGCTCTGGTTTGCGCCGCAGTCTGAACAAAAATAGACAGATGCAGTTTCATGCGTGACAGATGCGCCTTGCTGGGCAGCGCGCATCCCGTGAATGCATCCGGTTTTTGCGACTTCACGCTGTTTGTTTGTTTTTGAGCAGAGCATCGAGGGTGCCTGATGTGT
>NZ_BPES01000023.1:0-23298 GCF_019654895.1 Roseobacter sp. OBYS 0001
CGCACCGACACTACCGCTCTGCCAGCCCCCAAAGTCCAGACCGTTAGAGAGAAAAACCTGCACAAGACGGCGGGAAGTGTGAATTCGCTGCACCTGCGAGCAGTCTTGGACTGCGGATAGGAAGCGGTCCTTCGTTTTCAATGCCGTAAAGCAAGACATCACCGAAACGAAGACAAACCGAGGTTCTTCCCGAAGGCGAACTAGTTCGATTTTTTGGACATTTACAGATGCGCCTTGCAATTCAAGATGCGTTTTCAAACGCAGTGCTTGGCTTCTTGGCGCGGCTAGCCGCAAGCCTTCAGATCATCTTTGTTGAAGTCTGATTTTTCCGCACATCATGCACGGAACAATCCAATTCACGCTGATGCATTGTCGACAATGCACTTTGCGACCTTTCCAGCCTCTTCGATATATGCCGGATCGCGATGAACAAGCATTGTTGAGAACGCACCATCCATTAGCAGAACAATTTGGCGGGCCAATTCATCTGGCTTGGCGACAGAATAACTGTCGAATACGTCAGAAAGCCAAGCCTCAAACTTCTTCTTGTGGGCCGCTCCGACTTTCATGGCTGGATGCCCGGGCATGTTTGCAAGCTCAGCTGCTGTCCTAAGGAAGCCACAGCCTTTCCACTTCGGATGTTGCGCCGACATTGCCAGGTTCAGAAAGATTGCCTCGATCTTTTCAGCAAGCCTGCCATCCGCTTCTTCGAACCACTTCCTGAAAAGAGTAAGGTTCGGTTGGTCCCGCGACATAAGATAGGCTTCGATCAAATCATCTTTGCTCTTGAAGTGATAGTAGACAGTCTTCTTGGTAAGTCCTGCCTTGGCCGCAATCGCATCAACGCTGACCGCACGAATGCCCTCGCTGTAGAACAATCGGTTCGCCGCATCGAGAATGCGGTCTTTGGCAGGTGCAGCTTCAACAGTCATTCGAGATGTATACTGTCTAGTGAGTATACGTCAACGCTGTCCACCACTATCCTTAACAAAACAATTGGAGACGAAGATGTCAGACCTGGTCAAACACGAGACACACGATGCGATCAGCTTACTAACACTGAACCGGCCAGAAAAGCTGAACGCACTCAACTACGCGACCAATGATAGGTTCCTGTACCTGCTGGATGAAATCGAAAATGACACGTCGATCCGCGCCATAATTCTGACAGGCGCAGGACAGCGCGCATTTTCAGCAGGCGGCGATATCCATGAATTTAATGATAGCGTCAAAGCCGGTGTCGATATCGCGGTAAAAGAATTCTGTAAGCGCGGCCAATCGATGACGGCCCGATTGGAATCCTTTCCCAAGCCGATCATCGCAGCCGTCAACGGCATCGCATTCGGTGGTGGGTGCGAGATCACAGAAGCTGTTCATCTGGCTGTCGCAAGCGACCAGGCTCTCTTTGCAAAACCTGAAATCAATATCGGTATTCCACCTACATTTGGGGGAACGCAGCGGTTGCCGAGACTGGCTGGACGCAAGCGTGCATTGGAACTTCTTTTGACCGGCGATACGTTTTCTCCTCAACGCGCCTATGAGATGGGGCTGGTCAACAAAGTTGTACCCCATGAGCAATTGCTTCCAGAAGCCTTTGACTTGGCCAAACGGATTATCCGGCATTCCCCCGTTGCGGCGTCACGGATCATCTCGGCGGTGACCAGAGGAATTAACACTACAATTGCAGAAGGTTTGCTCATTGAGCGAGAGCAATTCGCGCGGATGGCAGCGACCAACGACGTTCATGAAGGTTTGGACGCCTGGATTGCGCGGCGAACACCCCAGTACACAGGAACATAACATGCCAGAAACCGACTTTCACACGAGCTTCTCGAAAGCAACATGGGAAGAATTCAAGACAGATCAGCAACCCGGTCCAATCCAATTACTGAACCTTATCCGGTTGCGCGATCAGGCAGAGTATTCTGATGGCAGCGTCTCCACGGGCAAGTCGGCTTACAGGCGATACAGCGACATAAGCGCGCCTGTATTCCAAAGTCTTGGCGGGACCATCGTCTGGCGAGGCGGATACGAACTCACCATGGTTGGGCCCAAAAGTGAGGTCTGGGACATCACTTTCGTTGCCGAGTATCCCAATGTTCAAGCCTTTATGAGTATGATGAAAGACCCTTCCTATCGGGACGCAATGATCCACCGTCAAGCCGCAGTCATGGATAGCCGCTTGGTGAGGTTCCGATCCAGCGCAGCTGGTCAAAGCTTCGCTGGGTAAACATCCCAAGCCTTTCACTCTGAGTTGCCAATCACACTGATACAAAAGGACGTCGATCTTGATAGTAGTAATTTTTGAATCTTGGCCAAAGCATCGGCGCGGTGACACGTACCTGGAGATGGGACAAAGGATGATGTCACTTGTCGAAGGTTTTGATGGCTTTATTTCCATTGAGCGATTTGAAAGTGTCGTCCAATCAGGAAAGTTTGTCGCACTGTCCTTTTGGCGTGATGAAGAAGCCGTCATAGCTTGGCGCAATGTGGTCGAACATCGCCAGATTCAACATGGTAGTAGAACATCCATTTTTGATGATTATCGACTGCGCGTCGCCTCTGTAATCAGAGATTACAGTATGCGGGACAGAACTGGTGCACCTCGTGATAGCATCGATGCTCATGGCTAAACAAAGTGGTAGTTTGTTTTGCGTTGATGGGTCCCCTTCTCCATCATGCGTCCTAAACCGCAGACAGGGGCGAGCGCCTCAAGCTGACTTGGGATAGGTTAGTCGCGTTTCGCAACGACACGAAGCTCGACAACAACCCCCTTTGAGGCGAAGCCAACAACCTCGATGGCAGTCCAAGCTGGGTAAGGTTCTTGCATCCGTGCTTTCCAAGCTGTTTTGAACTCTTGTAAGTGATCACGCAAACCGACATGGTAGCTGGTGATTTCAACAATGTTGCCAGCATCCATCCCGGCTTCCGAAAGAACCTGGAAGACTTGTTCAAACGCTGTTTTTATCTGTTCTTTGGGATCTTCAGACAAATTCCCATTGAGCGGCATCCCGTTGAAGCCAGTGAGAAAGACAAACCCATCAACTTCTACTGCCGGTGACATGTGCCAATCGTCATTTAGGATCTGCATTTCGGATGGAATAATGGCTGTCTTTTGCATGCCAACAGGTCTGCACGTCTGTAGATATTGAGCAAGAACATTGACTGACTTTTGCGGGAAAATCGACGATCAGGTGTGCCGTAACGGTAAGACCTCAGAGCGCCTGAGTGCTTAAGCTGGACCACTTGCCAAACAGACACGGATGGATTTCTGCAAAGTTGATGGCAAAAGGCGCAGCCTGAGGCGTACAAGAGCCTCAAGTACAACCGGCGCTGCGTTTTGGCTGATCGCAGGTAACACCGGTGCTTCATCATGAGATTTGGCACGGGGTTGGACTACGGCCATAGCTTGCACGAACCCGGCAATCACGAGGTTCTCTCTATACCTTGATTGCAAACTGAAACAGTCGCAACATTGCGGATCATGATGCCGATTACCTTTTCGCTGCACATGTTATCTCTAGAAAATTCTACTGCGCTGAAAAATGATAGATAAAGGCGCGCAGGCGCGGTAGTGTTTGCAGCTGGCGTGGAAAATACACGTGGAAGCCGGGGCGTTCCGGTGTCACATCCGCAAGCACTTGCCTAAGCGATCCGTCGCGAAGATGATCCGCTACCCCAGCCTTCAAGGACCAACCTACCCCCAATCCACGCAGTGCTGCGTCCACAACCGAGCGAAGATCACTTACAATCAGCGACCCTGAGGCGGCGACTACATGCATGTGATCGTCGATCACGAACTCCCAAGGTGTAATCTGGCCAGAACTGAGTTGCCGATGTCTGATACAGCGATGCGCCAGTAAATCAGATGGACTCTGAGGCATACTGTAGCGCGATAAGTAGTCGGGCGAGGCAACATAGGCCCCCTGCAACGGCTTGCTAAGCGCCTTGGCGATCACATCCCCGGACAGATAGTCTCCCAGACGTATCCCTGCGTGAAACCCGTCTTTCTGAATATCCGTCAGTTCTTCGTTGATCGCGAGGTCGAGAGTGATATCTGGAAAGGCCAGATGGAATTGTTTCAGCCGAGGCGCAATCACCAGCTGCCAGGCCCGGAAAGGCAGGGTGATCCGCAATGGGCCTGAGAGATCTTTGGCCTCTGATCGGACGGCCTCAAGCGCTGCGTCCGCTTCATTCAGAAGATGCCGCGTTCGCTCAAACAGAGTGCGACCGGCATCGGTGAGGACGACGGACCGCGTGCTCCGGACGAACAACGACGTTCCCAGATGTTCCTCAAACGCCTTGAGTTGCTGAGAGACCGCCGAGGCATTTACGCCCAAGATCCCTGCGGCCGCGCGCAGCGTTCCCTGTTCCGCGATCGTGTGAAATGTCCGCAGGCCAAGAAGCGTCAATCGATCAATTGTGTAGCTCAGCTAATGATGTTGATTTCATTATGTCATATTTCCGCGGACACGCCTATGCGCTAACCTGAGTAAGAGGAGTGAACGCCATGTCCTATGCACCGACAGCTGATCGCTCAATCACTTCTGGGATCGTTACTATTTTATTGACCGTCTCTGCGATGGCTCTGACGGATGCCTTTGTGAAACATGCAAGTTCAGATATGACACTTTGGCAAATTTTCGTCTGTCGGTCTTTGGTCGCGCTGCCACTGCTGCTTGTATTGGCAAAGGGGCGCATCCGCGTGAATAGTTGGGTTTGGGTCTGTGTGCGCAGCACATTGTTGGTTGCAATGTATTTGGCGATCTATGCCGCGATTCCGGTGCTTGATTTATCGGTCATCGCGGCAACGCTTTATACCAGCCCGCTGTTCATTGTTCTACTATCGGCAGTCTTCCGTTTGGAAGCCATCAGCAAGGTTCATTTGGTCGCGGTGCTGGTTGGCTTCGCAGGTGTGCTCTTTGTCGTGCAACCTGCGGGGGCTGCCTTTACGCCTCTGTCACTGATCCCAGTAATTGCCGCTTTCTTCTACGCGACAGCAGCCGTCTTAACGCGGGCGAAATGTGCGCGTGAAGCCCCGGTCACGCTGGCCATCGCGCTAAATGTCGCACTCATCATCTGCGGCACGATTGCAAGCATTGCTGTATCCATAGTCCAGCCTGCAATTGCAGCTAGCTATCCGTTCCTGTTGGGCAAATGGACCGAGATGACCCCCGGGTCTGCAACCACGCTTGTCATCATGGCCGTCCTGATTGTTGCCATAACTGTTGGGTTGGCACGAGCTTACCAATCTCCGCGCCCTCAGGTTATCGCAACCTTTGACTACGCATATCTGATCTTCGCGGCGTTCTGGGGGTTTGTTTTCTTTGGTGAGGTTCCTGAGGCCAGCACGATGGGCGGCATATTCCTGATCATGATGGCAGGCGGGCTTGTGCTTTTTTTCGACAGGAGGCCAACAAACAGACCTCTGTGCGAAGCCCGCCTTTCGCTGAAAGCTGACGAGTAAGTAGTTTGAGCTTGATCCGGTCCTCTGACGTATTGAATGGGGATGCTTTCCGTGCCGATAGGTTCAAACAAACGGCATCACCGGGAAAGCCCATCATCCTCAAGATTGGTGTTATGTCTGTTGGAAAGGATCTAGTAGTTCCTAAACCAGCCCTGAGATGCGCAATGGGGAGCACCAAATGATTGACCATGTGTCCGTATCGGTCACCGATCTTGCGGCGGCACGGACGTTCTATGTCGAAATTCTTGAAAAAATAGGACTCTGTGAGCTTGTTTCCCGCGAACACAGCGTTGGATTTGGCAAGTCCTATCCGGAATTCTGGCTGAATGAGCGACCGAACATGGGAGCTGTTGCGCAAGATTGTGGTGCTCATGTTTGTTTTCGGTGCCCTTCCAAAGACGCTGTCATCGGCTTTCATACGGTAGCGCTAGCAAAGGGTGGGTCTGATGCCGGTATGCCTAGGGACCGTCAGGGCGCGAAGACACCCTATTTTGGTGCATTCATTTTCGATTTGGATGGCAACAAAATAGAGGTTGTCACTTTTCCACGCGAGGCAACGGCATGAATGCTCAATCAACAAATCTTTCAGCCGGGATTTTCTTTGGTGTTCTCGGAATGCTTGGGTTCAGCGGAACGCTTGTCGCCACGCGTACAGCGGTCTTCGATTTTTCGCCGCTGGACATCACCAGCGCACGGATCGTTATGGCGGGCCTCCTTGGTGCGATTTTTCTGGTCCTGAGCCGACAAACAAGGTTTCCAGAGCGCAGGTTTGTGCTGCCCATTATCGTCATGGGCCTCGGTCTGGCGGTGGGTTACCCATTCTTTCTTGCCTTGGCGCTAGAAAAGGTGCCCGCCGTGCATGGTGCTGTCGTGACCGGTCTTGCCCCTGCTGCAACCGCTATTATCGCGGTGGTACGCACTGGCGAGCGGCCATCAATCGCTTTCTGGACTGCTTCTATTGTGGGATTCTGTGCAGTTTTCTATTTCGCATACGACGCAGGGGGAGGACATCTTAGCCTCTCAGATGGATGGCTCTTGCTTGGCATGTTGAGTCTGGGCGTCGCCTATGTCGAAGGGGGCCGAGTATCACGTGAAATTGGAGGGACTGCCACGCTGAGTTGGGCAATGCTTTTTCTGACGCCAGCGGCAATTGTCCCGCTCTTGGTGCGAGCCAGAGAGATCGACATCGAAGCTGTTGCGGCGTCAAGCTGGATTTCGCTGGCCTATCTCGGGATCGTCAGCATGTTTCTGGCGTCAGTGTTCTGGTATCGGGGTCTTTCCCTTGGCGGCATTGCCCGGATTGGCCAGATTAACCTACTTCTACCGCTCGTTGCTCTCGCTTGGTCAGCATTGTTTCTTGGCGAGGAAATCACTGCGACAGCCTTTGCTTGTTCCATAATTGTCCTTGCTGCCATGATTGTTTGTCTACGAAGCCGAACCTGACATTCGCTACCGCGCAGAAGGCAGTATGGTCGGCGTACTGCACTCCTTGGCAGCGTTGGTCACCAGTGTCAGGCTTCTGGAAAACCAGTCTTTCGCCGGGCTATGCATTAATTGGTACATTTAGGGATCTTTCAGATCTTTACCAAGGCCTGCTTCCAAGCCGATACCAGACTTCAAATGACCCACTCGAAAGCGTATCCAGCCGCCAACGACCCCAGAACAGCGAGCAGTAGATACAGCAGGAACGGTTTTAGTTTCAGCACAGGCGCGATGGCCATCGCGCCCCAGATGCTCACCACACCGCCTGAGATCAGAAAGGCCATCGCGGCCCCCTCGGACATACCATTCTCAATGAGGCCACGCGCCAGGGGCAAAGCCGCATAGCCATCGATGTAGGCCGGGGCACCTACAAAGACGGCAGCGGGAATAGCCCACCATTGATCTTCACCAACATATGCGGCAAGCGACCCCGGTGTCAGCGCCGCGTTCAGGGCATATTCGGCGGCAAAAGCCGGTATCAGGCAAATCACGATGATCCGCGCTGTTGCGCGGAACTGTGTGCTGAAAGACTGACGCCGTTCAGCGGTGCGCCAGACCTTTGGTTCGAAGCTTTGAACATCACCGCATCGCGCAGCACTCAGTTGTCGGGCCAGACCATTGTCGCGCAGCGGGTTCGATGCCCAAGGCGACTTGGCGAACAATGCGGTGATCGCGCCGCCGAATACACCCAACCCGATTGCTGCCACCATTTTACCAATTGCAAAGCTCAGACCAAGCGTTGCAGCCGTTGTGGCAAGCATGGCCGGATCGGTAATGGGAGACGAGAGCCAGAACGCCATGATTGGCGCAAGCGGCACGCCCGCCGCCAACAGACCGACCATCAGTGGTAGAACTGTCACACCGCAGACCGGTGTGATGGCTCCGATCAGCGATGCAGCCGCTACCGCGCGCAGCGTCCTTCCTTCAAACGCGCTGGCTATGTGCGTATCCGCGCCACTGGCGATGATCCAAGCTGCAAGAAGGATACCGGGGATAACGATGGGGGCGACGGTGACAAGGCCCCATCCAACAAATAGCGTGGCGTTCAGCACATGCTCAGGCCATGCAAATGAGATGCCTGCAAGCAAGGCAAGGCAAAGGCTCCAGAGCGCACGCTTCTTGCTTGCGCCTCGGCGCACTATGGTTTGATCGGCCATGGAATACTCCTTTGACCTTGCAAAATAGCGATCGACAAAGCATATGTGAAACGAATAGCTTGAATACCTACCATCGGATTTGCAAATGGAAAATCTTGATAGTGACTTGCTTCGTACCTTCCTAGCTGTCGCTCAGGCGGGAAGTGTTACTGATGGCGCTGCGCGCATCCACAGATCGCAATCCGCCACCAGCATTCAGGTCAAACGCCTTGAGGCTATCCTGGGGCGATCTGTGTTCGACCGTCACGGGCGCGGCGTCGTGTTGAGCGAGACCGGACGTCGGCTACTGCCCGTTGCCCAGGATGTGACGGCGCGCCTTGATGTGACGCTGCGGGAAATTTCTCAGTGCGCGGTGTCGGGCCAGCTGCATGTGGGCATTCCTGACGATCATGGCAGGGCTAAGCTGGTGGAGATCATTTCTGCCTTCACGCGCCATCATCCCGGGGTCGAGCTTGTCGTAACTTGTGCGTTGAGCACAGAGTTCCCCAATGCGCTGGAAAAAGGGGTGCTCGATCTTGCCATTTACGAAGTGGAACATCCGAAACCGCAAGAGGAGGTCTTGTTCGAGGACCCCACATGCTGGATGACCTCCACACATCGGGATTTCCCGACCGGCGAAAGCCTGCCTGTGGCCCTGTTCGATCATGCCTGCTGGTGGCGCGATGTGGCGATTGCTTCTCTCGAAGACCGCGGCAAGCCGTATCGTATTGCCTACTCCAGCCAGAGCGTTTCCGGCGTCATCGCGGCCGTCGAAGCCGGGATCGCCGTTGGCCTGCTGGGTCGATCATCTTTGCATTCTGGTCTGTACGCCGTAGATGAAAACCTAGGGTTTGGATCGACGCCTGCATCAAAATTGGTTATGGCTGCGAGAGGGGCCAAGGAGACCCAACTACAGGCTGCTATGAAAGAGGCGGTCCGATCCGCGTTTCAAACGACGGCGTGAGAAAGTCGCCCAGGGTGCAACTTTAACAAATGCGCAAGTTAGCTCACTGCTGTGACCTGGCCGCGTTGGTCTAGGCTACGGTGAGATATTGACCCCTCTAGATCTACAACGCGGGACATTCCTGCCGTTCGTTTCATTCAATTGAATGGCGGCTCTGGACTGGGCTAAAGATTTCTTGTTGGCAGGACGCCTGCCAATTGAGTTGCTTCCCACTCTTCAATCAGAGGCTCACCGAGGCCCGCGAAGTCGTCGCTCTGGAGCTTTGATCGCATTATGAGATTGAGTCTGAAATGCCTTACCACTTGTCGCAATTCACACCATGCAGCAATTAACCCGGCATCGACGTAGTAAATCAGAACAAGCGGCCAGATTGTGCGCTTGGTTTTACTAATGAATTGTCGTGCCCGTTTGCCGACACCAAACCCAAAAACAAACCGGGCAACAATAGCATGCCGTCCATAGCCAACCGCGTGTTGAAGGCCTCGCCGTAGGTCCGCGCAATCAACGATGTGATGTACGCGAAGGTGAATATCAGAGCCATTGTCGGGCGCGTTTTCTCACGTAGGTAGATTCTGAATTGGTTTTGATCGTTACAGATAGCGGTAGCCATTTCTACAGCCGATAGTGCCTAGTTTACAGTTTCAGTGCCATTGACGTGGGTTTCTGCCTTGCAAATGCTAAGCGTCACCGGCGCCCGGCACCGCTCCTACCGTAAATGCTCCAAACTGCTGTCAGATTTTCACTGCAACGGCGAACACTGCCATGTTGACTACGCATTCCTCCCGTTCCCGAATGCTTGTGCTTGGTCGGCTTGGGCACTGCGATCTAAAGCTGCAATTTTTGGATGAGCTATCGCAACGCATTTGGGATGTTGCAAACTGGGATTGGCTCCATCTTGTGACGATTAGCACTGTGGAGGCGATCGTAGATGGCAAGCACGGCTAGTTGCCGTTCGTCGAGTGTTGATCTGTCTCCGTCGAAAGTCATTGCCCATTCGAGTTCGTTGTAGCTGGCTCCGATTTGGTCCTCGTCGGTGCGGTTATCCCCCCATAAGCCGTCAGTGGGCGCAGCCGATAAAATAGCCTCGTTGATATTCAGCGCGTGTCCCAGTTCATAAACTTCGGATTTCGTGAGATCGGCGATCGGGCTGACGTCTACTCCACCATCGCCATACTTGGTGAAAAAGCCGATGCCAAAATCTTCCACTTTGTTCCCCGTACCGACGACAAGACGTTCGTTCATACTGGCGAAGTAATACAGCGTTGTCATACGCAGGCGGGCGCGAGTGTTTGCGATTGAAATCTCGCGTAGCTCATCTGCGGGACGGCTCGGCAGCACTTCGATCAGACGATCAAAAACGCCGGTCAGATCAACCAAAGAACTTTCCACATTGGGATGGCGCTCTTTGAGGAACGCGATGTGTTCCTGGCCTCTCTTGATCTGATCCGTGCTTTGGTGAATTGGCATCTCAACAACTAATAGTGGGAGACCCGTCTCTGCTGCTAGAGTTGACGAGACTGCGGAGTCGATGCCGCCTGACACGCCAATTACGAAACCCTTCATTTGGGCGCGTTCACAATAATCTTGTAGCCAACTCGTAACATGCTCAATGGTAGACTCGACATTCATCACATTTCTCCCAATTTGTCCAAAAAGCGAACGCGCCTTACCGACATATCGCAGCAACAAACTACCGGATCGATTTGGCAGACGCCATAATTGACACCCCAGAACAGGTAGGAAAAAGATCTGCGGGAGCACTTTGCCGCTCGCAATGATCCGACCTTTCAAGGGTAAAATTCCTTTGCGAAAAAATGGCAGATCATTGATTGAACAAACCCGATATTCGTTGCCTAGCCGAAAATCGGCTAATTTGAGCTCATTGAGGTTGTCTGACACGTTTGATCGGGTTTCGACTGGAAGGCAACGAGGCTGATGTCGACTGAGCGGGACAAACCTGCCGTATGTCCGATACACTTGTATGGCTACACTAACTTTACTGCGTAACGAGAGGAAGGATTACTATGACAGAGGCAATCACCGGAGGATGCATGTGCGGCGCTCTGACCTATCGCGCCGATGCAGGACCCATCAACGTTCGGGTTTGCCATTGTACGATCTGCCAAAGGGCAACCGGAACCTCTTTCTTTGCGCGCATTCTAGTACCACTTGAAGCGGTACAGATTTCGGGGCCAATCCATTGGTATAACTCGTCAACTGAACTTGCTCGCGGCTTTTGCGCGAGGTGCGGCAGCACACTTTTCTCAAAGAGAGAGAGCCATGGCGTGATCGGATTGGGCTTTGGCAGTCTTGACAATCCAAACGATTTCGATCCCGAAGAACACATCTGGGTTTCTGAACAGCAGAAGTGGCTTCATTTTGCAGATGAAGTGCCGACCCATGCAGGTCCAGCACCATCCTGAAACGCAATCGAAACGATGTCCGTGCCAGATTTGCTGGCGTCGTACTTGGGGTCTGGATGCCAGAGCCTGTCGACGACACCCGGTTCACCTGCCCCGTCAGAGTTCTGAAGTCCTTTCCTATCTCGTGGATCGGCTCGGCAAGATCGTTTCAAAAGACGATCTCTTTGAAAACGTCTGGGCAAAGACAGTCGTTGCCGACGAGTTTGGTTTCAGCTTTATGCATCGTAATTTTGTGGTTTGGATGTACGGTGGACTTTGACGCATTTTGTTTTGGGAGAGAGATTGCAATGAGTTTTGAGGATAGCCATCTTGGAAAGATTCGTCAGCTCATTGGCTCACAGCTCTTACTTGTTCCCGGTGCTCGTATCGTGATCGAACGACCCGATGGAAAAATACTTCTACAAAAACGGAGTGATCTCAGTGTCTGGGGGCTACCCGGTGGAAATGCCGAACCTGGTGAGGATTTGACTTCGGTAGTTGAAAGAGAAGTCTTTGAAGAAACGGGATTAACCATCAAGAATGCAAAGCCCTTTGGCTTTGGATGCAATCCTGAATTCGAGACTGTGGAATTCCCAAACGGCGATCAGTGTCAGTTTTTTGTTCTGAACTTTTTCACCAAATCCTTCTCAGGAGATCTGGTCATGTTGGATGACGAAAGCCTCGCGCTCGATTGGTTTGATTTGAGCAACCTTCCTGAGATGCTCCCAAACATGAAAGCCAGTATACTTGCTTATAATTCTTACCGTTCCACCGCTGAGTTTCAAATGATCTGAACGATGCAAGTGAGGTCGCTAGGTCCGCAGGCTGTGAGTTCACTTGCGCTGAGATTTTGCTGTCGCAGCGAATAGCTGGTTCCAAGGGCCGCGCCGCAGCATCTGATGTCTTCGGCGGACGGCGGCTTTGGGCCGTCCTTGTTAGGGTGGTGCTACCTGCCTAGCGAAGATGCTGTGCTCGCTCCGAGGTCGGGTTTGAGCCCAAACTACCACGATGATGCATCATTCCACACGTTGTTAATGGATGGACGATTTCAAAAAAATAGTTGTACAATACAACCATGGATGAGAGAATCTTAGTTCCCCGCATAGACAAAATGCGCGCTGCAGCGCGACATATCGTACGTGAACTCGGCTTCATGCAACGTGGACTGGCGGGTACTGATCTGTCTCCTTCTGCGGTCCATACTATTATCGAGCTAGGATACGGCACAGTAAAGAATGCCAGCGATCTTGGCGACCTTTTACATCTGGAAAAATCCAGTGTGAGCCGCCTGGTTCAAAAGCTGAAGAAGGACGGCCTCATTCAAGCTGGCCCTGATCCGAGTGATAAGCGGGCACGCGTTTTGTCTTTGACGGAGGAGGGCAAGCGTCTGCTCGGCGAAGTCGAAGCGTTTGGGAAGCTCCAACTTCGGTCTGCACTTGAAGATTTGCCGTCAGCGCAAATAGCAACGATTGAGACTGGCCTTGCCCTGTTTGCAAAATCGCTAAGCGGCGCAAGCGCATCTCCACCAAAAGTCGACATTTTTGAAGGCTACCGCTCGGGGGTCATATCATCCGTGGCGCATCTACATGCGACCTTTTACGCGCAGCATTGCGGATTTGGCTCTGTTTTTGAGCGCAAAGTTGCAACGGAAATGTCAGAGTTCATGGGGCGGATCGACAATCCAGTAAACACGACGTTTTCCGCCTATTCTGGCGATAGGCTTCTTGGGTCTATCTCCCTTGATGGCGAGGATTTGACCGATGGTGCCAGCCACTTGCGGTGGTTCATCGTTAGCCCCATTGCGCATGGAATGGGCATCGGAAATATGCTTCTGCGCAAGGCTACAGCATTCGTCGACGATCACGGCTTTGATCGCACGCGGCTATGGACCTTCAAAGGACTGGACGCCGCGCGCCACCTTTACGAAAAACACGGGTTCACGCTCGCGCATCAGACCCCCGGCACGCAATGGGGCATGCAAGTGATTGAGCAGGAGTTTGTACGTGGACGCGGAGTATAGCGACGCGTTTGCTTCCCTATCTCGCGGCCTCATTCACGGGCATACAGGTGGGTGACGCCCTTGTGGCAAGTGAGGCGGTTGTAGACGCAACCGGAGCAGCCGGATTGGGGTTCTGGCGATATCTGATCGCTAGCATCGTGCTTACCCCGTTCTGGGTTGCCGCCCGCGAACCACGTATCTCGCGCGGTGATGCATTGCCGATCTCTGTTATCGGCGTCGGGCAATTCGGACTGCTGATCGCCATGCTAAACCTTGCAGTCCTTCTCGCGTTCTCTGCACGGGTGTCGTTCATCTTTGCGACATTGCCTCTTGTCACGCTGACCTGCGAGCGGGTGCTGTTTCACAGGCTTATCGGCACAGCGGAGCTATTGGCGATCTTGCTGTCTGTGCTTGGCATTGCTGTACTGCTCGGGACAGATTTGTTTGTAACAACGATTGGCTCGTTTGAATTCTTTGGTCTTTTTGCAGCCCTCGTGGAGATCATGACGGGCGCGGTCTGTTCAGTATATCTGCGTCCCTACGTTCGAAGGTATGGCGGCGTTCAAGTCAGCCTTCTTGCGATGCTCGCGTCACTCGTTCCGCTCGGCGCAATCGCAGCGTTTGAAACGCAAGGTCTGACCACAGCTGGTTGGACACACGCCACGGCTTTCCTCGTTCTCGGTATCGGTTTGTCGAGCGGTGCCGGGTTCTGGTGCTGGCGCTATGCGCTGTCGTGCATCCCGACCGGTCACGTGACTGCGTTCCTTGGGCTCGGTCCTATCTACAGCAACCATTCTGTCTTTTTTGTTTGAAGGGGGGTCAGATAACGGGATCGGTCGCCATCGCCTTGGGGCTCGTCGTCTCAGCACTTCTCGTCTTGGCATTTGCCAAAGGAGGTAAACCATCTTCATAAACTGTCCTTGCTGGAGGGGTCGCCCTCTTAATATAAAAATGCTTCAACCGATCTGGCGGCGGTAAGGAGCCAAATTCACCGTATGCTGCATTCCGCTCGAATGGCCGCGATGCCTCTTCTATCCGTCTCGTCCGGGTTCGCTTGGATCGTTCGAAAACAACGCGATTTTGTTACCGTGAGGGTCGCGGAGATAACCAACGTAGAAGTGAGAGCCATACAAAGCGCGGAACCCCGGTTGGCCGTCGTCAGAACCTCCAGCGGCAAGGGCAGCGGCGTGAAGATTACGCACTTGGCTTTGACTACCGACGTCAAATGCGACCATGGCTCCGTTCCCACCCGATGCTGGACATCCATTGAAGGGTGATTTGACGTAGAAGTCTGGTGCACCGGGAGGGGTGCCCGGTTCTGAAGGCGGAATATAGCTCAGGTCCCCATGATATTCCTCTTGGCTGTAACCAAGGGCTGGGAGAAACGCAGAATAAAATTGTTTTGCGCGTGCGATGTCATCCGCACCAACAGTAATATAGGCGATCATGTGTAAATTCCTTCAAAGCATTTAGGCCTTTGGGCGATCCGCAGTGCGAGGACCTTGGAGTAGATTTACAAAAAGAACCGATCCGATCCATCGCTAAAATCGTGAAAATGAACCGTGACCTGATCGTCGCTCAACGTCACCACACTGTAGGCCGGAGGTTCGAAATTCGCAGCAATTCGATCGGCGGCCCCATTCAGCTCCAAAGCGACCTGATGGTTTAGGCCGCGCATGCAGGAATAGCTGATGCCCCGCCAATTGCCAAAAATGGCGCGATGCACATGACCGAAGAACAGATGCCGGATGCGCGCCTTGTGGGGGGGCGACGATATCATAGAACGCCTCGGCATCCTGCAACATAATCCGGTCCATAGATGCTATGCCTGTCTTAAACGGTGGGTGGTGCATGAACAGAACAACTGGGCCATTGGTTTGGTCCAGTTCGCGAGTCAACCAGACTTGGCGCGCGGGGCAATATGCGCCCGCATGGGTTTCTGGGTTTTTTGTGTCCAACAACAGAAACCGCCCGAACTGGGTTTCAAAACCGCTTTGTACAAAACCGCTTTCGTCGCGGGGAATCTCTGGGAAGGCGACGCCAAAGGATGCAGTGTCGTCGTGATTGCCGACAATTAGGTGCAGGGGCATGTCGAGCTCTTTGATTTCGCGCGAAAATCGCACATAGGCCGCCGTGTCTCCCCAATGGGTCATGTCACCGGTCAGGGCGACAAAGGCGGCATCGCTATGTTCTGCATTGATAGACGCGACAGCGGCCCGCAGGCGCGCGGCGGGGTCTTGGCCATAGAGTTCCCCTTCGCCAATGACATGGGTGTCGGTAAGATGAATAAATTTCATTCTGCGGCCACAGGTTTGGCCCAATCGTCCCACTTGGTTCCTGCACTGAAAATCGGTCCGTCCCAAGTGAAAGGGATTTCGTGAATGACGGTATCTGTGCCCTGTGCAAGGATCACCCCATAAGACGGGGCCATTGGAGCACCTTGCAGCAGCTCCTGCTCAGTCAGGTCCGGCAGGGATTGATTGCCGGTAGAGCGGACAGAGGCAAAGGAAATGCCGCACCACGTCCCGTGCACCGGCGCATGGACATGGCCGAAATGGATGTAATCAATGCGGCCGCGATAGGTGCTCAAAAGCTCCGCCAGTGATGCGCGATCTTCCGGCACGAGAGCAATCTTATCTTCGGCAGGCAAGCCAAGGGCCATAGGGTTGTGGTGCACGAACAGACGCGCACGGGCGCAGTTCATTAGCTCTGCCTCAAGCCAGTCGCGGCGCGCGGCGCAGAAATGGCCTGCGTGGGTGCCCGGCTCGGTTGTGTCGAGGTAGATCAGGCGCGTGCCGTCCACCGTTTCTGCGTAATTGATGAAACCCGCCGCGTCCTTTGGATGGTCGGGAAAGGCGGCAAGAAAGGCCGCGCGGTCATCGTGGTTGCCGATCAGCAGACGTACAGGACAGGGCAGATCGGTCAGCGCATCGACCAGGGTCGCATAGGCAGCAGGTTCGCCCCAGTGGGTCAGATCGCCTGTTATGATAATCCGCGCGGCATCGCGATGTTGGGTACGCACATCGTCGAGCGCTTGTGCGAAACGTCTGTGGGGGTTCAAGCCGCCCATGCGTTCACCGGGAACGGTCAAATGAATGTCGGAGATATGCACAAGTTTCATTGGCCTGAGCCTTTCTTGGAAAGAAATCCGGCCGCCCCCGAAAGGGCGACCGGAGGATGGTTTAGCCGTTGGGCAGCAGGTCGGCGATTTCCTCGACGAGTTCTTCCTGCAATTCTTTCATATCGGTCGCGTCGCCAGTGACGATGCGTTCGATCCCGTCATAGATCACTTGGGTGATTGCCAGTCCGTTGTCGCCAGGATAGGCCAGCCAGTCGCGCAACAGCGGGAGCTGGTCCACCGCGGTCTGTTTGTTCGGGTTCTGCTCGTAGAAATCGGCGAGGATGATCTCGTTGGCAGCCTTGTTCGGTGGCATGTAGCCAGTGGTCTTAGCCACTTCCGCAGCGCCTTCACCTGAGGTGATGAACTTCAGCCATGTCCAAGCCGCTTCGCGCACGGCAGGATCCTTGGAGGTTGAGGTCAGCATCGCCGCGTTGCCACCCGCAGGCAGCCCCATCGGCGCACCGTCGAGGCCCGGGAATGGGCCGGTCACCAGTTCGAAATCACCTTGGCTGCGCTCAACCGCGCCTAGAGCCGAAGTGGACCAGAACATCATGCCGACATAACCAGCGGAGAAAGACGACAATGCGGCCTTCCATTCGAGGTTCTGCATTTCACATTCTGTGAAGATTTCCTGCATCTGTTCCAGTGCGACCAGCGCCTCTGGGCTGTCCATGGTCACGCGGCCGTCTTCGACGATCGCTTTGTCCTGGCTCCACAACAGGGCCTGAACGAACCAGTTGCCGGTGATGTTCCAACCCCAGAAGATCGGATTGTCGATGCCGTTGGCCTTCATGGTCTTGCAGGCTGCAATCACCTCGTCCCAATTCGTTGGCAGCTCTTCGATGCCGCCTTCGCGCAGGATGTCCATGTTGTAATATCCAACCGGCAGGGAGATCGAGAACGGCAGGCCGTAGACTTCGTCGTCAAAGGTCGAAAGCGACAGCATCGCCTCGTGGTAGCCGTCCTTTTCGAAATCAGGTTCGCCGGCGATGAAGGGTTCCAGCGACTGGGCGATGCCTTTGTCGATCAGCGGTGCCTGACGGTTCAGACCCTGCATGCTGACATCTGGCAGGTTGCCAGCAACGGCCTCGCGCAGGACCGTGTTGGTGGCGTCCTCGTAGGATTCGTAGGTGGCGCGGAACTTGACCTCGATATTCGGGTGCGCCGCCTGGAAAGCGGGCATCATCGCTTCGTAGGTGACATCAAAGAGGTGGCTATAGGGATAGGCGAACTCGATGGTCACCTTGTCCTCGGCGAAAACGGCGCTGGCTGACATGGCCAAAACCATTGCAGTTGTGGTCAGTTTCATTAGGTTTGCTCCTGTTGTCGGGGACGTGTGGTTTGGTGATTGGCAGACCCCGGTGATTTTCCCCTTTCGGGGCTACGGGTAGGGCGGGAGAAGTCCCGCCTTACTTCATTCCAGACAAAGTGATCCCTTCGATAAAGCGGCGTTGGGCCAGTAAAAAAGCGACGATCAGCGGTGTGACGATAACGGTGGCAGTGGCCATCATCGGGCCGAAGAACGACCCATCCCCATCACCCTTGAACTCGCGAAGGCCCAGCGGTGGGGTGAAGAGATCGCGGTTTCCGGTCACGACGATGCGCGGCCAGAAATAATCGTTCCAATGAGCCACCACCGAAAAGATGGCAAAGGCCAAAAGCGCGGGGATCGCTGTGGGCAGCATCACCCGCCAGACGATGGCCAGCTCGGACATCCCGTCCATCCGCGCCGCATCAATCAGATCGTCAGGCACGGTCATAAAGAACTGGCGCATCAGGAAGATCCCAAAGACCGAGATGGTCCATGGCACGACAAGGGCGGCATAGGTGTTGGTCAGCCCCAGCTTCGCCAGCCCGATGTACAACGGCAGGGCGATGGCGTGGACAGGGATCAGCAGGCAGAACAGGACCAGCCCAAAGACCGCCTCTCGCCCCCAGAACTTGAGCTTGGCGAGGGCGTAAGCGGCGGGCAGTGCGACAACGATCTGGATCAGAAAGATCGATACGGTGACGATCACGCCATTGAGCAGATAGCGGACAAGCGGTGCTTCGATGAAAGCCTTGGAATAGTTGAACACCACGGGGCGCATGGAACAGGACGCCTCGGCCTCGGCCAACAAGGCCGCCTGCACGCTGGCGTCGTCTTGGCCAGCAAACCGCGCACGGGCGGCAACTATGTCGGCGCGGCTTGGCTGGCGCAAGGCGACACAGCGTGGGTCGATCATCATCTCCTGACGGCCAAAGAACCCGCCTTCACCACGGTCGATTTCGCCGGGGCTTTTGAACGAATAGCTGACCATCATATAGAACGGCGCCAACACGATGATCGTGCCAAGGATCAGCACCAGATGTTTCCACCAATCACGTGTCATCAATAGTGCACCTTGCGCTCGACCAGCCAGCGCTGGATCAGGGTCAGAAACATGACGAACAGCAGGAACAACATGGTGATGGCCGAGCCGATGCCGATCAGGTTCTGCTGGATGCCTTTCTCAAAGATCGCGAACATCATCACATAGGCGGATTTGTTCGGCCCACCGCCCTGCGGCCAGAAGGCCTCGATCGTGTCAAAGACCTGAAAGGCGCGGATGCAGGAAATGGTCACCACAAAGACGGTGGTCGGCCCGAGGGCGGGCCATGTGACCAGCCGGAACCGGTCCCACGCGGAGCGGGCCCCATCCATTTCGGCCGCGTGGTACAGTTCTCGGTGCACCGACGTCAGGCCGGCCAAGAACAGCACCATGTTGAAACCGAACCCTTGCCAGATGCCGATGAAACAGACCACCCAGATCGCGTAGTCGCGATCCCCCAGCCACAGCGGGAAACCCTCGGCGCAGCCATTGGTAAAGAAGGGCAACGCCTCAACCCATGTCCCGCAGGCCATCTCCAAGGTGCGGTTCACCATCCCGATCGTTGGATGCAGCATGAATTCCCAGGCGATGGCCATGGCCAACAACGTGGCCATCACGGGCAGGAAATAGATCGTCTTGTAGATGTCCCCGATCCGGCCCAGCGAATGGACCAGCAAGGCCGCCCCAAGGCCAAGACCCACGGAAATGGGCACCACGGTGAACACGTAGGTAAAGGTCGCAACAAACATCTTTTCGTAAGTCGAACGGGTCAACAGGCGCTCATAATTCTGCACGCCGACCCAATCAAAGCCGGGATTGCCCAATGAATAGTTAGTGAAAGACAGGACACCAGCCACGATGATCGGCACCAGCAGGATCAAAACCATGAGCGTCAAGGCAGGTGCCGCCAACCCCCAGCCCGCGCGCGCTTGCCTGTTGTCGGGTTTGGATTTGGCGACGCCTGCAACGTTGGGGTCCACGACCGCCATCTCAGGCCACCTCAGGTGCGAGGGTGGCGGCAAGTTCGGCGCGGCGCAATCGGTTCCCCTCTGCGTCAAACATTATAGCTGCGCTCAGATCAAAGGTCAGACCGACCTGCGCACCCAGACCCAAACTCTGCCGCTGTGCCGGCATGGCCCGCAGGGTCACCCGCGATCCATCGGTGTTCAGGGTAACTTGGGCAAAGACCTCTGACCCGAGATTCTCCAAATGCACGACCCGTCCGGTGAGACGCGGCGCGGATTGGGTCAATCGCAGGGCTTCGGGACGCAGGCCCATCTGCATCACCTTCGGACTGTCGATAGAGAAACGAGAATTCAGGACCTGATCAAACACCGTCAGCTCGGTGCCGTTTCGCTCCACCGGCAAGATGTTGATCTTGGGCGAGCCAATGAACTCGGCCACACGAATGTCGTCAGGGTCTTCATAGATCACATCGGGTGCTGCACATTGCAGGATTTCACCATCCATCATCACCGCGATCCGGTCGGACATGGTCATGGCTTCGACCTGATCATGGGTAACGTAGATAAACGTCGCCTTCAGGCGGCGGTGCAATTCGGCGATCTCGGAGCGGGTCTGAACGCGCAGCTTCGCATCAAGGTTTGACAGCGGTTCGTCCAACAAGAACGCCGCCGGATCGCGCACCAAGGCACGGCCCAAGGCAACACGCTGTCGCTGCCCGCCCGACAATTGCCCGGGCTTGCGATCCAGAAGTGCCGCTATTTCCAGCGTTTCGGCCGCATGCCGGACGGCTTGGATAATATCGGCTTTTTGCGTCCGCGCACCGGGCATCACACTGCCCAGCACCGGCAACCGCTGCAGCGCTGTCATTTGGCGCATCTGCAAAGGCACCGCGATGTTCTCGGCCACAGTTAAATGCGGATAAAGCGCGTAGGATTGAAATACCATCGACAGATTGCGATCCGCCGCGCGGAGCTGTGTCACATCCGTACCACCGATTGCGATGTTGCCGCTTGTTGGTGTCTCAAGCCCGGCGATGATCCGCAACAGGGTCGACTTTCCGCAACCGGAAGGGCCCACTAACGAAATGAACTCTCCATCCTTCACATCCAAGGTCACACCTTTCAAAACGGAGGTCTCTGCGAAGGACTTGGTGACAGATGCGATCTGCAAACCTGACATGCGATTCTCCTTTGGTACAGCCAAAGGAATAGGTGCTGAACACAACCGTTTTGTGTCGTCATATTAGTGAAACCGATGGGTTCTATCTTGGGGTAAAAGGACAGATCATGCGCCCCAACCACCATCAGTTCGAAGCGTTTGCCTATGTCGTCCGTGAGGGGAGCTTTTCCGCCGCCGCCGTCCGGCTGGGCGTCACGCAATCCACAATCACGCAACATATTGCGAACCTTGAAAAAGGCGTCGGAACGCTTCTTTTGCTGCGCGGTCGGGATGGGGTAGAACTCACCCCGACCGGACAGGATTTTTACGATCTGGCAGATCGCATGGTCGCCCTGAGCGCAGAAGTCACGGATCGGCTCGAAGGGTTCAATGCCATGAAAGAAGGTCGTCTCAAGATCATCGGAAATGCGCCGCAACCAGCGTTGAGGATTATTGCGCGGTTTCAGCGCCGGTTTCCCGATATTCGTGTCGATTTTGGGCTTTACGATTGGACGACTGCCAAAGCGATGATTGGCAACCGCCTTGCGGATGTGGGCTTGATCACCGATGCGCCCGATCATGAGCACTGGGAAAAAATCCACATCGAAAGCGCACGTTATGTGATCTATTGCCGCTGCGATCACTCCTTCGCCAAGCGCGCCAAGATCTCACTGGCCGAGCTTGCACAAGAGACGGTCATTGTCCCGGAGAAGGGGTCGCTCACGCGCCGCTTGCTGGATCAAGCTTGCAATCGCTACGGCATATCGTTCAATCGCGTGGCCACGATGACAACCTTCCCTTTGATGTGCGAAGCGGTGTTGCAGGGAATTGGTGTCGCGTTGTTCTTGCAAAACAGCAGCCTCATCAAAAACAATCTTTGCGAAATTGACATCGAAGAAATGCCCGAAGCCCGAAACACGTCCCTTATCGCCACCAAAGACCGCACGCGGTTGAAGCTCGTTTCAGAATTCATCAATGCCGCCATTGAATGAGAAACCCCTGAGCGTTCAGTTTCACTTTGTGAAACTAAGAGCAGCCCTTCAAGTATCCTGCAGCATTGGACGGTTTGGGCTCGGACCCGACCTCGGATGTGGCGCGGCAACTGTTCAATATTGGCTTCGGTTGGCGACAAGGACGGCCCATTGCGGACCTTGGACGACTGGTCAAGATACTGCAGTCGCAGCCCAGATTGCCGACATTCGCCGCAAAAGAAAAACCTGATGCGGGCCGAACTCACACAACGCGGACGAAGCGGACTTGTGCACGCGCGGTTGTTGCTCACGCAGCATTTCTTCGCAGTTGCAGCAGATCTTATGCTGCGATGCAGCCCAAGTCGCGGAAGCGGCCATTCAGTGATACCGACGTCAGTGGACTTCAGACCGTCCCTTCAATGCAGCCTAAACGAGTTAACAGAGGGCGGGACAGAGTTGCCATTGAATTGTTTCAAACCAATAATCGCTTTGAGACAACGCAATTGTTGCATTGGTAATACAACTGACACTTACAACAATAAACTTGAGGCATGTCTAACTAATTTAGATCGAAGCTATCGGACCTCTCTGGCTAGTTTCTCTGCGAACCCGATCAGCACAAGTCCCGAGAGAACCCTAAATCCGCGATATCTGGCTTGGGTCAAAAACCGTGTTCTTAATAATTCGGCCATTGCTGCGTAGGTCGTCAAAGACGCTAGAGATATCGCGCAGTATGTCGATACAAGTGCCACAGCTTGCGGCAATGCAGGTTAGTCTGCTTGAATGACTTGCGGAAAGATTACCACGTAGAGCAAAACAGCCTTGGGGTTTGATACGGCGAGCGTAAAGCTCTCAATGAGCAGCGTTTTTGTCGGTACAATAGGCATTTTCGACGACGACGATCCAAGATCGAGCGTTTCGCGATCAGACGCAGACCCAAGTACACAAGACAAAGCACCCCCGCCCATCGAAAAATGAACCACAGCCATTCCGAAGCGAGTATGAAGGTTGCAACACCAAACGCACAGGCAAACCCCGCAACCGCCAGTCCGGCTGCGTTCGCCACACCGGTTGATATGCACCGCTTGAATCCAAGTTGGGCCGCGCGCCGGATTGTATTCAGGATCGCAGGACCGGGTGTCACAATATTTGCGACAGAGATCAGCGAGAAGGCAAGCCATGCTTCAATTGACATGTAATATTCCTTGGAAATTTGGGCGAACGAAGCTGACCTGCTCCCCTTTGAGTCCGCTAATTTACGTTAGCTCTGTTCGGGTTTTG
>NZ_BPES01000024.1:0-1914 GCF_019654895.1 Roseobacter sp. OBYS 0001
TTTATCAAGCGTCCTGTTTGTTCATTCGGTTTGTGATGAGGTCTGTGACGACGGTTGGGTCTGCGAGGGTTGAGGTGTCTCCGAGGGTTGCGAAGTCGTCTTCGGCGATTTTGCGCAGGATGCGGCGCATGATTTTGCCCGAGCGTGTTTTGGGCAGGCCGGGGGCCCATTGGATGAGGTCAGGCGACGCGATGGGGCCGATTTCGGTGCGGACCCATTTGCGCAATTCCTGATAGAGTTCATCGCTGGGCTCTTCGCCGTTCATCAGGGTGACGTAGCAGTAGATGCCTTGCCCCTTGATCGCGTGGGGGTATCCCACGACGGCGGCTTCGGCGACTTTGGCGTGGGCGACCAGCGCGCTTTCGACCTCTGCGGTGCCCATGCGGTGGCCTGAGACGTTGATCACGTCATCGACGCGGCCCGTGATCCAGTAATCACCGTCTGCGTCACGTTTGCAGCCATCCCCGGTGAAGTAATAGCCTTTGTAATCAGAGAAGTAGGTCTTTTCGAACCGTTCGTGATCGCCCCAGATGGTGCGCATCTGGCCGGGCCAGCTGTCGGCGATGACCAACACGCCCTCCACGTCATTGCCCTCAAGGACCTCGCCCGAGGCGGGCTCCAGCACCATCGGCTTGATGCCAAAGAAAGGCTTCATCGCAGAGCCGGGTTTCATGGTATGCGCGCCGGGCAGGGGGGTCATCAGATGGCCGCCCGTCTCGGTCTGCCACCAGGTGTCGACGATGGGGCATTTGCCCTTGCCCACGACGTCATTGTACCAGTTCCAGGCCTCTGGATTGATCGGCTCACCCACGGTGCCCAGCACCTTGAGGTCACTCAGATCGCACCCTTCGACAAAGGATTTGCCCTGTCCCATCAGTGCGCGGATGGCGGTGGGGGCAGTGTAGAACTGGTTGACTTTATGCTTTTCGCAGACCTGCCAGAAGCGGCTGGCATCGGGGTAGGTCGGCACGCCCTCGAACATGATGGTGGTCGCGCCATTGGCCAGCGGCCCGTAGACGATATAGCTGTGGCCCGTCACCCAGCCCACATCCGCGGTGCACCAGAAGACATCGCCATCGTGGTAATCAAACACGATCTCATGGGTCATGGCGGCATAGGTCAAATACCCGCCCGAAGTGTGCACGACGCCCTTGGGCTGGCCGGTGGAGCCGGAGGTATAGAGGATGAACAGCGGGTCTTCGGCGTTCATCTCGGCGGGGTGGGAGACATCCGAGGCCTCCAGCATCATCTCGCCGCAGTCGTAATCGCGCCCGTCGATCCAGGTGGTCTGCCCGCCGGTGCGCTTGACGACGAGGCATTTGACCGTGTCCTTGCAGTGCAGCAGGGCGGCGTCCGTGTTGGATTTGAGGGCTGTGGCCCGCCCGCCGCGCGGGGCGTGATCGGCGGTGATGACGAGTTTGGCGTCACAGCCATTGATCCGCGCCGAAAGCGCATCGGGCGAAAACCCGGCAAAGACGATGGAGTGGATCGCGCCGATCCGCGCGCAGGCGAGCATCGCATAGGCCGCCTCGGGGATCATCGGCAGGTAGATCACCACCCGGTCACCGCGCCGCACGCCAAGGCTTTCCAGCACATTGGCCATCTTGCAGACCGAAGCGTGCAATTGCTTGTAGGTGATATGTTTGGCAGCATCCTTGGGGTCATCCGGCTCCCAGATGATCGCGGTCTGATCGCCGCGCGTGGCCAGATGCCGGTCCACGCAATTGGCCGCCACATTCAAGGTGCCATCCGCGTACCAGTTGATCGACACATGGCCGAGATCAAAGTTCACATCCTTGACCTTGGTGAAAGGCTTGATCCAGTCAACCCGCCCCCCCTCACGCCGCCAAAACCCCTCAGAATCCGAAACAGACTCCGAATACAACGATCCGTATTGCGATAACGTGACGTGGG
>NZ_BPES01000025.1:0-1401 GCF_019654895.1 Roseobacter sp. OBYS 0001
CGACTTCACGCTGTTTGTTTGTTTTTGAGCAGAGCATCGAGGGTGCCTGATGTGTTGAGGGCTGTGAGGTCGCTGTTTCCGCCGACGTGGAAATCTGCGATGAAGATTTGCGGCACGGTGGTGCGCCCGCCCGCGCGGGCGATCATTTCGCGGCGCCGCGCGGGGGTGATGTCGATGTCGTGGTTCACGAAGCGCACGCCTTTGGCGGCCAGCAGGGCGCGGGCGGCTTTGCAATGGGGGCAATAGCCCTTGGTATAGAGCGTGATTTCAGGGGGCATGGGGTGTCTCCGGGTCTGTGCCCCCGCCGCATTGACGGGGGCTGTGGCGGGGGCTGTGGCGGGTCAGTTGCGGGCGATGCGGCGCAGGGCGTCACCGGACAAAAACAGCGCGGCGGCCAGCAGGACGATGTCTTTCAGCAGGAACTGGCCCGGCACGACCGAGAGCGCGGGAAAGCCGCCAAGGCTCGGCTCGCTCACCGGGGCGGTGAACAGGAAGCTGGCCGTCACAAAGAAGGTCGCCAGCGCGCCCAGGGCCCCCAGCAGCGCCACCTTGGGAAACTTCGCGCCCACCACCAGCAGCAGGGCAATCGCGATCTCGGCGGATCCGATCAGGTTCGACGCCCCCTGCAGCGAAAACACCGAATAGAGCCAGCTGGTCAGCGGGCTGGAGGCGACCAGACCCTCGATGGCGCCCGCTTCATAGGCGGTGAATTTCATCGCCCCGATCCAGCCCAGCACAATCGCGCTGGAAAAGCGGATCGCATGGGTGCCCGCATTCGCCACGGTGTCGCCCAGATCGGCGAGGTTCACGGCGGCGGCGGGGGTGTCTGTTACATGTGTCATGGTGTGTTTCCTTTCTTGACCGAATGGTCTTTATTTAGGTAAAGCTGTGCGGCGTCAGTGCCGATGGCCAACACCTACAGATTACGGACTGATCGGTCAATAACTATCCATTCACAGCTTCGCGAGGACAATGACACATGCAGCAACCCGGACGCCCGAGGGCATTTGACCCCGATGAGACCCTGTCGAAAATCATGCATCTGTTCTGGGAACACGGCTATGAGGCGACGGGGCTGAGCGACATCACAAAGGCCACGGGGCTGGGCAAGGCGAGCCTTTATGCGGCGTTTGGCAACAAGCAGTCGATGTATCTCAAGGCGCTTGCGCATTACGACGCCCGGGTGGTGGAGGGGGCGGTGCGCATCCTGCGCGCGCCTGACACAGCCCCGCTGGCGCGGATCGATGCGTTTCTCAGCGCGCCGCTCACGGCCCTGGGCGATCACGCCGACAGCCGCGGCTGTTTCCTGTGCAACGCCTCCGCGGATCGCGCCGCGCTGGACGCGCAAACGGCAACCCTCGTGCGCACAGGCTATGACAAGATGCGCCGCGCCATCGTCCA
>NZ_BPES01000026.1:0-1205 GCF_019654895.1 Roseobacter sp. OBYS 0001
CATCATGGCAAAGGCAAAGTTTGAACGTAATAAACCGCATGTTAACATTGGCACGATTGGTCACGTTGACCACGGCAAGACGACGCTGACGGCTGCGATTACGAAGTATTTTGGTGATTTTCAGGCGTATGACCAGATTGATGGTGCGCCTGAGGAGAAAGCCCGCGGGATCACGATCTCGACAGCGCACGTTGAGTATGAAACCGAAGCGCGTCACTACGCGCACGTGGATTGCCCCGGTCACGCGGATTACGTCAAGAACATGATCACCGGTGCGGCGCAGATGGACGGCGCGATCCTGGTTGTGAACGCGGCTGACGGCCCGATGCCCCAGACGCGCGAGCACATCCTCTTGGGCCGCCAGGTTGGCATCCCGACGATGGTTGTTTTCATGAACAAAGTGGATCAGGTCGACGATGAGGAACTGCTCGAGCTGGTGGAGATGGAAATCCGCGAATTGCTGTCTTCCTATGACTATCCGGGCGACGACATTCCTGTGATCCCCGGCTCCGCGCTGGCGGCGATGGAAGGGCGTGACCCCGAGATCGGCGAAGAGGCGATCCGCAAGCTGATGGCCGCCGTGGATGAGTTCATCCCGACGCCTGAGCGTGCGATTGACCAGCCGTTCCTGATGCCGGTTGAGGACGTGTTCTCGATCTCCGGTCGCGGGACTGTTGTGACGGGCCGTGTTGAGCGTGGCGTGATCAATGTTGGCGACAACATCGAGATCGTGGGGATCAAGGACACCCAGACCACAACATGTACGGGTGTTGAGATGTTCCGCAAGCTGCTGGATCGCGGTGAAGCGGGCGACAACATCGGCGCATTGCTGCGCGGTATCGACCGTGAAGCGGTTGAGCGTGGTCAGGTTCTGTGCAAGCCGGGTTCGGTCAAGCCACACACCAAGTTCGAAGCCGAGGCCTATATCCTCACCAAGGACGAGGGCGGCCGCCACACGCCGTTCTTTGCGAACTATCGCCCCCAGTTCTACTTCCGCACAACGGATGTGACGGGCACGGTTCAGCTGGCCGAGGGCACTGAAATGGTGATGCCGGGCGACAACGTGAGCTTTGGTGTTGAGCTGATCGCACCGATCGCGATGGAGCAGGGCCTGCGCTTTGCGATCCGCGAAGGCGGCCGCACCGTCGGCGCCGGCGTCGTGTCCAAAATCACCGAGTAATCCCGATACGCGCACAAAAAGGCGT
>NZ_BPES01000027.1:0-1152 GCF_019654895.1 Roseobacter sp. OBYS 0001
TAAGGAGACAGACGATGAAGAGAAGCCGTTTCAGTGAAGAACAGATAATCGGGATATTGAAAGAGCATCAGGCTGGGCTTGGCGCGAAGGAGCTTTGTCGCAAGCATGGCGTCAGTGATGCGACGTTTTATAAATGGCGGTCCAAGTACGGCGGGATGGAAGTGTCTGACGCCAAGAAGCTGAAGGCGTTGGAACTCGAGAACGCCAAACTGAAGAAACTCCTGGCGGAACAGATGATGGATGTCTCGACGCTGAAGGAAATGCTGGGAAAAAACTTTTGAGGCCCGGCTCACGCAGAAACGCGGTGACCTGGGCCATGAAAGAGAAGCGATACAATCAGAAGCGCGCCTGTGCGTTGGCTGGGATTGATCCACGGGTCTATCGACGTGTGTCGAAGCGGCCAGCGGATACGGAACTGCGTGGTCGATTGAAAGAGCTGTCGTCTGAACGGCGACGCTTTGGCTATCGTCGGCTGCACATTCTGCTGAAGCGCGAAGGCTGGCAAGTGAACTGGAAGAAGCTGTATCGGATCTACCGCGAAGAAGGGTTAACAGTCCGTAAACGCGGCGGTCGCAAGCGTGCAGTGGGCACGAGGACACCGATGGCGATCCCACTGGGGCCGAACCAGCGGTGGTCGCTGGACTTCGTGTCTGACAGCCTGTCGTGTGGTCGCCGGTTCCGCATCTTGAACGTGATTGATGACTTCAGCCGTGAATGTCTTGCTGCAGTTGTCGATACGTCGTTGTCTGGTGACCGTGTTGCGCGTGAACTGGACCGGATCGCTGAGATGCGTGGATACCCATGCGTCGTGGTCAGCGACAATGGGACCGAACTGACGTCCAATGCGATGCTGAAGTGGCAAGAAGACCGCAAGGTTGACTGGCACTACATCGCGCCCGGCAAACCAATGCAGAACGGGTTTGTCGAAAGCTTCAATGGCAGGATGCGCGACGAATGCCTGAATGAGCACCTGTTCGATAGCATACGCCATGCTCGCAACCTGATTGCGGCATGGCGCAACGACTTCAACCACCACCGCCCTCACACAAGCCTCGCTGGCCTAACACCCGCGGAATATGCTAACCGGTCAGAAAAGGACCAAAACCCGAACAGAGCTAACGTAAATTAGCGGACTCAAAGGGGAGCAGGTCA
>NZ_BPES01000028.1:0-957 GCF_019654895.1 Roseobacter sp. OBYS 0001
GGAGAGTTTGACTATGATGAGAACGCGTGCGGCGGTTGCGGTTGCGGCTGGGCAGCCTCTTGAGGTGATGGAGGTCAATCTTGACGGCCCGCGTGCCGGAGAGGTTTTGGTCGAGATCAAGGCGACGGGCCTGTGCCATACGGATGAGTTCACGCGCTCGGGCGATGATCCCGAAGGCATCTTTCCGGCCATTCTGGGCCATGAGGGCGCGGGCGTTGTCATCGAGATCGGCGAGGGTGTGACCAGCCTTGAGGTGGGCGATCATGTGATCCCGCTTTATACGCCGGAGTGTCGCGAGTGCGACTACTGCCTGAACCCCAAGACGAACCTCTGCCAGAAAGTGCGCGCCACGCAGGGCCAGGGGCTGCTGCCCGATGGCTCAACCCGGTTTTCGATGCTGGATGGCACGCCGATCCACCACTACATGGGCTGCTCGACCTTTGCCAACCACACGGTTGTGCCGGAAATCGCGCTGGCCAAGGTGCGCAAGGACGCGCCCTTTGATAAAATCTGCTACATCGGCTGCGGCGTGACCACCGGCATCGGTGCCGTTATTAACACGGCAAAGGTTGAGATTGGGTCAACGGCCGCCGTCTTCGGGCTGGGCGGCATCGGTCTGAACGTGATTCAAGGGCTGCGGCTGGCGGGCGCGGATCAGATCATCGGCGTCGATCTGAACGACGACAAGGAAGAGATGGCGCGCCATTTCGGCCTGACCGATTTCGTGAACCCCAGCAAGGTCGAGGGCGACATGGTCGCGCATCTGGTCGAACTGTCGGGCGGGGGCTGCGATTACACCTTCGACGCCACGGGCAATGTGAACGTGATGCGCACGGCTCTCGAGGCGGCGCACAAGGGCTGGGGCGAGAGCATCATCATCGGCGTGGCCCCTGCGGGTGCCGAGATTTCGACGCGCCCGTTTCAGCTGGTGACCGGCCGGGTCTGGCGCGGCACGGC
>NZ_BPES01000029.1:0-250 GCF_019654895.1 Roseobacter sp. OBYS 0001
CTAAAAACATGCTTTTTAGCCTATTTGCACACTTTTGGAGTTGTGTGCACAATGTGGGCAAAAGTAGCTTAAATAGAGCTTATTTGGTCAAAAACATGCTTATCTCGCCGAGATAAGCACTTTTTTGCACTATCTCAGTATCTTCTATACTAACACACTCTACACCCCAAATTGAGTTGATTTACGCTATTTAGGCTAAAAACATGCTTTTTAGCCTATTTGCACACTTTTGGAGTTGTGTGCACAATGT
>NZ_BPES01000030.1:0-244 GCF_019654895.1 Roseobacter sp. OBYS 0001
CGAGCATCATCGTGGCGTAGGGCCCGGCGAGCGCGCGGCTCAGGTCGACGACCCGGATGCCTGCGAGGGACCGGTGGTCACCGGCGGGTGTCATGACTTTCCTCCCATGAGCTTGAGTCCCACGCTCATCAGCACGATGACCGACGTGATGCGCAGGACGTGGATGGACAGCACCACCGGGACGTTGGCCTTCACCTCCGCGGAGAAGGCACCCATCTGGGCGATCCCGCCCGGGGCGGTGGCG